>NZ_BSPW01000021.1:0-238263 GCF_030161235.1 Vibrio zhanjiangensis | reverse complement strand
GCGCATCAGAAGACTCTGCCATCTCTGGCTCATCAAATTCTTCTGGCGACTCGTCGAGAGTATCGGGCTCAAGATCAGCATCTTCATCAAGCGCAGCAAGCGCTTCAGACTCAGCTTCACTGGGCGCATCAGAAGACTCCGCCATCTCTGGCTATCAAGCGCAGCAAGCGCTTCAGACTCAGCTTCACTGGGCGCATCAGAAGACTCCGCCATCTCTGGCTCATCAAATTCTTCTGGCGACTCGTCGAGAGCATCGGGCTCAAGATCGGCATCTTCATCAAGCGCAGCGGGCGCTTCAAGTTCAGCGTCTAAGGAGGTTTCGCCCTCTTCAACAGTACCTTCCAATGCCGATGACTCACCATTGCCTGTTTCTTCAGACTCTATCGACTGTTCTTGATCTTTTTTAGGAGTGCCTGCTTGCTCTTGCTGAGCAAGAATATCGTCTTCAACAGCCTCTCCACCCTCAGAAGAAGCGTTATCCGATACAGAACTAGACAAAGGATCAATATTTTCGATGTTGCCTTCAGCAACTGGGGCTTCGACGCGATCAGACGTTGATTCTTTACTTGGCTCTAACTGCGCATCTGTCTCATCGTCACCTGCACCCTCTGGAGCTGTCGCCGCATCATTTTCAGCTGGCTCTGGCTCTGGCTCTGGCTCTGGCTCTGGCTCTGGCTCTGGCTCTGGCTCTGGCTCTGGCTCTGTAGAGCCTATGTCGGTGTCAAACTGATTAACAATCTCTTCTTGACTATTTTCTTCATCAGCAGACATTTCAAGTTCATCCAGCAGAGGGTCTCCCTCAGGGGCTGCACTCAACATGTCATCCATAAAATCTTCGCTGGAAAAGTTTTCTTCAGCGGGCTGGGTTTCCTTGTTATCAACCAAGGACTCTGGAGTTTCGTCTAAACCAGTAGTTGAGGAAATATCACTCTGGCTGTCAATATCGGCCAATTCTTCAAACAGGTTGGTACCATCGTCACCAAGTTCGTCGACTAAAGGCTCCTCTTGATCATCAAGCAGAAGTTCATCTAACGTTTCAGTGGAGTCTATATCGAGGCCATCATCAGCAATAAGTTCATCAAATGAACTGTCGATATCACCAGCAAGCTCTTCAGATGAGTCACCGCTGTAGTCATCAGTAAGGACTTCATCTAGTAGGTCAGTATCACCCGGTAGCTCGGCATCATCGCTCTCATCAATGAGCTCATCCAACAAATCCGTACTGTCCTCAGAAACCTCTACAGCGTCTTCAGTAAGGCTTTCATCTAATAGGTCAGTATCACCCGGTAGCTCGACATCATCGCTCTCATCAATGAGCTCATCCAACAAATCCGTACTGTCCTCAGAAACCTGTACAGCGTCTTCAGTAAGGCCTTCATCTAGTAGGTCAGTATCACCCGGTAGCTCGACATCATCGCTCTCATCAATGAGCTCATCCAACAAATCCGTACTGTCCTCAGAAACCTGTACAGCGTCTTCAGTAAGGCCTTCATCTAGTAGGTCAGTATCACCCGGCAGCTCGACATCATCGCTTTCGTCAATGAGCTCATCCAACAAATCCGTTGCTTCAGTATCCAAATCCGTGGATACCTCTGATTCATCAAGCAAGGAATCAAAATCTAAGTCATCACCCGAGTCACTTTCACTAAACAAATCATCAAGTAAAGACTGATCTAACTCAGCGGCCCCCAAATCTTCAGAGTCTTCGTCGGAGGCTAATAAGGAATCCAATTCATTTTGAGACTCGTCGCTACCATCGGACAGATCGAAACTATCATCTTGTGCCTCTCCATCAGCAACCACTTCATCCAGCGCTCGCTCCATTTCGTCAAGACCTAGCGCACCATCTCCATCATCTGTAGTTTCATCTAATTCGGCAAGAGATTCGTCCAACTCTCCATCATCACCGATACCTGCAAAGGGATCTTCCCCATCTTCACCTTCAAGATTAAAATCAAGATCATTTTCTTCTAGGTCTGCGAAGACATCATCTTCATCCGAGTCTCCTTCTTCAAGTTCATCAGAGAACAACTGTTCCTCATCTGAAGAATCTCCGAATAAATCATCATCGAGTAACAAATCGTCCTCGACATCTTCGTCGATTGGTGGAGGCGCAACTGGTGCAACAGGCGGTGCTGCCTGTTCTGTGACTGGAGCAACTTGCGATTGCTCAGTGGATTCTTTCTTACGACGACCGAGAAGCGTCATAAGTACTAAGCCAATAAGTAGCCCCGGAACAATAGCCATAACCGCAACAAAGGCGGTACTAGAAAGTAAATCATCCAACGCAGAAGGCTTGAGTCTTTGCTCTTCAGCTAATCTTTCTCGCTCGGCTTCTATTAATTTTTCAACTTCACTACGAATACGTGATTCGTCACCAAGCTCATCTTTTAGTACGTCGACTTCTGACTGAACGTCAGCCAACATCAGTCTAAGTCTATGATTTTTTTCCTCTAACGCCAGCAGTTCACTCTCAGAGTTTTCAAGTTGCTTTTCTAACGTTGTTACTTGATGTTTATGCTCTTTTTGGACAATGTTTTCTAAGTTACTTTTAGGTTTTTCGGTACTTTCATTACCCGTGGATTCATTGGGCATGGTCCCTTGTTCAACTGGAGAGGTCTGTGGAGGTTGAGACTTTTCCTGAGGCTGTGGCCGGCTGGCAACGGCGTTACCCGATAAACGAGCCTGATGAGCCGCCATTATATTGACCGCTTCTTGAGTAGACACACTTTGCGTTTGAGCAAGTGATGGAATGCGAAGTGTACTGCCGGGAATCAATTCATGGATGTTTTGATTGGCAAAAGCTTGTGGATTAAGTTGGTATACGGCAAGTAGCGTTTGCTGGACAGTAACATTGGCTGAAGGACGTATACGACTTGCAATAGACCAAAGCGTTTCTTGAGATGTAGTCGGTCCATAGAACCGTGACGGCTCATTGATATTGCGCCTTTGTTGTGGAACAGAGTCAGAATACCTTGGCGCAGCTTGAAACTCGCCGTCTGGTCCCGTTAGACGAATGTTTTCCGCACTGACAATCGATGTCTGAGTCATGACCGCCAAAGCAAAAAGCAGTACTAGACACTTAAAAATTCGAAGCATAGAAGGCTCAGCTATGTGCTCAATAAATTTTACTGTAATAATCTGTTAAATATATCGGATAAACACGCTAAAACTATAGACGTATAGCTAAAAAATGTGTGGCTAGCGCCATATTCACACTAATCTTTCGCTAATTTTGGAAATTAGATTAAAAAAGCCTCACGTGAACGTCAGGCTTTGCTATGACACTTATCTGGCTAAATATCCACAATCACATTTATCACGTTAGTAGTAGTCTCGAATTAACACTTCTGCAATCTGGACAGCGTTAGTTGCGGCACCTTTACGCACATTATCGGCAACCACCCACAAATTAAGGCCACTATGATGACTAATATCGTTACGAATCCGCCCAACCATAACATGATCTTTCCCCACAGAGTCACGCACTTGTGTTGGAAAGTCTTCACCTTGAAAGACTTCGATACCCTCGGTCTGCTCGAGTAAATTAATGACATCCTGCGCATCGATAGGTGAACGAGTTTCGATATGAACAGACTCAGCATGGCCATAAAATACTGGCACACGTACACATGTCGGATTAACCGTAATCGCAGCATCATTGAAAATCTTCTGTGTTTCCCACACCATTTTCATTTCCTCTTTGGTGTAGCCGTTATCCATAAACTTATCTATTTGTGGGATACAGTTAAAAGCAATTTGCTGTGAAAATTGTTCATTTTCTGCAGGTAAACCGTTAAGTAACTTAGCCGTTTGGCCAGCGAGTTCATCAACCCCAGACTTTCCTGCTCCAGAAACTGACTGATATGTTGAAACATTGATTCGGTCGATACCAACAGCATCATAAATTGGCTTTAAAGCAACAAGCATTTGGATTGTTGAGCAGTTTGGATTGGCAATAATATTACGATTACGAAATTCAGCAATAGCCTCAGGATTAACCTCAGGAACAACAAGAGGTACATCGTAGTCATATCGAAAGTTGGATGTATTATCAATGACAATCACACCTTCTTCAGCTGCAATCGGCGCCCATTTGGCAGAAAGGTCCCCACCAGCAGAAAATAGACCAATATGAGCTTGAGACCAATCAAAGTTTTCAACATTTTCAACTCTTACTGTTTTACCATTAAAGCGATAGGTTTTTCCTTCACTTCGTTCACTAGCCAAAAGGAAAATATCGCCAACAGGAAACTTACGCTCCTGAAGTACTTCCAAAATAGCTTCACCTACTGCCCCAGTAGCGCCTAAAACGACAACATTATATTTTTGGCTCATTGACTCACCTCAATTTGAAAACCTAATTCTGCTAGTGGCCCAAGATTTGTTTCTGTATTGCCTCTTAGCGTTACTGCACTGTATTCTCTGCGATCCCAATAGTTTTTACGCATTCTATCAAAGGCACCCTCGCTACCTATTTCACGACGGAAAAGAGCATCATCTTTGCGCACATCGTAAACAAGCTGCGTCAAGTTATGCAAAATTTCTTCATCCCATTCCCGTTCTAAGACCAATTGAGGAACGGGTGCTTTCGGCAACAGATTATTCTCTTGTACAGATAAATTTTTGTTCAAAAATTCACAATAACGATTAAAAATCATTGTTGTACCGCGAGCCTTACCCTCAAGGCCATACCCTGCTATGTGAGGGGTAGCAAATGCTAGCAAAGGCAGCAGCTCCATATCAACCTTAGGTTCAAATTCAAAAACATCGAGGGCAGCGATAAAACCATCTCGCTTGTTTAAACGCGTTTTTAACGCATCGTTATCAACTATAGGGCCTCTCGCAGCATTGATTAAAATTTGGTCGCAACGTAATTGACTCAATACGTTTTGATCGAAAAGGTGATAAGTGGGATATTCTCCATCTCGAATGATTGGAGTATGAAGCGTAATAATATCCGCTTGTTCAAGCAGTACATCTATAGGCGTAAAGACGCGTAAATCACCCGCTTTTTCTTTGGGCGGATCATTAATAAGCACCTTAATCCCAATACCTTGAAGGCATTTCTGTAAGTAGCTACCAACTTGACCAGCACCAATAATGCCAACCGTTTTATCAAAGATAGAGAAGCCGTTCTGCTGAGCCAAGACCATGATGACACTAACCACATACTCGGCAACACCGACTTTATTGCATCCTGGTGCTGCAGTAAAAAAGATGCCTTTTTTCTCAAGCAATGTCTTATCTACATGGTCCATGCCAGCGGTTGCAGTCCCGACAAACTGGAGCTTATTTGCCTTTGACAGCAAAGCCTCATTAACTTGAGTGACTGAGCGAATCATAAGTGCATCAACATCGATAAGATCGTCAGGAGTAAGTGTACGGCCGGGTTTTAGAACAACCTCCCCTATTTGACTGAACAATTGCTCAGCATAAGGCATATTTTCATCTATTAAGATTTTCATGGTTTAACAGGTTCGCAGTTAGATACTGGTACGATTGTGCAAAAAAGCACGACTGGTGTCGAGCATTAGCTAATATATGAACAAAGAGTCAGTAATCACAATGAAAATGCCCAGCATTCGCTGGGCACAATATCAGACGTCAGTATTTAAAATACTGTTCACGAAATCGTGAGATTATGCTTGGTACTTTTTGATCACTAAGGTGGCGTTTGTCCCACCGAAACCAAAACTATTTGACATCACCGTTGTTAGCTCTGTTTCACGAGTTTGCGTTACAATATCGAGCCCTTTAGCCGCTTCGTCTAGGTTTTCAATATTAATACTTGGTGCGATAAAGTTGTTATCTAGCATCAGTGTTGAATAAATAGCCTCATGAACACCTGCAGCGCCCAAAGCGTGCCCTGTCATCGCTTTCGTTGCTGAAATCGCAGGGCTGTCATTGCCAAACAGCTCTTGAATAGCGCCAAGTTCTTTAACATCACCAACAGGCGTAGACGTACCATGAGTATTGACATAGTCAATGCGATCAACATCCTGCATTGCCATCTTCATGCAACGAACCGCACCTTCACCAGAAGGAGCAACCATGTCATAGCCATCAGACGTCGCACCATAGCCCACAATCTCACCATAGATTTTTGCGCCGCGAGCTAGAGCATGCTCAAGTTCTTCAATTACAAGCATACCGCCGCCACCAGAAATGATGAAACCATCTCGTTCGGCATCATAAGTGCGCGACGCTTTTTCTGGAGTGTCATTGTATTTAGTTGAAAGAGCACCCATGGCATCAAACATCATGGTTTGTGTCCAATCTAGCTCCTCACCACCACCAGCGAAAACGATATCTTGTTTGCCTAGTTGAATAAGCTCCATCGCATGCCCAATACAATGTGCTGATGTCGCACAAGCTGAGCTCATTGAGTAGTTCACACCACGAATTTTAAAAGGTGTCGCAAGACACGCAGATACAGTCGATGACATAGTACGTGGTACCATATACGGGCCAACACGTTTGACCCCCTTCTCTCTCATCGTGTCAACCGCTAAAGCTTGGTTCAACGCAGAAGCACCGCCAGAGCCGGCAACAATACCTGTACGGTCATTGGATACCTGCTCATCAGTTAAGCCTGCATCTTCTATCGCTTGCTGCATTGATAGGTATGCATATGCAGCCGCATCACCCATAAAGCGCATCTGTTTACGGTCTATGTATTCTGCTGGGTTGATTTTTAAGTCACCCCAAACTTGAGAACGTAGGCCTTGTTCTTTGAACTGCTCAGAGGCAGTAATGCCAGATTTACCTGCTTTAAGAGACGCTAAAACTTCTTCGACGTTGTTACCGATACTTGAAACAATACCCATACCGGTGATTACGACTCGTTTCATTATGACATTCCTATAATTCAAAAATCAGCTAGATGATAACTAAGTTGTCGGTTAAAAGTGGTCAGCTTTCCCATAAAACCGTACAATCGCAACCAGTTTATTGTCTTCATCACAAAATTTCACACATTATGACTTCTATTACCAATGCTCAATTGGGCTGGAATGACTCAGGGACTCCAGTGTCAGACCAGTTCGATGATGTCTATTTCTCCAACGTTAATGGTCTGGAAGAGACACGCTACGTTTTTCTCCAACAAAATAATCTCCCTCAAAGATGGCAAGATTATGACCAACGTCGATTTGTTATAGGAGAAACAGGCTTTGGAACTGGTCTCAATTTCCTTGCTGTTTGGCAGTGGTTTGAAGAATTTAGAAGTCAAAACCCAGATTCGCCACTAAAAGAACTGCATTTTGTGAGTTTTGAGAAGTATCCTCTAAACCAAGAAGACATAATCAAAGCTCACAGCGCTTGGCCAGAGCTTGCCCAATATGCGGAGCAATTACAGCAATACTATCCCGCAGCAGTCCCTGAATGCCATCGTGTTGTGCTCGCCAATGGTATGGTGACACTTGATCTATGGTTTGGCGATATAAAAGACTGTTTACCCAAAGTCCCGGTTAGCAGAGACGGCGTAATTGATGCTTGGTTTTTAGACGGCTTTGCACCAAGCAAAAACCCTGAAATGTGGAACCAAACACTGTTTGACGGTATGGCTAGGCTGGCTAAACAACATTGTACCTGCGCTACTTTTACCTCCGCTGGTTTTGTTCGACGGGGATTAGTAGACGCGGGTTTTACGATGAAAAAAGTCAAAGGCTTTGGTACCAAACGAGAGATGATAGCTGGTCATATAGCTCAGAGACAATCATACACTAACTACAAACCTTGGTTTCAGCGCCACCGAAGCAGTTCAACTGAATCCATTGCCATTATTGGTGGGGGGATTGCCAGTGCAACGCTAGCAAAAGCACTGATACGTAGAGGACAAAGAGTCAGTTTATATTGTCAAGATCCACACCCCGCACAAGGCGCTTCAGGTAATCGCCAAGGGGCCGTATACCCCTTACTTAATGAAACACATACAGGAGTCTCAAGAGTCTTTGCGCCTGCATTTTTGTATGCTCGACAATTTATCCAGCAAGTGGCAAGTTCTGTATCATTCGACCACGATTGGTGTGGGGTTACTCAATTGATGTGGTGTGAAAAGTCACGCTCCAAACTACAGAAATTGCAAAAAGCTCATTTCTGCACTGACCTTGTCCAGTACTTAGATGCAGAGCAAACAAATGAAAAAGTTGGATTACCTGTCGATGTCGATAGCATGCACTATCCAAAAGGAGGATGGCTGTGCCCAGCCGAACTTACACAAGGGCTCGTGAGTGAATTGCTAGAACATCCCCTATTTAGCGCTCATTTTAATACCAAAATAAACGATGTGCTGCCAGACGGTGACGGTATTAAGTGGACTCTAGAAACGAAGGAACATGAATTTATTCATGATACCGTCATTGTGGCCAATGGCCACCAATTTCAGGAATTTAAACAAACCAAATCCATTCCTCTGGGTCAAGTTAAAGGGCAAGTCAGCCATATTCCAACAACCAACGATTTAAGCCGATTAAAAACCGTTGTTTGTTACGATGGTTATTTAACCCCTGTCAACGTTAACAATGGCCACCACTGCATCGGCGCAAGCTATGACAGAAACAATATTGATGACAAATTCGATCCTATTGCTCAGCAGGAAAATGCAGACAAATTAAGCAAATGTATTGCCAATCAAGATTGGCCTCAGCAAGTTAATATTTCTGGCAATTTGTCCCGTCAAGGTATTCGCTGTGTTAGCCGAGATCATCTGCCATTTCTCGGTAATGTGGGCAATTTGGATGAAATCAAACATATTTATCTAAATTTATCCAATAGCACAATAGAAAATGCAGAAGAGGTTGCTCAGTATCCCAACCTATTTTGTATGCTCGGGCTGGGATCTCGCGGATTAACCTCCTCACCTTTGCTAGCAGAAACGTTGGCATCACAGATATGCGGCGATCCTCTTCCTTTACCCATTGATGTATTGGAAGAACTTCATCCAAGTCGGATGTGGGTACGGAAACTGAGAAAGGGTAAAGCCATCACCTAATACATCATTGTTGAGATGAAAGCTCAATTGTTGGGCCTATATGCCTATCAGCCCAACAAGAGGAAACCGCCAGTAACAAGCTAAAAGGCCATAAAGTGCCTAATCCATACTCAACTGGGCCAAAGCCGTTTTTAGCTGCTCATCTAATGTTGGGTTGGTTAATTTTCCTGTTTTAAGGTCAAAATTTTCGTAAAAGCTAGCAATAGAAAGAGAAGCTTTTACTTGCGCGCCAAAGTACGGAGCTGACCCAATTGCCGCCGATAATACACTAGCAGCTCCGCCAGGCCCTGGTGAAGTGGAAAGGTAAACCGCTGGCTTATCTGCAAACACATTTCTTTCAATTCGCGTGGCCCAATCGAAGAGGTTTTTGTATGCCGCGGTATATGAACCATTGTGCTCGGCAAAAGAAATGATCAGAACATCAGCCCAAGCAATATCTGATAAAAATGCCTTTGCGCCGGCGGCTTGGCCAATTTCTTTCTCTTTGTCTTCACTAAACAAAGGGACTTCATAATCATTGAGATTTAAAACCTTAATTTCAGCACCAGAGATCAAATCAGCCGCATAACTAGCCAGCGTTTTGTTAATCGAGGTCGAACTGCTTGACGCTCCAAAAGCAACAACTTTCATGAATAAACTCCTTGTTATCATTCATTATACAAACAAGAGAATATCGATAGATACTCGCTCTAACAACAACAAAAAACACAACAGAATATTCAAAAATTTCGAACAACCTACAATATTATCGATGCTGTATTCGACTATGACTGGTTGACCAATTCAATCCAAAGATCATGAACAATAGTTCGGTCAGCTGGGGTCAACTCAGAGCGTGCAGCATCTAAACTCGCTTGTATGCGCCGTTTCAACTCATCAATATCATTGATACCTTCCTCTTCACACGATGCGGCAGACAAAGAGATATGACCTCGTAAATAGCCTCCAGCAAATAATTCGTCATCGGAAGCAGTGGAAATTCTTGCATCAATCAGCTCCAAGAGCTGCTCTTCATATTCAATAATCATTTGGGACTTATGCCTAATCAGTTTGCTTCTCAAAAAGAATGGCAAGCTTCTCACATTGAGAATTTCAACGCAAATCCCTGTAATATCAATACCTCGCATTCTGGCATGCCGTGTGCAATTAAGCTGATATTCAAGTCAGATTAGCGAGGAAGCATCGATGAAAATAAAGCCTTTGGCAATGAAAGTCTCTTTACTTACGTTGGCACTGAGTCAGAGTACCTACGCACTCGCAGAGACTCCTTTCACGTCATGTCCAACGCAGGCATTTCTCATCCAAAACCCCACTGGTACACCAGTCTCCTATGGAGTAAACATTGATGTAGGAAGCTACGTCACGCTTGACTCAAATTTAGGTGCCGCGAAAATAAATGGGGTTGGTTATAGCAAGCACGATGACTTTATTTATGGCTGGGATTATGGAACCAAATCTCTTTCTCGCATTGACTCAACATTCACTAAAACATTATTGAGCGTCACGAAACCCTCTGGCGCCCCAGCCGCTATATATGTTGGTGATGTATCCTTGGATGAAAACGCTTGGTATGGATATAAACCCAATTACGGTCTTTATCGCATCGATTTAGACACATTAATCATGGAGCTTACTTCACCGCCAAGCCGATTTGGAAACCCAGCGATTTTCGACTTAGCCTTTCATCCAGATAATGCTTTAGCCTATTCAGTTGACTCTAATGGTTACCTATGGGAGATCAACGTCAATACAGGCACAACGACAAGGCTGAATCAATTACTCAACAAGAATGCACTTGGCTATAAACTCACTTTCGGCGCTGTATATTTTGATGTGGACGGTAACTTTTATGCCAGTAACAACAGCAACGGCTACGTGTTCAAAATCAGCATCAATGGTACCAGCTCTTCCGCTGAATTTTTTGCCTATGGCCCATCAAGCAACTCGAATGATGGTGCACGCTGCGCTCTAGCCCCAGTTGAACCCACAGAGTATACAGACTTTGGTGATGCACCAGATAGCTACCAAACTATGTTCGCATCATCAGGTGCTCGTCACGGTATGACAGATCTTAAGTTAGGCTCAGTTATCGATGGAGAAACCGATGGTAGTCCATACCCACTGAGTGACGATGTCTCAGACGGCTCAGATGACGACGATGGTATCCAATTCCCAGTGCCAATTCAGGTAGGTCAAACGAGTAAAATCATAGCCACCGCATCAGGTACTGGTAACGACTCAGTGTTGAATGCATGGATAGATTTTGACCGTGACGGTGTATTTGAGTCGAGTGAGAAGATTATAAGTGATCATTCAATGACAAACTCCACCAGTAATATCTTCTTTTCGGTGCCAACTTGGGCTGTGACAGGAGAAACTTGGGCTCGTTTTAGGATATCCAACACCTCTGGTATAGGTCCCACAGGAGGCGTCCCCTCAGGCGAGGTCGAAGACTATCAAGTAGACATTACCGAAAGTGGTGTCGTCACTGAGATCTATCCTAGTGGAGGCGGCTATACCTCCTTTGCTTATGAAGACCAGTACCCTATGCGGGGGGACTATGACATGAACGATGTCCTCATGAATGTGAAATACACAGAGTATCAGCTCAATAACCAAGTTATAAGAATGAAAATCGAGGGTAAACTTGCTGCCCTTGGAGGAGATAATCACTCAGGTTTTGCAATTCGTCTCCCCAATATCGCTAAGGAAGACATCAAATCCGACTCAGTGCAACTATACGTAAACAACCAAATCAAATCAGGTACTGTCCTTGAAACCGATACGAACGATGCGGTATTCATCATTCAAGACGACCTAAAAGATATAGTCGAGTCAGGTGAAGCAGAGCTTTGTACTATGTTCAGAACCCAAGAAAATTGTGGTACTGCATACCGACCAAACTGGACGCTTACCTTCTCATTTAGCAATGCCGTAAACAACTCTGATATGCCAAGCTTTCCTTACGATCCCTTCATCTTCGCTGCTCCTGGTCACTACTACGGTGATATTGGTCACGAGGTCTCTGGAGGATACCCTGGTAGAGGCTTAGAAATTCATCTCAAAAACCAGTCTCCAACCAGCAAGTTTGACACTCGCTACAAATCCTATGGGGTAGATGCATCAAGCGGTGATACTCACTATCACGATGAAAAAGGCCTCCCTTGGGCAATAGAGATACCCATTTCATGGAAACACCCCTATGAACAAATCAACATTCTAGAGGCCTATGACAAATTTGACGAATACGCTCAAGATTCGAGTGGACGTACTGAGCCTACTTGGTATCAAAACTACCAAAACAGCAAAATATTCATAGATTAGAGGGGACGGAGCTATGCATAACATACATATAAAAGTGTTACTTGGGTTTGCGATGCTGATGACCATCTCCGGTTGCGGTGGCGGTGGCGGTGGCGGTGAAACTAGCAGCGGATCAATCAACTCAACAGCTAGCTCAACACCCAGCGCTGTCACAGCCAGCACAACTCGTATCGCCGATATCCAAATCGACCACAGCAATAACTTGGCTTCAGTGTATGATGTTGAGATTACAGTTTCTCTGCCACATCTCGCCGCTTCTCAAGTCTACATATCCGTTTGTGATAATGCTGGCGGTGGTATTGAATCTATCAACTATGACAACTGTCTGCTCAAAGCGGCTCTACAATCAGGGGCCGGTAATTATCAACTGCGAGTTCCAAACCACTGCGAATCACTGATTGCGGTCGTGAACATCATGGAACCCAATACCAATCCCTTAATTTACACATTAAGCCACAACAACCAAGCCGAAACGACCTGGCTCATTCAGTGAAAGCAAAATTCAGTCCCAAGCGAGCCATGCGACATGGCTCGTTTTATTTGATTTCAAACATTGAGTAATCCAGTTCTGGTTGATTATAAAACTGCCTCAAAGCGTCAGAAAGAAGGCTAACTCGCAGAGGAAAACCACTCACAAAAATTCTGCCTACCTCTTGGTGTACTTTGTTCATAAAAGCCAACCGATCAGGTTCAAATTCACCGTTAAGATTGTCGCAGCTTACAGTAAACGGAAAGCCCGCACTCATAGATAGTATCCATTCATAGGCCTGAGGGCGTATTTCTACTTTTTCAAATTCAGCTTGAGCACTTTCTGTACGGCCGTCAGGCTCATACCAATATCCAAAGTCTTCCAATAAGCGTCTTTTTGGCCCTGCTACACACCAATGGGCAATCTCATGAAGTGCAGATGCATAAAATCCGCGAGCAAAAATAATTCTATGATTCGCATGTGTTTCATCGGCTGGCAGGTATATCGGCTCATCACCTCCAAGCTCCAAGCGAGTGTTGTACTCAGGAAGAAAGATATGATTAAAAATATTGATTAGATCTTGATAGTGATGACTCATTCTTCAAACGTTGTGTTAAATACAGCTATGGGTATTCTCTCACTTTAACTTTTCGTTGTAACCACCGACTTATTAACATTAGAAATATTTATGCTAAAAGCGCTTTTTTTGTGAGAAAATATCATTCGTCATAGATCACATTTCACAATAGAATCCTATTGACTAAGTTTTCAATAGAAAGTTTACCAACCTCATCACCTAGGGTGAAACAATGTTATTAAGTATTTTGTATATCATTGGCATCACGGCTGAAGCCATGACCGGAGCATTAAGTGCTGGCCGGAGAAAAATGGATTGGTTTGGTGTTATGCTTGTGGCTAGCGCTACAGCCATCGGTGGTGGGACCGTACGCGATATCCTGCTGGGCCACTACCCACTTGGCTGGGTTGAACACCCTCACTTTCTCGCAATCACCTGTATTGCGGGTATAGTCACAACTGGCTTAGCTAAGTGGATTATAAAGCTAAAAGGGCTTTTTATCCGCCTAGACGCACTGGGTTTAATTGTGTTCAGCATTATAGGAACTAAGATTGCTGTGGGTATGGGTCTCCATCCACTAATTTGTATTGTATCCGCGTTGGTCACTGGTGTATTTGGAGGCCTACTACGAGATTTAATCTGTCGCCAAACGCCTTTAGTCCTGCATGAAGAGCTGTATGCCTCTGTCGCGATCATATCATCAGGATTATATCTCTCTCTTACTGAATTTGGCATTAATGACGTTACGGCAACTATAACCACATTGGTAGTGGGTTATCTCATTCGTATGGCTGCGGTGCGCTTTAAGTGGCGCTTACCTTCTTTTCACCTTGAGAGCGAAAGCTCACTTCACTAAGTAGCAAAACAATAAATGAAAATGGCTCCTTAGAAGGAGCCACTTAGTTTAAATTTTAGGTGTATCAGTATTAACCCCATGATTCTGGCCACGATGGCGCAGTAAATGGTCCATAACGACTATGGCCAACATAGCTTCTGCAATCGGTACCGCTCGAATACCCACACATGGATCATGTCGACCTTTCGTTATGAGCTGGGTAGGCTCACCATGCTTAGTAATGGTATCTCCAGGCACTGTAATACTCGATGTAGGCTTAAGCGCAATATTCGCAACAATATCTTGACCGGTAGAGATGCCGCCGAGAATACCACCAGCATGATTACTACCAAAACCATCAGGGGAAAGGGTATCTCGGTGCTGGCTGCCTTTCTGGCTAACCACATCAAACCCATCACCAATTTCCACACCTTTAACAGCATTAATACTCATTAAGGCATGCGCGATATCTGCATCTAAGCGATCAAAAACAGGTTCTCCCAAACCGACAGGAACATTGGTTGCGACAACTTGCAGTTTTGCGCCAATTGAATCACCTTGTTTCTTGAGATCTCGTATCAATTGGTCAAAGGCTTCAACTTTACTGGCATCTGGACAGAAAAAAGCATTGTTCTCAATTTCAGCCCAATCTACACTATCAATCGAGACATCACCCATTTGTGAAAGGTAAGCGCGAATTTCAATACCAAATTCTTGTTTGAGGTACTTTTTGGCCACAGCACCAGCAGCCACTCTCATTGCGGTTTCACGAGCTGAAGAACGACCTCCACCACGATAATCACGGATACCATACTTTTGGTGATAGGTGTAATCAGCGTGTCCAGGACGGAATTTATCTTTAATCTCTGAATAGTCTTTCGAGCGTTGATCTGTATTCTCAATGAGCAAACCAATCGATGTTCCTGTTGTTTTACCTTCAAATACTCCAGAAAGAATTTTTACTTCATCAGGCTCTCGACGCTGGGTAGTATAACGGGAAGTTCCAGGACGGCGGCGGTCAAGATCCACCTGAATATCTGATTCGGTAATTTCTAACCCCGGAGGACACCCATCAATAATGCAACCCAATGCGATACCGTGACTTTCTCCAAATGTGGTGACTCGGAAATGTTGTCCGATACTGTTTCCTGCCATTACTTCCTCTACCTCAGACTGTAAATAATAACTTACACTTTAAATTTTAATAATTTCATAGTCGCTTGATTAGTGATTGATGTAAAGCCCTAAACCGATCTATTTTTCGATTAGGATACCAAAACGCCAAGCTAGGATTGGCTTGGCGCTACTCATAAAATCAAACGATTCGAACTCACTAGTCTTTGTAGATGGAAAACTCTTGAGCATGTTCAAGCAATTGGGCTCGTGTCAGCATAAACACACCATGGCCTCCATTCTCAAATTCAATCCAAGTAAATGGAATATGTGAATATTGCTCCATCATATGAACCATTGAATTACCGACCTCGCAGATAAGTATCCCTTTTTCTGTTAAGTAATCAGGTGCATTCGCAAGAATACGCCTTACTATCTTCAATCCATCCGTTCCAGCGGCTAAACCCAGCTCGGGTTCATGGGTAAACTCATCAGGCAAACTATTCATATCTTCTTCATCAACATAAGGCGGATTCGAAACAATGAGGTTGTATTGCTCTTTATTGAGATCCCTAAACAGATCCGAACGAATAGGAAACACCTGCTGATCCATTCCATGATCCTGTATATTTTGTTCCGCCACCTGCAATGCATCAGAAGAAATATCAATGGCGTCCACTTCAGCCTCAGGGAAAGCATGGGCGCACGCAATCGCAATACATCCACTCCCAGTGCAAAGATCCATTATCCGGGTCGGTTGTTCAATAAGCCAAGGTTGAAAATCGGCTTGAATGAGCTCCCCGATTGGAGAACGTGGAATAAGGACTCTCTCATCAACAAAGAATTCCAAACCACAAAACCATGCACGATTGGTTAAATAAGCCGTTGGCGTTCGCTCGTTGATACGCTTTACGACCCTTTCGACAACACGTAGCCTTTCACTGCTGGTTAAGCGAGAATTCAAAGCGTGCGGAGGAACATCAATAGGTAAATACAGGGTAGGAAGAATAAGTTGTAACGCCTCATCCCATGCGTTATCAGTACCTTGTCCATAAAATAGGTTCGCAGCATTGAAGCGACTTACCGTCCAACGAATTACATCCTGAAGCGTGTGTAACTCAGACACAGCCTCTTCCACAAAAATCTTATCCAAAATTGCCTCCGAAAAGCGCTACAATACTGCCAATAGCATTTTATTTAAGTATCAATCACCGAATGAGCAAGAAAGACACCGAAATTAATGACGATTTCGCCCTTTTTAGGGATGCAGTACAAGGCGTTAAAAAGTTGCGTCAGGATACCATAGTCCAGCAAACAAAAAAAAACACTAAACAAAAAGAAACCATTCGCCAAGCCCGTGAGGCAAGCGATACCGAGTTTTACTTTTCTGACGAATTTGTGCCTTTGCTAAATGAACAAGGACCCACTCGTTATGCTCGAGATGACGTTTCTCAATACGAAGTAAAACGTCTCAGACGAGGTGTCTATGTTCCAGATGTATTTCTAGATATGCATGGTATGACACAGAATGAAGCCAAACGCGAACTCGGCGCAATGATCGCCTACTGCATCAAAAATGAAGTCAGTTGTGCCTGTGTTCAACATGGTATAGGCAAACATATCCTAAAACAGAAGACACCATTGTGGTTAGCTCAACATCCAGACGTTATGGCTTTTCATCAAGCACCTTTGGAATTCGGTGGTGATGGAGCACTGCTGGTCTTGCTTTCGATACCAGAAAAATGACAACATTATTCACCAAAACTACTTTCTGTATTGCGGCGGAATAGGTAAATCTGAGGATTTAAAGTTCGGTCTCTTGCCGCCCCGTTTGCGATATTGTTTTAATTGGAAAACATACGCTAAGACTTGGGCCACTGCGGTAAACAAACCATCAGGAATAGCCTGCTCTAACTCTGTGGAGTGATACAGAGCCCTTGCTAAAGGTGGAGCCGGAATGACATAGATATCATGTTCTCGGGCAATTTCTCGAATTTTTAGCGCCATATGGTCTGTGCCTTTTGCAACAACAATTGGCGCTTTATCTATATCTTGCTTGTATCTTAAAGCAACAGAGAAATGCTCAGGGTTGGTCACAATGACATCTGCTTGTGGCACTTCTGCCATCATCCTGCGTTGAGCCGCTTCCCTTTGTAACATTCGAATACGGCCTTTTACTTCAGGTCTACCTTCTGTTTCCTTGTATTCGTCTTTCACTTCCTGCTTTGTCATTTTTAGTTGATTGGCATGCTGCCAAATCTGAAATGGAATATCGATGGCTACGACAATTAGTAGTGAACAACTAATTAAAAATACAAAATTAAGTAATATGTCTAATGCATGGAAAATATTCTGAGGGTACACATCTAAACTCAACTGAAACAAATCTTCTTGGGCTGCGTCTATCAAATAAAAGGCCACTCCGGAGACCAAGGTTACCTTGAGTATTGATTTAATCAGCTCAACCCAACTTTGCACCCCAACCATGCGCTTTAAGCCGCTTAGCGGGTTCATTTTTGACCACTTAGGCATTGCAGCTTCAACAGAGAAGTTTATTCCGCCTATCCCCGCAGCCCCTGCTAAAGCGGCAATAAAGAGAACCAGAAGGATGATGATCAGAGGCGCGAGCAACTCCCCCATAGCACCAAAGGCAATATCAAAAAGTTTAGTTAGATCGAATATCTCTTCGCGGGATAGATTAAATAACCTTTTCATCAACGTAAACAGAGAACGAGAAAGCCACTCGCCAAACCACATAAGCGCAACCGCCCCAATCACCAACACTGAAACCGATGCGAGTTCCTTTGAACGAGCAACTTGACCTTTTTCACGTGCCTGTTGCAATCGTTTGGGCGTGGCCTCTTCGGTACGTTCTTGGCCGTCTGACTCTGCCAACTCAACCTCCTAGCAATTCAAACGAATAAAGCGACATACTTGCTGCTCTCCTTGCAACCAGAATAGCTCATAGTGGCTATACAAGCCCGAGATGATATACCAGCACAGCAGTAAACCAACAATCAGCGCAAAAGCAAAACCAAGAGAAAATATGTTCAGTTGAGGCGCTGCTCGGGTCATAACACCGAAAGATAGGTTAATGGTTAATAAGGCAATAATTCCTGAGAGAGACATACTCAGGGCTACCTGAAACATAATACCAAGCCAAAGTGCCAACTCTCTAAAATCGACGGTGTTAAGCGAACCACTACCTATGGGTAAGGATTTGAAACTCATCACGACCAGTGTGATCATTTTGAGATGTCCATCTGTTGCGAGAAAGAACATGGTTGCCAAAAACATAAACAATTGGCCCAACAAAGGCGTATTCTGACCGTTCGCTGGATCAACCATTGAAGCAAAACCTAAACTCGACTGCATACCTAATATCTGGCCGAGAATAACAAAGGTCTGAATCATAAACTGAGTGATTGTTCCCATCGCAACACCAATAATGATCTGCTCAAGAACCGTCATAAAACCTTGAAAAGAGAGGAGCTCAATATTATCAGGTACAACAGGAACGGCGGGCATGACGGCAAATGTGATCGCTAACCCCAAATAAAGACGAACACGTGTGGACACAAACCTTGCACCAGTCACTGACATCACCATCAGCATGGCTGCTATTCGGGTGTAAGGCCAAAAGTAATTGGCAATCCAATCCAGTATTACGCTAGTCGGATACTCCATTCCCCATCACCTTAATATAAAACCTGAGGTAAACGTTCTACGATAGAGAAAAAGTACTCCATTAGCATTTGTGTCATCCAATGAGCAAAAAGCATCATAGCCAATAAAGTCACCACCAAACGTGGTAAAAAACTCAATGTCTGTTCATTGATCGATGTTGCCGCCTGAAAAATTGCCACAACCAAACCAATTAGAAGGCTTGGAATTATAATGGCACAGACCATTATCAGCACCATCCACAATGCGTCTCTAAATAACTCAACAAAGAGTTCAGGCGTCATGCTTTCCTCCTGCTAAAGGGCAAAGCTACCAGCCAATGTTGATAGGATAAGATTCCAACCATCAACAAGTACAAATAGCATCAATTTAAAGGGTAAAGAAACAATCATAGGCGACAGCATCATCATACCCATAGCCATAAGAACGGAAGCAACCACTAAATCTATGATCAGGAACGGAAGAAATAACATAAAACCTATCTGGAAGGCTGTTTTCAGCTCAGAAGTAATAAAAGCGGGAATGAGTACCGCCATAGAGACATCCTCTGGCCTTCGAGCATCTGAACCCGAGATGTTGACAAACGTCTCTAGGTCCTTAACTCGGGTTTGTTTCAGCATGAAGTCTTTCATTGGTAACTGAGCTAAATCGAAAGCTTTACGTGCGGTTATTTGCTCATTGATATAGGGCTGGATTGCATCTGTATTTATCTTGTCGAGAACTGGCGACATAATAAAAAACGTCAAGAAAATAGCGATACCAATAATCACCTGATTAGAAGGGGTTTGCTGCAATCCCATCGCCTGACGCAAAATAGACATCACCACAACAATACGCGTAAATGAGGTCATCAGGATGACCATAGCAGGCAAAAAGCCTAACATAGTCATCAAAGCCAATATTTGCAGGTTTACCGAATAATCTTCGCTACCATCTGAGTTGGTGGTCATGGTAAAAGCAGGAATACCACCTCCACCGCCAGAAAAGCTGCTGGTTGAAATCGTTCTCGCGGCTCCTTGCTCCTTTTCCATCGCGGAAACCGTTACCGCTTGTGATGGTGCTGCATTGGAGGGAATAGGAGTCGATATGGATTCTTCAGACAAAGACAGTGTTGAAAACACGGTCAACAAAAACGCCAGTATGAAGGGTAGCCACCTGCTAGTGTTTATCATTTTTTTTCAATATCTGAGTGAGTTGAGTAGCGAAAGGAGCGCTTGCAAACGCCGATTTATTCATTTCTTCCTGCTTTAAAGGTGTCTCAAGTTTAGAAATCAATTGAACTGACTGAGAAGTCACTCCGACTAAAAACTGTTCCTCACCAGCTTGTACAATCACCACTCGCTCGCGAGTACCAACAGGAAGTTGGCGAACAATACTTAATCCACCTTGATTCATCATGGCAGGCACTCGCATGCGCTTTAATAACCAAGCAAGAAACAAAATAAACGCCACAACAAATATCAAAGAACCAAAAGTTGTTGCCCAGTCCAATTGTTGATTGCTAGGACTTTCAGCCAGAGCAAACGGAGAGATAGGTAACAGAGCCAAAAGCCTGATTCTGTTTTTGCAACTCACCATAACCTACCTTAACTTCTTAATTCGTTCAGTTTGGCTAATCACATCTGTCAGACGAATACCAAACTTATCGTTCACTACCACTACCTCACCATGCGCGATTAAGGTTCCATTCACCAAGACATCCAGCGACTCACCAGCCAAACGCTCCAATTCAACCACTGACCCTTGGTTAAGTTGTAATAGGTTACGAATACTAATCTTAGAACGCCCTACTTCCATTGATATGGTGACGGGGATATCGAGAATGGTATCAAGTTTGCGCCTCTCATCTTCCGAAATAGGCGATGAAGTGTCTTGAAGTTCATCAAGCTGCGCAGACATAACCTCATCTACGTCTATATCAGGTGCATCTGGGTCCTCTCCTAACGCTGCGGCCCATTCATCCGCCAATTTTTGATCTTCATCCATACCTAAATACCTATTTACTAATCTTCTATTTCACCGTCATCTTCTTCTAACTCAGAGATGACGTCCTTACCTAAAAATGCGATATCGGTTTTAACAACATCAGGGCGTTTAATTTTTTCAGAAACTTGCACTGCTAACATTTCTCCAGAACGCCCCATTTTGACTCGATATGTAGGGAGTTCTTCAACGAACATGGTAGCATTTTCCGGCATGTTTACAGGGATAATATCACCCGGTTGAAGCTCCATAAGATCTCGAAGAGAAATGTCTTGCTCAAGCAAGTTAACTCTAAAATTCACCGGAACATCCATGATTTCTTCACGCAGTGCGCTACTCCAGCGCACATCGGTTTCCATCTTGTCAGATTGTACACCTGCATCAAGCAGTTCTCGAATAGGTTCCACCATGGAATAAGGCATGACTACGTGAAAATCACCACCGCCACCATCAACCTCAATATGGAATGAGCTCACTACAATCACTTCTGTAGGACTGACAATATTGGCCATACTTGGGTTAACTTCTGAATCGAGATACTCAAACTCAACCCCCATGACAGGAGACCAAGCTTCCTTGTAATCTGCAAAGACAATTTTTAGCAGCAATTGAACAATACGACGCTCAGTTGGCGTAAATTCACGCCCCTCAATTCGAGCGTGATAGCGTCCATCGCCACCAAAGAAATTTTCTACTAAGATGAAAACTAAACGAGCCTCCATTGTGATAAGAGCAGTACCTTTTAGTGGCCTAAAACGCACCATGTTCAAACTTGTTGGTACATAAAGGGTATTCTGATACTCACCAAACTTCATCATTTGAACGCCGTTGATTGATACTTCAGCAGCTTTTCTAAGCATATTAAACAAGCTAATGCGCATATGTCTGGCAAAACGCTCATTTATCAACTCCAATGTGGGCATCCGACCACGGACTATCCGATCTTGAGACGAAAAATCGAAATCTACTGTCGGGCCACTACTGTCGCCATCCCCACCACCGTCACCATCGTCGACATCGTCGACACCATGGAGCAGAGCATCAATCTCATCTTGGCTTAATAGATCGGTCACTATTCACCTACTGTATTACAAAATCAGTAAACAACACACGTTCAATCACAGGTTGACCTACGGCGCGATTTAAACTTGCTTTAATGTCCTCTGTCGCTTTGTCTCTCAGCTCGACTCGTCCATTCACACTTCTTAATTGCTCTACCGTCGCTGAGGCAAAGGTACCGAGCAGCGAACTTTCAATTAACGGAGAGTGATAACGTGCCAAGTTTTCATTTTCAAATCCTCTAACCATCAATTGTACTTTTATTTGTACCAATCGCTCTTTAGTGTCACCAGTAACATTAAAAAGAAAAGGTTGAGCAATATTGACATAAGATACTGGTTCCGCCGACACTTCAGCCTCTTGTTGAACAGCTTGTTCAGCATCTCCAGCATCATCAGACCCCATCATAAAAAACGCAGCACCGCCACCACCGGCTAACAATACAACGACAGCGATGATGATAATTAACAGCTTACCTTTACCTTTGGGTGCTTCTGTTTCGATTTCTTCGTCGGCCATATCCGTGGTTCTCTATTTTGCTTACTTTTCTATAGTTTAAGCGTAATAACTGATTCCATCACGCTTTGTTATTACATTCAAATCAAGATTGACGTCTGGTTCAAGGTTTTCGTCGCCAGCAAAGG
The DNA here is from genome assembly GCF_030161235.1 of Vibrio zhanjiangensis. Classification (GTDB taxonomy): domain Bacteria; phylum Pseudomonadota; class Gammaproteobacteria; order Enterobacterales; family Vibrionaceae; genus Vibrio; species Vibrio zhanjiangensis. The sequence continues at coordinate 215,580 of NZ_BSPW01000021.1, read as the reverse complement.
CTTGATTGCTGCTGCCTTGACCACTATCGGGGCCATTTCCAGCATAACGATTCTGTTGCCCTGAAGATTGCTGTTGAACAGAAGAGTCGCCTAATTGCACTCCTTGCTGAGCCAACATTTCCCTTAAACGAGGCATTGATTGCTCGATAACATCTCTCGCCTGTTGGTTTGCGACTGTGAAATGTACAGTCGCTCCATCACCTCCCATATTTAGGCGAATTTGTAATCTACCTAACTCTGGTGGATCAAGGCGGATATCCACGTTTTTAAGATTTTTCGACATCATCATCTGAACACGTTCAGCAACCTGCTCTCCTGCCATCTCTCGATTGAGAGGCATCGGGGCCTGAGCAACCATCTGCTCGGCTCGCAGTTGAGTTTGACCTGTGCCAGCCTGTTGACCACTTGCTTGAGCCAGTTGCTGAACTAAACTGGGCTCTGAGGCACGACTTGCTTCAGACTTAGAGCCTGTCTGTGATAGTTTTCCTAGTGATTCAACGGCCTTTGCCCCCATGGCTGTTTTTAACATAACCTGTTCACTGGCAACGGGAGTCGCGGCAACATGCTGTAGCTGATTTACGGAAAACTCATTACTAAATGGAGTACTTGCGCTAGCCTGAACAAGTTGCTGACCATTGATTGTTGCCGATGTTTGGTTCAGTTGTGGCGAAACTGATTGACTCCATTGAGCATGTTGCGCCTTATGTTTCACTTCAACTTTTTGTGGCACCTCACTCACACTTAATTCAGTCTCCTCAACGGAACTCGACCACGGAATCGCAGAGGCCATCATTGTCGGAGCAGCTTCCAATCCAGCCGCTGCGTTACCCTGACCGTCAACTTTTGAATTAGCAAAGTCTTGATTGGTGATATCTAAGTTCTGTTGACTAGCGGGCTGCTTTCTCAACTCACTGTTAACCGCTTTGGCTAAAGGAGAAACATGACTGGGCAGCGGCTCTGATAGCGCTTGAGCTTTCGCAAACTCTACTATTTGCTCAATCTCTTTGTCTGTCACTCCTTGCGCTTTCAGTTGAAGCTTAAGCTGTTCAATATCAGCACTATTCACTAGCTTGGCGTTTTCAATCTCGCCCAGATTGGCTCTTGCCACTTGTTCGACACCCAAATGGCCGTACTGATTCACCTCGGAATTCAAAGGTAAATTTGATGATAACGGCTCAGATTCAATAAGCTTTTCTGGAATGTCATTCATCAGCTTTTGCGAAGGGCCAATTGGCGCTTCTCTCGGCTGAATTTTTTCAACATTACCAATTACGTCAGTCGCAATATTAATATCAGCCACAACATTGTCTTTGGCGATTGTTTGCCTTAACTGAGCTTGATTATACAGCTTAGGCGTTACCATGTTAGCCGAATCAGAGGGAGCCTGCGCCAACTGAACCTCTGGTGGCAACTCCTTGCCGTGTGAAGATTGCAGTGCTCTGTTGGCACCATCAATTCTTTCAAGCAATTCGCTATTTTCCGACACTATTTTCTCGGCATCAGAATCAAATCCGTTAGCGGAAATGGAGGATTCACTTTGTGGAAGCACGGCTTCGATAGGTATCTCTGCTTTGTTTGAAGATTCTTTGTTTGCAGAGCCTGCAACCTCCACATCTATTGCCTTGTCAGATTCAGCGCTCTTTGAGACAGTGACAAGCTCTTCACCAATAGCATCTTCATCGAGATTAACCTGTTGTTCTAGCATTAGTTTCGTACTTTCATCTCCAACGGATGAAGAATCAGTCGTGACCTTTTTTGTCTCAGGCTTATCACCAGATTCGCCTTTTAAAAATGCGGCCAATTTGGAAAAGAAACCTTCCGATTGCTCAGTCTCTGAAGACTGAGAGGTGGACGTAGTGGCTTTAGAAGAGTCTGACACTGGAGTTAGATTTACATTCATAAACAGAGCGCTCACATACAATTGAGAGAACTGCCACGACCAAGCATTGAAACAACCAAACAGGGCGCAGCAATATTTAACAATATTTAACCAGCAAGAAATGAGCCAAATAAATAAAGAGCGTATGATTCATACCCGATAACCATGTTCGCTAGTCTCAATGCGCAGAACGACGGGCATATTGCAAGGTAGAAAACTCGTCCATCAGCTTTTGTTCTCTGATATGTTGTATTCGCTCTTTTTCGCTCCGTTTTTTCTCAATAAGCCATTCATATGAACGTCGTCTCTTTCGGCATTCAGCCCAATTTTGTTCACAATGGTCGACTTGCGAGAGAAAATGTTGCTCAGCCTGCTTTTGTTTGGACAAGGTCTCATCCAGCGTTGTTAGAAATCTATTTAGATGCATATACTGACTTGCCGTCAGGCCCTGTTTACCCTTTTCTACCAATTGGTCACAATAGTCTAAACGGTAATTTTCTATTTGTTTCAGTTGCTGATAATAATCTTGAAGTTCAGAGCGAGCTCGGCTCAGTGCAAGCAACGCTTGCTTTTCACGTTCTTTAGATTGTTCAAGAAGAAATGCAATCGCGTTATCCATCCGTTACTCCTCCACAGGTACTTGGAGTAGATTGCGCAACATACTAATACTCATATCATAAGGCACAGTTTCTTGCATACCTTGTTGTAGGAAATTATCTAACTTAGGCTTTAGAGTAAAGGCACTGTCTATCGCAGGATCAGAGCCTGGTTTATAAGCACCAATTGAAACCAAATCTTGATTTTTCCTACAGACTGACAGTACTTGTCTCACGGCCTTCGACATTAGGATTTGTTCTTCGTTTGTCACCTGTGGCATCACTCGACTGACTGACTTTTCAACATCAATCGCTGGATAATGACCAGCATCGGCCATTTCCCGCGACAACACAATATGACCATCCAGTATCGCTCGTGAAGCATCTGCAATGGGATCTTGTAAATCATCACCTTCTGTCAGAACAGTGAAAAAGGCCGTGATAGATCCATGTTCTTGACTGCCATTTCCTGCCCGCTCAACCAAAGCGGGTAATTTAGCAAACACAGACGGCGGATAACCTTTAGTAGCAGGAGGCTCACCAACCGACAACGCAATTTCTCGCTGAGCTTGTGCAAAACGAGTAAGAGAATCCATGAGAAGCAGCACATCAAGGCCTTGATCGCGAAAATACTCAGCGATAGTTAACGCTGTCTGGCATCCTTTTAGACGCATTAAAGGTGATGAATCGGCTGGAGCAGCAACAACCACTGAACGCTGACGTCCGTCAACTCCCAATATTTCGTCGATAAACTCTTTAACTTCTCGCCCACGCTCACCGATTAGGCCAACTACCACCACCTGAGCGGTTGTCCCCCGAGTCATCATGCCTAAAGTAACCGACTTACCCACGCCCGAGCCAGCAAATAAGCCTATACGTTGACCTTTACCGACCGTAAGTAACCCGTTAATGGCTTTTATCCCAACGTCCAAAGGTTCAGAAATGGGTTTTCGAGAAAGGGGATTGATAGGATCAGAATTAAATTTAGCGCGTTTTTCTGTATAAAGAGGCCCCAACCCATCTAGAGGATTTCCTACCCCGTCGATAACCCGCCCTAACAACTCCATCCCAACAGGCAAGCCAGAGTCGGTCGCAAGCGGTGTGACTTTAGCGCCTGGCAAAACCCCAGTAATTTGTTCACTTGGCATAAGAAAGAGGTTATCACCTGAAAAACCTACCACCTCTGCATCCATGTGACCATGAATCGTCTCAACTTGGCAAAGACTTCCAATCGGAGCTCGGCATCCTGTCGCCTCCAGTGTCAATCCTACGACTCTTACCAATTTACCGGATGCAACAGGACGACAAGTCAGCCCATCCGTTTGATAATGCGAAAGACGTTCTGCAAGCGCTAACATCAGTCACCACCTTGGTGATGATTTGTACCGCAGAAGTTATTGAGCACACTGCGAATTCTATCTTCTAAGCGGTAATTGACACTCGATTCACCGGCTTCAATCTGCAAATCACCACGATTTAATGCTGGTTCTGCGGCAAGCAACCAGTTGCGAAATTCAAGTTCACCTTCGCCATAAGAGGAACGCACGATGTCAATATCATCGGGATGAAGTTTAATCGTGATGGAATGCCCAGAGACAGGAAGTGCTTCAACAGACTGTTTGACGGTGTCTAACACAACTTTAGGATTGATTTGAGCTTCGACATGGACCACTTCCTTGACCAAAGTTAATACCATATCAACAATCTGCCTTTCAACTTGGACATTAAGTAACTCAAGTGGTTGAGCAAATTGATTCGCCAGTCCGACAAACGTTTGAATTTGCTGTTGCACAAGCTCTTGTCCAGCCTCTATTCCCTCAGTTTTCCCCTCTTCAAAACCTTCCTTATGACCTTCAACAAGCCCTTGTTCCTTTCCTTTTTCAAAACCTTGCGTAAACCCCGCTTCCTGACCTTGCAACAATCCGTTTTCATAAGCCTGTCGCTTGATTTGCTCAATTTCTTCTTCGGTGAGTTCTTTAGGTGGCTCGGGTTCTGGCTCGGGAAGAACAGGCATCCAACTAGGATCGTAATTCATGGCTGTTTCTTTAGCCTGAGAACGCGTTTCCGATGAATAGTCCGGCATCCCCCACAATTCCGTTTTATGGGCAAGATCGCCATCTTCTATGCGCAAATATCCACGCTTTCTTTCGTCTGACATTGCCACGTCACCTAACTTTCAAAACTACAAGAATTCATCAGCACCACCGCCAAGTACAATTTCACCGGAGTCAGCCATTTTACGTGCAATAGCCAGCACTTCTTTCTGTGCCGCTTCAACATCAGAGACCTTGATTGGTGCCATCGCCTCAAGGTCATCACGCATAAGCTCTGCTGCACGTTTGGACATATTCTTGAATATCTTTTCACGAAGAGCATCATCGGCACCTTTAAGTGAACGTTGCAGCGCATCTTGAGGAACATCACGCAGCAATTTTTGAATCCCTTGGTCATCCACTTCAATAAGGTTTTCAAACACAAACATTAGATCTTGAATCTGTGTTGCCATGTCTTCATCTTGCTCACGAATTTGCTCCATCATGATGCCTTCCATCTGGTTATCCATAAAGTTCATGATTTCAGCAGCAGCCTTAGTACCACCAATTTTCGCAGCTTGAGCACCGGCTTGACCTGCAAACTGTTTCTCCATAATTTCATTTAACTCAGCCAAAGCAGATGGTTGGACTTCTTCTAAAGTGGCGATACGCATAATGAGGTCAAGCGCGTCACGCTCTGCAAATTGTGTCAAAATTTCCGCAGATTGGTCCGGCTCCAAATAGGAAAGTACGATGGTTTGAATCTGAGGGTGCTCATTGATAATTATGCTGGCAACCTGACGGGGATCCATCCATTTAAGTGAATCCAAACCTTTTGAGCCTGTACCAAGTAATATCTGGTCAACAAGGTTATTGGCTTTGTCTTCACCAAGAGCGGCAACTAAAGCATTACGCATGAAGTCTTCACTGCCCATGCCTATATTGGTGTATTTTTGGATATCTTCTAAAAATGCTCGGTGAACAACACTGACCTTTTCTTGATTGAAGCTAGCAGCTTGCGCCATCGCACTACCGACACGCTGTACTTGCTTGGGTTCTAGATGGCGAATAATTCCAGCTGCGTCTTGTTCGTTGAGGCTCAACAACAAAATAGCGGCACGTTCTTCACCTGGTACACTTTCGATATCTAAGGTGTTTTCATCACCTTCCCCTTTCGGGGCTACGTCATTTGCCATCTTCCATCCAGTTCTTCACTACTTGCGCCGCTAGCTCAGGCTCATTTGCTACGAGAGCTCGAACTGCTTTGAGCACGTCTTCATCTTTGTGGAGATTAGGTAAGTCAATACTAGAGCCAAACTCAAATAACTCTCCACCATCCATGTCACCGCCAATGAGGCTTGTTTCTCCATCAGCACCAATGGGCAAGCCATCTGGGCCATACAAATCGTCGTCATCATCCGAAGCTGGATTGAGCAGTTTGGTCATTGCAGGACGAACCAATACAAGAACAATCACTATGATAACAAGTGCACTGGCCAACCATCTCATCCAGTCATTAAAGTTTTCATGTTCCCAGATAGGCACATCAAGCAAAACCTCAACCTCAGGCTCTGCAAACTGCATACTAAGCACATTCAACAAATCACCGCGATTTTCGTTGAAGCCAACTGCCCCAATCAGTAAATCTCGAATTGACTTTAACTCTGCATCAGAAATCGGTTGGTAGGTCGTCTCTCCTGTATCAGGATTAGTGGTTGGACGATTTTTTATCGCAACCGCGACGGTTTGACGATTGACTATCCCCGACTGGCGACGCTCATGACTGATTGTGGTATCCAATTCAAAATTACGTGTCGCTTCTTTGTGAACAGAACCTTGCCCAAGTAAAGAACCGTCCTTCATCTGCGCAACATCTTGAGGAATGGACGCATCCGCAGGCGGTTGATTACTGAGCGCCCCGGGCACACCAGCGACAACGTTACCATTATTATAGTCTTCGAGAGTGTACTCACTTCTCGTAGAGGGTGTATTAGGATCAAAACTTTTTCGAGTTTGCTCTACAGCGCTGAAATCTAACTGAATATCGACTTGTGCTGTGTAGTTCCCAAAGCCCAAAATTGGGATCAGTACCGAATCTATTTTTTCTCGTAAAGCTTCTTCTTGTTTGCGCTCAAGTTCATGCTCTTTTCTACGAGCAGCGGAGGCTGGGTCTTGAGAACCAGAACTCAACAAACGACCATGTTGATCCGTTACAGTGATGCGGTTGGTTTTCATTCCCGGAACAGCACTGGCGACCATATCCACAACAGCGTCTACTTCTTCCTGCTTGAGAGAAGCACCCATACGGAGGGTTAAAAATACCGAAGCTGAAGCTTCTTGATTGTGGCGAACAAACACACTTTGTTTAGGTAAAGCCAGCAACACACGCGCTTTACGCACATGCTTCATTTCTTCAATCGCCTTGGCAAGTTGTAGCTCACGACTCAATTTTAAACGTTCTTGCTCTAAACGCTGGGAAACGCCGAAGCCCATGTCCTGCATCAAAATCTCGTTTCCAGCCTGTTTTTCATTGTTCAAACCAGCTCGAACCATGTTGAGCTTGATTGAATTGTATTCACTAGCTGGGACTGAGATCGTATTACCATCAAGGTTATAATCTATTTTTTCCTGATCAAGATAATCCAATACAGGGATAAGTTCCTCGGTATCGTAAGCGCCCAGAGGACGCATTTCAGGCTCTCTGACCCAGAAAAACAACATCACTATCAAAGCAACACAGATGGAAATCGAGAACACAAGCACGACTTGGCGCAGAAGATCCAAATCGCCCACGGCCATATCGAATTTCTTCGAACTTTGCTCGTCTAGATCTGGATTCTGAATATCGTTATCCATATCTGATGTCGCAACCATGGCTGTATCCGGAGCACTCTCTGCCACAGCCAGCTCTGTTGATGGATTTTCTTCTTCTGACACGGTCAATACCTATCGCTTAAACTGGCATATTCATTAATTCTTTGTACGCTTCAACAAGCTTGTTGCGTACCTGAATTGTCGCTTCAAATGCAACACTCGATTTGTTTCGTGCAATCATGACATCAGATAATGAAATGTCCTCATCACCACGATCAAAACGCATTTGTAAGTCGCTTGATGTTTTCGACAGCCCATTGACATTGTTGATGGCGTTATTAAGTAAGTCTTTAAAATCAGCACCCACTTTTTGTCCAGTCGCAGTCGGTTTTGTATTTGCTGCTTCGAACATCATTGATTGTAATTCGCCTTGGAAACCATCTACTTTCATAGAACACCTCAACCGTCAACTCTTTGACTTCATTCCTTGTTGTTAGAATAATCTGCAATCTATATGCCACAAAAAGTCGGTAATACAAATTGCGCATTAATTGGGAATATCAATTCCCGCATCTCTCATTTTTGCTAGCTTGTAGCGCAGTGTACGAGGACTGATGCCCAATTTTTCTGCCATATCCTTACGCCGCCCATTACACTCTTCCAACGTGTCCAAAATAATGGCGAACTCCTGTTCCCTTAATTCTCCCCCTAAACCCGAAGACATTGAGAAGTCATTTTCAACTTCAGCTAAGGGTCGAATATTAGGCGCGTTAATTTGACCAGTTTCGACGATATACTGCAGGCTACACGCATCTTGCCAATCAAGACCTTCCAGCAGGATATGCTCAGCATCAATCTGGCTATTCTCACTCAAAATCAGGGCGCGCTGGACAACATTATCTAACTCACGAACATTACCGGGCCAATGATACGCAAGCAGCTTGTTTAAGGCACTGGCTGACAATTCAGGAACCGGAAACCCTAGCTTTTTGCAATGACGCTCTATCAGATGCTTAGCGAGTGGCTCAACATCGCCTTTGCGCTCGCAAAGTGCGGGCCAAGCCAGAGGGAAAACATTTAAACGATAATACAAATCCTCGCGGAAATTGCCTTCTTGTACATAAAGTTTGAGATCTCGGTTACTGGTCGCTAACACTCGCACATCAAGCTTTATGCTCTTCCGGCTCCCTAACCGTTCAACTTCTCTTTCTTGCAATACTCGCAATAACTTAGCTTGCAAATTCAAATCCATTTCGCTGATTTCATCGAGCAAAATAGTCCCGCCCTGAGCTTGTTCAAACTTACCAGGACAAGCCTGCACTGCTCCAGTAAAAGCCCCTTTTTCATAGCCAAATAAAGTGGCTTCCAACATATTGTCTGGAATAGCCGCACAGTTAATAGCCACAAAAGGACCGTCTTTGCGATTAGACACATTGTGAATATATCGCGACATAACTTCTTTACCTGAACCACTGGGGCCGAGCACCATGACATTCGCATCCGTTTTGGCCACTTTTTCTGCCATTGCCAATAATTTTAAACTCTTGTCGTCTGCCACTACCGCATCGCCATCATCTTCCGACTTATTGGGAACATAGCGGCTCACCATATTGAGTAAAACTTCCGGAGCAAAAGGCTTAGCCATATAATCGATAGCACCATCTTTCATTGCCGATACCGCATCTTCTATATTCGCGTAGGCTGTCATCAGTAGGACAGGAATATTTGGCCAATGCTGCTTGATTGTACGTAGCAGAGCTAATCCTCCCATGCCCGCCATCTGTACATCAGACACCACAATATCAACAGAGTGGGCTTTAAGTTTGAGCAAGGCATCTTCCGCGCTATCGGCTTCTAACCACTCATATCCTGCCAGAGCGAGCGTATCCACTAAGGCTTCGCGCAAACCTTCATCGTCTTCTACGATCAGTACTTTGCTTTGCATCATTGTCCTTCTCCTGTGATTGTTTTCGGGCTAGACTCCAAACTGGTTTCAAAAGGGATACAAACCGTGAAACATGCTCCTTCCCCTTTTTCTGAAATCAATTCCAGCCTCCCGTCATGAGCACGGCATACCATCTGCACAACAGCAAGTCCAAGCCCTGTTCCTTGGGATCGAGTCGTAAAGAACGGCTCCATAATTTGATTTTGTAATTCTTTCGGCACACCAGGACCGCTATCCGAGACAGATATCTTCAGCTCATTTCGTACAGGTCTAAAAAATACATCCACTTGAGAACCTTTCCCTGCAATCTGAATGGCGTTCATCACCAAGTTACTCAATGCTGATGCGATTGCGTTCGCATTGCCTAAGATCTCAATGTCGCTTTTTTCAACTTCTAGGTGATAATCGATTTGATTATTTTTCAGCGCGGTTTCAACCATAGGAGAAAATTCAGACACTAAGTCAGAAATTGTGAAAGGCTTAACTACCTTGTTATCACCACCTTTGGCAAACAGCAGCATATCGTTCACTTGCTTTTCTAAATCATGTAAACGGTCCATGAGCTTGGTTTGAAAACGTTGCTTAGTTGCAACGGGTAAACTTGGAGCACCAAGATTTGAGGCATAAAGCATGGCGCTAGACAGAGGGGTACGAACTTGGTGAGCCAGTGAGGCCACCATTCTTCCGAGAGAAGATAGACGTTGCAGATCGCTAATACGCGATTGCAATAGTCTTGTTTCAGTCAAGTCCGTGATAAGAATTAACTGCCCGGTGGTGGAAGCGGAAATTGCCAGCCTTACTTTGCGCCCATTATGCAGGGATACTTCATGACCATCGTCGTCTCGAGGAGCAAAGGCCCCCTGAATAACTTCAAACCACTTTTGTCCTATAAGAGGCATTTCTAGCAATCTCTGAGCTTCAGGGTTCGCTTCATGCACTACACCTTGTGTGTCTAACAAGATTACCCCTGCAGGCATAACATCCAGTACCTGCTTGTATCTCTCAACTTGCTCTTCAATAGTACCAAGTGGTTTCTGATCCATCATCGCTTGAGCTGCTTGCATGTCGTATTTCTGCCTTTAAAAACAACAATAGTCTGGAATGCAAAAAGCAAGCCAGACTATTATTCATTTAATTCAAACACTTAATATCAAGTCAGAATTTTGACGACGTGAATAATTGACGTCCTAACGTTGGACATTGTACTTACGCATCTTCTCAACCAGTGTTGTTCGTCGCATACCAAGCATATCTGCGGCTCGAGCCACTACACCGTCTTGTGCCTCTAATGCTTGGTTAATCATATTCAGCTCCAAATCCGCTAATATTTCCTTCAGGTTGACACCCTCAGGGGGAAGTTCTTGAGGTGTATGGATATGCTCATGCATTGTTTCGCTTTTATCGAGGCTAAAGCCCTCAGAAAATATATCTTGCAATACATCTCGCTCTTGCTCTTCTATGGTTGCAAATGCATTGTACTCAGGATGGAATTCAGGAATATCACTGTATCGATATTTGGTTGGTAAATGATTGACGTCCACCAGGCTATTAGGATAGAGAATAATCATCCTTTCCACCAAATTAGCGAGCTCCCTTACGTTACCCGGCCAATTATGTTCCATAAGCGAGTTGATTGATCTTGGGGTAAAACAAATCGATGATGTACCATCCGATTCCATACGAGCCATTAATTCTTGAAGTAATAGAGGGACATCATCAATCCGATCACGCAAAGGAGGCATTTCAATAGGGAAAACATTAAGACGATAATATAAATCTTCTCGAAACGATTCGTCTTTTATCATATTTTCTAGATTTCGATGAGTGGCCGCAATGACTCGAACATTAACTCTTATCGTCGTATTCCCACCAACACGCTCGAAACATCGCTCTTGCAACACTCGAAGAAGTTTAACTTGCATTGGCATTGGCATATCACCAATTTCATCCAAAAACAAAGTTCCTCCCTCAGCTAACTCAAAACGTCCTTTACGCGAGGTAATTGCACCAGTAAACGCTCCTTTCTCATGACCAAACAATTCACTTTCCAATAAGTCAGGAGGAATAGCACCACAATTTATTGGCACAAATGGGCCCGCCTTACGAGCCGAATGATAGTGGATATTACGTGCCACTACTTCTTTACCCGTACCAGACTCTCCCAAAATAAGCACGCTCGCTTCAGTAGAGGAGACTTGCTCTATAAGGTGCCTGACTTCCTGTATACCCATACTTTGTCCGACCAAACTTCGAAACAGAGCATTGTCACGAGAAGAGGCGGAGAAGTTAACTCCTTGACGTCCAAGGAATTCTTTACAGTGCCGTAGCGCTTCACTTACTTGTGGGTAGTTTAAGGGATATTCCAGTTCGCCGACATAATTTGTCATATCTTCAACTGGATGAGAGTTTGCTCCCAAAGTCAGTAAAGGAATATGATTGGCTTTTAATAGATGGCCATTGAGTTGAGAGGAAAGGCCTTGGTTATTCAAAGAACCCAGAATGCATCCAGCCCAACCATTAGACCAATCAACGTCGTCTAACTGTGCAGAACTTATCGGCTCGCACTGTTCTCCAACGAACTCTAATATGTTACTTAGATCGATACGTGCCTGCGCATCATCTTCAATTACGAGCAGCTTTGCTAAACCTTGCATAGGAGAGAATTATTGCCTTTATTTTCAAACGTTGTGGCTGATATTTTGTTCTGACGACTAATCTAACTATAGAACAGGATTAGTGATAGACAATTTATAAAATTTAGCAACAAATTTAGCCACTAAACAAGTTAGTGGCTTACATTCTATTTGATAAAAAAATAAAGGCAACCAAGCAATTAGGTGATTTGACATTTATACCCAAAGCTTTGCTACAAAATATGGTTATAAGTCTGCTTAATTCAAACTTATCGTTTAATTACCCACATCTGTTGCAGTTAAGTTGTGATACTCCGCAGGTATTTGCTCCCACGCAGACTTAATTTCTCGAATTATGTCGATAACATCATCAATTGGCTGAGGGTTATTTTTATGATTGGCTTCGGTTATTTGCGTAATCATAAACTCATAAAGTTGATCAAGATTCTTAGCAATATCACCACCATCATCCATTGACAAACAGCTTCGTAAACTAATAATGATATCCAGAGCTTTACCTAACCTTTCACCTTTAATTGGAATATTGCCCTGCTCCATTGCCGCTTTACCCTGAATCAAACGCTCAATTGCTCCTGCCATCAGCATTTGAACAATTTTATGCGGGGAGGCAGCACTGAGCTGGCTATCTACCGATACCTTCTTGTAAGCCTGTAACGAACCACGCATAACAACCCTCTTTATAAATATTTTTTGTACTGTTGAACCGACTTATTGCCGTAACGGTACTTTTTCAAATTACTGCCGAGTTCTGCCGTTTTACTTTGCATCAGCTCAACAGTTAACTGAGTGCGCTTTATGGCATCATGCCATTCTGGTAATTGCGCTAACTCATCATGCTTGCCTATTATACTAATCAAGGTTAGCAATATCTGTTCCCTTGTATCGACCTGATTGAGGATTTCTTCAGAATTAATCTCAGCTTCTGCAAGTTTACTCGCTATTTCGTGATCTAAATCACCAAGCTGAGAGAGCTTTTTCAAAAATTCATCCGCCAAGTGCATTCATCATACTCGCTAATTGCGATTGCATATTTGTTGTCGCATCTTGCATTGCCGTAAATTTGGCGTGGGTGCGCTTTTCAAGACTCTCCATACGTCTATCTAAAACTGCCTGATCATCATTAAGGCTATAATTACGATCAATCATGGTCTTTTCACGAGTCCTGAGTGTTCCCGTCACGCCAGTGATTCCTTGAATGGCGTCCTCTACCTTCTTAGCAAAGCCCTGATTACCTCCAAAAAAGTCTTCCAACTTATTGAAGTTCTTGTTGATTTGTCGATCCAACATATCATAGTTGATTTCTAGGGTTCCTTGCCGAGTGGTCGCAATACCAAATTCAGTGAGTGTCTTTAACTCCTCGGATGCCGGTTCTATGCGCGCAGAGAAAACCGATTTCAGCCTAGAATCAGCGTTACGGACAACGCTCTCTCCTGCTAGTGGGCCAGCCTGCCCTGTTCTAGGATCAACACCCGCCAACTCTTTAGATATCTGGTAAAACTGATTATAGGCTGCTACAAACTGCTCAATATCATCACGCACTCGCTGGCGGTCATATTCGATATCGATTTCAGAAGGCGCTTTATTCTTGTCTGAACGCCCTTTTAACGTTAGATCAACGCCTTCAATTGCATCTTCAATAATATTATTATCACTAGAAAGTTGCGCAACACCATCAAGTAGCACTTTTGAATCTTGCGCAGCTTGAACCTGTGTCATACCTCGATAGGCGTCGAAAGATTCCTGAGCCGACTGTAAGTCGGCTTGTGCTTTGTCTAAACGTTCCAAATATTCTCTTTCTTCTTGAGGCAATTTGGCAAGCTCAATTTGTTTTGCTTCTTCAGGCGTTAATTCTCCAGAAGATACTTTTGCATCCAGCTCTGCTTTTTCCTGAGCCAGTTTTTGTTCAATTTCAGCCTGCTTAGCTTCAAGAACCGCTTGAGCTTCTTTAGGCGTCACATAAGAGTCGGTCAACGTTCCAGAAGCGGATGGACTCCAACCGGGAATATCGGGCGCTTTTTCTAGTGCTTTGGCATCAAGCTGAGGTTCTGGTTCCCAATATGAGTCCAGTAATGTACCTGATGCGGTATCTGTCCAACCGGGTATTCTCTCTTCAGGCTTAAGATATTTATTGGCTTGAGTACCCGCAGCCGCAGCTGCAACGGCTGCGACGTCGGACAACTCATTACCCGCGCTTGCATCTTTAGCTGCATTGGGATCGACAGCTATTGCCGCCTGTTTTGAAGCATCGGCAATCTCTTGATCGACAAGTTTTGCCGCTTTAATATTGTTTTCTGCAATCCTATCCGCGACAGCCTGCTCGTCTTCTGTAAGCGGCTTGATTAGATCTTGCGCCGTTGCCCGCGCTTGTTCGAGATCTTTAACTCTTTGCTCTAGGGTTTTGTACTCGAGTCTTTTAAGCAGGTTGTTTGGTTCCGCTTCTGCACTCAAAGTGAGCGCATTTTTTTCACCTGAATTACTCGATGCAACAATCAGGCGTGGGCCTTCAACATCGTTGATCACTGAGGCTCGAACACCTGGGTTGGCTTTATTTTCATTGATACTGCGGACAATATCCGTCAGCTTTGAATTGTTTTTTACTTGGATTGTAAAGTCTTTATTATTTAGAGAAATCTGCAGCTTACCCGGGCCAAATTTAGCATCTTTAGGTAATACATCAGATGCAATTTTATGACTCTGGGCAAGCTGCAACACATCAATAGCATATCTACCAGCGATAGCTTCAGTGGTTGCTGTCGCAGACACGACGGTCTCATCTGTCGATTCAACCTTTCTGGCGGCAAAAGCTTTCTCTTGACGAAAACTCACCATCAAGTTTTTCATCGTATCCAACGACTCTCTGAGCCGACCGTAGGCACTGATACTGGAATCAATTTTGTCACGCTCGCTATCGATTCGCTGCTGCTTAGGAACACGCTCCGAATCAACAACTTTGTTGACCATGGCATTGATATCCATGCCAGAATTCATCCCTACGGGGCCAAAGCTCATTCAATCACCTCAAAATACGATCACACTGTGTGGTTCAAAAGTCCCGACGAATATCGAGCTGTCTGATCACGCAGGCGTCGCAGTATTGCTAACATTTCCTCATCGGGTATCTGACGAATAATATCACCAGTATCCGCTTCATAAATGGTTACTACATCTCTTCCCGACTCTTCATCGACCCGAAAAGATAGGCCAGTGTTTATGGACGAAATGAAATCATTCATTTGCTGTACCATACGTTGCCGCTCTTCCCTGTTAAGCTTTTCACGTTGTTGAGACGCTTCTATTGCTTGTTCAACAGCTTGAGCTGCTTGTTCTCTCACCTCGGCCGTAGAAACCTGTTCTTTACGCGAGGAAACTTGTTGTGCACCACCATACTTTGAAGCAACTTTAGTGCCACTTTCTGAGCCGTAAGGCTGGATGTTCGATGTGTTGGATGGTATTTCCATAACAATCTCCCTTCCACCTTAATAGGTCGGTAACTCAGTTACCTACCAATAAGCTCGTTCGAACCTATCGATTAACCTAATAAGCTAAGAGCTGCTGATGGTGACTGTTTGGCCTGCGCTAGCACAGAAGTACTCGCTTGCTGCAAAATCTGCGACTTAGTCATCTGAGTCGTTTCTTTTGCATAATCAGTATCTCGGATACGGCTACGAGAAGAGTTAACATTCTCGTTAATATTATCCAAGTTACTGATAGCATGACCAAACCGGTTCTGGAATGCACCCAGTTCCGCACGCTGACTATCCACCGTCGTCAAAGCACCGTCTATAATGGAAACGGCCATTTGCGACCCTGCGACAGTAGAGACATCAACATCAGCAACCGTTCTATTTTCTGCCGCTCCAAAACCGATTTCTCCGCCTAAAGCACCACCAATAGTCACATCAGAAGCAACTCGGTTATTGGATGCAAAAAGTTGCAATTTCCCTTCCTCGCCAACAGATGCCTTAATATCTTGGCTTTGACCATTAATGTAGGTGGCGAGCTGCTCAATATCATCGCCCACTTTCGCATTAATGGTTAGCTGCTGCGCATCGCCATATACATCAGTATAGTCCAGTGTTAAATCGGTTGATCCCTGAGATACAGTCCAATCCGTCGCTTGTCCTGCTTGAGCGATATAGGCTTTGCCGCCCATCCCCTCATTATCAGAGCGCATATTGCCCATAGTGAGCATAACAGCCTCACCCGAACCTGCCCCAATCTGGAAAGATTGGCTACCATAAGTACCGTTCAAAAGTTTGTTACCACCGAAAGAAGTCGTCTCGGCAATACGGTTGAGTTCATTGTTAAGTGCAGCCACCTCTTCTTGAATCGCAAGACGTTCCGAACGTGAGTTCGAACCATTTGACGATTGAAGTGATAGGTCCCGCATACGCTGGAGGATGTTGGTGGTCTCATTCATTGCACCTTCTGCGGTTTGTGCAATAGAGATACCATCATTTGCATTTTTCACCGCCATGTCCAAACCACGACTTTGCGATGTTAAACGGTTTGATATTTGAAGTCCTGCTGCATCATCTCGGGAACTGTTAATTTTGTACCCCGACGATAGACGCTCCATGGACCTCTGCATGCCGTCAGACGAACCATTAAGGTATCGCTGAGCAGTCATCGCAGACACATTGGTGTTTACGTTAATTGCCATACTGATCTCCTTAGGCATTAAGGGTGATGCACCTTAGCGTCTCTCACCTCGCTTTGGCACATCTCATTTCTCTCAGTCTTGTTAACGGCTGAGCAAATATATCCTTTAGAGAAAAATTTGAAAAAAAAATTTCAAATCGAGTAAGCAAGCAACAAATTCAATTTAAATCAGTTAATTAACACGCAAAAAAAATCCAGCCTAAGCTGGATTTTTTAGCGTATTTTGAGTTTAGCCAAGAAGGTTTAGCGCAGTATTTGGTGTTTCTTTTGCCTGAGCCAAGATTGAACTGGACGCTTGAGATAGAATCTGCGACTTGGTCAATGCCGTTGTCTCTTTGGCAAAGTCGGTATCTTTAATTCGGCTCTTCGATGCATTCACATTCTCGTTGATATTATCCAAGTTAGTGATTGCATGTGTGAATCGGTTTTGGAAAGCACCGAGTTCCGCACGATGACTATCAACATATTTTAAAGCTGAATCTACAATTGCCACCGATTCCTGAGCGCCGCCCACGGTTGTTACATCAATAGTATCAACCGTCACCGCTTCTCTTGGTCCCATATTCAAGTCGCCCGCTAGAGCACCACTAAAGGTCACGTCACCTTGCACTTTATCTGTACCAGCGAAGATTTGTAGCTTACCCTCGCCGTCCACTGAAGCACTGACTAGCTCTGTTTGACCATTGATGTAGGTAGCCACTTCTTCAATATCATCACCGACTTTTGTGTTGATAGTAATGGTCTGTGCGTTACCCTCATTATCAACAAGGTCCATAGTGATATCATTAGTACCAGCTTCGACAACCCAATCTTTGTCTTTACCGTTTGCAGCGTGGTACATGCCGCCTCCCATGCCAACATTGTCAGAACGCATGTTGTTAAGAGTTAACATGACCGCTTCACCACTGTTCGAACCAATTTGAAAAGCTCTGGTTGAATAAGTACCGTTAAGTAGTCTGTTACCACCAAACGATGTCGTTTCCGCGATACGATTGAGTTCATCATTAAGCGCCGTCACTTCCTCTTGTAGTGCAATTCGCTCAGATTTTGAATTAGAGCCGTTTGCCGCTTGAAGAGATAGGTCACGAATACGTTGCAAAATATTGGTGCTTTCGTTCATTGCACCTTCTGCAGTCTGAGCAATCGAAATACCGTCATTAGCATTACGAACCGCTACATGTAGGCCTCTGCTCTGAGAAGTTAATCTGTTTGAGATTTGGAGACCCGCTGCATCATCTTTTGCACTGTTAATCTTAAAACCTGAAGATAGGCGTTCCATTGAAGTTTGCTGCGCATTGTTTGCGCTGTTTAGGTAACGCTGTGCTGTCATTGCTGCTACGTTGGTGTTTACATTCACTGCCATGGTGATTTCTCCGTTTGATTTTCCTGTATTGCGATTCCCGACGTCTCGGAAAATCAAAGTAGTTCTCTCAAAGTTACTTTTTATAACGGCTCTGGTTGTAAAACCTTGAGCAATTTTTTTCGTTATTTTTGAAAAAAACATGCTGACGAGATGAAATTTGATCAAGGCTTAAAAAATATTAGAAAAACAATTTTTTTACTAAAGCTTTAACAAAGGATGCCGAGAGGGAGACTCCGCTTAACCAAGTAACGTAAGCGCAAGATTTGGTTGTTGTTTCGCTTGGGCAAGAATAGAAGCACTGACCTGTTGTAAGATCTGTTGCTTGACCATCTGGGTTGTTTCTTTTGCATAGTCTGTATCTTTAATGCGGCTATTCGACGCAGCTAGGTTTTCGTTAATGTTGCCTAGATTGCTGATGGCATGACCAAAACGGTTCTGCATTGCTCCAAGCTCAGCTCGGTGACTATCAACATACTGTAAGGCGGTGTCAATGACCGATACCGCTCGCTGAGCACCACCAGCGTCAGAAATATCGAGATTATCAACCGCTTCGTAGCCTACTAGCCCCATTTGTAATTCATTAGCTAAACTACCCGAAAAAGAAATGGTGCCCGATGTTTCTTTGCCTGCCATAAAGAGCTGCAACTGACCATCTTCATTGACCGATGCTGAAACCTTAGTTGTTTGACCGTTAATATAGGTAGCCAGCTCTTCAATATCATCCCCCACTTTCGCTTGAATCTGAATCGACTCCTGCTGCCCAAAAGCATCGGTATAGTCCAGAGTCAAAACGTCAGAATTTTGTTTCACTTGCCAATTTTTGTCCGCTTTGCCAGCGGCAATATAACTAAACCCACCCATGCCTAAAGTATCTGAACGCATATTGTTCAACGATATTTGAACCGCTTCTCCCGAACTGGCACCAATTTGGAAAGCAGAACTCGAAAATGAGCCATTGAGCAATTTTCGACCACCAAAAGAGGTAGTTTCAGCGATTCTATTTAATTCATCATTCAAAGCTGCCATTTCTTCTTGTAATGCCAGCCTTTCCGAGCGGCTATTTGAACCGTTTGCAGATTGTAAAGACAGGTCGCGCATTCGTTGCAAAATGTTAGTGGACTCGTTCATCGCGCCTTCGGCGGTTTGCATGATGGATATTCCATCGTTGGCATTGCGCATCGCAACACTCAAACCTCTCATTTGCGATTCCAGACGATTGGAAATCTGTAAACCAGCCGCGTCATCCTTGGCACTGTTAATACGATAGCCTGAAGATAGTCTCTCCAAAGATTGGTTCAACATATCGGTTGCATTGGTGAGATACCGTTGCGCCGTCATAGCTGAGACATTAGTATTAACAGTGATGGCCATAATGCTTGATTGTATTACTCATGAGGATTAATACTTATATCGGCAATAAAAGATTTTCTTTAGTTTTTTATCGCCTACAAGCCGCCCGCTAAATCCAAGTAGTTGCCGGTAGAAAACGATGATTTTTCACACGCAAGCCAATAAATCGCTTCGGCGACCTCCTCGGGTAAGCCTCCTCGCTGCATTGGGATGTGACTTTTTAGTCTATCGACACGCTCAGGCTCTCCACCATCTGCGTGCATTTGGGTATGAATCAACCCAGGGCGAACACAATTCACTCTTATCCCCTCTTTTGCCACTTCAAGGGACAAACCTTTGGTTAAGGTATCAATTGCGCCTTTCGACGCAGCATAATCGATGTATTCATTTGGAGAACCGGTTCGAGATGCTGTGGAAGAAACATTAACGATAACGCCACCTGTCCCTCCATTAAGGGTCGACATTCTCTTAACGGCCTCTTTACAACATAAAAAATAACTCGTTACATTGTTGGTCAAAATGGTGTTTATTCGTTCAGCGTTCATTTCATCCAAACGCATCTGCTTTTGCAAAACTCCTGCGTTATTAACAAGAACAGCCAATGAACCGAGTTCTTTATCGACTACCTTAAACAAACGGCAAACATCTACCTCTTGAGAAACATCTGCTTGCACAGCAATGCAACGTCCACCACTTAAGTTAATCTCATTGGCAAGGGCAGTCGCCGCGTTAGAGTTAGACTTGTAATTAATGCAAACGGCATAACCATGATAAGAAAAAAGCTTCGCAGTTGCCGCGCCGATACCACGGCCGCCACCAGTCACAATCACCACTTTAGAATTGTCCATAAACCTGCACTTCCAATCATGAAATATAAGGTTAAACATTATAAATAACATAACGTTAAATAACCTCTTCTATAAGAGTGAAGTGATATCACCCGCACAAAATAATAACAAGCCGAACACTAAGGTTCGGCTTGATTGAATTGAACGTGGTTTTACATTGACTTTATCTTCAATGTTTGCAGCATTGTGTCAGACGGTGCGAAGAAATAGGCGCCTGTCACGGCCTGTGAAAAACGCAGCAGTTGATCATACTTACCGTCGGTTACGCCGTACATGCTTTCTAACATAGCTTTAAAGTTATGTAATGTATGACAATAAGCAATAAATAGCAGTCCGTGGTCTCCGGATATCGTGCCATAAGGTAAGCTGTGGCGGACAATCTTAAGCCCTTTCCCCTCTTCTTTAATATCAACTCGTCCTACGTGAGAGGCTGCGGGTACATTATCTAATTCGATAGAGTCAGTCTTGGTACGCCCGATGACTTTTTCTTGAGCAGAAACGTTAAGTCGATTCCATGCAGGTAAGTTGTGCGCAAAACGCTGCACCATAACATAGCTCCCCCCCACAAAGTGGCCTTCGGGAACAATAGCCACTTCATGACGCTGTTTACCATGTGGGTTTTCGGTACCATCGATAAACCCTGTCATATCACGGGCATCTAAATAGCGGTAGCCATAAGTCTCATCCACGACTGAAACATACTCAGCAATTTTCTCAAATAATTTGCACAGCAGATGGACATGTAGGTCGTGGCGTGTTGAGTGGCAATGTATTAACACATCAACATCCGTGCTGGGTGCCAACATATCCCCTTCACCTAGCTGACAGAAATCGACTAATTCATCTGGAATAGGGCCATTAAGCTGACGCCAAAAAGATCGGGTAAAAGCAATCGAAAGCATTAAATCTGCGCCAGTTTGTTGGCTATTAAGTTCTTCAACCAAAGCAGGCAGTGATTGTAGCTGCTTTAAAACTTCTGCTTGATTTTGCTTCACTTTCAACAAAGTGTACTGAGCGAAAGGACTCGCTTCAGGAAGAATGGCACTTTGAGGGTTCGGCATGGTTATTTCCTCACATCTAAAAAATGACTCAGTGTATTGCGGTTATTGCAATTATATTCTTTTAACTGTTTGTAGGCTTGTTGGCCAAACAATCTCTCACATGACGACTCTTGTAGGTATAAAGCATAAACCATAACAAGATGATAAGGGTGACGGCGTTAGACCATCGAAAGGCGCCGTGTTCAAGATAAACGTGGTAAATAGTTTGAGTAAATTGTCCCGCGGCTATGGCTAAGGTCAATAATCTAGTAATACCAATGGCTTTATTTAACCAAGGCCTATCCGGACTTCGCAAACCAATGGCCCACATTAACATCAAACTGGGCAACCCCATAAAAAGATCAAAATAAAATAGCTGGTGGTCCGGATAAAGAATATCAAGAATTTGGGCACCGTTTTCCCTACTTGCTCCCGCTAGAATGAAGATCACCCAAGCTTTAGCGAGAAACAACCAACCAAGCCATAGCCATAACGGCGCCTTGAGAAAACCATGTTTGTCATATTGCTCTAAACTGTATCGCACGATAATTTCATAACTATTAATACTTCCACCACTTTAAACTATTCACCCTATATTGCTATCTCTTGATGAAACTAAACCGTGTTAGAATACTACCACCAAGATTGACTCATACTAAAACAGATGAAAAAAGCAGCGCCTCCCTCAATTGAAACTCAACAAGAAGCATTGAGAATTGCAAAAGCCACACAAAAGCCCGGCCAGACAAAAGAACAAACCAAACTGATCGCTCAAGGCATAGAAAAAGGCATTGCACAATATAAAAAGCAGCACAAAGAAAAGGCTCGTCAAGCCGATAAAGCGAAAAAGAAAGCCCAAAAAAGTAAACTGGCTCAAATCGATGCCGAGCAGCAACCTCATATTGGGAATAGTCACTCATCGGATGGCAGCTCAAAGTCTGCTCTTATCCCGTGGATATTGCTGATTTTAAGCTGGATCGGATTTATCCTCTATATTACCCAGTAGTGAATCGAAAAGGGCAATGAAATCATCGCCCTTTTGCGCATCAAACATTAAAACCCAAACTTGTTTCGATATCCGACTGCCTCTCAACTACCCATTTATAATCAAAAGGCCCCCAATTCGACAGTTGATAGTAACCATCATTATGACGACGCCCATCTTGGACAAATTTCAACTCGATACCAATTTTAGGTAGGGCCTTGATGACATCTTGAATCGTTCGGCGTGGCCACCCTGTATTCTCAATCAATTTGGGAACATTAGGCCTATCAAGATGTTGCACCAATAATGCCAAATATAAACGCCTTGCAAAAACAGAACTCAACTCCATTGATACCTCCTAGCGAATAAATCAAGTCATTATTTATGTTTTTCAGCCTTATGCGTTGCGTTTGATCAATAACTCCTACTTCATCAAAGATTGAAGGCATGTTTTGCGTAAACAAAATAGTTTGCTCACACTTTTGTCTATACGAACACTTCCTGCTAGGATGCCCAAAACGTCAATGAAGTTTATTTAAAGGTTGAGTTATGACAATCACCATGTATGGAATTCCCAATTGTGACACGATTAAAAAAGCTAGGAAGTGGCTCGAAGCTGCAGAAATAGAATTCCAGTTCCACGACTATCGCAAACAAGGTGTTAGTACGGATATGATTGCGACATTTTGTCAGAAACTCGGTTGGGAAAACGTCGTCAATAAACGTGGCACAACCTACCGCCAGTTAAGCCAAGAACAAAAAGATAACCTTAATGAAGAAACAGCAATTGAGCTGTTAAATGAACACCCCGCCATGATTAAACGCCCAATCCTAGTCAAGGACAGGGATTACTATCTTGGTTTTAAAGCCGAACAATACTCCGCCATTTTCTCTGCTGTATAAGGAATTAGAGGATGACTGACACACCTACTTTGGCACTTGCAAAAGATTTAATTAGTCGCCAGTCGGTAACCCCTGCAGACGCAGGTTGTCAAAATGTGATGATAGAGCGCCTAAAAGCACTAGGATTTGAAATTGAAGTTATGGTCTTTGAAGATACCACTAACTTCTGGGCACGTCGTGGGACAGAAGCGCCACTCTTCGCCTTTGCTGGGCATACAGATGTTGTCCCAGCAGGTAATTTAGAACTCTGGGATACTCCCCCTTTTGAACCTACCATTAAAGATGGGTTCCTTCATGGTCGGGGAGCGGCAGATATGAAAGGCTCACTCGCCTCTATGATTGTCGCTGTTGAACAATTCATCGCCCAGCACCCAAACCATAAAGGTTCGATTGGCTTTCTCATCACTTCTGATGAAGAAGGCCCATTTATCAATGGGACAGTCCGAGTTGTGGAAGCCTTGATGGAACGTGGTGAAAACATTGACATGTGTATTGTTGGAGAGCCCTCAAGTACGGAAATCGTTGGTGATGTAGTTAAAAATGGTCGCAGAGGCTCGATTACGGGTGACTTAACTGTGAAAGGTATCCAAGGGCATGTAGCATATCCCCATCTTGCTAAAAACCCTGTTCATCAATCCCTCCTTGCCCTAAATGAACTGGCTTCAACTGAGTGGGATCAGGGAAATGAGTATTTTCCACCGACAAGCTTTCAGATCCCAAACATCCAAGCAGGAACTGGCGCATCGAATGTCATCCCAGGAGAGCTCAAGGTTCAGTTTAACCTGCGCTTTAGCACCGAACTTAATAACGACATGATAGTAAAACGCGTCACTAAAACACTGGATAAGCACCATTTAGACTACCAACTTGATTGGACATTCAATGGCGACCCATTCTTAACCGA
This sequence comes from Vibrio zhanjiangensis, assembly GCF_030161235.1. Lineage (GTDB taxonomy): Bacteria > Pseudomonadota > Gammaproteobacteria > Enterobacterales > Vibrionaceae > Vibrio > Vibrio zhanjiangensis. Next base: position 191,604 of record NZ_BSPW01000021.1, on the reverse strand, counting down.
CACGGGTGACTTACTTGACGCTGTTGTGAACGCCGTCGGCAATGTGAATCAAACCAATCCTGAACTGCTTACTACAGGTGGCACCTCAGACGGTCGTTTTATTGCTCGCATGGGAGGACAAGTTGTTGAACTGGGCCCTGTTAACGCAACGATTCACAAAGTGAACGAATGCGTCAAAATCGATGATCTTGAAAAATTGACTCAGATGTACCAAAAAACTCTGGAGAACCTATTGGCATGACAATGACGCCTGAACAGCTGGTTGGTAAAGTGACAACTCATCTCATCGATACCACTGTCGGAGAGCAATCTTTACTGGTACATATTATGGTCGAGTCTGACCTAAGTGCGTTGCGAGACGCAGCTGTTCAGGCAGGATTTGATTTCCATATTGCCAGTGGATTTCGCGATTTTGAAAGGCAAAAATCTATCTGGAATCGCAAGATGTCAGGTCAACTCCCAACCCTAGACCACAATAGTCAGGCGATTGATATAGACACACTGTCCGAACGCGAAAAAATTTACGCTATCTTACGTTGGTCCGCACTACCGGGAGCCAGCAGACATCATTGGGGTACAGACTTCGATGTATTTGATAAAGCGAGCTTACCCCAAGGTTCGCAATTACAGTTAGAACCTTGGGAGTACCTCACCGGACATCAATCGGACTTTTATCAGTGGCTAAAGAGCAATCTAACTCAGTTTGGTTTTTTCTTTCCTTACGAGCAAGATAAAGGGGGAGTGGCAGCGGAGCCTTGGCATATCAGTCACACCGCAACGTCGACTCAATGTTTATCTCGGTTTGATAAGAACATCTTAAGTAACCAACTGTCAAACTGCGAACTCATTGGTGAACAGATGGTACTCACTGAATTGGATACCATCTACAATCAGTTTATTGTTAACATCAGCACTGAGACAAACTAATGGATTTACTCACCAATCCTTGGGTTATCATTATCATCGTATTAAGCGTCGTAATTGGAAACATCGCTGCACTTAAATACACAGCTAAAATGAAATTTGGCCAAATGGAAAAAAAGGAACCGTCAGAAGAAGACTCTAAAAAGCCCGCTGAAAATAACGAACAGGACCCGCATCAATAGCGGGTTCTTTCACTTAATATGATCCCACGAAATATTGGACACAATGCGGCACTCATCGCATTTGAAATGGAAAATGTCGAGCTCAGGCTCCGGCAATAGCCACTCTCCTCCACATTTGGGGCATTGGCGCTGCCTCTCACTTTCTAAGCTTTCTCCCCCTACACGATATTGATAATAATATGTTGGTATCTTAGTGATGAATTCAATGCGGCCTCGTAAGTCCCATCCGCGTTTAAAAAGAAGACTACTCACATCACATATTTCATGCAATGCAGCATGCTCAGCTCTGCAAGCGCCAGCCATTTGAATTTCGTCGCAAGCCTGCCACTCAGTCTGCCACTTTATGACAGCTTTATGATCGCCATTGAGTGTGGCAGGATTTCGATAAAGAGGTATAGGCAGTAAAGTATCACCACTTCGAAGAGGAGAACAGGTATGGACATAGGTCGTATATAATACTTGCCAACTTGGTGGTTCATTTTCGGCCACCTGTTCTGAGTTAAGGTCACGACCAAGAAGACGAACTTTAGGCGCAAGTAGGCTCGCTTGAGACAATCGCTCCAAACAGACTTTCACAAAATCAGAGTGATAGCTTGGGTGCAAACTGTCTTGCTCTGGGCATACCACACGAACAAAAAATTCACCGTCACCCATAACAATCGGAAATTCCCGCCCAAGAACCTGACCATTGTAGCGCAGCGCGTCCATCAAACCATTAATTGCCTTATCAACGGCGGTAACTGTGGTGTTATCAAAACACTCGAATTGAAGTTCGATGACATACATAGTTACACCACTGGGCTAAGTTGTGCGAGAAATTCTGTAAGATCTTGAGCTAAAACATCACGTTGCTCAGTACCCAGCCGCTCAAGAATAACATTACCCGAGAGATTGCAGATAGATATCACATCAAGCTCAGCATCCGTTGTGGCAATAAAGACGGTAGGCTTTAGCTTTAAACGTCGCTGAGTCACCAAATGACCTAAGATATTTTCTTGCAGGCGAATGAAATCTTCATCATTCCATACTTGAAGCAAAGTGAGTTCATTACCATTCCATGTTGCGTCCATGTCAGCACTATACTGGCTGCCATAAAATGCCTTTATATCTTCATGAAGCGTGAGTTCAATCCCACGCTCAAGATCAGAAAAATCGGCATTCTTCTCACGCGAGCATGCTTGCCATTCCACTGCGTCATCTTTCTCGATTTGCGCACAAGGTGAGGGGAAGCCCGACAACTGATAGCTAGTCGGTGGATGCCCATGGTGTTCGATGTACGCCTTACGGTATATTTGGGTAAATGACGATAATGCAACAAGGGCTTGTTGGGCCATGAAATTCTCCGCTAAAGTAGTCGCTATTAAAAACAGCACTGCCTAAAATTCTGCCCATTCTAATCGAAATTAAAGCCAAAGTATGGGTAAATATTCAAACCTCCAAGCACCGACATAACCAGCGAGCTCAAGGTTGAATGCTATGCATATGGTGGTTTTGTTTTCAAACAACGACAATATCACGCTTTACCAAGTGAAAAATGCAGGCCACCAACAGTGGGTAGAGGGTGTGATTGCTGGTATCATCCAATCCTGATGACAATGGTAACTCGATATATACTATGAGCACACAGTTTAGGACCACAATGATTTTATGGAGATTTTGCGCTTGAGTCGACTGCTGACACTGTTTATTTGGCTGTTACCCGCGATGGTATCCGCTTCTACTGTTTATTCATCAGCCATGCTCAATGAAGCTGACTCTTTGGTTAATATAGTCCCCAAACAGTCGAAAATATTAGCCTCAAATTACCTGACTCAGAGAAGATTGATGGCCCAATCAGAAAAAGGGCCTTCAACCATATCTCGTGATGACTCAGATACGCGCTTTCGAACTCCCGGTAGTTCTATCGATGCACTTAAAATACTGGCGCGAGCGGAATTTAATCTCGGTAATCCAGCAGAAGCTCAGCGGTATATTCAACAAGCCACAGCTCTAACAGATGAATACAATTTACCTTACCTGCGCTTAGACATACGCCTGCTTGAAATACGTCTTAATTGGAGAATTGAAGGCAGCACTGCGTCAATTGAAACAAAACTCAATGAGCTCGAACAAGAGCTGAATTCGATAAAAAACCCTGAACAGCTTGCCAAAGGGCTCAGTTATCAACTTTTAATGCTAAAGGCCGACATCGCTTCAAGTCAAGATCAGGTCAAAATAGCAGAAACCTTGTATAAACAAGCGATTCCTTTCATTGAACAATCCAAAAACAAGCAAACCATTACCGCCTACCATATTTCACTCGGCAAACACTTTCTTGACCACAAAATATACAACAAAGCCTTATCGGAGCTCCTAACCAGCTACTGGAGTGCCATTGAAAACTCTTCGGGTTTACAGTTGGCAGAAGCCAATAGATTAATCGGCCAACTTTTTTACGAACGTAGAGTGTTTGATAAGGCCGCCGAGCACTTATCTCAAGCCGCAGACTTTTATGACAATTACGAAAGCTCTCCTCTTCTGCCGCCGATACTCAAACGCATGGGGGATATCTATTATCTCCAGGGAAAATACAATCTTGCATTGGTTCACTATTTCAATGCCATTGACCACGAACGAGTACAAAACAATATTGAAAATATCGTCGACATTCGTCTTGCTCTCGCATCAACTTACTTGCAACTCGTTAACTTCCCACTCGCTAAACAATATTTAACACGTGCACAAGAGCTGTTGAAGTACATCGACATTCCTACATTACAAGCAAAATCTCTTCTGCTTGAAGCGGGACTAGCAACGCATCAAGGCAAACCTGAAGATGTGGTAGAAAAAGCCAATCAAGCATTGAACATTGCACTAGAACTTAAGGACTTAAGTTTAGAGAAAACGGCCTATCAACTGCTTAACCAAGGCAACGAGCTGCTTGGCAACTACAAGCAAGCTCTGCGCAACCTCCAGCAATATAATGCACTGGCCGCAATTGAGCAGCAAGAACTCAACCTCATTAATGAAGATGATTTTAGACAACAGAAGGACGTGGTTGAACAAACACTGCATCTAGTGGGCCAAAAGGAACAACTTAAAAAAACTGAAAATGAGTATCATAAATTTCAAAAGATCTCCCTAACCTTATTCGTCACTTGTGCATTGCTTTTTGTTTTCTTACTCCGCCGCGGACATATTATCCGCATTCAGAAAGAGGAGATCGATGAGCTCAATGGCGAGCTTTACGCTCATTCACGTTCAGGCCTGAAAAACCTTCGAATGCTAAATGTAAAGTTACCAGCGTCCTTGGAAGCAAGTAGCCATAATTTTGAGAAATGGCATGCAGGTGATCTAATTCATGAGCCACTCAGTGACAGATTACATTTTGTGATGATCGACTTGCCGTTTCTGCGCAATTTATCTCTTCAACACGGTTACACTGAAGGATTAAAAATTGAAAAATCTTTTGGGCTATTTCTCAAACAAAAAATCGAACACCCGGCTCGCGTATACCATTTCTCAGATGCGAATTTACTCTATATTGAACCGGATAATGGTCACACCACAAAACCTGAACAAGTGTTTGAAAAAATCCAAACATGGGTGAATGAATTTACTCAAAAATATGGCCTTAGCAATATCATCAGAATTGGAATGGCAGACTACCCATTTTTGCCTCGCGCATACACAGCAATCAATGACAAAGAGCTGCTCGATATTCTTCTCATGTCGACAAATGCAGCGCGAACTTTGAGTATGGAAGAAAATACTAGCCAATGGGTGTATTTAAAAGCGATAAAAAATGCACCAGCGGCTAGTTTAGCAACAGGAAACATCCGAAAAGCTTGTAAACATTCGATTAACCAAGGGCTTATCAAAGTTCATTCATCGTATCCCAATGAAGAAAACATCAAAAAACTACTCAAAGGTTGAGAAGCATTACACCCTAATTTAGGCACGCACCTTGTGTGCCTGACAAAAAATAATCTGGCCACTTAACACGTAAACAGAAGAATCTGTATTGCTAGCCAAAGCCATCTACTGCTAGATGTATGTTCGTATTTACAATGAATTCAATCAAATCGGCAGACTTGGAGTCCTTCCCTATCGAGCAAAAAACACTTTAACCTTTCTATCACTAATGCTATTGGTGTATATATATCAATCAGTTAGCCTTTATTTATTGTCAAAGCGTGCTAAGCTTAGAAAAGTCTCTTGAATTTTACCTACTAGATTAAAACCGTTTTCATCACGAGACATACCCACAACATGATGTATTGCAGGGAAAATTATCTCTCATCAAGGAGGTCGCTATGATCACTCATATCAGTCCCGCAGGTAGTATGGATTTGCTTTCTCAACTAGAAGTTGAGCGTCTTAAAAAAACTGCCGCTAGTGATTTGTATCAGCTATACCGAAACTGTACTCTCGCGGTACTGAACTCTGGTAGCCACACAGATAACTCAAAAGAATTACTCGACAAATACAAGTCATTTGATGTCAATGTTGTTCGTCGTGAACGCGGTATCAAACTTGAACTCAGCAATGCTCCAGAGCATGCATTTGTTGATGGCAACATCATAAAAGGAATACAAGAACATCTATTCTCAGTGTTGCGTGATATTGTTTATGTCAATATGCATTTAGCTGACAATCAGCGCCTTAACCTAACCAATGCGAGTCACATCACTAACCTCGTTTTTGGTATATTGCGCAATGCAGGCGCCCTCACCCCCGGTATAGAGCCAAACCTTGTCGTATGCTGGGGCGGCCACTCAATTAATGCGACAGAATATCAATACACCCGTGAAGTTGGCCATGAACTAGGACTCAGAGAGCTCAACATTTGTACTGGCTGTGGGCCAGGAGCAATGGAAGGGCCAATGAAAGGAGCGGCTATTGGTCATGCTAAGCAGCGTTATTACGATCAACGCTATCTGGGTCTAACCGAGCCTTCAATCATTGCGGCTGAGCCACCCAATCCAATAGTGAACGAACTGGTTATTATGCCTGATATTGAAAAGAGGCTCGAAGCCTTCGTCCGAATGGGACACGGTATCGTCATTTTTCCAGGTGGAGCAGGAACGGCAGAAGAACTTCTCTACATACTGGGTATCATGATGCACCCAGATAACTCAGAACAACCTCTTCCAATCGTACTGACTGGGCCAAAAGAAAGTGAGGACTACTTCCGCTCAATCGACAAGTTCATTGGGGAAACACTTGGAAAAGATGCCCAGCGCCACTACCAAATTGTGGTTGATAACCCTGAGAAAGTGGCGAAGATAATGAAAAGTGCAATGGCCGATGTTCGTCAGTACCGTAAAGATACCGGTGATGCGTACAGCTTTAACTGGTCACTCAAAATAGAGCCTGAGTTTCAGCTACCTTTCGAGCCCACACACGACAATATGGCGAGCTTAGATCTGCACTTAAATCAGCGTCCCGAAAACCTTGCAGCAGCACTACGGCAAGCTTTTTCTGGAATCGTTGCGGGTAACGTTAAAGCAGAAGGGATTCGAGAAATAGAACGCTTTGGCCCATTTGCGCTAGATGGTGATGCCGCTTTAATGAAAAAAATGGATAAGCTACTCAGGGATTTTGTTGAACAAGATCGCATGAAACTTCCTGGTGGTAGTGCCTATGAGCCATGCTATAAGATAAAAACTCAAGACTAATAGCGTAACAATATGTACTGGGTCTGCTTATTTAAAACACGGAGCAGACTCTAGCATTCTACGCTTCATGCATTACAATAAGGGCTTTGTCAGCCCTTATTGTGGTTTCTATGTCTATTCATCTTGTTATCATTGATGCACTCAATCTCATTAGGCGTGTTCATTCAGCACAACCTAATCCGGATGATATCGCGAGAACGATAAGTACCACCTCTCGAACCCTGAACAACATTATCAGTGAATCTCAACCAACACATATAATTGCTGTTTTTGACCATCATCTTCAACAAAGAGGATGGAGAGCGGAACTAGTAAGTGACTATAAAAGTAACCGAAAACCTATGCCACAAGCATTATTTGATGGGCTTGACTCTATTCAAGAAGCATGGTGGAAATTAGGGATCGACTCTTTGCTCTCGTCAGGCGATGAAGCAGACGACCTTATTGCGACACTGGCGGTTAAAGTCGCCAGTCGCAACCAAAAAGTCACTATTATTTCAACAGACAAAGGATACTGCCAACTCTTATCACCGAGACTCCAAATCCGCGATTACTTCCAACATCGCTGGTTAGATGCTCCTTTCGTCGACAAAGAATTTGGCGTGAAACCATCGCAACTCCCTGATTATTGGGGACTCGTGGGTATCAGTTCAAGTCAAATTTCTGGCGTACCTGGAATTGGACCTAAAGCTGCAAAAGAAATACTAACAACATATTCTGATATCGAACAAGCCTATACCTCTGAAGATCTCGCCGAAAAGTATAGGAAAAAGCTCAATGAACACATTGATACCGCTCGCCAGTGTAAGAAAGTTTCCGCTCTAAAAACAGATGTGGCTCTTGGTTTTAATCTACAAGATATTCGCTACCAAGAGGTACTAGGAGAGAAGGCTGATTGAAGATTCCTCCACCAGCCACACTCTATTTTTAGCGAGGTGAAATGTTTGAAAGGCACTGTACATGTACCGTAATTTCTTCTCTATCATGGTATAAGTGCTTGGCTTGAAGCTTAAACTTAACTTTATTCTCAATCAGGAAGTATTTGAGATTTTCAATGTCCTCTAAAACTTCATCATAGCGGCCTTTCATCGGTAATTTGAGGTTAAAAATCGCTTCTTTTGCCCATCCCGAAATGAGCCACTCGCCCATTAACTGAGCGACTCTAGAAGGCTTTTCCACCATATCACATATTAACCAAGTAACATTTTTACGCGCCGGCTCAAACTTAAACCCATCTTCTTGATGATGTTTAACTTGACCTGTTTCCATCAAACTATCCGCCATCATACCGTTATCCACTGCGTGAACAAACATTGAACGCTTGACCAGCTGATAAGTCCAGCCGCCGGGACACGCCCCCAGATCAACACCCCACATTCCCGGAGCCAAACGCTCATCCCACTCGTCACGAGGAATAAAAACATGAAATGCTTCCTCAAGCTTTAAGGTTGAGCGGCTTGGTGCATCTGACGGGAATTTAAGACGTGGTATCCCCATAAAAAAGGGTGAATTATTATTAGGGAGCGAATAACCAATAAAACAGTGCCCTGATGCTACAAAGCAGAGGTGTAAGACAGGCTTTTTAGGACTATCTTTGGCAAATAAAAGCCCTGTAGCACGCATAGCTTGGCGCATAGGTACTGTGAATTTTCGACAAAATTTGAGCAACTCTTTGGCTTCATTCGTATCTGGCGTTTCAATACGTATGTCACCACACTTGGGAAAACCAGCGATCTCAGACAAGCTGGCTAAAATGGGCGAAATACGGTCCTCACGGGGAAGATCTTTAATCTCAGTAGCAACGACAAACATCTGACGAGCAAAGATCAGAGACTTAAAATCAAGCTCTTTTAAGAGGCGCTCTGTATCACCAGATTGGTAGCACTCAAAAAGTACGTAACCAGTATTATTTTTTAAGCGAGGGAAACCAAACACTTCAATCTGAGTGGCGCGATCCTGAATTTCTCCAGCACACTCCTTCTCAAAACCGGAGCGACAATAGAGCATTAAATGTTTCACTGATTTACCTTTTTAATCTGCATGGCTGCGAATACAAACAGCCCCCAACCCAGCATAAAAGCGAAACCGCCAATTGGAGTAACCGGTCCGAACCATCTCACCCCAGTCAATGCCAAAGCGTAAAGACTGCCACTAAAACAAAAGATGCCGATAATAAAACAATTAGCAGCAAGGGCGAAATATTTTTGTGGTTTCTCTGCAAGCTCCAAAGTCAGCAAAATGCCACAGATTAGGAGCGCGAGAGCATGAATAAATTGATATTGAACACCAGTGTGAAAAACATCAAGCATCTGCGTAGGTAATACTTTTTTGAGACCATGGGCAGCGAATGCGCCTAAAGCAACACCAAGCCCCGCCAATACCCCACCAAAACAAAGTATGGATTTAGCCTTCATTGTATACCCCCGAAATAAAGTCAGCTAAATATTGCGCCGCGGCAGTAATATTTTCAGCTTCACTGTGTCCTGAGCTTTTTCGGGGCTTGAAACTATGGTCACCATCGGCAATAAACTGGATATCCACTCGCTGAGAAAATTTAAAACCCGTACATTCCTCACGCCTGCCGAAGGTATCTCTTTCACCTTGAACAATTAAACAAGGTTTCTCCAGCGTCGCCAAATGCTCCCCTTTGTAATTTTCTGGCTTACCCGGTGGATGAAATGGAAAGCCTAGACAGGCGACTCCTGCCACTAAATTATCTGAGGCTAAAAGACTTGCCATTCTTCCTCCCATCGATTTACCCCCAATGACAACAGGCTTGTCGGCAAACTGATTAATCACATCTCGAAACGCTTCCAATAGCTTAGGTGCTCTATCTGGTGGGCGGCGCTTACCGTCACAAGACCGCTTTACCATGTACGGAAAGTTAAAGCGTACCACTTGAATACCTCTATGTACCAATTCCTTAGTGACTTTAACCATAAAATCATGTTCCATCCCCGCACCTGCACCATGAGCAAAAATAAACAAAGGGCTATTTGGGTCACCATCAATCAACACATCATTCATCCAACAACTCCTCTTGCTCACTTTGCGCTTTCGCTAGCATCCAATCTCGAAACGTGGCAATTCGTCCCATATCAGCCTGCTTTTCATGGCACACCACGTAAAACGCATTCTTCGAAACCAAAACCTGATCAAAAGGCGCAATCAAGCGGCCAGCCTCCATTTCTGGCTGTGCAAGAACATTATTTCCTAGTGCAACTCCCTGACCATGCGCGGCAGCTTGGAGAACCATAGTCGAATGACTAAAAATTGGACCATGATTAACGTTAATCCCTTCAATGTCGTATTCTTTGACAAACTGTTTCCAATCTTTGCGCGACGTATCATGCAATAGAGTATGCTGCTTTAAGTCACTTAACGTTTCCAATGACTTGTTTCCAAGAAGCAGAGAAGGTGAGCAAAGGGGGATTAAGAACTCTTGATACAATTTATCAGCTCTAAGGCCTGGCCAATTACCTCGCCCGTAATAAATCGCCACATCCACGTCATCGGTTAGAGACCCTTCATCCATGTCGACCGCTTTGATACGAACATCAATGTCCGGTTCTTGCTGGTTAAAGTCAGCCAGACGAGGAACCAACCACTGAATGGCAAAACTAGGAGGTAAACTGATCGTTAACGCTCCCTTTTCACTGCGTTCTAGTACTTTATCTGTCGCCTCAGCGAGTAACGTAAAAATATCTTTAATGTCGAGAAAATAGCTTTGTCCTTCCTCAGTCAGTAGTAGGGAACGATTGCGTCGCCTAAATAATTTTAGGCCTAAATACTCTTCCAATGCCTTTATCTGATGGCTTACTGCAGCCTGAGTCACAAATAACTCTTCAGCTGATCGAGTAAAGCTCAAGTGGCGAGCAGCAGCCTCAAACACTTTAAGAGAGTTTAAGGGGGGCAATCTTCTTGACATGTCAGTTGGCTCCAAGTTGGATTAGTTTTTCTTATCTGAAACATTATAAAATGTCCATTGCTTAGAGGCTAGAGAAATTCTATATTTCTTCCTGCAGCGAGAACCAGAACGGCTTTATTCCTGCTGGGAATGAATTGGCATATTGCTGCGATGTTGTGTTTGCAAACTCGTATTTCGAGTTAGGTAGATTTCTACCAAGTTTCGATTCTCTAACTGGAGTCGAAGCGATACTTCCTGTATTTATTTTTTGACCTGTCTGTCAAATTGTTTAGCACCGCCCTAGGGCGGTGTTTTTTTATTTCTCAAATGAGGATAAGCAAATGCTGACATAGAAAACTCAGCATCAACGATGAGGCAAGAGCGCTGACATGGTGGACAAGCAGCGCCTAAGATAGTGCTAATGACTAAGGACGATAGACCTTAATGTTAGTAAACCCTTGATCTTGAAGGTACAAAGCTTGCAATCGACTCATGACGCCGCGATCACAATAAAGTAAGTAGGTTTTGCTTTGGTCCAAATCACCAAATTGAGTACCCAGTTTGTAGAAAGGTAGGTGTACAACATCAACGCCCTCTATCTCAAGTGGGTTGTCCTCTTCTTCCTCTGGGCTACGAATATCAAGCACTATTGCATGCTGTTCAACTGCTTGAACTAACTCTACTTCAGGCGCCGCCTCCTGAGCTTCTTTAGCAATATCACGGATATCCATCTGGCGAGCATTCAGGACGACTTGATTCAGAATATCAAAATCAAACTTTGCTTCTTCTACTTCGAGCTTTTCTTTCACGGCTTTGACTGTTGGCTTCTTAGAAATGACGCCACAATACTCCGGCATAGTTTTGGCAAAATCTTCGGTACCAATTTCACGTGCCAGATCGATAATATCTTCTTTATCCCAATTAATTAGTGGACGCAAAATTAAGGTATCAGTCACCGTATCGATATGACGAAGGTTAGTCAGTGTTTGACTGGATACCTGGCCAAGAGCTTCACCAGTTACCAAAGCTTGAATCCCAAATTTGTCTGCAATCATACCCGCAGCACGCATAAACATGCGCTTAAGGATAACCCCCATTTGACCGTCATCTACTTTCTCTAGAATTTCTGCCACAACGGGCTCAAAATCCACGGAGATAAAACGCACTTTGGCAGAGGAACCGTATTTGTTCCATAAATAGTGTGAAACTTGCTTCACCCCAATTTCATGTGCAGGCCCACCTAAATTAAAGAAGCAGTAGTGCACCTTTGAGCCACGCTTAATATGAAGGTAGCTCGATACACCAGAATCAAATCCACCTGAAATCAAGCTCAGTACATCTTCCTGAGTGCCTAATGGGAATCCCCCTAAGCCTTTATGACGAGCAATGACATGATTGAGTTTATCACCCGCTACTTCTACTTTTATCGTAACGTCAGGGTTATGAAGTTTGACCTTTGCACTTTCAACTGCCTGATTGAGTCCACCACCAACATAACGTTCCAGTTCAATCGACGTAAAGTCATGTTTGCCACGACGCTTGGCTCGAACAACGAAAGTTTTGCCTTCGATGTGAGATCGATTGAGTTCTAAGACCTGCTCATATATGTCATGTAAATCGGTAAAGTCGGATTGCTTAACTTCTAAAACATGGTGGATACCCGGAGTATGGGTAAGAATTTCAACCGTCTCTTTGTAATAACGATCCGATTCTGAGGTAACTTCAATATGATCGCGGCGGTTAAACACAGCGACAGATTCAGTGCGACTCTTTATTATATTGCGAATATTACATTCAAGAATCTTTGTGAAGCGCTTACGCACCGATTCACTTTTAACAAAAATTTCTGGATGGGGCTTAACGATAAATTTCATAGTTCACTTCACAACTCAACAGTTTCGCTAATCAGAGTGTTTACAAATATCTCAATATAATTCTGCGAGATCTAGACTCTAAAGGCGCAAGATTATACATGAACCAAAGACCATAAAAAAGGCGAGCCTTTGACTCGCCTTGCTATTTAATTCGAGTTGGGTAAAGTTGGTACCTCATCGCTCAACATCGCCTCCCCTTGCATAATACTTATTTCGACGCGACGATTTCGCGAACGCTGAGCTTCTGTATCATTAGGCCCTAATGGTTGAGTATCAGCCATGCCTCGCACTTGAAGACGTTGATGAGAAAACCCTCGTACCTTTTCCATCTCTTGAGCAACCGATACCGCTCTTTGAGCCGATAAATCCCAATTTGAGCGATAAAGCTCAGAATCTATGGGCTGATTATCGGTATGACCCGAGACCCGAATAACACCTGGAACATCTTTAACGAGATCGGCGATTTGACGAACCAGAGGGCGAAATTTCGGTTGAAGAAACGCTGAGCCTTGAGGAAAAGCGCCTTTTTCCCTGATCCGAATATCGATCTGTTGACCGAGATTCTCTATTTCAATTGCACCTTCATCAATTTCTCGTTCCAACGCTTTCTTTATACTCTCCATAAGAGTTTCAAGCTCTTGGGACATCTCCGCAGATTGTTGTTGCTGACTTTCTGAATCGGCGTTCTGGCTATCTTGAGTTGAAGTATCCGGAGATTTGCCGCCAGTTTGCTTGCCTTCATCTTTTTGAGTGCCGCCTGCTCTGTCTTGATCTCCTTCTTGAAATTCTAGAGTTTGCTGAGTGATGTCAATTGTCTGTTGCATGATAACATCAATAGGCGTGGGTTCAGGACGCCCAGGACGAAACTCTTGAGCAATAATACTGGTCCCTTTAGGTATATCTTTTACTTCAAGTCGGTTTTGTACCCCAAATGCAAACTTCATCGAACCGGCGATCTGCTTGAATTTCAATACATCCATCTCGGAAAAGGACAACAATAGTACAAAGAAGCACATCAACAGTGACATCAAGTCAGCAAATGTTCCCATCCAAAGTGGCAACCCGGGAGGAGGACATTTACAACCTTCTTCATCATCCATAGCGGTTTCCTTACTCTGAGTCTACATCGAGAACACGCTTACCTTCATTTAGGTAATTCTTCAAATAGCCATCAATAACTCGTGGGTTCTGTCCATCTTGAATGGCAAGCACGCCATCCATGATTAAACGACGGTTGAGCTTTTCTTGCTCACGACGCAGTGATAATTTATCTGCGATAGGGAAAAAAACCATGTTAGAAAGGATCGCCCCGTAGAGCGTTGTCAGTAGTGCAACAGCCATCGCAGGTCCTATTGCTTTAGGATCATCCATATTCGACAGCATAGCCACTAGGCCCACCAGAGTCCCTATCATGCCCATTGCAGGGGCAACGTCTCCAAAGGCTCTAAATACGCCAGTACCAAATTCATGCCGTTCATCGGTTAGAACAATATCTTTTTGCAGTGCTGCCCGAACCACATCAGCATCATGACCATCAACGAGTAAATCAATCCCTTTTTGCATGAAGTTGTTGGTAATTTCCATCTCTTCAAGCGCTAAAAAGCCGCCTTTACGCGCCGCATCAGCCATTTCAACAACTTTGGCAATCAGATCTTCAGGTTCATCAACCTTAAACATGAATGCTTTACCAGCAATTTTTGCCGCTCCAAAAAATTGCCCCATAGTAAACTTCATCAGCACAACGAAGGTAGAACCACCTACCACGATGAGAATAGAGGTGACATCAATAAACATCATGATGCTTCCGCCTAAGATCATCGCCATGATGACAAAAGCGAAGCCTCCAATAAGCCCTAGCAGCGTTGCTAAATCCACAAAGCACTCCTCATGCTATTTTTATACGCCTCTGGTAAATTATATCGGCAACATCTTAAGATCTTTAGTTTTTTATTGGTACAATTCTCACACAACTATAGTTCTTATCGTTACAGAGTAAACCAGCCTCTGCTTATGATGCGATCTTATCACCACAATATAGACGCCTACCGTCGCTTTTTCGATCAATTTTCCTTGGTTAAATTTGACCATTACTACCTGCTCATGTAACTTTCGTGCATCTTCCCAAATGTAGATAGTGTTATGGCTAGTAAGAAACCTGAAAACATGTCCTTTGAAGCCGCGATAAATGAGCTTGATTCGATTGTCGAGCATCTTGAAAAAGGGGATTTATCTCTTGAAGATGCGCTGAAAAAGTTTGAACGTGGTGTCACTCTTGCTCGCGAAGGTCAAGCTAAGCTCAATGATGCTGAACAAAGAGTGAGTATCTTACTCAATAATGACGATAGTGCTCCGCTTGAAAAATTTACACCACCACAGCCAGAATAATCATAACCAGAAGAGTTGCTCTTATGCACGAGGCATTAACCTCTCTACAAAAACGAAATAATCAGCAGTTAGAATACTGGCTTAGCCAATTTCCTCATTCAGGACAGACGTTAATAGAAGCAATGCATTACGGCTTGGTACTAGGAGGTAAACGAGCTCGACCTTTTCTCGTGTATATCACAGGTCAAATGCTTGGATGCCAGCTTGATGATCTCGACACGCCAGCCTGCGCGGTAGAATGTATACACGCCTACTCACTTATCCATGATGACTTACCCGCCATGGACAATGATGCACTTCGACGAGGGCTGCCAACATGTCATATCAAGTTTGATGAAGCTACCGCAATTTTAACCGGCGATGCCCTTCAAACAATGGCATTCTCTATTCTTAGTGACGGAAAGTTGAGCTCAGAAGCCGAACAAAACCGCATCAAAATGATCAAAGTGTTAGCACAAGCTTCTGGAGCAAATGGTATGTGCTTAGGACAGGCACTCGATATCGAGGCAGAAGGACGCAGAATATCGCTAGAAGAGCTTGAGACCATTCATCATAATAAGACTGGCGCACTGCTAAAATGTGCGGTGAGATTAGGCGCTCTTGCAGCAGGAAGCAAAAGTGATGACATTTTGCCTCAATTAGATCAATACGCTGATGCCATTGGTCTAGCCTTTCAAGTTCAAGACGATATTTTAGACGTAATTGGTGACACCGATACTCTTGGTAAACCTCAAGGTTCGGATCAAGCACTGAAAAAAAGCACCTACCCTGCTCTTCTTGGTTTGGATGGCGCAGTTAACAAAGCTGACACTCTTTTGACAGAAGCCCTTCAAGCATTAGAAACAATCCCATACAATACGAAATTACTCGAAGAGTTCGCCCGATATGTCATCGAGCGCAAGAACTAGACAATAAGCGCCCTATATATGACTCTTGATATATCCAAATATCCAACCTTGGCACTGGCCAATACACCGGATGAATTACGCAGCCTTCCAAAAGAAGTGCTACCTAAACTGTGTGACGAATTGCGCACTTATTTACTGAATTCTGTTAGTCAATCAAGCGGACACCTCGCATCAGGCCTAGGAACCGTAGAGCTCACCGTTGCACTACATTATGTCTACAATACTCCATTTGACCAGCTCGTATGGGATGTTGGACATCAAGCTTACCCGCATAAGATTCTTACTGGCCGCCGCGATAGAATGCCTAGTATCCGCCAAAAAGGCGGGCTACATCCTTTCCCATGGCGCGAAGAAAGCAAATACGACACTTTATCCGTCGGTCATTCCTCTACCTCTATCAGTGCCGCGCTTGGTATGGCAATTTGCGCTGAAAAAGAAGCCAAGAATCGCAAAGTTGTCAGTGTTATCGGTGATGGTGCGATTACAGCTGGTATGGCTTTTGAGGCAATGAATCATGCAGGTGATGTACACTCGGACATGCTTGTTGTTCTCAATGACAATGAAATGTCTATCTCCGAAAATGTGGGTGCACTTAACAACCATTTGGCACAATTGCTCTCAGGTAGCTTATATACTTCTATTCGAGAAGGTGGCAAGAAAGTACTTTCTGGTCTTCCACCTATCAAAGAACTCGTCCGTAGGACAGAAGAACATCTCAAAGGAATGGTAGTACCGGGAACTCTATTTGAAGAGCTCGGTTTCAACTACATCGGACCTGTCGATGGACATGACGTCTGTGAGTTAATCAAAACCCTAACCAACATGCGAGAGCTTAAAGGGCCTCAGTTCTTGCACATCATGACCAAAAAAGGCAAAGGCTATGAACAAGCAGAGAAGGACCCAATAGGTTACCATGCGGTTCCCAAGTTTGACCCTAACCATACCTCTTTACCTAAATCTAAGGGTACGCAAGCCACGTTTTCCAATATTTTCGGCGATTTCCTCTGTGATATGGCAGCACAAGATCCCAAGTTGATGGCAATCACTCCAGCCATGCGAGAAGGATCGGGAATGGTTCGTTTTTCAAAGGAATTCCCAGAACAATATTTTGATGTAGCGATTGCAGAGCAGCACGCCGTCACTCTAGCGGCGGGTATGGCAATAGGTGGAAATCATCCGATAGTCGCCATTTACTCGACATTCCTACAACGTGGCTACGATCAGCTCATTCATGATGTCGCGATTATGAATCTGCCTGTAATGTTTGCAATTGATAGAGCGGGCTTAGTCGGTGCTGATGGACAAACTCACCAAGGTGCATTTGACTTGAGTTTTATGCGCTGTATACCCAACATGGTTATCATGGCGCCAAGCGATGAAAATGAATGTCGTCAGATGCTGTATACAGGGCATCAACATCAGGGGCCGAGTGCCGTTCGATACCCAAGGGGAACGGGAGTTGGGGTAGAAATCCAGCAAGAGTTTACTGCTCTCCCTATCGGCAAAGGGCGTGAAGTTCGCACTGGTGAGAAAGTTGCCATCCTCAATTTCGGTACCTTCCTCGACGATGCTCACCAAGCGGCAGAAAACCTTAACGCAACTCTTGCCGACATGCGTTTTGTCAAACCATTAGATGAAGAACTCATCAAAAAGTTAGTCGCAGCACATGATATTATCGTAACAATAGAAGAGAATGCCATTGCTGGCGGCGCTGGGTCTGGTGTTGTTGAGTTCATGATGCAAGAAAAACTCATAAAGCCAGTGCTAAATTTGGGGTTGCCGGACAAGTTTATCGCCCAAGGTACTCAGCAAGAGTTGCATACTGAGCTGGGATTAGATGCAAAAGGCATAGAAGAGTCTATTCGTGCATATTTGGAAAAATAATAACTAAGCTCTATTTTAAGCCCTCCAATGAGGGCTTTCAGTCTAATTGTTCTCTGCAACCTGCCAGCCAAATTCATCACATATTTTCTGCCAAGTTTGATCTACCTTTGCACAAATAGAGACCACCTGTTTTGAATAGGGATGGATAAATTCCAAATGTGATGCATGTAGCAGCAACCGATGAGAATCATATACCTCTCTAAACAACTTATTGTGCTTACCGTCTCCATGGCTAGTATCACCAACGATTGGATGGCGAAGATGTGCCATATGCCTTCTTAATTGGTGCTTTCGACCTGTTAGTGGGTTTAACTCCATCAAACAATAGCGCGTGGTGGGAAACTTACCTGTTGAGAAAGGGATTTCTACTTTCGCTATAGGACGATAGTCCGTTACCGCTTTCTGAGCCTCTTTATCTTGGCTCGCATGCTTGTCAGCTATTTTGTCAAGCTCCACTCTTAAGTCGTAGTCTAAACGCCCAGATTCCTCTACCCACCCCCGTACAATGGCATGATACGTTTTGGACATCTCGTGATTGGCAAACATAGGCATAGCCCGTGATGCAACATCCCTCGACAAAGCAAATATGAGCACACCTGACGTTGGCCTATCCAATCGATGTAAAGGAAAAACATGCTGATCGATTTGGTCTCGTAAAGTTTGCATGACAAACTGAGTCTCATGTTTATCAAGCCAGCTACGATGCACTAGCATCCCAGCGGGTTTGTTCACCGCAATAAAGTATTCATCACGGAAAATGATCTCTAACATCAAGTACAAACCTCATCAATGGCTTTAATTAAACGAATTAACCCACTGTAATCATGATTATTTTTCCAACATTCTTCAAAATATGGAGCCAAGCAGAACCCTTTGGGTAAGGGCATTTGATTGTCGATTAAATCGCTCATCTTAGGTATAAAGATCCATTGTAGCCACTCTTGGGGTTCCAAACTATCAACAGCAAATGGCTCGTTACTTTCTAACAAATGTTCAATCGGCCTTGTCGAGTGCCATAACTGTAAAGATTTCATAAGCTGAGTCAGTTGCGCTAAAAGCACCTTCAATTGTTGATTATCTGCCATAAAACATATTTGTGGGCCTTGAAATTAGGTCCAAGAATACCATCTATATAGGATATTTAGTTAGGACTATTAGCAATGGACACGATTCATACACTCAGCCAACTTCTGATCCACAGCGATTGCCAGTATCAGGTATACGATTTAGGGCGTCGTATAAAGCGTATTGATAGCAAGACTTTTTCAGATGTCGAGCATGGCCTTAAGCCTTACCCCTATCCGTTGCAACGTAAAGCTCATCTTGCCATTTGTTATTGGAATGAAAGCAAACAGCCATGGATCTGGTTTTTAAAATTTGAACTGGATGAGCGCGGCCTCCTAAAACAAGCAGAAGTAGGAAATTTCCTCAAATACGTCATTGAGGCGATGGGAACTCGTATCAGTAAAGAAATGACGCAAGAGCAACAGCAGAAACTGGCAAATAACCCATATACCTTTAAGCCAGCTGAAGACAAAATGGCCGTATTTCACAGTCAAATTCGAGCTCAACTTTCGCTACCTTGTAGTCAATACTACCAACACGCACAACACTACTTTTCGGGTGAATTAGGCTGGGATAAATGGCAAACGGTTGGACTGCAAGGTGTGACCGATATCTGTGCTCGATTAGATGAAGAGCAAAATGGTGTTCACGTGCGCAAAGCAATTAAACAACTTCCCAATGAACCTCTATATGCCCTTCTTGGTGCTCTTGAACACTCATGCCTACCAGACAAGCTCTCAGAGCGACTGCAAGAATTTGCTGTCAACAAGATCGATGATGAAAACCCTGATATATTCCTTATTGGTGCATTAACCCGAGCGCTTTCTGGAGCCAATGAGAAATACTCAAAACCGATAATCGAGAATGTTCTCTTATCGGCTCGTCTTAGCCATCAGGAAGTTCTCATTGGCATAGCAGGACGCTGTTGGCATCTGCTTACTAAACCTGATTTGGCTGAGCTGTTTTTACTCCGCTTAGCACAAACTGGCAATCAAACACTCTTTAACCAACTATTCGCCGACCTAGTTATGGTCCCTGAATTGAGAATGGTGTTGCTTCCTCTCTTACACTCCAAACCATCAGAAGAACTTGCGCATGCACTCACTATGCTTCAGCAAGCGACAAAGGGATAAACAATGATCGGAGATCTGCTGGCAATTATGGTCTTGTTTTTGATCGCCTTTGTTTTCTGGCAGCAAAGGCGTCAGGCGGAGCTGGCGAAAGAAATAGCAACAAGGAGATGCAAGCAGCTTGATCTGCAGTTGCTTAGTATCGCTTTAAAGGGACACTATGTGAAAATGCCTGACGGTCGCTGGTGTTGGCACTCTATCTATCAATTTGAGTTTTCTTCGCTAGGTGATGACTATTACCAAGGCCAATTGGTCATGCGTGGCTTGCAGCTTATTCGAGTGCAAGTTCCCCCTCACAGGATGTAAAGACATAGTGTCGATGTGCAGACTTTTGACTGCTAAGATCACTTTGTTGCTCAAATCCAATTTTTTCTAAGACACGAATAGATGCAATATGATGGCTATCTACACTAGCAATCACTTGATACAGGTGTAAATGGTGCAATGCTTGAGGTAAAAAAGCACTTAGTACTTCGCTTGCGATACCTCTACCCCAATAAGCTTTATCAAATAAAAAGCCCAGTGTAGGCCGTTCATCTAAATTGTAGATAAACACATGGCCAATATAATCACGTGATTGGTTATCGAGAACAGCAAGAGAATAGATACTGGGGTCATGCAAAATACGCTGAAAAAGTCGCTTCGCAGAAGATACCGTATAAGAACCATCCATTAGCATCCTATTCTTCGTACAATAATTTAGCATTAAGAATTCAGATTGTAGAGATTCGTTGTAGGGCATTAACAGAGTTCGACGAGTAGCAATAATCATGGCCTCACCTCATTGACAACGAGCCCCCTGCACAGCAGGGGGCTCTTTCGTTTCTCAAAAAGAGAAACAAGGCCGATAGACATACCAACTTAATTTTTTACATATTGTTGTAAGCTTTCATTCTTGACGTTGTTAGGTTGATTCATATCTCAGCAAAGACTCCAAGATGACGAAGCATCTTATTATCAATATGCTAATTTACTGCCTACAGTCACCAGTACATGAACTCAGCTTTTATAATTTTATCTTGAGTATCAGTGCCCTAGCGACGTATACACTCTATAACAAATAGTAATATAAACAATGTAAGAAAATACTTCCGTAATAAATTTTTATTTATCAAACAAAAAAAATCATTTAAATACAACAGGATACAAACAAACTCAGCGTATACTACTGATAAGATTAACTCTTGTCTCACATATACAGTAAGAGATCTCTCACACCAAGACTAAGTATTTTCTATTCGTATTCAAAGATAAGGTTAAGTATCATTAAGAGCAACTAAATTCAGGAGGACTTATGCTTACTCAGGATGTCAGTGAAGAGTTAACCAAAGTGTTACGACAAATCCAGTCGGAGGGTAAGGAACCCACCATTGCGCTAGTAAAATCTCGTTTGAATATCGTTGTCCCAATACCAGCATTAATCAAAGTGATTAAAAACTGGAAACAAAGTAAACAAGTTCCAAAAATAGAAGTCGCTGCTGAGGCTCATGATGATAAAGAGAGGATAGCCAAATTGGAAAAGCAAGTCGCAGACTTAACAACACGACTTAAAGAATTAGAAGAAAAGTTTGCGAAGCGTTAGTCTTTCAATTAAAAACTGACAAAAAAGAGCTTGGCAAAATGCCAAGCTCATCAATGATGTGACAAATCTAGGTTATTACCAACCTGTGACTTCACGTAAGCCTTTACCAATATCTGCTAATGACTTCACTGTCTTAACACCAGCGGCTTCTAGAGCAGCAAATTTGTCTTCTGCCGTACCTTTACCACCAGAGATGATCGCACCAGCATGACCCATACGCTTGCCTGGAGGAGCCGTTACTCCAGCAATGTAAGATACCACTGGCTTGGTCACATTTTCTTTGATAAATGCAGCTGCTTCTTCTTCAGCAGTTCCACCAATTTCACCAATCATTACAATGGCTTCTGTTTCAGGATCTTCTTGGAATAGCTTGAGAATATCAATAAAGTTAGAACCTGGAATTGGGTCACCACCAATGCCTACACAAGTTGACTGACCAAAACCTTCATCCGTCGTTTGCTTAACCGCTTCGTACGTTAAAGTACCAGAACGCGATACAATGCCGACTTTACCTTTTTTATGAATATGGCCAGGCATGATACCAATCTTACACTCGTCAGGGGTGATAACACCCGGACAGTTAGGACCTATCATGCGAACGCCAGTTTCTTCCAACTTCACTTTCACATCGATCATATCCGTTGTAGGGATACCTTCAGTGATGGTTACAATCAGTTCAATACCTGCATCAATGGCTTCCAAGATTGCATCTTTACAGAAAGGCGCTGGTACGTAGATAACTGTTGCCGTAGCGCCAGTTGCTTCCACGGCTTCACGAACGGTGTTGAATACAGGTAGACCTAAGTGAGTTTGACCACCCTTACCAGGAGATACACCACCAACCATCTGTGTGCCGTACGCGATAGCTTGCTCTGAGTGGAAAGTACCTTGACCACCAGTGAAACCCTGACAGATTACCTTAGTGTCTTTATTAATTAGTACCGACATTATTTGCCCTCCGCAGCAGCAACAACTTTCTGAGCTGCGTCAGTAAGTGACTCAGCAGCAATGATATCAACATCAGAATTAGCAAGAACTTGACGACCTAAGTCTGCGTTAGTACCTTCTAAACGAACAACAACAGGGACATTCACACCAACTTCTTTAACCGCACCAATAATACCTTCTGCGATCATGTCACAACGTACGATACCACCAAAGATATTGACAAGTACTGCTTTGACATTGTCATCAGATAAGATGATCTTAAACGCTTCTGCTACACGCTCTTTCGTCGCACCGCCACCAACGTCTAGGAAGTTTGCTGGTTTACCGCCATGCAGGTTAACAATGTCCATTGTCCCCATTGCAAGTCCAGCGCCATTAACCATACAGCCAACGTTGCCATCGAGAGCAACATAGTTGAGCTCCCACTGAGCTGCGTGAGCTTCACGCTCATCTTCCTGTGAAGGGTCATGCATTTCACGTAGTTTAGGCTGACGGTAAAGTGCATTTGAATCTATGTTGATCTTACCATCAAGACACAAAAGATTGCCTTCACCCGTTATCACTAGAGGGTTGATCTCAAGCAATGCAAGATCGTACTGAGCGAACATAGCACCCAGCCCCATAAAAATCTTAACAAATTGCTTGATTTGATCGCCAGCTAAGCCTAGTTTAAACGCCAACTCACGACCTTGATACGCTTGAGGACCAACAAGTGGATCGATCGCGGCTTTATGGATAAGTTCTGGGGTTTCTTCTGCCACCTTCTCGATTTCCACGCCACCTTCAGTCGATGCCATGAAAACAATCTTACGAGTTGCACGATCAACCACAGCACCTAAATAAAGCTCATTAGCGATGTTTGATGCTTCTTCAACAAGAATTTTTGTTACTGGCTGACCATTGGCATCCGTTTGATAAGTTACTAGGTTTTGACCTAACCACTTTTGTGCAAACTCCTTAACGCCATCTTTCGTGTCATGCAATTCAACACCACCAGCTTTACCACGTCCACCTGCGTGAACCTGACATTTCACAACTTTTTTTTCTGTGTTTATTCGACCTGCTGCTTCAAAAGCTTGCTGAGGTGTATCACACGCATAGCCTTCAGGCACAGGCAAACCGAATTCTGCAAACAGCTGTTTGGCTTGATATTCATGCAAATTCATTTTGTTATTCCGCTTATTTTCCCTTGAGGGGTTATTATTTCCATGACGTTTTCATCTATCGATTAGAACGTCTGTAGGGTCTTCTCAAATAAACCGCTAACCATTGTAGCGCTTCAAATGAAGGCGGAACGTTGAACATGTTCCGCCTTAAAAAACTTCACTTTCAGTTTACACGAGGCAAACGGTAGCAAGAGTCAACTATACGTTAAGAAGTAGACGTGCAGGATCTTCAAGTAGCTCTTTAATCGTTACCAAGAAACCAACCGACTCACGACCATCAATCAAGCGGTGATCGTAAGAAAGTGCAAGGTACATCATAGGCAAGATTTCTACTTTTCCATCCACCGCCATCGGACGATCTTGGATTTTATGCATACCAAGAATTGCAGACTGCGGTGGGTTGATGATAGGGGTAGACATCAATGAACCAAAAACACCACCATTGGTGATGGTGAAGTTGCCACCGATCAATTCGTCAACGGTTAGCTTTCCGTCGCGTCCCTTAATGGCAAGCTCTTTAATGCCTTTTTCAATTTCAGCAAAGCCTAAAGTGTCACAATCTTTTAGTACAGGCGTCACAAGGCCACGCGGCGTAGACACAGCCATACTTATATCAAAGTAGTTATGATAAACGATGTCATCACCGTCGATCGATGCATTCACTTCAGGATAGCGTTTTAGCGCTTCAGTAACGGCCTTTACATAGAAAGACATGAACCCTAAACGGATACCATGACGTTCTTCAAATTGACCTTGGTACTGCTTACGAAGATCCATAATTGGCTTCATGTTCACTTCATTAAAAGTCGTCAACATTGCCGTGCTGTTTTTGGCTTCTAGTAAACGGTTTGCAACTGTTTTACGAAGACGAGTCATGGATACACGTTTCTGACTGCGAGCTGCAGCTGGAGCTTCAACGCTTGCAGCTGTTCCCGCTTTAGTTGCTGACTGACCATTGGCAAGGTGCGCCTCGATATCTTCTCGAGTAATACGACCTCCGACACCGGTGCCCTTAACTTGACCCGCGTCTAGACTGTGCTCTGCGAGCAAACGGCGAACCGCAGGACTAAGCGCATCGCTCGTTTCTTCTGTCAAAGAGGCTGTATGACGCTTATCTGGTGAAGCCTCTGCTGACTCTGTTTTATCTTGGGTAGGCTCACCCGCAACTGCACCTGGATTAAGCTTGGCGATAAGTTGTTTGGAAAGCACAGTCGCACCTTCTTCTTCTATTATCGCTTCAAGAATACCAGCCTCTGGAGCAGGCACTTCCAAAACCACTTTGTCAGTTTCAATATCAACCAGTACTTCATCACGCTGTACTGTATCGCCTGGTTTTTTGTGCCATGTAGCCACCGTCGCATCTGCAACAGATTCAGGTAAATCTGGAACCAGAATTTCAATTGTCATATCTGTTTCTTCCTTTCACTTCTAGTTCTTAGTTCGAAGTTGTTGTATTAACGGTAAGCGCGTCTTCAACAAGCGCTTTCTGTTGTTTTAAATGTACTGACATATAGCCTACAGCTGGCGAAGCTGATGCTGGTCGGCCTGCGTATTTGAGATCCGCACCTGCTGGAATAGCAAGACGGAAATTATGCTGACTACTGTACCAAGCCCCTTGGTTTTGCGGCTCTTCCTGACACCAGACATAATCTTCCACATTAGTGTACTGCTCAATAGCCGCTTTCACTTCTTCCTGCGGGAAAGGATAAAGCTGCTCGATACGCACAATGGCCACGTCATCTTGTTCATTACTACGACGCTGCTCGAGTAGATCAAAATAGACTTTACCCGAACAGAACACAACTCGCTTCACTTTGCTTGGTTCAAGGTTATCAATCTCAGCGATTGCAGGCTGGAAAGTTCCTTCTGCTAAATCATCAAGAGTCGATGTACATAGTGGGTGTCTCAGTAATGATTTCGGAGACATAACCACAAGAGGCCTACGCATCGGCCTTACCACCTGACGTCTTATCATGTGATAAACCTGAGCGGGTGTAGAAGGCACAACAACCTGCATATTTTGCTCTGCGCATAACTGAAGGTAACGCTCTAGACGAGCTGAGGAGTGCTCGGGTCCTTGCCCTTCATAGCCATGAGGAAGCAGCATGGTTAAACCACATAAACGTCCCCATTTCTGTTCACCAGAAGAAATGAACTGATCAATGACAACTTGAGCGCCATTGGCAAAATCACCAAATTGCGCTTCCCAAATCGTCAAACCACCAGGTTCAGCTGTCGCATAACCGTATTCGAATGCGAGTACTGCCTCTTCAGACAACACCGAATCGTAGACTTCAAAGGGACCTTGCTTATCATGCACATTCGCAAGAGGAATAAAGGTACTCGCGTCAGTCTGATTATGGAGTACGGAGTGACGGTGGAAGAAGGTACCACGGCCAGAGTCTTGGCCTGAAATACGTATGCGTTTCCCTTCATCAACCAAGGTCGCATAAGCCAATGTCTCCGCCATACCCCAGTCTAGTGCTTTTTCACCACTCATCATTGCCATACGATCGTTGTATAGCTTGTTGACTCGACTTTGAAGTCTATGACTTTCTGGGTATTGGCAAACTCTGTGGCCTAATTCAACAAGACGTTCTTTGTTGTATGCGCTATTCCAAGCGACATCCCAGTCATGACCTAAGTAAGGAGACCAGTCGACAGAATGTAACGCCATTGGCCGCCATTCTTTAACAACAACTTCACCACGATCCAGAGCATCACGATATTCATTGACCAGCTGAGTGGCAGTATCAATGCCAAACTCACCACGCTCAATCAGTACGTCCGCGTATAGTTTACGTGGCGTTGGATGTTTTTTGATCTTTTGGTACATCAATGGCTGAGTTGCATTAGGCTCATCGGCCTCATTATGTCCGTGTCGACGGTAACAGACTAAGTCAATCACCACATCACGCTTGAACTCATTCCGATAATCCAACGCAATCCGCGTAACAAACGCTACCGCTTCTGGATCATCAGCATTGACGTGGAATATAGGAGCTTGGACCATCTTAGCGATATCCGTACAATACATTGTCGAACGGGTATCATTTGGATTAGAGGTAGTAAAGCCGACCTGATTATTCACCACAATGCGTACCGTACCACCAACGCGATATCCACGCGATTGAGACATGTTAAAAGTCTCAGCGACAACGCCTTGACCTGCAACTGCAGAGTCACCATGAATCGTAATTGGAAGTACAGTACTGCCATCAGTATCGCCAAGTCTATCCTGACGTGCTCGAACAGACCCTATCACAACTGGATTAACAATCTCGAGGTGAGATGGGTTAAATGCAAGTACTAAGTGAACATCACCGCCTGGGGTTGAAAAGTCGGCTGAGAAACCTTGGTGATATTTAACATCGCCGGTTCCCCATGTCTCATCATGCTTGCCAGCAAACTCATCAAATAGGTCTTGCGGCTTCTTACCGAGAACATTGACCAGCATATTAAGCCGGCCTCGGTGAGCCATACCAACAACAACCTCACGCATCCCATTCTTACCAGCATGCCTAATAAGCTCTTTCACCATCGGAATGAGAGCATCGCCACCTTCAAGAGAGAAACGTTTTGCTCCGGGGAACTTAGCACCAAGATAACGCTCAAGTCCTTCTGCTGCAGTCAATTCTTCCAAGAATTCTTGCTTTTCTTGCTTTGAAAAAGAAGGCTGACCTACCACTGACTCTAGTCGCTGTTGAATCCAGCGCTTTTGTTCAGTGTCTGTCATATGCATATATTCGGCACCAACAGAACCACAATAGATTTTATTCAACGCTGAATGGATATCTTTAAGCTGCATGGTCTCCTGACCAATGGCGAAAGAGCCGACATTGAATGATTCTTCAAAGTCTTCTGCGGTGAGATTGTGGAATTCTGGATCTAGCTCTACCACTGTAGGGCGTTGCCATAAACCGAGGGGATCAAGTTTAGCTGCTTCATGACCGCGAAAGCGGTACGCGTTGATCAGCTGGAGAACTTTTACTTGTTTTGCGTCGACATCTGGGTCACTAACTTGGACATTGTAATGCTTTGTTTCTTGAGCGAGACGCCGGAAGTAATCACGAACCCGTGAATGAGGCTGTTCTTTCACCTCTTCTGAAGGCTTAGGTAAGCCATCAAATACACGTTTCCATTCCTCACTTACCAGGTCGGGGTCACTTAGATACAGTTCGTAGAGATCCTCTACATATGTTGCATTGGCGCCAGCCAAGTGTGAAGACTCGAGCCATGCCTTCATCACGCCGTTGTGCATATTTTCCCTTAACCAGTAGTTTTCACGTTTGCTTCGGCCTAAACCGAGCTGTAGAAAGCCAGCTACATAATGTAGCTGGCAATTTTGTTATTAATTTAAACCGAACGATTGACCAGCATGGTCTTAATGTGACCAATAGCCTTCGTTGGGTTCAGTCCTTTAGGACACACACTTACACAATTCATGATGCCATGACAACGGAAAACGCTAAATGCATCATCAAGATTTGATAAGCGTTCATCAGTTGCAGTATCGCGGCTATCAATTAACCAACGATAGGCCGCCAACAAACCAGCAGGACCAATAAACTTATCAGGGTTCCACCAGAATGAGGGACATGATGTCGTACAACATGCACACATGATGCACTCATACAAACCATCTAAGTGAGCACGTTCATCTGGAGACTGCAGATTTTCACGAGATGGTGGCAACGCATCATCGTCAATCAAGAAAGGTTTAACCTTGGCATAGTTGTCGTAGAACTGTGTCATATCGACGATTAAGTCACGCACTACAGGCAAACCAGGCAGTGGACGAATAACAATTTTGTTACCAGTCAGTGCTGATAATGGCGTAATACATGCTAGACCATTTTTGCCATTCATGTTTAAACCATCAGAACCGCAGACACCTTCTCGACAAGAACGTCGAAAAGCAATCGTTGGATCTTGCTCTTTGAGCAGAATGAGAGCATCCAACACCATCATGTCAGAACCTTCTTCGACTTCAAGAATATAGTCCTTCATGTAAGGCTTTTTATCTGTATCTGGGTTGTAACGATACAAAGAGAAGTTCAGTTTCATAATTCAATCCTCCCTTAGTATGTACGAACTTTCGGCGGAAACGCTTCACGATGAACTGGTGTCATATTGACATCACGTTTCGACATTGCTTCCGTTTCAGGGTTGTAGATTGAGTGGCATAGCCAGTTCTCATCATCACGCTCTGGATAATCAAATCGAGCATGGGCGCCACGACTTTCCGTGCGGTAGTTTGCAGCAACTGCAGTAGAGAAAGCCGTTTCCATCAAGTTGTCAAGTTCCAGACACTCAATACGTTGAGTATTGAACTCTGAGGATTTATCAGCAAGATGGGCATCTTTAAGACGCTCACGAATAACTTTAAGTTCTTCCAAACCTGTAGCCATTGCATCACCTTCACGGAATACCGAGAAACTGTTTTGCATACAAGTTTGTAGATCTTTACGTATTTGAACTGGATCTTCACCACCAGTACTGTTTTCCCAACGCATAGTACGAGCCAGTGATGCTTCAATATCCGATTCAGTCGCGGGTCTCGCTTCTGCTTGAGCAGCAAGAGTTTCGCCAAGATGAAGACCTGTCGCGCGGCCAAATACGACTAAGTCGAGTAAAGAGTTACCGCCTAATCGGTTGGCACCGTGGACAGATACCGATGCAATTTCTCCACAAGCATACAGACCTTGCACTTCAACATCACTGCCATTAGCTGTTTGTTTGATCGCTTGTCCCGAAACCTGAGTTGGGACGCCACCCATCATGTAGTGACAGGTTGGGATAACTGGGATTGGCTCTTTAACAGGGTCAACGTGAGCAAAGGTTCTCGAAAGTTCACAGATACCAGGTAGACGAGATTCGAGGACATCTTTACCAAGATGGTCAAGTTTAAGTTTGATGTGTGGTCCCCACGGGCCATCACAGCCACGACCTTCACGAATTTCAATCATCATTGAACGGGCAACAACATCTCGACCAGCTAAGTCTTTAGCATTGGGAGCATAACGCTCCATGAAGCGTTCGCCGTCTTTGTTTAGAAGATAACCACCTTCACCACGGCAACCTTCTGTTACCAATACACCAGCACCAGCAATACCCGTTGGGTGGAACTGCCACATTTCCATATCTTGCATTGGTACGCCAGCTCGCAATGCCATACCTACACCATCACCAGTATTGATATGAGCATTAGTAGTAGAAGAGTATATACGCCCCGCTCCACCTGTCGCCAAAACCGTCGCTTTAGACTTGAAGTAGCAGATTTCACCACTCTCCATACAGATAGCGGTACAACCCATCACAGCGCCATCTTGATTCTTCACCAAGTCCAATGCGTACCACTCAGAAAAAATAGTGGTCTTGTACTTAACATTCTGCTGATAAAGTGTGTGAAGCAGCGCATGACCTGTACGGTCTGCGGCCGCGGCTGTACGAGCTGCTTGCTCGCCACCAAATTCTTTAGACTGACCACCAAATGGGCGCTGATAAATTGTACCATTGTCGAAACGAGAAAATGGTAGCCCCATTTTTTCTAGTTCAATAACCGACTCTGGGCCATTTTTACACATGTATTCGATAGCGTTCTGGTCACCAATATAATCTGACCCTTTTACCGTATCGTACATGTGCCATTGCCAATCATCTTTGTGTGAGTTACCAAGAGCAACCGTGATTCCGCCTTGGGCAGAAACAGTATGAGAACGAGTAGGAAACACTTTAGAAAGCAAAGCACAAGTTAGGCCCTGCTCTGAAATTTGTAGTGCTGCACGCATGCCTGCACCACCAGCGCCGATTACCACGGCATCGAATTCGCGAACTGGAATAGACACTTACGCACCCCACAAAATAAAAAGACCAGAAAAAAAGTAACCAAATAACACTGCAATTACACCTAACTGAAGGAAACCGCGTAACTTGGCACACTTGATGTAGTCTGTAAGAACTTGCCAGAGACCTATCCAAGCGTGGATAAGAATTGAGACCAAAGCAAGCATAGTAAATACTTTTGTGAACGTCCCACCAAAGAACTGGGTCCATGAAACGTAAGAGATATCCGCGAAAGCACAAAAGCTCACCAGATATATAGTGTAAAGCGTCATAATGATCGCCGATGCACGGATTAGCAAGAAATCATGCACACCGTTGCGACCAAAAGATGATATGTTTTTTACCATACTAAAATCCCCGCCAATACTGACAGAATGGCTGTCGCTGCAAATGCAACCTTAGCGCTCATCGCACCAGATTCCAGCTCTTCAAAATGACCTAAATCCATCAACAAATGACGAATACCACCTGCTATATGGTAGGACAAGGCTGTCAAAATGCCCCACAAAATGAATTTCACAACGAAACCATCGACAATGTCGACAGCCTGTGCGTAACCTATTGGGGAAGACAAGGATATGGATAGTAACCAAAGAAGTATTCCGATCGCGACAAACGTAATTACCCCCGAAACTCGGTGTAAAATGGATGCGATTGCGGTGATCGGAAAGTTGATAGTCTGCAAATCTAAATTAACAGGTCTTGACTTTCTTTCTTTCACGGGCTTGCTCACTCAGCTCCACTGAAGCATTTATTGTTATGAACGAAATCTGACTTCAAACCTACAAAAGTTAACATTTATTCAACAGCTAGCATGCCAAAAAATTGGAATGAAGTTGCAGAAAATACCAACAACAAGGTTTGAAACATCACCTCACATCTGTTCCAAACCTACATTTTATAAGGTTTCAGTCAAAATTTACGGCGCCAATATACGGCTGACAATATTTTAGCACAATTGGTGTAACAATTTTTGCTACATAGAACAGATTTTTAACCTTATACGTATAAAAAATCATAACAAGTGCACAAGTCGGAGCAGAATAATTGACTTTGATAACGAACACACGTACAAAAATGTTACACAAACATCCTGGACGGATTAAATAATAAACAAAGGAGATTGTTATGGCGGATAAGAAAGCGACCCTTCATATTGAAGGTCTAGCGCCTATCGAACTTCCTATTATGGAAGGTGCTCTTGGCACCCCTGTAATTGATGTTCGTACACTTGGAGCAAACGGCTATTTCACGTTTGACCCAGGTTTTCTTGCCACTGCATCTTGTGAATCTCAAATCACCTACATTGACGGAGGCAAAGGAATTCTTTTGCACCGTGGTTACCCTATTGATCAGCTTGCTAATAATGCTGACTATTTAGAGGTGTGTTACATTCTTCTTTACGGTGAAGCCCCAACAAGAGAACAATACGAACAATTCAAGCTGACTGTGACAAGGCACACTATGGTGCATGAACAGATCGCGAGTTTTTTCCACGGATTCAGACGTGATGCTCATCCAATGGCAGTCATGTGTGGCGTGGTTGGCGCACTTTCAGCGTTTTACCATGACTCAATGGACATCAACAACGATACGCACCGGGAGATCACCGCTTATCGCCTGTTGTCGAAAATGCCAACACTTGCAGCCATGTGTTACAAATACTCAATCGGTCAGCCTTTCATTTACCCACGCAATGATTTGACCTATGCAGAAAACTTCTTGCATATGATGTTTGCCAACCCATGCGAGGAATACGAGGTCAACCCTGTTGTCGCAAGAGCAATGGATAAGATCTTTACCTTACATGCAGACCATGAGCAAAATGCATCAACGTCAACCGTGCGTTTAGCAGGGTCGTCTGGTGCAAACCCATTTGCGTGTATTGCCGCAGGTATCGCGTCACTTTGGGGACCTGCACACGGTGGTGCTAATGAAGCCTGCCTGAAGATGCTTGAAGAAATTGGCAGTGTAGACAATATTCCTGAATACATCGATCGTGCCAAAGACAAAGATGATCCGTTCCGCCTCATGGGCTTTGGACATCGCGTCTACAAAAATTACGATCCTCGTGCAACTGTTATGCGTGAGACATGTCACGATGTTCTAAAAGAACTTAACATCAGTGATCCTCTGCTTGACGTTGCAATGGAACTTGAGCGTATTGCACTGTCTGATGAATACTTCGTTTCTAAGAAACTCTACCCTAACGTGGATTTCTATTCTGGTATTATTCTTAAAGCCATCGGAATTCCTGTTTCTATGTTCACGGTGATTTTCGCACTATCGAGAACAATAGGTTGGATTGCACATTGGAACGAAATGCATAGCGATCCTCTAAACCGTATTGGTCGCCCAAGACAGTTGTATACTGGTAGTACTCAACGTAACTTCAAACCTCTGCATGACAGGGACTGAGTAAAACCATAAAACACGTTAGGGCTGGCATTGTATGTCAGCCCTAGTTTTATCTCATGATTCTATTTTGCATCTAGACTGGATTATCTATATCAACAAACTCTACATCCAGACCATGCTGCTCTGCTAGCCACTCGCCTAACGCTTTAACACCATAACGTTCAGTCGCATGGTGCCCTGCTGCAAAGTAATGGATATCCATTTCTCTTGCTGTGTAGGTTGTTCTCTCGGATATTTCTCCGGAAATAAAGGCATCCAAGCCATGTTTCACCGCTAGCTCTATAAAGTCTTGCCCTCCTCCCGTACACCAACCAATGGTTTCAATCTTCTTATCTTGATTTACGGGGGAGATATGAAGTGGCGCACGATGTAAGACTTGATTGATTTTTTTGGCTAGTCCAGCCCCTGTTTGAGGAGCGCTAAATCGACCAAACATAGCGACTGACTGAGGATGCCCTTCGAGTCCACCCTCTACCTCAATATTAAGAAGTCGAGCCAATTGAGCGTTATTACCAAGCTCTGGATGAATATCTAGTGGCAGGTGGTAACCATATAAATTGATATCATGTTTAATCAAAGTACGAATGCGATGACCTTTCATACCTCGGATAGGTTCAGCTTCACCTTTCCAAAAATAGCCATGATGAACAAGTAATGCATCCGCTTTCTTTTCTACTGCTTTTTCAATTAAAGCTTGAGAAGCGGTCACACCTGTGATGATTTTTTTTATATCCGGTTTTCCCTCTACTTGCAGTCCATTGGGTGCGTAGTCTTTTACCAAATGCGGCGAAAGTTTTTCATGTATAATTTGCTCTAGTTGTATATTCTTCATCGTAACTTCCAAAAGTTAATCTTTGCATCCAGTGTATGGCAAGCGGAATTAGGATGCTAGTTTCAAACTATTCTGTATACAATACCTGTAGCGTTTTGTTTTAAGGGGATAAGCATTAGATATGCGTGAACTTTTACATTTTTACAACTGGATTACTAGCACGCCTTCCCTATTTAAACTGACGTCTCCCTTTGAATCTCTAGAGTCACTGCCTATCGGACTTGGGCTGGATACTGACTATACAGGCAACCCTCGCTTGGGCTTTATATATCAGTACCTATGTAGTCAATTGCTCACCAATAGTGGTCGCTATACCATTGAACTGGAAGAACTTCAGCTAAACAATAGTGATGGTCAAACCTTAGGCGCCATTGATCTTATTCTAAAGAACAATCAAACCCAGAAAAGAGAGCATTGGGAAGTCGCCATTAAATTTTACTTGCTCCATCAAGGGACTTGGTTCGGGCCAAATGCACATGATCAGTTGGACAAAAAGTTAGATAGAATGCTTTCACATCAACTACAAATGAGTAGTTCTAGCGAATTTTTAGCTCAACATCCTGAAATGCATAGTTTATCAAAGCATCTACTACTGCAAGGGAGGCTTTACATCAATCCTTTTTCCTCGGAGGTGATTCCTACGCATTGCTTGGGATATGAAATAGACCAATCTCAAGTTTCAGGGTACTGGTGCTATGAACATCAATGGCATCAAATTGCTGAGCCGCTATTTGAACTTGATAAAAGATATTGGGCAACTGGCCTAGAAAAGTTTGAACAACCACTGACTCAGCCGAAAGAACGCTTTGTTCATGCGCAGACTCAACAAGGAACCTTTTGGTTTGTCGTCCCTAATAACTGGCCAAATACATAGGCGGCTTTTAAAAATACTCCCCCTTATAAAAGCGAAAAGGGTGAGCTATTTTCAGCTAACCCTTTTTGAACTAGGTTTACAACCCCATACTTTTAAACACCTGATCCACTATTTCTTGCGCTTCTCGTTCAATACGCTTTAAGTGCTCGGTGTCTTTGAAACTCTCGCAATATATTTTATAAATATCTTCGGTCCCCGAAGGACGAGCAGCAAACCAGCCATTTTCTGTCGTGACTTTTAGCCCCCCGATCGCCGCCCCATTACCGGGTGCATGAGTCAAACGAGCGATAATTTTATCTCCCGCGAGTTCTTGGGCTGCCACCCTGTCAGGTGATAACTGTTCTAACACTTCCTTTTGCACACCATTGGCCGTTGCTTGAAGGCGGCTATAGTAAGAAGTTCCATGCTTAACAGTAAGATTCTGATAATACTCTTGGGGGTTCATCCCTGTCACAGCTGTGATTTCTGCTGCCAACAGACAAAGGATAATGCCATCTTTGTCTGTTGACCATGGTGAGCCATCCATACGTAAGAATGAGGCTCCTGCACTTTCTTCACCACCAAACCCCAATTTGCCCTTGTATAAGCCATCAACAAACCACTTGAAGCCCACTGGCACTTCACATAGCTCTCG
Organism: Vibrio zhanjiangensis; assembly: GCF_030161235.1. GTDB lineage: Bacteria > Pseudomonadota > Gammaproteobacteria > Enterobacterales > Vibrionaceae > Vibrio > Vibrio zhanjiangensis. The sequence goes on along the minus strand of NZ_BSPW01000021.1, from coordinate 156,385 downwards.
GCCGAGGTCCGTCACTACACGATCAATCAAGGCACTGGATACGAGTGTTTTCCCTATCGCGACTGTCTCTCCCCAAGCTTGGCGATGCCGGCACAAATAATCGATACAAACTGCAAGAAAGTGATTAGGGTTCATCAAACCATCGGGAGTAACAATTCCGTGTCGGTCATAGTCTGGATCATTACCAAATGCTAAATCAAAGTGATCTTTGTGAGCAAGAAGACCACTCATTGCATATGGTGAAGAACAATCCATACGAATGACACCGTCTTTATCCAGACACATAAACTGGAAAGAAGGGTCAATGTCTTCATTCACTAACGTTAAATCTAATTCATAGCTTGTCGCGATTTGGCGCCAATATTCAATACCACTACCACCAAGAGGGTCCACTCCTATCTTAAGATTTGCCTTCTTAATCGCTTGCATATCAACGACATTCGTCAAATCTTGCACATAGGGAGTGATTAAATCACGCTCAAGAAACAGTTTTGATGACTTAGCCTCCGTAATAGATACCCGATTGACACTCACAAGTTTTCCAGCGATTAACGTGTTAGCGTTTTCTTCAATTATTCTCGTCAGTTCACCTTCAGCAGGCCCGCCATGGGGCGGGTTATACTTTATGCCACCGTCTTGTGGTGGATTATGAGACGGGGTAATAACAATACCATCCGCTTTCGCCAAATTGACTCGGTTGTGGGTCAAAATAGCATGAGAGATACCTGGAGTTGGCGTGTAACCATTTTCTTGCTGAACAATCACCTCCACCCCATTAGCGACTAGAACTTCAATAACACTTAAAAAAGCGGGTTCTGAGAGCGCGTGAGTGTCTTTACCAACAAACATAGGGCCAGCAATACCATTTTGGGCTCGCACATCCACGATAGCTTGAGTAATAGCTAAGATATGAGCCTCATTGAATGTGTACTTACCAGATGTACCACGATGGCCTGAAGTGCCGAACTTAACGTTGTGGTTAGGGTTGTGAGGGTCAGGTTGCAGAAGATAGTAATTTGAAACGAGCTCAGGAATATTACAGAGATCTTGCTGCTGTGCTTTTGTTCCTGCGCGAGGGTGTATCGCCATTGTAGACATCCTTTATACAGCCGGAAAAATCACAAACCTCACAATACTCGAAAAACGGAATATTATGAGGTTAGGAATCAAGAGTGATTAGATTGAGTTAGTCACTTTCTCAATCAAATCAGCAGGAAATTGCATCCTTGCCATCAATTGATCGACCATTTGACGCTTACGACTTGTGTTATTGTTGGTTATCACCCAAAAAGGTGAACCCGGGATTGCTTTTGGCTTAGTCGTGTTACCACTTTCGAGCAAAGTTTGCTCATTATTCGCAAAATAAACTCGTTTACGCCCTTTCACTTGAGTCGCTTCTGAAAACCCTTGAGGATCGATTCGATTCAACGTTGAAAGCACTAACATAAACCGATCAATCGCTTTTTTAAGACCTGCAAATTCATCTGAAATAAGCAAAGTTCGCATCGCTTTAACGCTATCAATTTTCTCTTCTTTTGACGCGTCTCGGCTCACCACAATTCCTTTCGCCCGAACCGCTGCTTGCATCGGCGTTGGTTGCTGCGCTTTAACGTCAACATCCAAAAGGCGTCTTAAGATATCTGAAGCACTTTCACCAATGTGTTGGGTTTGACCTGCAATATAACGGTATAGATCCTCATCAACCTCAATTGTTTTCATTCGCTTTTCACAATCTCTATGATTAAACTCTGTGGGATTATATACCCAACTCCCCTCAATATGCGAGTTTCAGATCTGTTATGCAAAGCAGATTCATGACCGAATGAGGTACTACGTTAAATCAGTCACGAATATAGAAAAATGTCACAACTACTGAACTATAAAATCGAAGGCGAAGGCCACACAATCGTATTACTGCACGGTTTATTTGGTAATCTGGATAACTTAGGCTTACTTAGCAGAGAATTGCGCCATCATTATCAGGTTGTTAGCTTGGATCTTCGCAACCATGGACTCTCTTTTCAATCTACTCAGCACAACTACCAACTTATGGCTCAAGATGTGCTTAAAACACTCCAGCATTTAGATATAAAACGCTATACATTGATCGGCCACTCAATGGGCGGGAAGGTTGCAATGAAACTCGCAGAACTTGCTCAATCTGATGTTGATAAGCTCATTGTACTCGACATGGCACCGGTTAGTTACTCACAAAGACGCCACGACAACGTCTTCAATGGCCTCAATGCCGTACTTAACCACAAGCCGACATCTCGCCAACACGCGATGGAAATTCTTGCCGAAAATATCGAGCTGGAAGGGGTAAGACAATTTCTAGGTAAGTCGTTATACAACAATGGGCAATATTTTGAGTGGCGCTTCAATGTGACAAGCCTGAGCGAAAACTATTGGAGCATATTGGGCTGGGAAGTTATCAATACTATCAACACCCCCACTTTATTTGTCAAAGGAGGAAACTCCGATTACCTAGCTAGCGAATACCAAACTGACATACAAAAACAATTTTCAAATGCCAAGGCACATATCATTGCTAACACTGGTCATTGGCTACATGCAGAGAAACCACAGGAAGTATTGCGCGCAATTACTAAATTTATTCAATAATCATATAATGAGCTTCGTTTATCTATAGCCGTTAACTTTACCTTTTAACAATGGTATAGTTCGGCGCAAGTAATTTGGCATAAAGGGATTCCATGCTATACGACTATATGAACATACTGGAGTCAATCGGACTCGACTTGCTTTTTGCGTCTATCTTTTTCTTAATAGGTATGGCTATAAAAGATGTTCTCAAAGCTGGGAATGTCCCCCCGTTTGGTCGTCGTATTGTTTGGCTCGTGCTGTTTCTTGGCTGTGCAGGCTTTATCACCAAAGGCCTGATTCAATTAAGCTGGGAAGGCACAGGGCTAGGTTAAATTCCCCTGATTATTAAGCCACAACACAAAACGGTAAAGGTAACGAATTTATGGCAAGTGTAGGCATCTTCTTTGGCAGTGACACAGGTAACACCGAAGCTGTTGCAAAGATGATTCAAAAACAGCTAGGTAAGCAGCTAGTTCACGTACAAGATATCGCTAAAAGCAGCAAAGAAGACATTGATAACTTCGATTTGTTGCTTTTGGGCATTCCAACTTGGTATTACGGTGAAGCTCAGTGCGACTGGGATGACTTTTTCCCAGAGCTTGAGCAAATTGATTTCTCAACCAAGCTTGTTGCTATTTTTGGCTGCGGCGATCAAGAAGATTATGCAGAATACTTCTGTGACGCTATGGGCACAGTGCGCGATATTGTTGAAGCCAAAGGTGGAACCATTTTAGGGCATACATCCACTGAGAGCTACGAATTTGAAGCATCGAAAGGCCTTGTGGAAGGTGACGATAGTTTATTTGTTGGTCTGTGTATCGATGAAGATCGCCAACCAGAACTCACCAATGAACGCGTCACAAATTGGTGTAAACAAATACACGAAGAAATGTGCTTAGCAGAGCTAGAAGGCTAACACCTCGAATATGGAAAGGCCTCATACGGAGGCCTTTCATGCCACATGTCTTTCTGTTTCCTGTTGATTCCGATATTCAGGTTTCTTGCGCACATATAACTTACGCTGCACCTCAGATACGACATTCCCATCACTGTCTTTAACATAAATTACGAACTCAGGAAACGACTTATCTCCGCTAGCCGTTGTTTGCAGAATGCTATCCAACACTTCTTGCGTAATGATAAAATCAGCATAAAGATCGCTATGACCCGGTTTGATAAAGTTGATGCTCGCTTGTTTATCCCACACAAAATAACCATCTCCCAATATCCCTAGTAACATCAGGCAATAAATAGGATCAGTCAACGAAAAAATACTCCCGCCATACTGAGTGCGATTGGCATTTTTGTTCCACCAACGAAGCTTTAGTTTTACCCTAACCTGACGAAAATCCTCACTAATCGATAAAATTTTTATTCCAGCCCCCCAAAAAGGTGGCCATACATTCAAGGCAAATTTAACGATCTTCGGAGTGTATAACTTAGCCACAGCTTTACTCATGTATTTATTCCATAATTTCATTGTCTTCGATACATTGTTAATCAATTGTAACTGGTCTAATGAGTTTCTTCAGTGATGTTAAACTAGGTTATGAAAATAATAATAGTAACCCTTTGAACTTCGTGGTTTATTGTTACCTTCTACTGCCCTATAATGGTAACAATAGTGAATTCTGCTCATTGCAGCAGCGAATCAACGGGAATTTTTATGTCGGACAACAACCAAGCTCTAAAGGACGCTGGTCTTAAAATCACCTTGCCAAGGTTAAAAATCTTGGAAGTACTACAGCAGCCTGAATGCCAACACATCAGTGCCGAAGACCTGTATAAAAAACTGATAGATCTTGGTGAAGAAATCGGCTTGGCCACGGTTTATCGTGTTCTCAACCAATTTGATGATGCGGGTATTGTAACTCGCCACCATTTCGAAGGTGGGAAATCAGTATTTGAGCTATCAACTCAGCACCATCACGACCATCTAGTATGTCTAGATTGTGGTGAGGTCATTGAATTTGCAGATGAAATCATCGAAGAAAGACAAAAGCAAATCGCTGCCGAGTACAATGTTACTCTGACCAACCACAGCTTATATCTATACGGAAAATGTAATGCTGGCAATTGTAAAGAGAACCCAAGCGCTCACAGCAAGAAGTGAGGCTTAACAGAAATCTCTTACATACTGTGTAGCGATAACTAAGAAATAAAAAAACCATACTTTTGTATGGTTTTTTTCATCGATTTAACTTATCAAGTTACTTAGCTTCAATCTTGGCCCAAGTATCTCTTAATCCAACAGTACGATTAAATACTAACGCATCGGGCTTAGATTCTTTTGCATCTGCACAAAAATATCCCATACGTTCGAACTGAATGCCTGTTTCGGCTTCAGCATCAACCAAGCTCGGCTCTACATATCCCTTCATTACAACAAGAGATTCAGGATTGATGACTTGAGTAAAGTTTTCCGCGGCAGCTGGGTTTGCCACCGTAAACAAACGATCATACAAACGAATTACCGCTGGGACACCTTTCTCAGCAGAAACCCAATGGATAACCCCTTTAACTTTACGCCCGTCCTCAGGATTTTTTCCTAAAGTATCAGCATCATATGAACAGAAGATTGTCGTAATGTTACCTTGAGCGTCTTTTTCAACACGTTCAGCTTTAATCACATATGCACCACGCAAACGCACTTCTTTACCCAAAACAAGGCGCTTATACTTCTTATTGGCTTCTTCACGAAAGTCTTCACGTTCAATCCAAAGTTCACGAGAAAATGGAACCTTACGTTCTCCCATTTCAGGTTTATTTGGATGATTTGCCACCGTAAGTTGCTCTATCTTCCCTTGCTCGAAATTTTCGATCACGATTTTAACAGGATCGAGTACCGCCATCGCTCGCGGGGCATTTTCATTCAAGTCATCGCGAATGCACGACTCAAGCGATCCCATTTCGATCATGTTATCTTGCTTAGTAACACCGATACGCTTACAAAATTCACGAATAGAGCCTGGCGTAAAACCACGGCGACGCAGACCGGAAATCGTTGGCATACGTGGATCATCCCAACCGTCGACTAAGCTTTCAGTAACTAGCTGATTTAGCTTACGCTTAGACATCACAGTATATTCTAGGTTTAGGCGGCTAAATTCATACTGATGCGGCTGGCAATCAATCGTAATATTCTCCAAAACCCAATCATACAGTCGGCGGTTATCCTGAAATTCCAATGTACATAGTGAGTGGGTAATGCCTTCCAATGCATCAGAAATACAATGGGTGAAATCGTACATAGGATAAATGCACCACTTATCGCCCGTTTGATGATGCTCAGCAAAGCGTACTCGATACAGTACTGGATCTCTCATCACCATAAATGATGAGGCCATATCAATTTTCGCACGTAAACAAGCCGAACCTTCTGCAAATTCTCCCGCACGCATTTTCTCAAATAACGCTAAGTTTTCTTCTATGCTGCGTTCGCGGTAAGGGCTATGCTTGCCCGGCTCGGTTAAAGTCCCCCGGTACTCTCGGATCTGCTCAGGACTTAGCTCTTCAACATACGCCAAGCCCTTTTCAATTAATTCAATCGCAAACCCGTAAAGCTTATCGAAATAGTTTGATGAGTAGCACACTTCACCATCCCATTCAAAGCCTAACCAGCTCACATCATTCTTAATAGACTCAACATATTCTACGTCTTCTTTTTCTGGATTGGTGTCATCAAAACGAAGATTACATTTACCCTGATAGTCCTGAGCAATACCAAAATTTAAGCAAATTGACTTGGCGTGACCTATGTGTAGGTAACCATTCGGTTCCGGTGGGAAACGAGTATGCACGCTAGTGTGTTTACCATCCGCTAAATCCTTATCTATGATTTGGCGAATAAAGTTCGATGGACGAGCCTCAGCTTCACTCATCTATAGCACCTCAATGGTTGTAGTATTGTTCAGAAAAATAGTCAGCAGAAGGCAAAGCTCCTGCTGTTTGCATATAGCGCCTAATAATCCACAATTCTTAGCCATTACACAACTACAACCTACCGTTTATTAGTAAATATTGGCTCATTTTTACCAATCTAACTCAAAATGGCCTAGAGTTTGATGCCAATAAGGATTACGGACTAAAAACAATAAAGCCTCCCGAAGGAGGCTTTAGTATCAAAAGATGGTCTAAGTCGGGATCACGACAGAAGATAGATCTTCGTCTTTAGGTATTTTCTTCATTTCACCCGCAACTATCTCAGCTAAAGGACCTAAGATAACTTGCACATTATTTGAGCCCAATCTAACTACCCCCATAGCACCAAGGCTTTTGAGTGTTGACTCGCTAATTATGCTGGTATCTTTAATTGTTAAACGCAAACGCGTAATACAAGCATCAATTGCAGTCAGGTTCTCATGCCCGCCAAGTGCTTTAAGATATTGCTTAGCTAGCTCAGACGAGCTTCCTGACGCCACTAGTTCGGACGAATCATCATCTTCACGACCTGGCGTTTTAAGGTTGAACTTAACGATGACAGTACGGAAAACAAGGTAGTAGATGCAGAAGAACACCAAACCTTGAACAATCAACATATACCAGTTAACCGCCAGTGGGTTGCGAGAAGAAAGAACCATATCGACAAGGCCAGCAGAAAAACCAAAACCCGCAATCCAGTGCATTGACGCTGCGATAAACACCGAAATTCCTGTTAGCACGGCGTGCAAAACATAAAGTAACGGTGCTAGGAACATGAATGAGAACTCTAGTGGCTCTGTCACACCGGTAAAGAAAGAGGCGAAGGCTGCAGCAATCATGATTGATGCAACTTTTTCTTTGTTCTTAGATTTCGATGTATGGTAAATCGCTAGCGCAGCGCCTGGTAAACCAAACATCATAATAGGGAAGAAACCAGCTTGATACATACCAGTCACACCAATAACACCAGTACCTTCAGCAATGGATTTTGCTCCGCCAAGGAAATTAGGAATATCGTTTATGCCTGCCACATCAAACCAAAAAACCGAATTCAGTGCATGGTGAAGGCCGACAGGGATCAGAAGTCGGTTAAAAAATGCATATATGCCGGCACCCACTTCACCCATTCCTTGAATCGACTCGCCAAAGCTCACCAAACCACCGTAAACCGAAGGCCAAACATACATCAAAATAAAAGCAATGAAGATACCCGCAAATGAAGTCAAGATTGGCACTAAACGTTTTCCTGAGAAAAATGCCAAGGCTTTGTGAAGTTCAACATCTGAAAAACGATTGTAGAGCTCTGCCGATACAATACCCACCAAAATACCGACAAATTGGTTGTTGATCTTGCCAAATGCGGCGGGCACTGCATTTAAATCAATACCTTGAATTTGAGACACAGCTGCGGGAGAAAGCAAAGTGGTAACCACAAGAAAGCCGACAAAACCAGATAAGGCAGCAGCTCCATCTTTATCTTTAGACATGCCATACGCCACACCTATAGCGAAAAGTACGGACATATTGTCGATAATTGCAGCTCCTGCTTTAATGCAAAAAGCCGCAAAAGCGTTATTTGCCCCCCACCCTGTCGGGTCTATCCAATATCCAATACCCATCAATATTGCTGCGGCGGGAAGCGTTGCGACGGGTACCATCAACGCCTTACCTACTTTTTGAAAATATCCTAGAACATTCACCGTCAGTTCCCCCTATAGGATTTTATATTTGGTTTAGACGACTTTTTTTAGCCGCTCAATTTAGTCTCTCCAGTGTATGACTTTAATTTCGCCCTGCAAATTTAAACCTTATCAATTGTGACAATTATCACCAGAATCGGAGCGAGATTAAGGTTTTTGCTAGCAAGATCATAAAACTTATTTTACAATTCGAAAAAATGACAGGATAAGCACCTTTGAGTAAGGCTATACGTTATTTTTCAATAACAATAGATCCTATGGAATTGTTCAATCAATATCTGTATAAAAGCTATAAATAGCAAGATATTAAGTGAGTTTCATATGGATATATGACCTTGTTCTATTATCGGTTACACTCCCTTGCTTTCGGTAAGCTTCATCTAATTACAGCTCACAAATAAAGTGAGAAATTTATGCATCTTTATGTCAACGATAGTGATGAATGCATAACATCAGATCTATGAGGATTCGCGAACCATGTATGCGCTAACTAATTGTAAAATATTCACCAGTAACGACATTCTGACGCGTCACGCTGTTGTGATCAAAAATCAGATGATTAGCGCCGTGTGCCGAGAAGCCGACATCCCGCAAAATATAAAAGTCATTGATCTCAAGGGAGCCAACGTAAGCCCAGGTTTTATCGATCTGCAACTCAATGGTTGTGGTGGTGTTATGTTCAACGATGCGATCAATTCTGAAACGCTGGATATCATGCACCAAGCCAATTTGAAATCAGGTTGCACTAGCTACCTCCCTACTTTGATTACCTCATCCGATCAAGACATGATTCAAGCGATAAAAGCAACTCGAGAATATCACGCCAAATATCAGAATCAGTCTCTTGGACTTCACCTTGAAGGGCCCTATCTGAATAAGGAAAAAAAGGGCATCCATAATGTCGACTATATCCGCCCTTCAGATGATAAGATGATCGACCTTATCTGTGATAATGCCGATGTCATTTCTAAGGTAACATTGGCACCAGAACGCAATAGTGCTGAACATATTCAGCGCCTCACACAAGCTGGGATAGTAGTATCAATCGGGCATTCGAATGCGACCTATGCCCAAGCTCGCAAAGGTTTTGAATCAGGCATTACTTTCGCCACCCACTTATTTAACGCCATGGCTCCTATGGAAGGACGCGAACCGGGTGTGGTCGGGGCGATTTACGATACGCCTCAAGTTTATGCGGGGATTATTGCCGATGGCTTCCACGTAGACTACGCCAACATCAGAATTGCTCAAAAAATTAAAGGTGAAAAACTGGTATTAGTGACAGATGCCACAGCTCCTGCAGGTGCAAACATCGATTCCTTTATTTTTGTTGGTAAGAAAGTATATTACCGCAATGGCAAGTGTGTAGATGAAAATGGCACACTCGGTGGCTCCGCATTGACCATGATTGAAGCGGTCCAAAATACAGTAGAGTATGTCGGTATCGCTTTGGACGAAGCACTACGAATGGCAAGCTTATATCCTGCAAGAGCAATAGGAGTCGATGACCGACTCGGTCTTATAAAGCAAGGTATGATAGCAAACTTGGCCATTTTTGATCGTGACTTCAACGTTCAAGCGACAGTTGTTAACGGACAATATGAGCAAAATTGAGAATGAATGGCGGACAAATAGGTAATGTAGACTTAGTAAAACAGCTAAACAGTGCAGCCGTTTATAGACTGATCGATCAACAAGGTCCGATATCGCGAATTCAAGTCGCCGATATTAGCCAGTTAGCACCAGCAAGTGTTACAAAAATCACCCGCCAATTACTAGAGCGAGGCTTAATCAAAGAGGTCGCCCAGCAAGCTTCAACAGGTGGCCGACGAGCAATTTCGCTTACGACTGAAGTGGCACCATTTCACTCGGTCGCCATTCGCTTGGGAAGAGATTACATTCAATTTAGCCTCTACAACTTAGGCGGTGGAGAGCTGGTTTCTGAATACCAAGAGTTTTTTTACACCACTCAAACTGAGTTGGTTGAAGGACTCACTCGCTATCTCAAACATTTTATTCAATCTAATCAAGCAATTATTAATCAACTTATTGCTATTGGTATTGTGTTACCGGGCCTTGTAAATCCTGAGACAGGCGTTGTTGAGTACATGCCCAATATCACTGTCGATAATCTAGAACTTGCAGAGCTCATAGAAGATAGTTTTCACGTCCAATGTTTCGTTGGCAATGACGTTCGCGGAATGGCTTTAGCAGAGCACTATTTCGGCGCTAGCCAAGACTGTCAAGATTCCATTCTAGTCAGCGTTCATAGAGGCACTGGTGCAGGCATTATTGTTAATGGGCAAGTTTTTCTTGGTTTTAACCGCAATGTCGGTGAAATTGGCCACATTCAGATTGATCCTCTTGGTGAACAATGCCAGTGTGGTAATTTTGGCTGCTTAGAAACCGTAGCGTCTAATCCAGCCATAGTTGAGCGAGTTAAAAAGCTCATCAAACAAGGTTATGAATCAACGTTAAGTGAGAAGGAAAGTTTAACCATACAAGATGTCTGCGAGCACGCCAATATGGGTGATGAGCTTGCCAAACAAAGCTTAGTCCAAGTGGGTAATCAGCTTGGTAAAGCAATCGCAATTACTATTAACTTATTCAATCCTCAGAAAATTGTTATTGCTGGCGACATTACCCAATGTGAGAACATTATTTTTCCAGCCATTAAACGCAATGTGGAAAGTCAGTCTTTAACGACTTTCCACAATAAGCTCCCAATCGTCGCCTCTGAAATTGATAAAAAGCCGACATTAGGTGCCTTTTCTATGATAAAGCGTGCAATGCTTAATGGCGCGTTATTGCAAAAATTACTTGAAGATTGAACCTCATATATTCCATCATAAGTTACACTTACGGGTTACATAGGTAACCCGTTTTTAATTGTATAAGACTCAATTTATATGGAACTTATTCTACTCACTGGCGCTTTTATTGCCGGATTTATTAGCCTCAAATGTCACTTACCGCCACTGGTTGGGTTTCTTCTGGCGGGCTTTGCTCTTCATGGACTTGGGTTTGAAAGCAACCAAACCATAGTGACTCTCGCCGACCTCGGTGTGACCATACTGTTATTTACTATTGGGCTAAAACTGGATGTAAAAACGCTCTTGTCCAAAGAAATCTGGGCTGGTGCAAGCATTCATAACCTGCTTTCAACGTTGATCTTTTGCCTAGCTCTGATGTGTTTGAAGTTTCTTGGTATAAGCTCTCTCGTCAATATGTCGATTGAGCAGCTTGTGTTGCTAAGCTTCGCACTCTCTTTTTCAAGCACGGTTTTTGCGGTCAAAACCTTACAAGAAAAAGGTGAGATGAACGCGACTTATGGCACCATCGCCATAGGTATTCTGGTCATGCAGGATATTTTCGCCGTGATCTTTCTTACCGCCTCTACAGGCAAACTTCCTCATTGGTACGCCATTATATTGTTTGCCCTACCGTTAATACGCCCGTTGTTTTACAAAATACTTGATTGGGTCGGACACGGAGAAATGCTGGTTTTATTTGGAATTTTCTTCTCATTAGTGGTGGGCGCGGGTCTGTTCAAATTAGTCGGCATGAAGCCTGACTTAGGCGCCTTGATACTTGGTATGCTTTTAGCCAGTCACGACAAAGCGTCGGAACTTTCCAAAGCCTTGTTCAACATAAAAGAGCTTTTGCTGGTATGCTTTTTCCTCAATATTGGCTTGGCTGTTCAACCAACACTGACAGGGTTAGCCTTAGCCTTGATCTTTCTGATCCTATTACCCATAAAAGGTGCATTGTATTTTGCTGTACTTAACGCCTTTAAATTTAGAGTGCGAACTTCACTGCTGGCGTCACTAAGTTTGTTCAACTTCAGTGAGTTTGGCCTAATTGTCGGTGGTCTTGCGTTTAAGCTGGGTTGGCTGAGCAGCGACCTGCTAGTTGCTTTGGCAATTGCCGTATCAATTTCTTTTGTTATCTCGTCTCCATTAAACCGCAAAGGGCATGAATTGTACCGACGCTCAGCGCACTGGCTGAAAGAACACGCAGCGGAGAGGCTCAATGTCCGTGATAAGTTAATTAATCCAGGCCATGCTCAAGTACTAATTCTCGGTATGGGCCGAATAGGAACGGGGGCCTATGATGAATTGGTCAATCGCTATGGGAAAATCAGTTTAGGCATTGAAGTGAGAGAAGATGCCGCCGAAGAGCATCAACGAGAAGGCCGTAATGTCATATCAGGAGATGCCACAGACCCGGACTTCTGGGAAAGAATTTTGGATACGGTTAATGTCAAGTTAGTTTTGCTTGCGATGCCGAATCATCAGGGTAATCAAATCGCTTTAGAGCAATTAAAACAAAGACGCTTTAGTGGTCAAATTGCGGCTATTGCAGCCTATCCAGATCAGATAGACAGTTTAGTCGAAGGCGGGGTAGATGCGGCTTTTAATATCTATAGTGAGGCGGGCATCGGTTTCGCCAGACACGTTTGTGATCAATTAAAACCTCAATTTACACCGCAATAGAGTCTTCATTTATCGGGCAGTCATCTGACTGCCTTTACTGACTTAATTCCCATTTTGTTTACAATAACACCCACTATTAGAAAAATTTTAATTAAAAATCAAATTTGATAGATAATATTTAGTACCAAGTGGTTTATATAAATTTTTTTGTTATCTATTATTGATTTTTTTAACCAAAATGGCAGATTTTAGCTAACAGGTTAAAAAGATTGATCAAGGAAATCCTATGTGCTCTATTTTCGGTATTCTCGACATAAAAAGTGATGCTCAAACATTACGCCCTATCGCACTCGAAATGTCCAAAAAGCTTCGTCATCGCGGGCCAGACTGGTCTGGTATTTATTCTTCTGACAAAGCCATTCTCGCTCATGAACGTCTTGCGATCGTTGGGCTAAACAGTGGCGCACAACCTTTGTACAGCCCTGACAAAAAACACATTTTAGCGGTCAATGGCGAAATTTATAACCACAAAGAGCTACGAGCACGCTACCAAGGTAAATACGATTTCCAAACCGACTCTGACTGTGAAGTGATCTTAGCTCTCTATCAAGATATGGGTGAGGATCTACTTGAAGAGTTAAACGGCATTTTTGCATTTGTTCTATACGATGAGGAGAAAGATCAATATCTCATCGGTCGTGATCACATTGGTATTATTCCTCTTTATCAAGGATACGACGAACATGGAAACTATTATGTTGCTTCAGAGATGAAAGCATTAACACCCGTTTGTAAAACCGTTAGCGAATTCCCCCCAGGTTGTTTCTACAGCTCTAAAGACGCAGAACCACAGCGTTACTATATTCGAGATTGGAATGAGTATGCGGCGGTCCAAGGCAACACCACCAGTAAGGAAGAGTTGGCAGCCGCACTTGAAGCAGCAGTTAAGCGTCAGTTGATGACCGATGTTCCATATGGCGTCCTGTTATCTGGTGGCCTGGATTCATCCATCACTTCGGCTATAGCCAAACGTTTTGCGGCGATGCGAATCGAAGACGACGAAAAATCGGAAGCTTGGTGGCCTCAGCTTCATTCATTTGCTGTTGGTCTTGAAGGTGCCCCCGATCTCAAAGCTGCTCGTGAAGTGGCTGAAAAAATAGGTACTGTGCACCACGAAATGACGTATACCATTCAAGAAGGCCTTGATGCGATTCGTGATGTCATCTACCACATCGAAACTTATGATGTCACCACAATCCGCGCGTCAACCCCCATGTTCCTAATGGGACGTAAAATTAAAGCCATGGGCATAAAAATGGTCTTATCTGGTGAAGGTGCAGATGAAATCTTCGGTGGCTATCTCTATTTCCATAAAGCACCAAACGCAAAAGAATTTCACGAAGAAACGGTGCGTAAACTACTGGCACTCAACATGTTTGATTGTGCCAGAGCCAACAAATCATTAGCTGCTTGGGGCGTCGAAGGGAGAGTACCATTCCTTGATAAGGAATTTATTGATGTTGCAATGCGTTTAAATCCAGAAGATAAAATGTGTGGTAACGGAAAAATGGAAAAGCACATTCTACGTGAGTGCTTTGAACACTACTTACCAGACTCCATCGCATGGAGACAAAAAGAGCAGTTCTCGGATGGTGTGGGCTATAGCTGGATAGATACACTAAAAGAAGTCGCAGAGAGTAAAGTGACCGATCAACAAATGGAAACCGCGAAATTCCGCTTCCCATACAATACGCCTACTACAAAAGAAGGCTATGTCTACCGAGAAATATTCGAAGAGCTCTTCCCTCTTCCCTCGGCAGCAGAATGTGTCCCCGGAGGGCCTTCTGTCGCTTGCTCGTCAGCCAAAGCGATTGAGTGGGATGAGTCGTTCAAAAACTGTGTCGATCCATCCGGCAGAGCCGTTCAAACCGTGCATAACGACGCTTACTAAATAAAGCATAAGTTCCAACACTTTTTATTGAGCACTCAGTAGCTCGATGGTAATAATATCAAATATTATCAATGAGCTACTGATTTCTTAGCGTTAATCTACCAAGCATCACACCGCTATAAATAAGCATTGACATTTAACACAGCACAACAATCACTATCAAAGAAAACACACCGAAGTGACAGAGAAGTGTCAAAACACGAGACTCAAATTTGAAAACTTAGTTTCATTAAAAATACACGCATTAGTAACAAAGTTAATTACACCTATTTTTCAAGCGGTTATACCCAAACCATAAATGACGCTGATAAATCACTATATTGCAGATATTTCAACTAATTAGTATATGTACTAGCATATTAAATTCTTTAATGGACTAGATTAGTAAAATTTATGGCAAATCATCGACAAATTCTCGGCCATCCTCGAGGCCTATTTCTATTGTTCGGTACCGAACTTTGGGAACGTTTCTCATACTATGGTATGCGTGCCATTTTGGTGCTTTACTTAACAGACAAAACAATCAATGGCGGACTGGGCTGGACCACCAAAGATGCGCTAGATTTGTACGGTATCTACACAGGCCTTGTCTATATCACCCCTCTTATTGGCGGCTGGTTAGCCGATAACTTCCTCGGCCAGCGTAAATCCATATTAATGGGCGGTGCGCTTATGGCCGCGGGTCAATTCACTTTGGCATTACCTGCCGACATGATTGGTATGAGCACTCTACACAGTTTCTATCTTGGTCTCGCTCTACTGATTGCTGGTAACGGCCTATTTAAACCCAATATTTCGACTATGGTTGGCGACCTTTATAAAGAAGGTGATAACCGCCGTGATGGTGCCTTTACTATTTTCTATATGGGCATCAACATTGGCGCGCTGCTGGCGGGTATCATTGTCGGCTCTGTGACCGATGTGTTTGGCTGGAAGTCAGGATTTGTCGTCGCTGGTGTCGGTATGCTCATCAGCCTTGTCATGCAAATGAGCTTAGCGCAAGCTTGGCTTGGCAATATAGGCATGGAGCCTTCCGCAAAACGCGAACTTGCTAATAAAAAATCTCACCGCAAAGAGGCTTTGACTAAAGAAGAGTTTGATCGAATCAAAGTCATATTGGTTATGAGCGTGTTTACCATCGTCTTTTGGGCCGGTTTTGAACAAGCTGGTGGTCTGATGAATATTTACACTCAACAATACACTGACCGTATGGTAGGTGGATTTGAAGTGCCTGCGGCTTGGTTCCAATCACTTAACCCATTTTTTATCATTACTCTAGCACCATTGCTTGCCATTTTGTGGGTTAAACTGGGTAAGCGCGAGCCTAACTCGCCAGTTAAATTTGCACTTGCTATGTTCTTCTTAGCTTTAGGCTTCCTATGTATGGTTGGCGCGGTTATGGAACAAAGTGGTGATACTAGTGTGAAAACATCCATGTTTTGGCTGGTTGGTGCTTTCTTCTTCCATACACTGGGCGAACTGTGCCTATCTCCAATTGGCCTATCTTTAGTGACTAAGCTAGCTCCACTTCGTTTAGCTTCCTTGATGATGGGGGCATGGTTTGGCTGTACAGCGATTGCTAACTATGTCGCCGGTTACGTTGGCTCACACGTTGGCGAACTTGGTGCCATGGCTATCTTTAGTGGCATTGCCGTTACCGCCATCATATCTGGCGTTATCTTATTACTCTTCGCTAATACGTTAGTCCGCTGGATGCATGGCGCTGAGTCTCCGGTTAGCAACGCAGAGCAAGTAGAAGAGCAGCAAAGCCTCGCGGTATAACTGCTACAAAATGACCAAAAGAAGCGCCCAACTTATTATGTTGGGCGTTTTTTATTTTAACTATGGCTGACCTTAGTCACTCGACTCGATTTATTTCCACTGGCCGAGACAGAGCGAATATAGACGTCCCCAGTGACTATAGGACGCGCGCTGTCCTTATACATCTGCCAGTTGTCACCGTCTAATGAATATTGCAGCCCTACTCCGGGAAAAGAACTATTCATCCTCAGCCTGCCCATCTCAATTTTTGCGCCAGGTATTGGCAGGCGATAATCAATGCCTGATTTTTCCAATTTAGCCAATTCTCGTTGACCTAAAATATTGGCAAAACGATTATAATCCTTAGCTAATTGAACCTTATCGACTCGATTGGTGGTTTGAGAATACTCCACACCCACTTTAACATCATTTTCCCAAGTTCCTTTGTGCCACGCTCGTTCAGCCGCGGCTAAGACTCGTGGAAACACCATGTACTCATATTGTGCATCCGTTCTCACTGTCTCAGACCAAAGTTGAGCAGATAAGCCATAAAGTGGCCTTGCCGCTATATCCGTAGTGCCAGAAAAGCCCTTACCATCGCGATCAAGTGATGTTTCTGCATTCTGCGGCATGTTTTCGGGGGCAAAGCCAAACATTTTCCTGCTGTCAGTGGCACGGGTTGCCCAGTAATAACCACGTTCTTTAGGGTCCACCTCGTAAGGCATGTCCATATAAACATAATCAGGGTTGGAAACAATGACATCAAAGCCCTTATCCGCCCATTCGTAGACAGACTTAGTCCCTCCCCAATAAAGCACATCCCAGAAGTTCACACGCGTATTCGTGGTAGCGAAAGCCTTCGGCCCATCACTGTATTTAAGACCATCTTGCCATGCCTGAAAGTTGTCTATTTGCTTATCTTTAACAATCTTGGCCACCTGCTCTGCAAAGTAACTTGGTAAATGGGCAAAATCACTCACCTCGCCACTAGCAACCAATGCCTGACATTGAGGAGACTTTGCAAATGGCTTATCTTGTTTTGCAACATCAATATTGCCTTTCCAAGCCACCTTGTCTGTGGCATTGATATCTTGAAAGCCTGCTCCGAGTTTAATGTTTTTCGCTTCATCGCCACCAAAATGCCATGTGGATAGCGTCGCACCCGCATCCTTATACATGGCAGAGACTTCTGAAATAACTTTATCAACAAACCTCGCAGATGACGGTAAACATGGATTGATAAAGCTCTTTCTATCGTAGAACTGTACTGTGGTAACATTGGAGGTATCTCGCGGGTCCAACAAGCGATATTCATCCGCCTGCTGTGGTTTATTTTCTTGCATTAGGCGCTGATACCTTGCTTCCATTGAGACAACGGCCGCTCGCGCGTGCGCTGGCATATCAATTTCAGGGATCACCTCAATATTCCGCGCCGTAGCGTACTTTAAAATCTCAACAAAATCGGCGCGACTGAAATACCCACTGCCAAAATTATTCGCCGAAGGTCCTGATCCTAGCTGAGGCAACAAACAGTTTTGCTCTTGCTCGTCAAAGCAGCGCTGACCACCGATATCCGTCAGCTCTGGCAAGCCTGGAATTTCAAGACGCCATCCCTCATCATCCGTTAGATGAAGATGCAACTTGTTCATTTTATACGCGGCCATTTGCTCAAGAGTGGCTATGATCGCCTGTTTAGAATGGAAATTACGCGCCACATCAACCATCACCCCGCGGTAATCAAATCGAGGAGCATCTTTTATTGAGACAACGGGTAATGACTCTGGGTTTAAGCTATCGACAAGAGCAAAAATAGATTGCACGGCGTAGAACGCCCCGACTTGATCGAAAGCACTGATCGTTATTCCACTGCTACTGATTTGCAGTTGGTAAGCGCCTGATTTGGCAAACTGACCAGAAAACGCATTGGGTGTCATTGCTATATCAACGGGCCGCTGACCATCAAGATCAACACCCAGCGTATTAGCACGCTCTACAAGTGCTTGATACTGCTCTGGCAAGAAGACGCCTGATGGCAGGGCTATACCCTTGGTAATATCGAGCAGACCCCGCCCGATCTCGACGCGAACTGGAGTGGGAATGATGTGCGCTGATACATCTTGCTTTGCTAAGTCCTGATTTTTTTCAAACCGAGAAATAGCACTAGCAAAAATATTCTCATCATCTGGCGTGCGTTTTAGATTATTCCCTTCTAAACCCGAGACGAAAGAATCAATATTTTCTGTATCTAGAGAAGCAATCACTTTCGGCTTAGCTTGAGGCGCACTGACAAATGCTCGCGGCATAAAGTCGGTGTCAAATAGTTGCCAGTATTCACCAATTAGTGGCAGCTCCACTTGTTCACCCGCAGCGAAACCATCAAACTTTTCGGTTGGCTGCAACTTATGAAGATCGCCAGTGATATGAGACACTTTAAATTGATCGCTGTCGACAGCCAAGATCAAGCGAATGCTATGGAAATAAATTGACCAATCTTTTGAATCAACCGCTGGACCTTGGTTCACTAAAGTCATCTTAACTTGATTACAAGACGCCCACTCTGCACCCAGATTCTGGCACTCTAGTCCTTGGCTTGCCCCGTGATTGGTGATCACTTGATAATCAATATCTAGGTTCTGTGCCAATAAATTCACTGCACTTTGCTGTGAAGATTGCAAAGCGCTGCACCCTACTAATGCCGCAATGATTGATGTTGCGAGCAGACCTTTTTTTACCATCTTAACGCTACTCCTTATTAAACCGCTTGTTCCAGCATATTCCGGAATCTTTCGACAGGTAAAATACTCAAGCCACGAAAGTGATCCTGCTCGAAGTTCAACTTTGGTAATGATAAAAATCAAATTAAAAACAGCAAGTTAGATAAGACGTTAAATTTGTTATTAAGAAATCAACAATCTTTCTATGAAAGACATCACATTAATTTTCCATCGACTTAGGTGGGATTTAGAGACCGCTCACAAGACCTGCGAGATAAGATTAAGCTAAGCTATATAACAAAATATAAAAATGTGATTTTATGCTCAAATAACCATCGTCAAATCACGTTAAAAACGCCCTATTTCAACAATTTTTCCGTAAGGTAAACCGCTACATGCAAAATATATGGCTATCGATTTTTCTTATCACTCTTTCGCTACAATCCATTGCCGAACCTCTTTTTTGGCAAGTTGAGAAAGGCAAAACTCGCTATCTTATCTTTGGCTCTGTGCACGTTGGCGACGAAAGCATGTATCCGTTACCCAAAGCCATAACCGAGACGCTAAGCTCTAGCTCAGGCCTGATTGTCGAGTCTGATGTGCGAGCCATGCAGGATGTAACCTATCCTGAGATAACCCTAGTGACCAAAGAAGTCTTAGATAATAAACAGCAAAAAACACTGCGCGGTTTAGCCAGCCTGTTTAATATCGATGCACAGCAACTGCTAAACAGTCCTCCATGGGCGAGCGCTTTAACACTACAAATGAAGCAGTTTGAGTATCTTGGCTATCAAGCCTCGCAAGGAATAGATACACATTTGATGTACAAAGCAGCCGCAGAGAATATCCCAATATTTGGCCTCGAATCTCTTCAATTTCAAATTGATCTGCTCACAGGACAAAAAGACTCGGGCAAAGAGCTATTGATAAGCGCTTTAGACGAATTTGAACGTTCAGAAGATCTCACCAAATGTTTAATCGAGAGCTGGAAGGCTGGCGACTTAGCAAAGCTCAATCAATTTTCAACACTCACCGAAATGTCACCAGAGCTAGAAAATGCCTTTATTACCCAAAGAAATCGAGATTGGGCGAAGCAATTGGCTAAACCAACTTGGTCAAGAAAAAGTAAAGCCAACTATCTTGTCGTTGTTGGCACTTTGCACCTCATCGGTGAAAATAGCTTGCTCGAAATGCTTAAAGACAAAGGGTTTACAGTCAGCCAAAAATCAAAAAGTGATAGTGCCAATTGCAAGTTTGAGCATTCACCGTTATCCAATTAACCTAGCAGTTTCAGGCAGGTAAAACAGACCTAGAAGCAACAACTTAGACAACTAATTGAATATCATTGATCCAGATCAGTAACCGAGTCGGCGTTATGTTTTAACGTACCTATTGTCATCACGACTTGGATACTGGAGGCAACATGGATTTATGGCTAAATCTCCTGTTTGGTAATGCAGTTGGACTGTCTTCGATGTTGGTCATCTTTGGCGCTTTAAGCCTGATGCTGTTCTATGGTGGTTACTTCTTTTACAAGGTAATGCATGACAAATCTCCTCACTAGAATCGCCTAGCCCTATCTAAGAATAGGTTGTTGCTATGCACCGAAGTGGATTCCCTGTCTGCTTCGGTTTTTTATTCCACTAATGAAAATCTCTCAATACAAATGGGATATAATCACAATACTGATTTTCCTGTTTTGATATCACCACTATGTCTCACAATGACGATTTGTCCCTGTTTCAAACTATGATGGGAGATGTTACCCCACTCAGACAAGACACGACTGAGCATAAAAAGCACCATCATGTTACCGACGCGCACATTGCACGTCGTGAAGCCGCCATGTGGTTAGATGAAAATGATCCGCAATATTTATCCCTTGAACATGCCTCTATGCTCAAACCTGAAGATCTGATCGAATTTAAACGAGATGGAGTACAAGATGGCGTTTACCGTAAACTTCGTTTGGGTAAGTATCCAATTCAAGCCCGTTTAGATCTTCATCGCAACAGCCTAAAAGAGGCCAGAGATGCACTGGTTAAATTCTTAAAGCAATGCATTCAAATGGACATACGCAGTGTGCTTATTGTTCACGGGCGCGGTGAAACATCCAATCCTCCCGCTTTGATGAAAAGTTACCTCGCAAACTGGCTCACCCAAATTAAGGACGTACAATGCGTTCACAGCGCGCAAGCGTTTCATGGCGGAACTGGCGCCGTTTACGTTATGCTGCGTAAAAGCTCCGAAAAAAAGCTGGAAAATCGCGAGCGCCACCAAAAACGCCGCAGTTAGTCACCTCTTACTCAAACCGAACAATAATGTTAGAATCGCCCCAACCCACAGCAAGATTTTATCAAGTCCTGACTGCATTCCGTTGTGAAACGTTAAGAGAGAACACAATGTCATCAGATTCTAAGCGCCTAAATAAATTTATTAGTGAAACGGGGTTTTGCTCACGCAGAGAAGCAGACCGCTTAATCGAGCAAGGTCGCGTCACGATTAATGGTCTCATCCCAGAAATGGGCACCAAAGTACAAAGTGGCGATGATGTCTGCGTCGATGGTAAGCCGATTTGTGAGCCCACCGAGCGCCCTATCTATATTGCATTAAATAAGCCCGCAGGTATTACCTGTACCACAGAAAGAAACATTGCCGGTAACATCGTTGACTTTATCGGCCATAAAAAACGTATTTTCCCGATTGGACGTTTAGATAAACCCTCTGATGGTTTGATCTTTTTGACTAACGATGGCGATATCGTCAACAAGATCCTTCGTGCAGGTAACAATCACGAGAAAGAATACGTGGTGCGAGTCAATAAGCCCATCACAGATCAATTCATCAAAAAAATGAGCGCTGGCGTTGATATCCTTGATACCACCACCTTGCCTTGTAAAGTCACCAAGGAAACCAAGTTTTCATTTCGCATTGTGTTAACACAGGGGCTAAATCGACAAATTCGCCGAATGTGTGAAGCGCTCGATTATGAAGTGTTTAAACTGCGCCGCGTTCGCATTATGAATATTACCTTAGATGGTATTCCAAACGGCCAGTGGCGCTATCTAACAGGCAGCGAAGTAGAACAAATTCTGGCGATGTGTGAGCACTCTAGCGGCACAGAAGATGCCTCCAAAACCGATACTCACGGCAAAACAATACGCAGAGCAACGGACGCTAAGCTATTTGATAGCCGCGAGGAAAACCAAGGCTCAAAAGCAAGACGTAATCAAAAAACGCGCACTTTTAAAGGCAAAGATGCCGACAAGTTTCGCCGTAGCCCAAATGCTAAAAAGGCTCGCTCTGAATCCTCTGAGACAAGAGCAAAACAAGGCAAATCTAGCCCTCATTCAGGCCAAAAAGCCCAGCCTAGAAAACCAGGCACATTAAGCCTAAAAAAGTAGCCTGCGAGCGAAACTATCCGTTTTGGAAATCAACGCTATTTAGCCCACGCTAAATAGCGTTTTATTCATGAGTCACCAAAGACGCTTATCTTTACGATTTGGTAAGGACTTTAGCCATACTAAAACAGGTAACGTCATTAGGCTGGTCAGCGCCATATCGGCTAGGGTGTGATAACCTTGATACAGCATCAATAAACAGTAACAAAGCATGGATATCACTGTGATACGTCTGACCTCTTTGCTAATTAATGCAAGGGTTGTGACGAACACCAGCGCCAAGGCAGTATGCGTACTATAATCAAGCCCAATTGACGCATAGGCTGCAAAATAAGCATCGAGAAACATTAAGGCGTAGATATACATCACACCCAGTGAAGTCGTTACGGCCTCAATAAGCGCACTTTTTATCCCTAGACGACTCGCCTTTATCAGTAGCCAAACCAGTGTCAGAATACCCAGCAGAGGAATATATAAATCCGCGATAGCGTCCAGTTGTTGATAAGTCACCTTTAAAATCCCCTAACCTTGGTTTGTGTTTATTCAATAGCGCACCAACGTGCGCCGTTATACTAGCCATATAAGGAAATATGTATGGATGGCTTAACAGAAACCCTCACACCAAAAGGTATCGACGTATTACTATCATACCTCCCACCTATTAAACTAGAGCAAACTTTTCTCCTTTAAATGTCTTCACAGGGTTCCCTCGCTCAAGATCCATATGCTGTTGCCAACGAGCTTTATCCTGAGAGGTCATTTGCTCTTGTTTTAACATCTCCAATTTCTGAAATAGCATAATTTTTGCCAGCCGCTTATTGGCATGCTGGCTACGTTCACTCTCTACTCGCACTGAAATGCCAGTATCATTATGCACGGCTCGAACAGCAGATTCAGTGGTATTCACGTGTTGGCCACCCGCTCCAGATGCTCGGCAAGTTTGAAACGTCACACCGTCTACTAACTCGGCTTCATTAACCTCAAACATTTGTCCACTGAAGAACCAATTTTTACGCTTATTTTTTGGCCTAAAGCGACTTTGACAAATCCACAGCATTCCTCCCTGCCAAGAAGTTCCCAACTGTCTGGCTTTGTTCATATCTGCCGATTCAAGCTTCAATAATACCGACTTAAAACAGCCTTTTTGTCCTTGTGGAACGGCTTCAATTACACTCAAGTCGACATCAAGTGGACGACATTCCTTTTCAATAGCCCTTAACGCTAAACCTATGGCTTTACAGCATTCTACCGGACCTTGCCCGGATGATAATTGCAGTAATATCATGACGAACAACCCCCATTGGTTTTAAACGTTAGAACAGGTCGTAATTTAGCGATTGGTTCAATCAAACCAGCATTCACCATAGCATTTATAACCGATTCACAGTTTTTGTAGGCTTGCGGCGCTTCGTCATAAAGAAGCTCTTTATTGCCACATATTACACGGCTACCTAGTGGTGTCCGGTACAAATCATCACGTTTATATTTGTGACTAAGGCGTGCATGACACTCACCACGCTTCCACTTTCTTCCAGCACCATGTGCCAATGAGTACAAACTAGTCACCATAGAGTCATACCCGCTTTCAACGGGCTTGACCAAATAGCTATAGTCGCCACGTGAACCAGGTATAACAACATAACCTTGATCACTGGGTGTCGCGCCTTTTCTGTGCAACCAACCTTGCTTTCCAGCTATCTCTTTAGCCGAAACCAGATTATGATTGACATCCAGAGTACAGTGGCCATCCGAACGAATTGCTTGCAAAAAACGTTTAGCGATAAACTCTCGATTCAGTTCTGCCCAGCGGACAGCTTCATCATGCTTTGCCATATATTCATTAAAGTCATCATTCAAACTATCCACTTGGATACCATCATGATTATGAGATGCTATATGCTCCATCAATATTGATTGACCTAAGCCTCTTGAGCCAGAATGCACAAGCAGTTGCAACTGTTTTCTATTCAGACCAAGCTCGTCCAGCGATGCTTGGTGATAGACTTCTTCAATGGCTTGAAATTCAGCAAAATGATTACCGCCTCCAATTGTGCCTAACGCATGGTCGTAGGTATTGATTGTTACTCTTTTTGCGACTTTTCTTGACGCTACGCTCTCTTTCCAGCTCTCATCTAGTGGTGACTCAACGTGCTCAAACCTTTTGATCATTTTGTCCAAGTTCACCTTGGATAGTTTTGCTGAAGTTTGCCAAAGTGACATACCACAACCGATATCGTTGCCAACCAGCGCAGGGTAAATTTTGTCTGTTGTAAAAAACGCAGCCCCAATCGGGTAGCCTCTGCCTGGATGCAAATCAGGCATGCCAGCAACATGCTGCATTCCTGGTAACTGTGATGTTTTAATTAATTGTTGTACTGCTAGCCCTTCAATCCACGTATCGGCAGATGCAATTAGGCTAACGTTATCAGTGATGTTTTGGACGGATTTGCCCATAATACCAATTCCTTTTTCATTATTTTGAAAACAAGGATTTAAAACGAAAAACGTATTGGCAGGTCAATTGACCGAGGCATTCCTTTACTAGAAGACGAAAGGATTATTAGATAGCTTTGAACTATTTAACGGACAAGACCTGCAAAGAATAATTTTGTATATGTCATAATTTTTACTCCTTTGCAGTTGGTTGGTATTTAGTTAAGTGGCCGAATCATAATGACTTTTCATTTGTTAATCAACTAGATTATCAGCCAAATTTAAATATATTGAATCAAATGCAGAATGCTATTTACTAAAACATCAAATTTATGGAGAAAAATAACGCGCGCATTCTGCAGCAGAAAGACCGACACATGTAACAGCTTGCGCATCAAGTGCCTTGCGCACTTTCTTCTTATGTAGGCCTTGGATAACTAAGTAGCCCCAATAACCTTCTCGTGTACTTACTGTAATTTTTTCTCCTACAGAGAAATAGTTAGAAGCAATATCATTTGATTCAAATTTAAGCTCTTTTTCACCATCATCTATGCACAGATAATTAATGACGCCACCCTTTGCTAAACGCTGACCTTTACACGTCACCGTATAGTCAATTTTAACCACTTCATCATCCAAATATTTTTCATTAGAGATTGTGGCATGTTTAATAATCAGATGTTCATCTCGTTGATTCCTTGCTCTTATGAAAAGACAAATAGACACAACAATAATGGTTGAAAATAAAACTGAAACATAAGTAAAAACACCACTATCGAGTGTATTTCCGCTCACAGTAAAACTGGCTTTAAAAGCAATAAATAGGATAAAAACCAATGATCCTATGACTGATATATACTGAATATTTCCTCCGAGATAGCAGATAAGTGTCAAGTTTTAAGGTGTATAATATAATTTTTCGACATAAAATACTTCTATTACCTGCCTACTCACAACTCACTGCCTGAGTTTGAATGTCAATGGTACATGATAGATCTGACCAAGGAGTAGCTACTGTAAATGTTACGTCACCACTCCACATGCTTAAATCCACGACATACGCTGTAGGATAGTCTCGCTGTAAGTGGGTTAATGATATATCACCATGTACAGAGCTTGCCTTTTTATCTTTATTCCCCAATTCGCAATATTGGACTGACTTCCCTGTTTTAAATTCATATACAGTGATACATGGATTATCTTTCAAAACATAAGCAGCAAAATTTTCTTTCTTCGTTTTAACTGAATAATCGGAAGCATATAGTCGATATTCAGAAGCACTTGTATAAGCTGATACCAAGACCAAATATACCGTTAAAATACGTTTAAGTTTCATTCTCTTTTACAAACTCTTTTAACGAATAAAATTTTCAAATTTGGGTACATAAAGAACGGATAGCTCAGTCTCCCAAACAAGCAATTCATTTTTCTTACATAAAGTCACCATAGTTTTTTCATCATTGAAAAAGTCATTAACCTCACCACTCCAACACTGCGGAGATGCTTTTTTCAACAACACTTTCTCTGAGGTATGATCATTGATCTTTCTTCCTCGATCATAAATAAAGACATATGATAAAAATATATCCTTACCCATTTGAGTAAGTTCTATCGAGTAAACATGCTCTGTACTATTTGACTGCCCCTTCCACTTACCAACGATCGAGTCTTCAGCAGAAAGAAATTGAGAGAACAAAAAAGCCAATAAAACAAAAATTTTAAACATTAATATGCCTTAAAATTCTCAGCCTAGAGACCCAACCATCTCTAAAAAACGAGCTCTTCCCAAATTAGTTGACAACTACAAACTAAAACTGGGGTGTGCCTTATACTATTGACCTTCCGCGATTTTTATAAGTTTTCCAGAACTAGGTTTATAGCAATCATAGTCATAAAACGCAGAATCATATGCACTTTTACCAGTTACGACTGGCTAGGGATTCACTGTACTCGGTATACCAATAACAATATCACTCGAATTACGCCATGAAATATCAATAACTTCATCGGAGTTATACACAGACTTATAAATAAGTTCATACCTAGTCGCACTGACATCCGGTTGAAGAGACACTTTCATTATATTATCACTATCTGAACACTTAGAATATTGTGCATAGATTACTCGTTTCCCCTCTGGAATAAATACTTTATTGCTTTCTCCAATTAAGCAAATTTCTACAGCACGTTACTTTCTGAATTCTTGGCTATGAGATACAGACAAATAAACAGTTGAAATTCCGATAACAGCTAATATATTGATAATGACCAGATAAATTTTTTCCACATTTAGTATATACCCAAAATACTTATGTGTTCGTATTTTAATTTGGGTGCAATTAAGGTTGCAACACCCAAAATTTGGTGTTGGCTACGCAACACCTTAATCCTTATTTATTATGCTTAAAGTTTGCTTGACTGGCATCCAGTTGCTTTACATTCTCGAACTCTATCGAGCAAATGATTTGTCCTTGCAACTGTCATTGATGTTGTGCAACCCAAACTTACAAAAAAGTCTCCATCCATTTTAAAGCTACACTCGTCATTTCGGTTCTTTATCCAAGATATCTGTGTTTTCTTCAATTTATTCTTTTCTTCGTCATTTAAAAAAGAACGAAGACTTTTATAAGCAGAATTTAATTCTTTATCAGATTCTTGATACACCTTATTTAGACAATAAAGATCATCAAAATCATCTCTAGGTTTATCGCAATTGTCTGCAAGTACAGCCCCTGATACAAGTATAGTGATTGCTGTGATAATCTTTTTCATAACTATTCCTTAGTTTGTAGTGGCATAAAGCCTTAAACACCAGCTTTATTTGCTCACATTGTTGAATAAAGTATAAGAAATCATAGCAATTTTCCTTGGTGTATAAAATAGGCAACCTATTAAATAGGTAAATTCACTGTCAAAAACAACATTTAGAAGTCTATCGAGAGAACAATAATTCAGGACACACACCCATAGTTGTGGTAATTCATCAAAACAACACTCAAGGTGATTTGGTAAACATATCTTTCTTTTTACTGGTGTGTGTCCAATATTTTTACGCAGAAAACTAATCCCATGCTTCAAATTTGTTGGGTTCGACTCTTTCTATTTGGAGTCTCACATCAGGGTCAAATGCTGTTGCTGTTTCATCAATACAGTAATAAGTAATAGCATTATCATCTTCGTGAAGTCGTTCAGCATCCATAATACGTAGACTTACCCCACCTTTAGTCATTCTGAAGTACGCGTTACGCCTATCGTCTATTTTAAACCTCAACGGCACATACTCAGGATCCCGAGCGGAGATATAAACCCACTGATAGTTATCTAACCCCATGCCTTCCTGTGGTTGATAAACAGTTTCCCGTTCGTCACCACTGACTAAAAAATACAGCGTTTTGTCAATTCGTTTAAAATAGGCCAAAAGACGATCATGACTTTCTAAATCACAGGAGAAAACCAACTCTTCATTTTTTTTAGGTGCCGCTGATGCATAAGCAATAAATGAGAGTAACCATAAAAATGAAACAAAAAATAACCTCATTCAAAAACCTCCTTTGAGTAGAGTTGATTAAAGTTCTTAAATCTTTGTTGGTAACTATCTGTATGAAGATTAACAACTTCAGTAATTGACTTAGACACAGGATAACCAGCGCCATTGTCTGCAAGTTGATACAACTTGTTACTAACCCAGAAAAAAGCCGCCGAGCGCACAGCATACTTTATCTCTAGCAATAGGTCAGGCTCTTCGACAAAAGACAAATTAGCGTCTTCAGGCCACTCACCGGAGTTTTTTTGATGCCACTGAGCTAAGGCATTGTAGTTATATTTACCTGTTAATTGTTTTAAACCTCGTCCTCTATACTTCCAGCCGTCCCCATCATCGGTATTACCCATCCTGCTACCATAGGCAATGTTGGCTATCTTCTCAAAATCCGCCGATGATAATGGTTCACCATTCCTCTTTGTATTTTTACCTTTTACCGTCTCGTCGTAAGATAACGCCTTAGCTAAACTTGGGTTTTCTTCGAACCTCTTATAGGTATTCACTAAACCATTAAAGCTATACCGAAATGACTCTTCCATTGATAAGCTAGAGCCAGTTTCTTGCATTATCTGCGCAAAAAAATGAGTCCTACGCAAAGGGGTATCGAGCTTATAAAACTCAATATGGTCATTGAGCTCATCCACGATACCTTGCAACAGATTTTGCTTGCTACTGCTTACCCTTGGATACACTGCCCGTAGCATCTCAAGTGTAAACACAAACGAATACTTCCACTCTTCAACAACCGCCTCATCTAAAGCAAGAATGGTATTTTTGCCGACAATCCCATCAATGTCACCAAATTGGTAACTTTTATGCGTGGTATGTGTGGGTTCATAGTGGGTTTGAAACTGTTTAACTGCACCTTCTGTCGCGTGGCCAAAATCACCACCTGCACCAAATTCACCTAAGTCAAAACCACAGTCAATCAGAGCCTGTTGGACTTTTTTAATCTCTTCAGTATTTGTAGAGCCTTTTTTAAGGGGGTTAAACTTACCGGCCGCTAGCTCATTGAGCGGCTTGGATTGTTTTAGCGATGATTTGAGGATCAGTTCATCTTCAGGGCTATTTTTCGCAGAAGCAGCCGCTTGTTGCCTCTCTCTTAAAACTCGTTCACGGTTCTCAGCCCAACGTTTCTGATCTTTATCGGTATAGGTTAATTCTGCTCTGCGCTCTTGTCGTTGACGCTCTGCTCTTTCTCTTGTGGTTTCTTGCCGTTCTTGAGGAATAAAAGGGGACGATTGGTATCGCATAAGAATCTAATCACATAAATAAAAATATGATACCAAGAGTTTGATTGGCTTATCATACCTTCCACACCACTCTGACACATTCACCAAGAAAATGGTTATTTTAACTATTAAAACGCTCGAAATGACGGTCGGGTTTCTTTTGATTGGAGGTGGGAAGGTTATGTGCTGGCTTAGGGTTGGACAGAAACGTCTTAGAACTGATTCTCTACAGCGTTTCTGTCAGATTAGGAAAAGTATGTTGATGTCATAGTCTCTTGTTAGATTATTTTTCACCTTCGCTTGCTGAAGCAATAGAGTTTATAGTCTTAGAAAGTTCTTGTTGCTCTTTATTTAGAAGAACGTTATCTAAAACTTTATTGTGAAGGTTTCTATACATTTGCTTTGCTTGCCATTCATCTATATGACCTAATTGCTTTTGCGTTTCAATGTATGAAATTGCTTCATTAATTGATGGATCCACCTTGTAACGATTTAAAAACGGTCGAATATTAAATATAAAGACTCCTAAGCCAATCAAGTGCCATAGCTTAACAACACTTATGTTGATGATTGAAATTGTTTTCAAAAAAGGACTAAACAAACCTATCAGTCCATCTAGCACAATCCCCGTCAGCACCCCTAGGCTAGTACCCCTAGGATTAGATACAAATAGAATATTAATTGCTTTTCTAGTAAATACTGTTAGTTGTTCTGAATTCATATAACTACCTTTCCTTTACTAGCTTCACATTCAGTTGCTAGATCAATCTCTGGATTTGGTATGATTCTCTTTGCACCGCTCCCATCATTGAAATCATCCTTGTCAGAATGCAAGGTAATAAATTCAATAAGCTCTCTTGTCTCAAATTCATTGCTACCGTACCATCCTTTGCGAACTCGAAACTCCATTAGCTTTTGATCCACAAACACAGCTAGCAATAAAAATGCTAGAAAAAGCAACACAAACTGATTTATATCACTATTCATAAACCAAACGCTAGATACGTAGACAACTATACTGGAAATTAATATTGCTTGTTGCACTGTTCCTTTTTTAGCTTTTTCAAGCAGCATAACACCAACTATAGTATTTTTTTTGTTGTCTTTTGCGTCTTCTCCTGAATCTGCAATTCTTTTCGCTAAAACTTCAACAACAGTAAATGTACTTGAATTTAATAGCATAGAAGCATTTAACAGTATCGAATTTGCTTTAAATACACGCTTCACTATTGTTACTGTGATACTGTTAGTTTTTCCCATTCCGTTGACATAAGACTCAAGTGCTTTCTTTAGCAACTTGATTACATTTATTGACTTAAACAAAGAATATACAATAGCAATAACTAAAGTACTTAAAGTCGTTGTACTCATAGTTTTTGCAATCTCTGTAAGTTCTGTAAAAATTGACATCAAGACTCCTTATTTAATCTAACAGTGTCTTTTCAGCAGACATTGTCTTTATAATATTTTCAGAAAATACAGACACCATAAAAGTAAGATACTGTTCTATAAGTTTTTACTCTTCCTTCCACTCACAAATTGCAGAACATGTCTGTATAATCATAATTACTCAATTAAGCTCATATTCTTCTATTAGTATATGTAGGTCAAGAACTGACATGAGAATGTGGTCAGGAATTGAATGCTGGATGATTTTGGGGCAAAAACCTCTTACCTGCACAAAACCGTTCAGCGAATTAAAAAAGCCCCTAAACGCCAAAGCGTTTAGGGGCTAGTTCGATTAAAGGTTTGGTCTTTATCTTGTTACGGCGTGCAGTAGGTTACGGCGTGTAGTAGGTTGCCGCGCCTGGGCCGACGGGTAGGCCGAACACAAATACCCAAACGTAGAAAAGTAGGCTCCAGCCGACGATAAAGCACAGTGAATAAGGCAGCATGGTGGCGATTAGGGTGCCAATGCCAAGGTTTTTCATATAGCGGGTTGCCACCGCCAGAATCAGGGCGAAGTAGCTCATCATCGGCGTGATAATATTGGTGGTCGAATCGCCAATGCGATATGCCGCTTGAATGGTTTCTGGCGCGTAGCCAACCAGCATCAGCATAGGCACAAAAATAGGCGCCGTCACTGCCCATTGAGCCGAA
Source organism: Vibrio zhanjiangensis (assembly GCF_030161235.1). Classification (GTDB taxonomy): domain Bacteria; phylum Pseudomonadota; class Gammaproteobacteria; order Enterobacterales; family Vibrionaceae; genus Vibrio; species Vibrio zhanjiangensis. Next base: position 124,588 of record NZ_BSPW01000021.1, on the reverse strand, counting down.
GCTGAGCCAATCATCAAGTTAATAAAGCCGCACATCAAAATAAAGGCAAAGAACAACATTGGCCCTGTTAAGCCAATCTCTTGCAAAAAGCTTGCACCCGACACGGCAAAGACTTGACCAAAGTTGGTCCACTTAAAAAAGGCGACAAACTGGGCGGCGAAAAACACCAGCACAATGTACATGCCCATTGAGGACATCGACTTTGACATGGCATCAATCACATCACGATCGGTTTTCATTGTGCCAACAACTTTACCGTAAACGAGCCCTGGAACGGCAAAAAAGACAAAGATAAAGGCAACGATACTTTTCAAAAATGGAGAGCCCGCCACTGTGCCGGCATCAGAGCGTAAAATGCCATCGGCAGGTACTATGGTCCAAGCGAGCAAAGCACACACAACCAGCAGCGCTAAGCCCGCGAGCTTCATGCCTTTTTTCTCAATGTCTTTTAGTTTGCCCATTGAGTCGTGGGATAAATCTTCGGACGCTTCATCTTCGCTGTATTGGCCAAGTTTAGGCTCAACAATTTTTTCAGTGACAAACGCACCCATCGCAGCAATGAAGAAGGTTGAGACAAACATGAAATACCAGTTAACTTCAGGACCAACCGTGTAACTTGGGTCAATCAGTTGCGCCGCGGTTTCGGTGATCCCCGATAACAAAGGATCGACAGTGCCAATCAGCAAGTTGGCCGAATAGCCGCCCGACACACCAGCAAACGCGGCGGCAAGGCCAGCAAGAGGGTGACGGCCTAAAGAGTGAAACAGCATGGCGGCAAGAGGAATCAATACCACATACCCCAGCTCAGACGCCGTATTTGACATAATGCCTGCAAAGACAACGGTTATCGTCACCATGCGCCTGGAAGCGCCCATCACCAGACCGCGCATCACTGCCGAAAGCAGGCCAGAATACTCAGCGATTGCCACGCCCAATAGCGCAACAAGCACGGTTCCCAGTGGTGCAAATCCAACAAAGTTTTTCACTAAGTTGGTGACGATTAATTCAAGACCATCGGCATTTAGCAAACTCACCGCGTGAATCATGCCGTCCGCCGCTCGCCCTTTTATGCCTTCAGGTCTTGGGTCAACAACAGAAAGCTCAAAATATCCAGCAATGCCAGATGCCACTAATACAGCAGCACAAAGTATCGCAAACAATGTAATGGGATGAGGCAGTAGATTGCCTAAGTACTCGACCATATCTAAAAAGCGCGTAAACATCGGCTTTTTCGGTGAGTTAGGTGTAACTGAAGCAGATGACGTCATCTGTTCCCTCCTTGTAAGTAGTTCCTGCGCGCTTTGTAACAAATTTTCAACAAAACTCGCGCAGATTACTCGACAAAGAAATCAATTAAAAGTCGTAAATATAACAAATCGTTAGTCTGATCATGATATCTCAGGGGATAAAACCCTAAAATTAGTGATATACCCCATATAATCGACAATAATCAATATAATCAGTTACACCGCTAATTTTGTTTGTTCAGCGCTGAACCGCTTTAAAACGTGGGTTGGCTTTGCAAATCACATACAGCCGCCCTCTTCGCTTTACGATTTGGCAATCTGGGTGACGCGCTTTGGCACTCTTTAGCGATTTCAATACTTTCATTTACTCATCTCCTTTGGAAAATTGACCAAAGCGGCGCTTAAAGTTCGCCACGCGACCTTCTTTATGGATAACGCGCTGCTTACCGGTATAAAAAGGATGAGATTTAGACGATACCTCAACGGTAAAATAGGGGTAAGTTTTGCCATCTTTCCATTTGATGGTGCGATCAGTTTGTAGCGTTGAACCAATCAAGAAGTACTCATCTACGCTGGTATCGTGAAAGACTACAGTGCGGTATTTTGGGTGAATATTATCTTGCATAACGACTCCTTAATAAATGTTATGTTATAACATAAAGTATGATAACTATTCTCAATAAGTATTGCTAGTGGTTTTGTGATACTTTTACTCCATTACCATTTTGAGAGATAAGTATGTATTCCATAGAGCCAATCGGTTTTATTGAGAGCCCTTATAAAGAGAAATTTGCCGTCCCTCGCCAACCACGACTTGTGAGTGCTGCGCGCTCTAGAGTCCGGTTAGTTGGCAGCGCAAATACCCCAGAAGCCGTGCGAGAGCTGGAGCAGTTTTCACACATCTGGTTACTGTTTTTATTTGATCAAAATTTAGAGGCTGGCTGGAAACCCACGGTGAGGCCGCCAAGACTGGGGGGGAATCAACGAGTTGGCGTGTTTGCGTCTCGCTCAACGTTTAGGCCCAACGGTATAGGCATGTCTGCGGTTGAACTCAAGGGTATTGGTAAACACGATGAGCACATTTATATTGATCTTGGTAACGTCGATTTGGTCGATGGCACCCCCATTATCGATATCAAACCTTATGTACCCTACTCAGATTCGATTACTCATGCTCAAGGCGGCTACGCAGAACAAGAGCCCATTGCGCTGCCTGTACGTTTTTCACCCTTGGCAGTCAGCCAGCTAGAAAAGCGTGCTGATGCCCGTTATGAACAAACTGTTATCGAGCAAGTTTTGGCTCAAGATCCTAGGCCTGCCTACAAAAAAGGCAAACCAGATGACAAACAATACGCGGTCAATTTATTTGATTTAAACATCAAATTTGTCGTCAACAATGACTTAGTCACAGTAACCGCAATTGAATGCTTTTGACAAAGGCTTTTGGCTGATATTATAAGCGGCTAACCATTTCCCAAGTGGGAATTTGACGCTCCTGCCCATCTTGGCTGGAGAAACTAACTTTAATCAACGGATAAAATGAATGCGTACCAGTAATTATCTTCTTTCTACTCTTAAGGAGACTCCAAACGACGCAGAAGTGGTGAGCCACCAGCTCATGCTGCGTGCAGGTATGATCCGTAAGCTGGCTTCAGGTCTCTACACCTGGCTACCTACTGGTCTACGTGTACTGCGTAAAGTCGAAAACATCGTTCGTCAAGAGATCGACAATGCAGGCGCTGTCGAAACCTTGATGCCCGTTGTTCAGCCGTTTGAACTTTGGGAAGAGACAGGCCGCAGCGAAAAAATGGGCCCTGAGCTACTTCGCTTTACTGATCGCCATACTCGTCCGTTTGTTCTCAGCCCAACCGCTGAAGAAGTGATCACTAGCCTAGTGCGCAACGAAGTCAGCTCGTACAAACAGCTCCCGCTGAACTTGTACCAGATCCAAACGAAATTCCGCGACGAGCGCCGCCCTCGCTTTGGTGTGATGCGTGCACGTGAATTCTGTATGATGGACGCTTACAGCTTTGATATCGATAAAGAAAGCTTAGAGAAATCTTACCAAGCCATGCATGATGCTTATTGTAAAGCGTTCGATCGTATGGGGCTTGAGTATCGCCCTGTACTGGCGGATTCTGGCGCTATCGGCGGGAGTGGCTCACAAGAGTTTCACGTACTGGCGGAAAGCGGTGAAGATTTGATCGCCTTCTCAACCGAATCGGATTACGCGGCAAACATCGAAAAAGCCGAAGCCGCGGCACCTGTCGGTGAACGTGCCCAACCCACTCAAGAAATGACGCTGGTTGACACGCCAAATGCCAAAACCATCGCTGAGCTTGTAGAGCAACATGACCTGCCGATTGAAAAAACGGTTAAAACTCTGTTCGTTAAAGCATCAGACGAAGTCGATGCCGATATTATTGCCCTGATTATTCGTGGTGATCATGAGCTCAACGAAGTCAAAGCTGAGAACCTTCCTCAAGTGGCGGCTCCATTAGAGATGGCAACAGAAGAAGACATTCGCGCTCTGATTGGCGCAGGACCAGGCTCTCTAGGCCCAGTTAACTTAACTCTGCCGTTTATTGTCGATCGCACCGTTGCCGTCATGAGCGATTTTGGGGCAGGCGCTAATATTGATGATAAGCACTATTTTGGTATCAACTGGGGCCGTGATGTTGAGCTTGGCCAAGTGGAAGATCTGCGCAACGTCGTTGAAGGCGACCCTAGCCCTTGTGGTAAAGGTACCCTAATGCTGAAACGTGGTATTGAAGTGGGTCATATTTTCCAACTTGGTAACGTCTACTCTCAAGCAATGAACTGTGGTGTGCTTGGTCCTGACGGTAAGAACGTCATCTTAGAAATGGGGTGTTACGGTATTGGTGTTTCTCGCGTTGTTGCTTCTGCTATCGAGCAAAACCACGACGAACATGGCATCATCTGGCCAGACGCACTTGCTCCTTTCCAAGTCGCTATCGTGCCGATGAACATGCACAAGTCTGAAGAAGTCAAACAAGCGGCTGAAACGCTCTATGCAGAATTAACCGCTATGGGTATTGAGGTCCTCTTTGACGACCGTAAAGAACGTCCAGGCGTTATGTTCTCTGATATTGAGCTTATCGGCATTCCTCATACTATCGTAATTGGCGATCGCAGCATGAAGGAAGGCAACTTCGAGTATAAGAACCGCCGCACCGGAGAGAAAACACCGGTTGCAATGGCTGAGATCATCAACCATTTAAAACAGCAATTGGCGTAAGTCCAAGTACGCGATAACATCGAATAAACCCAAAAGGCTGATGCAAGCGCATCAGCCTTTTATTTTATGCTTATATCTCTTTACTCTAATGGCTCACTGGGTGCTTGGCATGCCACTTTTTTCGGTGCAAACGGAACATCAACTAACTTATCCGTATTGCCATCGGTGAGTTCACCGCAGTGAAATAGGCCGAACTCTCCCGGTTTCATTCGGTGCCACTCTTCATTATCAGTCAATGGCTGAGTGGCGATAACAGAAACCACATCATTAGGCGTTGTCTCTTCTTGAAAATTTATCTCAACATCTTCATCAATCAACGACGCTTTACCAAATGGTGCCCGACGCGTGATCCAATACAAATGGTTGGTGCAGTAAGTCATCACGTACTCACCATCAGACAACAGCATATTAAAGACGCCCTTTGCGCGCAATGTGTCACAGCACTGAGCGATAAACTTAAACACACTGGCCATATCTTGAGGTGGCTGTGGATACTTGTCTTCCATTTGCTTTAACAGCCAACAAAAAGACAACTCACTGTCTGTTTGCCCAACAGGACGATGACGCCCTGTTGCCAAATCTTGGTAATCACTTAGCTGACCATTGTGGGCAAATGTCCAGTAGCGCCCCCACAATTCACGAGTAAAAGGGTGCGTATTTTCAAGATTCACCGCACCGCGATTGGCCTGACGAATATGACTGATCACAGCGCAGCTTTTTATTGGATAGTTCTGTACCAGCTCCGCAATTTTTGAATCACAACTTGGGGTCGGATCTTTGAAGTTGCGAAAGCCTTTCCCTTCGTAAAAGGTAATCCCCCAACCATCACGGTGTGGGCCTGTATTTCCACCGCGTTGCATTAATCCGGTGAAACTAAAACAAATATCCGTTGGCACATTGGCGCTCATTCCGAGCAGTTCACACATAGCTCTACAAGCTCCTTATAAAACAACAATACCAGTGCTTAACACTGGTATTATATAAGTTCAATGACACCTTAACCATCGAGAAAGGTTACTTCTCCATCTCTTTTTCGATCAACTGAATCACTATGTGAATGATCTTGATGTGCACTTCTTGAATGCGGTCAGCGTACCCAAAGTGAGGAACACGAATTTCGATATCCGCTAGCCCTGCCATTTTACCGCCATCTTTGCCAGTAAGAGCAATGGTTTTCATGCCTTTGGCTTTAGCTGCTTCAATGGCTTTAAGAATATTGCCTGAGTTACCGGAGGTCGATAAACCAAACAAGACGTCACCTTTGGCTCCCACAGCTTCAACATAACGAGAAAATACATGGTCGTAACCAAAGTCATTACTCACACACGACAAGTGGCTAGGGTCGGAAATCGCGATGCCCGGATAGCCTGGACGATTTTCACGGTAGCGACCTGTTAGCTCTTCAGCAAAGTGCATGGCATCACAATGTGAACCGCCATTACCACAAGATAGCACTTTGCCACCTTGCTTGAATGAGTCCGCAAGCATTTTTGCTGCGGCTTCAATTTGAGCGATATTATGATCGTTACTTAGAAATGCATTCAGTACTTCAGCCGCTTCGGTTAATTCGTTTTTGATCAAATCCTGATACATAGCTTGTTCTCTAATTATTGAGTATTCAAAGGGCCGACGTTTATGTCGCCATGGTTACAGTCAGAGTTTACCCAAACAATTCTCACTGTCGATAGCTGCCAGCAAACAATTCCAATTTTGTCGTGATTATGCGTTCAAAAAACCCGTAGCCCCCGTCATTTTTAGGTTTTTTACTCTACCAAGATCACTTTTTGGACACATTTGTGTTTTACATTTATTTAATATTTTCATTACACTATAACTGGTTGGACCTCTATCTGCATTACAGCGTATAAACAAAGAATCACGCTGAACAAGGAACATAAATTATGGACACTTTGCTTTCTATACTTGGATTCTCTGCCGTACTGGCAGTCTGTCTCTATCATCGAACGGCCTTGGCCAAATCCGTGGCTGCTCTCACTGCAACCTTATTGATTCTCTCCATCTTTGGCAACGCTGGCTCACTGAGCTGGATCTTGTTTATCGCCTCAACGGTGGTGCTCACCATTCCTTCGATAAGGCAATCGCTTATCAGTCAAAAAGCGCTGACTGTATTTAGAAAAGTGTTGCCTGAAATGTCGCAAACAGAAAAAGAAGCCTTAGACGCAGGTACAGTATGGTGGGAAGCAGAACTGTTCAAAGGTAAGCCAAATTGGAATACGCTGCATGATATTCAAGCGCCGACACTCAGCGCTGAAGAACAAGCTTTCCTTGACGGGCCTGTGAATGAAGTGTGTGCCATGGTCAACGACTATCAGGTCACTCATGAGTTAGCTGACTTACCGCCGAAAGTCTGGCAATTTCTAAAAGACCATAAATTCTTTGCCATGATCATTAAGAAAAAGTACGGTGGCTTGGAGTTTTCAGCCTATGCTCAATCGCTTGTATTGCAGAAACTGACTGGCGTTTCATCGGTACTGTCTTCAACCGTTGGCGTACCAAACTCTCTTGGCCCTGGCGAGCTTCTTCAGCATTACGGTACAAAAGAGCAAAAAGAGTATTACCTGCCTAGGCTGGCTGAAGGTAAAGAGATCCCATGTTTTGCTTTAACCAGCCCAGAAGCTGGCTCCGATGCTGGCTCCATTCCAGATTTTGGCATCGTGTGTAAAGGAGAATGGGAAGGCAAACAAGTAATAGGTATGCGCTTAACTTGGAATAAGCGATACATAACCTTAGCGCCTATTGCAACCGTCCTCGGTTTGGCATTTAAACTGCGCGACCCTGAGGGCTTGCTTGGTGATGAGCAAGATATCGGTATTACTTGTGCGCTGATCCCAACCGACTTAAAAGGTGTTGAGATAGGTAGTCGTCATTTCCCACTCAACGTGCCTTTCCAAAATGGGCCAACTCGAGGTAACGACTTATTTGTTCCTCTGGATTTCATTATCGGTGGCCCAAAAATGGCAGGCCAAGGCTGGCGTATGCTGGTTGAGTGCTTATCGGTAGGACGTGGTATTACACTGCCTTCTAACTCCACAGGTGGCATCAAAACCGCAGCGCTGGCCACCGGTGCCTACGCACGCATTCGCCGCCAGTTCAAGCAACCTATCGGTCAAATGGAAGGCGTTGAAGAGCCGCTAGCACGTTTAGGTGGCAATGCCTACGTGATGGATGCAGCCAGTAACCTCACTGTGGCGGGTATTGATCTGGGTGAAAAGCCATCCGTCATCTCAGCCATTGTAAAATACCATTGTACTCATCGCGGCCAGCAAAGCATTATCGACGCCATGGATATTGTTGGCGGAAAAGGGATCTGCTTGGGCCCATCGAATTTTCTCGCTCGCGGTTATCAAGGAGCGCCAATTGCCGTCACGGTCGAAGGCGCAAATATCCTGACCCGCTCGATGATTATCTATGGTCAAGGGGCCATTCGCTGTCATCCATACGTACTTGAAGAAATGGAAGCGGCGTATTCTGACTCTTCTGATGCCCTAGAAAAGTTTGATACAGCCTTAGCGGGTCACGTCAGTTTTGCGCTAAGTAATCTGGTTCGTAGCTTCTGGCTCGGATTGACTGATGGTCGTTTTTCATCGGCACCGGTCAAAGATTCAACCAGTCGTTATTATCAGCAACTTAATCGCTACAGTGCAAACATTGCGTTTTTATCGGACATTTCAATGGCCGTACTTGGCGGCTCATTAAAACGTAAAGAGCGCCTATCCGCTCGCTTAGGTGACATCCTAAGTCAGCTGTATCTCAGCTCTGCGACACTGAAACGTTTTGATAATGATGGCCGTATCGCAGAGGATTTGCCACTGCTTCACTGGGGACTTCAAGATAGCTTGAGACAGGCTGAAGTGGCCGTCGACGAGCTTTTAGCTAACTTCCCAAACAAGTGGCTAGGAAAAGCGTTGAGACTGGTTATCCTACCTTTTGGTCGAGTAAGAAAAGCACCAAGTGACCAACTTGATAACCAAGTGGCTATGATTCTGCAAACACCATCTGCCACTCGTGATCGTCTAGGGCGTAATCAGTACTTCCAAGCAAGTGAATTTAATGCAGCAGGAAAAGTCGAGCAAGCATTACACATCATTTTGCAAGCTGAACCGATTTTTAACAAAGTATGCAAAGCAATAAACGAAAGGCGTCCATTCTTGCAATTGGATCTGATTGCTGACATTGGTTTGGAAAAAGGCATCATTGATTCAGATGAAGCCAAACTCCTGCGTCAAGCCGAGCAACATCGCTTATACGTGATTAATGTGGATGACTTTGACCCAAAGCACTTGGCTGCGGCACAAAACGAAAGAAAGCCTCTACTGGAAGAAGTGGCGTAGCACAATAACAACCATCAGGGCTGCACTAGGCAGCCCTGATTCCAACTAGCGCACGTTATTTCTTTGGCATCTCTAATTGCATTTCAGGCATTTCTTCTTTCTTCGGTCTTAACTTCAATTTTCCGACGCCAAACCACATTGCAAAACCAATGAGAATCACCACAATGTTCGCAACGGTAATCATGATAATGGTATTTGTGCGTTTTTCTTCTCTCATTTCAAGTAACCGCATTTCTTCCATCAACTTCTGTTGCTTTAACCTTTCTTCCTCTTGAAGTCTGCGAGTTTCCGCAAAATCCACCTCTTCAAGCACACTGTATGTTTGCTCTTTTATTGGGAAATTGAGTGGGCGACCAGAACCTAGCTCGGTGGCAAACGCCCTACCCATCCATGAGTAGTTGCCAATGTCACCTTTGTAAGGAATCGGGATTAGCACACTCTCTGCATCTTCAGCGGCACTTTTTGCGATAACATCTTCGGTGCCATCCGGCGAGAGGTGTTCAATCTGAGCCGCAATACTCCCAGGCTCAATCATGCCTTTCTCTCCTGAAATGGCCAAGGTATGTTGTTTGCCTTCAACTCGGCTTTGAATAAAAGTGGTTTGGATTGGTGTGGGATAAACCAGCACTTCTTGCTCTTGTGCACGAAGAAAAACCCCATTTCCCGATGTGATGCGAACTCTATATTTGCCAGGATCAGGGGTAATGGTGAGCGATACAGTAAATACGCCATCTCCAGCCACTTCATCAAACCCCACGCCATCGTCGGCAAAGTCACCAATCTTATGCGCTATCGGTCTGGCTTCTTTGACTAATGAAGCTTCATTTTCGATATATTTGGTAAAGGTCACCAACAGGTTGACTCTATCTAAAAAGTCTCTCATAACCAGTGGGTTTCCATCTGAAGATAGGCGAGCAGTAAACTTAATTTGCTCCCCCTGAAATAACCTTTCTGGCATTTTGTCTGTGGTCAGAGCCAGATGTGAAATCAAGACAATTTTATTTTTGGGCGTGACCTTACCAACGGCTTGCCATGGACCAGGCATCGGCTTATCTATCGAGATGATATCCATCGCGGGTTCTTGGTACCAGCGTACGTTATCCGGCTTACGCCATGCATAATACTTTTTGCCATCAGGACGCACCAAGACCACTGGCCTTGACGGTTCTTCCCGATAGACAACAAAAGTGATCTGCTCAATCGTGGGATCGACTCTAAAGCGATTATCAAGTAGAGACATTGAAGACTCCTCGGCGTGAGCAAAGACACCGACAAATAAGCCAAGTAAGGCAAACCAAATCTTCAACATTTCTTCTCCTACTGACGCCAGAGACAGCTACCGCTTTTCTCCACAAGGTCTAAACGATCGTTATGTGCTTCTAGTTCATCGGCCGTAGCTCGAATAACCTTTAGCGATTTTCGCTCGTCAGAGACTCGTTTTATTGATTCTCCTCCCAATTCGCCCACACCCAGCTGACTTGCACTAAATTGCAGCGATGTCTGACCACCTGTCATCAATAAGTATACATCGGCCAAAATCTCAGCATCAAGTAAAGCGCCGTGGAGCGTACGATGCGAGTTATCTATGCCGTAGCGGTCACACAATATATCTAGATTGTTACGCTTACCGGGGAAGATTTTCTTCGCCATTGCAAGTGTATCTGTGACGCGGCAATAATCATGAGTCTTACCAATTTGAGGGTCAAGTAGAGAGAATTCATAATCCATAAACCCAGTATCAAAGGGAGCATTGTGCGCAACCAATTCGGCTCCGCGAATGAAGGCTAAGAATTCCTCATGGACCTCGCGATATTCTGGTTTATCAACCAAGAATTCATCAGTAATACCGTGAATTTCAATCGCATCCGGTTGGATAGTGCGATCAGGCTTTAGATAGACATGGAAATGACGCCCTGTCAGTTTACGGTTAATGATTTCAACGGCACCGATTTCAATAATACGATGACCTTGATAGTGCGGACCGCCTTCCCGGTTCATACCGGTGGTTTCAGTATCGAGAACGACGATACGATTGTGATTGGAATTGTTGCTGGTATTCATAACAAATTGTGTGTCAGACTATACAAATTCTACGCTTACCCCAATAGTATCAAATCATGACGAAACAGGTGGAAATTTTCACAGATGGATCTTGTTTAGGTAACCCAGGTCCAGGTGGTTATGGCATTGTGCTTCGCTACAAAAAAGTTGAAAAAACACTCAGCAAAGGTTTTACCCTTACGACCAATAATCGTATGGAAATGATGGCGACCATAGTGGCACTGCAAAGCTTAAAAGAGCCCTGCAAGGTCATTTTAACCACCGACAGCCAATACGTAAGGCAAGGAATCACTCAGTGGATTCACAACTGGAAAAAACGCGATTGGAAAACCTCTGATAAAAAGCCGGTAAAAAATGCTGACCTGTGGAAAGCGCTTGACCAAGAAAGTACACGCCATGATATTGACTGGCGCTGGGTAAAAGGTCATGCCGGCCACAGAGAAAATGAAATGTGTGATGAGTTAGCCAGAACCGCAGCGGAAAACCCAACCGAAGAAGATGTTGGCTACCAAGCAAGTTAAAACCGATTACTTGCTAGATAGCGTGTAGTTAACACTCACGGGTGTTAGCTTACGTTTCAGTTTCCAATGAGGCTTTATCGGCTTAAGTGGATAGCTTCTTTTTCGCGCAACAATAAAGTACAAACTCCCTACGGGGGCTGCCCAATCCCCTAAACTGTTTTCAAGCCAAGTCCACATAGTGCGGTAAGTTTGCATTGGAAACAAAGCGTATTGATCGCAATCCAAAATTTGGTAATTAAGGATATTAAGCCAGTCTTTAATTCTGCTCGGGGTGAACATACGCCCACTCCAAGGCAAATTATTTTTTCTCCATGGCATCATGCTAGACAGCCCAGTCAGGCTAATGGGATTAAACCCGGTAATGATGATGTATCCATCATCAATCATGACACGATCGACTTCTCGTAGCATTCGGTGTGGATCATTGCAGTAATCCAGTTGATGCGCTAATACAACTACATCAAAGCTTTTTTCTAGGAAAGGGAGGTTGAAGCCATCAGCAATGACGTTGTGCAAAGGGTTTTGGATATCAAGATGAACTTGGTGTTGAATATTACAATTAAAGCTGGTTAACTCACAACTGAGCCCTCCCAGCTTAAGCATATGATAGCCAAATAGTTTCGGACACCATTCATCAATACGCGTTTGTATTGACTCACTGACCCACTGGCCATTTTTGAGCTGAGACCATGAATGAGGCTTTTCAAGCTTCTTAAAACTTCGTGCTGGCTTCATACTAATCCTGCTTTACTCTTTAAAACTGGAGAGACAATCATGTTAGATATCAAAAGCATACCTGCATTCAATGACAATTACATCTGGCTGATTCAAAATAGCGATCAGCGCTGTGCCGTCGTTGATCCCGGCGATGCAGAGCCAGTGATACGATATCTAGAAGAGCATAGTTTAACCTTGGATGCTATTCTCATCACCCACCATCATAACGATCATATTGGTGGCGTAGCGGAGCTAGTCAGACGGTTTCCACACCTCGATATCGTTGGCCCGGCAAATGAACCTGTTCCTACTTTAACCCATGCTGTCACAGCCGGTGAGCAAATTGAACTATTTGGTGAAGTTTTCTTAGTATTAGGTTTAGAAGGTCACACTAAAGGGCATATTGGCTATGTTGGCGACGGTAAACTTTTCTGCGGCGATGTTCTATTTTCGGCAGGATGTGGGCGTGTATTCGAGGGCACTATGTCTCAAATGCACACCTCATTAGACAAACTTATGGCCCTGCCAGAAGAAACCGAAGTTTACTGCGCCCATGAATATACCGCGAGCAATCTCGCTTTTGCTTTAGCTGTTGAGCCAGAAAACCCCTTACTTCTCCAATATCGTGAAGAGGTCAATCGTCTCAGAGCACAGAATAAACCCACTCTGCCAACCACAATCGGCAAGGAGAAACACATTAATCCATTTCTTAGAACTGAGCATTCGAGTGTGATTCGATCCGTTGCCAATCGGACATCTAATACTGATTCTCTCGCTATTTTTACCGCGCTGCGCGAATGGAAGAACGAATTTTGAGGTGTTGTAACTTGTCACCACAGCATTTAGGCAAGTATTATCAGCAGCCAAAAAGCAAAAGGGTTGTGAAATGCGATTAAAACACAGCTGGATATTCTCTCTGCTGCTGACTGGATGTCAGCTTACCCAGCAAACAGAAAACCAACAATCATCATCTCAAAGCATTAATCATTTATCTGAGCAAGTGCCAAGCCAGATGACAAAAAAGTTGAATAACGATATTCAACCTCCAGCCTCTCCTCAGTCTCAAGAAGATCTCTGGCAACGCATCGCTTTGCAGCTCCAGCTCTCTGTACCAAACAATAAAATGGTTGATTACTACCGAACTTGGTACTTGACAAACCCAAGCCACTTAAAAACCGTCTCTGAGCGAGCTCAACCATTTTTGTACCTTATTACCGAAAAAATCGAGCAACGAGGTCTGCCCCTAGAGCTGGCATTGCTGCCAATTGTAGAAAGTTCATTTGATGCTTTTGCATACTCTCATGGCAGCGCGGCTGGGTTATGGCAGTTCGTACCCGAAACTGGAAAATACTACGGACTAAAACAAAATTACTGGTATGACGGACGCCGTGATGTAGCGGCTTCAACTGATGCCGCTTTGGATTACCTCACCACACTAAATACTCGTTTTGATGGCAACTGGAATCATACGATTGCCGCTTATAATAGTGGCGGAGGACGAGTCTCAAGTGCGATTCGTAAGAACCAAAAATTAGGTAAACCCACCGATTTCTTTTCGCTTGATTTACCCGAAGAAACCAGCGGATATGTGCCAAAACTATTGGCTTTAGCGGATATCATTGCCAATCAAGACAAGTATGATCTTGATATCCCACCTATTGCCAATCAGCCTGTTGTTGAACTTATCGATCCGAAAGAGCAACTGGACCTTGCTATTGCAGCTCGTTATGCGGGAATTAGCGTTAAGCAATTGCAAAGCTTAAATCCTGCTTACAATCAATGGGCAACCGCACCAAACGGCCCACATCAATTACTTTTACCGGTTAATTCAATCGAAAAATTCAACAACAATGTGAGCGAAAATCGTGGAAAAGGCATGAAGTTGGTTCGATATAAAGTGAAATCAGGTGATAGTCTAAGTGCACTTGCCAAACACTACAATACCACAACTCACGTGATTAAGAATGCCAACGATTTATCCAGTGATTCGATTAGAATCGGGCAATTTCTCATGATCCCAACCTCAACCAAGGACGATGCCGCTTACATACTGAGTGCAAGCAATCGATTAGCGAAAGCTCAAGCCAAATCGAGGGGCCAGTACAAACTCATGTATACTGTACGCTCTGGTGATAGCCTTTGGACAATAGCACGAGCAAACAAGGTATCCCATCAATCTCTGGCAAAATGGAATGGCATGGGCCCCAAAGACACCTTACGAGTTGGGCAAAACTTGGTGATCTGGAAAAAAACCTCACAAGGTGCCGTCATTCGCACCGTTTTCTACAGTGTTAAGAATGGCGATACCATCAATGCTATTGCCAATAGATTCAAAGTTAAGTCAAACGACATTGTGAAATGGAATGATCTCGCCCAGCAAAAATACTTACAGCCAGGACAAAAGCTTAAACTGTACATAGATGTGACAAAAGTGAGCGTATAACTCACTTAGACTCTCTCAATTTATTAGCTTAAAAACCACTTCAATAGGATTATGATCGGAAGCGTCAGATGTTGGCGCTCCTGCTCTAATCAAATCCAACCCGCGGTAAAAAATATGATCCAACGCGTATCCAGTAACAAACTGGCTGCGATTGTCAGGGGAATAGTCCACTTCTTTAAGGCCAAGTGGGCTCAGAGCTTGTTCAATAATCGCAAGACGTGTGGCACTCCAACTATTAAAATCACCGCCGACAATAATAGGACCATTGTGGTTTTGTACTAAAGCAATCACTGTATCGATCTGCTTCTGATATTCCTCAGTGCCATAGGTAAAGTTTACTGCGTGGAGATTAACAACCGCCAACAACTCACCATTAGAAAGGTGGTAAGTCGAATAAAGAGCGGATTTAGGTAAGCGTAACCAAGGTTCTAGCTCAGTATACGCACAAGCTTTCTGTGGCCCAATTTTAGACAGATTGAGTACGCCAACGCTGACACCAAATAGCTCAAACGCATCAACTTGGTAAGCGTACCACCGCTGAGATTTCAGCCAAGTTTTTAGCTCTGGTGTCAAATTCGACTCTTGGAGTAAGACTAACTGTTTGTCTTGAGAGTAAAACTGCAGACTTTGCTGCCAATTGTCTCTATTTTGCTTATATATGTTCCAGACTAACAAGTTTAATTGACCATTGTCATCAAGAACATCACTGGATGATTGTTCGGCACAATACTGAAAAAACGCTTCATTAGAGGGAGATATGACAGCAATTTTCGGTTCTTTGGGCAGAGAAAAGGCCACATTAAAGCCAATCGCCCCACCCAAAACTAGGCTCAAACTACCAAGCAGAAACCACTTAGCTCTCATTTATCGCCCTACCCAAAACATAGTCTTTGTTGAAGAATATCAGTTAAATGGCCTCTTCATCTTCTTCACCCGTACGGATGCGTACGATGCGTTCAATATCAGTGATAAAGATTTTTCCGTCACCAATCTTGCCGGTTTGAGCGGTATCAATGATGGTATCAACACACTGATCCGCCACATCATCTGTAACAACGATCTCCAATTTAACCTTGGGCAAAAAGTCCACCATGTATTCGGCGCCACGATAGAGTTCTGTGTGCCCTTTTTGTCTGCCAAATCCCTTGACTTCAGAGACTGTCATGCCTGTAATACCAACCTCTGCCAGCGCTTCCCGAACATCGTCTAATTTAAACGGCTTTATGATGGCTTCTATTTTTTTCATCTTCATCCCTTAATCTTAAAAAACGAACTTATTATCCCATGGTCAATAAACAATAAAAAGCCCAAGTCACTCGAGTCCATCCACTTGATTATATCTTCACCAAACCAATCGAAAAGACACGGATATGGATAGCCCCACTCACTTGGGCCCAATTATTTTTGAAATATTATTATTTTAAACTTGAATAATATGCGGCTAGATTGGCGATATCAGTATCGCTTAACATTGAAGCTTGAGCCTGCATTATCGCAGCCAGTCCACCATTGCGTTGCTTATCCTTGTATGCCTTAATTGAGGACACTATGTACTGCTCGTTTTGCCCTTTGAGATTCGGGTAGCCAGGAATGACGGCAATACCATCTGCACCATGGCAGGCAGAGCAGACTGCCGCCTTCGCTTGGCCAGCAGCGATGTCACCAGCCGCAAGCGCAGATCCGGCAAATAAACCCATTACGAACAATATTCCCATAAGCATTTTTTTCATGGTGCTTCCTTAGTGTATTCACTGTTTTTATATGTATTTCTGTAAAGAATATTTACACATCTACTACGGATTTGTTCCAAACAAGTTCACAATCTTGACCCACAAAATCAGAATCAATGAAGAGTCCTGCGACAGCTGCAACTTTATCACCACACATGAGGATAGGTAGTCGACGTCTTTGCCAGCTCGGAACATCGTATTCTTGAAATAATTTCTTTAGTTTACGGCTGTGGTTACGCCCACAAGGTTTAGCACTTAAACTTTGTGGTTCAAAAATGATCCGCAGAGGCGCTTGAGAAAGTGCGGCTTTTGATAAGCCACCTCGATCACAAGATCGCAATGTTAATCGCCCCAAGCTTTCAGGCAGAGCTAACTCGGCATCAAATTGAATCCCCTGCTGCCAGTGAGACAACTCTTGCCACTGTTTGACGAAATAAAGTCGTTGGTTAAATCGACGTACTTGCCCATCAGCAAGAGAGAGGATAGGATTGGCATCATGACGGCTCAGCGCGACCTCTAGCCAAATTCTTTCTAGTGAGCCTCGATTGGGCATTTTGGCTTGCTGCCCGTCTAACCACATCCTTAAAACCTGCCCGCGCATTAGAGAGGACATCGGTGACAATTTATCAATGACAATCGAGCCATCTTGATACAAAGAGTGCATCAAATGCTCCGATAGCAGCTCATTGAGTAATGTTTCTTGCTCCGCGCATAACTGCGCACTTCTCAGCACAGACTGCGCAAAATGAGGCCAACGTTCAGTTAAAACAGGAATCACTTGATGACGAAGAAAATTGCGGTCAAATCGTGTATCTTGGTTGCTCTCATCTTCGACCCAAGCAAGATGATGAAGTTGAGCGTACTGCTCGATATCTTCTCTGCTTACATGAAGCATTGGACGTACGAGTTTAGCATTGCCAAACGACATACATTGAGCCATAGAAGATAACCCTTTAGGCCCACTTCCTCGCTTTAATGCTAACATGAACGTTTCGATTTGATCGTCGCTATGCTGACCAGTGAGCAGCACGTCGTCATCATGCAAGTGCAATCTTAATGCTTGATAACGTGCTTCCCGAGCGCTTTCTTCAATACTCTTGCCGCCTTGCTCTAAAGCGACTTTCTCTAAGTAAAATAAGACCCCCTCTTCAGCACACCATAATCGGCACTGCTCAGCCCAATGATCTGCGTTAGAACTTAAACCATGATGTACATGTACAGCAAGACAAGCTTGCTTAAATTCGTGTTGATATCGAGCAGCCAACGCTAATAATACTCTCGAATCCACACCACCACTGAGCGCAATGACAAGACGCCCATCAATTGGCATACATTGCTGAATAACCGAAGAAAAATGCGGGTATAAATCCATACAGAAACGAGACCATTTTACTTTAAATCGAGATACCTAATCGAGCATAAAGCCGTTTAATGACTTACTTTTGCTCAAATATACAGACCACAGTTAGTTTAACATCAACAATAAAAAAGGCCGAACTTCAGTTCAGCCTTTGCTTTGCAATGCGGCAGGTTAACAGTAACCATAGCTCATTAATCGTTGATAACGACGCTCCAGTAGCGTGTTGGTATCAAAGTGCTGAAGCTCATTCAATTGTCTAATCAGAGTGGCCTTCATATTCGCTGCCATTTGAATATGATCACGATGCGCACCGCCCAATGGCTCTTCAATGATTTCATCAATCAACTCAAGCTCTTTTAAGCGCGGAGCAATAAGCCCCATGGCCTCAGCAGCTTGCGGGGCTTTATCTGAATCTCTCCATAAGATTGATGCACAGCCTTCTGGTGAAATAACTGAGTAAGTCGAGTACTGCAACATATTCACGTAGTCGCCAACACCAATAGCAAGCGCACCACCTGAACCACCCTCACCCACAACATTACAGATCACTGGCACTTTAAGTCCAGCCATGACTTTTAAATTTTTTGCAATGGCTTCTGATTGCCCACGCTCTTCAGCACCGACACCAGGGTAAGCGCCAGCTGTATCAATAAAAGTAATGATCGGCATGTTAAAACGCTGTGCCGTTTCCATTAAGCGTAGCGCTTTACGGTAGCCTTCTGGTTTGGGCATACCAAAGTTACGCTTTACTTTCTCTTTTGTTTCACGGCCTTTTTGATGACCGATAATCATCACAGGGCAGCCATCTAAACGAGCCATACCACCAACAATGGCTTTATCATCAGCGTACGCCCTATCACCGGCTAACTCTTCAAACTCAGTAAATACATGTTCAATGTAATCAAGCGTATATGGACGTAAAGGGTGACGAGCTAACTGAGCCGTTTCCCATGCACCAAGATCGCTAAAGGTTTTCTTTTTAAGTTCTAAGCTTTTCTTTTCTAATTGCTCGATTTCTTTCTCTAGATCAACACCAGAGTCACCACCATGGCGCGAAACACTTCTTAATGCTTCAATCTTTGCCTCTAATTCAGCAATCGGCTTTTCAAATTCTAAAAAGTTCAGGCTCATCTATAGATCCTTTCTTATTCGGCATCGCTTGCCGAACTTAGTTAAATTCGAGTTCTACTTGATGATTACCAAGCAGCTGCTTCAAATTGTCTATTAATTCATCACTTGGCGTCACGCGCCACTCTGTACCCAGTGTTAAGCAAGCTCTTGCATTGCTGCGCTGGTAATATATGTGAACAGGAACACTTCCTGCCTTATGAGGCTCTAGTATGTTACTAAAGCGCTCAAAAAATTGCTCGTCGATTTGAGAGTCTTCCATAGATATCGACAATCTTCGGGCGTATTTTTCACGAGCTGCGCCAAGATCCATAACCTCTCGTGCCGTCATTTTAAGACCACCGTTGAAATCATCAAAGCTGACCTGTCCTGAAACAACCAAAATTCTGTCTTGTTCAAGTAGCTCTGCGTATTGATCCAATGCGTCAGAAAACAGCATCACTTCCATTCGACCACTGCGGTCATCAAGCGTCATAATTCCAATACGGTTACCACGCTTTGTGGTCATCACTCTAGCCGCGATAACTAAACCTGCCACCGTCACGCTTTGATCTCGCCGCGTCGGCGTAGCGTCTTTTAATCGATAGCTAGTATACTTACCCAATTCCTTTATGTAGGCATTAACTGGATGCCCAGTTAAATAGAGGCCTAGTGTATCACGTTCTCCCTCCAACCAAACTTTTTCTGGCCAAGCAGGGACCTTAGTATATTTATGTTCAACCTCTTCTGCCGTCTCAGTGAGCACGCCAAATAAATCATTTTGACCAAAGGCTTCAGCTTGATGATACTGACTCGCCGCTTTCACCGCATCGTCCAATGATGCCATCATGGCCGCGCGGTGTGGCCCAAGCCTATCCAGTGCCCCAGCATAAATGAGCTTTTCAATCACACGCTTGTTGACTTTTTTCAGATCAATTCTGGCACAAAAATCAAATAAATCTTTAAAATATCCCCCAGCATTGCGCGCTTCTAGAATTGCGTCTATTGGTCCTTCCCCGACACCTTTAATGGCTCCGATACCGTAAACAATCGCCCCTTCTTCATCGACATTGAAACGGTACAGACCTGAATTGATATCCGGAGGTAAAACCTTAAGCTTCATACGCAAACATTCATCGACCAAACCGACGACTTTTTCGGTATTATCCATGTCAGCCGTCATAACCGCAGCCATAAATTCTGCTGGGTAGTGTTTTTTCAGCCAGAGCGTTTGGTAAGATACCAAAGCATATGCCGCCGAGTGCGATTTGTTGAAACCATAACCTGCAAACTTCTCTACTAAATCGAAGATTTTCATTGCAAGCTCGCCATCTACACCATTTTTGATCGCGCCTTCTTCAAACACAGCCCGCTGCTTCGCCATTTCCTCCGGCTTTTTCTTACCCATAGCGCGGCGCAGCATATCTGCACCACCTAAGGTATAGCCTGCAAGAATCTGAGCAATCTGCATAACTTGCTCTTGGTACAGGATAATCCCGTATGTCGGCTCAAGTGTTTCTTTCAGCGACTCATGCTGCCATGTTTCATCTGGGTATGAAATGGCCTCTCGGCCATGTTTACGGTCGATAAAGTTGTCCACCATGCCTGACTGAAGAGGCCCTGGTCGAAACAAGGCCACCAAAGCGATAATATCTTCAAAACAGTCCGGTTTCAGACGCTTAATGAGCTCTTTCATTCCGCGAGATTCAAGCTGGAATACCGCCGTGGTTTCTGCGTTCTGCAACAGCTGGAAAGAGGCATCATCATCAAGAGGAATAGATTCGATACGAACAGGCTGCTGTCCTTGCTTTTCGAGCCTTGAGTTGATCAGAGCAAGAGCCCAATCAATAATTGTCAGCGTGCGCAAACCAAGAAAATCAAACTTCACTAAGCCAGCCGTTTCGACGTCATTCTTATCGAACTGAGTAACTGGATAATTTCCTTCTGCATCAGCATAAATCGGTGCAAAATCTGTGATAGTGGTGGGGGAAATCACCACGCCTCCAGCATGCTTACCCGCATTACGTGTACAGCCTTCAAGAATGCGGCACATATCGATGAGTTCTTTAACTTCCTCATCGGCTTCATACAACTCAGCAAGAGCAGGCTCAGCGACGAATGCTTTATCCAGTGTCATTCCTGGATCTGGCGGTACCATTTTTGAAATACGATCAACAAAACCAAAGGGATGCCCTAATACGCGCCCCACATCACGGATAACAGCTTTGGCAGCCATAGTACCAAAGGTAATGATCTGAGATACCGCATCTCTTCCATACATTTCAGCAACGTGATCAATGACTTGATCGCGTTTATCCATGCAAAAGTCGACATCAAAATCTGGCATCGATATACGTTCTGGATTCAAAAAACGCTCAAAGAGTAAGTCATACTCCAAGGGGTCGAGATCCGTGATCTTAAGTGCATAAGCCACTAGAGAGCCCGCACCAGATCCTCGGCCTGGTCCGACAGGGATATCGTTATCTTTTGACCACTGGATGAACTCCATCACGATCAAGAAATAGCCGGGAAATCCCATATTATTAATGACTTCCAGCTCGACCTGTAACCTTTCATCGTATTCAGGGCGGCGCTGGGCACGAAGATTTTCATCAGGAAAGAGAAACTCAAGGCGCTCTTCTAAACCTTGTTGTGATTTTTTAATCAAGAATTCCGTTTCTTCCATGCCATCGGTTGGGAAGGCAGGCAGAAAATACTCGCCTAAACGCACAGTGACATTACAGCGCTTAGCAATTTCAACGCTATTTTCCAGCGCCTCTGGAATATCTGCAAAAAGCGCACACATTTCCTCTTCGCTACGCAAATATTGCTGAGCACTGTAGTTTTTAGGGCGGCGAGGATCTTCGAGCGTATAGCCATCATGAATCGCAACACGAATTTCATGCGCATCAAAGGTTGACTCATCCAAAATAACAACATCGTTGGTGGCGACGACAGGTAATTGCTCATCTTGTGCAAAATCGAGAGCAAAATGTAGGTAAGTCTCCTCATCGGCTCGCCCCGTGCGCGTGAGCTCGAGATAAAAACAATCGGCAAAATGTTGGCGGTAAAAATGCGCGCATTGCTGAGCGACTCTAACATTCCCTTTGAGTAAGGCTTTACCTATCTCACCATTTTTTCCCCCAGATAAAATAATCAGCCCAGAAGAGAGCTCAACTAACCATTCTTTATCAATTACAGGTTGATGCTGTACATGCCCACGCAAGTAAGCTTTGGAAATCAACAAAGTAAGGTTTTTATACCCTTGATTGTCAGAAGCCAATATAGTGAGGCGAGTTAACTCATCTGCAAATTCTGCGGATTGAAGCGCAAAGTCTGCGCCAATGATAGGCTTCACACCACATCCATGCGCTGTGCCATAGAACTTGACCAAACCACATAGATTAGTAAAGTCGGTTAACGCCACCGCTGGCATGCCCATCTCCGCAACTTTTTTTACCAATGGCGGTACTTTGGAAAGGCCGTCAACCATGGAAAAGTCGCTGTGAACTTTGAGATGAATAAATTTAGGTTCTGACATGAATATTCCGCAACTGAGCTGAGTCAAAAGAAAAGCAAAAGTATTGTATGTGATACCGAAAAAAGTCGACTAAATCAAACCCAAAGCTTTTTTTACAGGCTTAAAGCTTTTTCTGTGTTGTTCAATCACACCATATTGCTCAATGGCAGCAAAATGCGCTTTGGTTGGATAGCCTTTATGCTTTGCAAAACCAAACTGAGGATGCAGTTTGTCAAGCTCTTCCATTTCTTGATCGCGAACGACCTTAGCCACAATAGATGCTGCACTAATTTCAGCGACACGCATGTCACCTTTGACTACAGCTAAGGCATCCATGGGAAGCTTAGGCACTCGATTACCATCAATTAAGACAAAGTCTGGAGTGATGTTTAATCCCTCAATCGCTCTTTGCATCGCAATCAATGTGGCATTGAGAATATTGTATTGATCGATCTCTGCGTGTGAGCATCGCCCTACGGACCATGCCAGTGCCTTATCTAAAATTTGAGGAAATAAAGCCAAGCGTTTTTTTTCTGTCAGCTTTTTTGAATCATTTAACCCATCAATGGGTTGGTTTGGATCAAGAATAACAGCGGCGGTCACCACATCACCGACCAAAGGGCCGCGTCCAACTTCATCGACACCCGCAATTTGTTTATACCCAATTGGGTATTGAAACTCCGCAACAAGCGTATTTTTTTCGTTCATGATGGTAATCTGTCTATGAGTTTTAGCACGGCATGAGCGGCTTGAGTATCGGCATCTTTGCGAATCCAATGATGCATTTGGGTAAAACGTTCAAGCATCCTCTCACCTCGGCCACTAAATAATTTCTCAACTTCGATCTCTAAATTTTCCGGCGTACAGGCATCTTGCAGCAGCTCAGTCACTAGCTCTTCATTGGCTAAAATATTGGGTAAAGACACATACTTCGTTTTAAGCATGCGCTTTGCAAGAAAGGCCGTCATAGCATTAACGCGATAGCCAACAACCATAGGGCGTTTAATGAGCATGCATTCCAAAGCAACCGTTCCAGAAGCAAGCATTACAGCATCGGACGCTGTGATCACATTGCGCGCGGTATCATTAACTAATCTGAAGTCAAGCTCTGGTGCAAGTGCTTGCCAAGCCTGCTCAAATTGAATTCGGCGCTTTTCATTGACCAAAGCAACCACAAAGCCCATTTCTGGATGTTGTTTATTTAACCGTTTACAAGTCTTAATAAAAGGCTCAGCGAGCATCTTAAGTTCGCTACCACGGCTTCCTGGTAATACAGCAAGCCAAGTTTTATCTTGCTCAAGGCCAAGTAAGTCACGTGCGGGGGCTTTGGGTGACTCAAGCGGGATGGAATCTGCCAAGGTATGGCCAATAAATTCACAGGGAACCTGATACTTGTCGTAAAATGCTTTTTCAAAAGGCAGAAATGCCAACACCAAGTGAGTTGCAGCTTCAATTTTAACAATTCGTTTTTGTCGCCACGCCCAAACCGAGGGGCTCACATAATGCACGGTTTTGATACCTGCATTTTTAAGATCAAGTTCTAAGCGTAGATTAAAATCTGGAGCATCAATCCCGACAAACACATCTGGTGGATTGTCAGTGAAGTAACGGACTAATTCGGCTTTTACTTTTAACAAACGTGGCAAGCGTCCAAGCACTTCCACTAAGCCCATCACAGCAAGCTCTTCCATGTCAAATAAGGATTCACAGCCTTGAGATATCATTTTAGGTCCGCCAATACCGACAAACTCTGCATTTGGATAGATTTGCTTGATCGCTTGGATTAAGCCCTCTCCCAGAGTATCCCCGGAAAGCTCTCCAGCAACAATACCGACTCGTAATGGTTTCTCCATCACTGCATTACCTTTTTATCTATGCCAAAAAAGTAAAAGAGATCGCAATATGATGTGCGATCTCTTTCTAAATTATTCACACTGTATTAGCGAATAACGCCACGCTCAGAAGTTTCTACAAAATCAATAAAATGTTGAATTGAAGGCCAATCTTTGGCCATTACCTGTAAGGTTTGTATTGCTTCAGCTTGAGTTTTGCCTGCACGATAAAATTCTTTGTAAGCGTTGCGCAATGCACGCAACTCAGCTTTTTCAAAACCATTTCTTTGCAAGCCAACCAAGTTCAAACCAAATGGAGTCGCGTGATTTCCTTGAGCTAGCACATAAGGTGGCACATCCTTAACAACCCCAGAACATCCGCCGATATAGCTGTACGCCCCTACTTTACAAAATGGGTGAATGGCAGACAACGCCATAACACCAGCAAAGTCTTCCACAGTAACATGACCACCAAGTATCGAGTTGTTACCTAAATGGGTATTGTTCCCAACAATAACATCATGAGCAATGTGGGCATTAACGCAAAGTAGGTTATCATCACCAATGACGGTAGACGCTTTGTCTTGTACTGTACCTCTGTGAATTTGAACCGCCTCACGAATCACATTGCGGTGACCAATCACAACCGTGGTGTCTTCTCCACCGTACTTTTTATCTTGGTTTTCTTCACCGACGACAGCATGAGGAAAAATACGATTCTCACTACCAATTTTCGTGTGACCTTTGATCACCACATGGGACATAATTTCTGTCCCCTCACCAATTTCGATGTTGCCTGAAATGTAAGTAAATGGTCCTACGGTGACATTTGCCGCAATATTTACATCACCCTCGATGACGGCAGCCGGATGAATCTTGGCAGTTTTATGTATCATATTAAAACTCTCGACGTGCGCACTTGAGTTCAGCAGAACAAACCACTTCACCATCGACTTTGGCTACACCATTGAAAGCAGCAATACCACGGCGCTCCTTAACAAATTCCACTTGGATTACAAGCTGATCACCAGGTGTCACTGGCTTGCGAAATTTAGCACCATCAACGCTAGCAAAATAGTAAAGCTCATTTTCAGAAGGAGCACCAAAAGATTTAAACGCCAGTAATCCCGTTGCTTGAGCCATCGCTTCCAAAATTAAGACGCCAGGAAACACGGGAAGTTGTGGGAAATGACCGGTAAATTGTGGTTCGTTCACTGAAACATTTTTAATCGCCGTAAGATACTTTTCCTCTTGGAAGTCAATCACACGATCAATAAGTAAAAAAGGATAACGATGAGGTAACAATTCTTGAATTTCAGTGATGTTCATCGTTTTGTTTTCAGTAGTCAAAGTCATTTTCCTATATTGAATGCTAAATAAACTGGCAGGTATTACAACCAAGTCATTTTGATATGCTAAGTAAGCCCTCTATTAAAAATAGAATAGGCCTACTCTCAGTATGTTAGGGAAAGTCCCCTTACGCGAGTCTTTCAGTCAAACGGCGATCAAACGTCACTATCAACTTCTAGTTGTTTTTCTAACGCCTTAAGTCGTTTATTCATATCATCTATACGATGAACACGCGCTGCGGTTTTTCGCCATTCTTTATTGGGTTGCAAAGGAATACCTGAAGAATACATACCTTTCTGGTCGATACTTCGCATCACCATCCCCATACCGGTAATCGTCACACCATCTGCAATCTCAATGTGGCCGTTTAAAACACTCGCCCCACCGATCATGCAATATTTACCTATAGTAGTACTGCCAGCAACGATGGTACCACCAGCCATAGCCGTGCCATATCCGATGTGTACATTATGCGCTATCTGCATTTGGTTATCGATAATAACATTGTCTTCGATAATGGTATCTTCTAGCGCACCACGATCGATTGTGGTACACGAACCGATTTCCACTCGGTTGCCAATTTTAACCGTTCCTAGCTGGGGAATCTTGATCCATTCGCCTTTTTCATTGGCGTAGCCAAAACCGTCAGAACCAATAACTGTATTGGCTTGGACAAGACAATCAGAGCCAATAATCACATCATGGTAAATACTGACATTTGCCCAAAGTTTCGTGTTGGCACCAATTTGAGCATTTTTGCCAACAAAGCAACCAGCGCCAATCACCACATTTTCAGCAAGGCGAACTCCAGCCTCTATGACAGCGTTTGCCCCAATTGACACACCTTCTCCAATCTCAGCATCAGATGAGATAACAGCAGATGGGGCGATTCCCTCGGCTGGCACGGGTGTTGTGTCTAAAGCTTGCGCGACTTTTGCAAACGCAACGTATGGGTCATCCACCACAAGAACGTTACTCGGGCACAACTCACGCTGAGCTTCCTTCACCATAATCACTGTTGCTTGGCAGTCAGCGAGGTGTTTTGCATATTTAGGATTGGACAGGAAAGTAACGTCTCCATCCTGCGCCTTTTCCATAGGGGACACCATAGTAACGAGTGCTTGCTCATTACCGTATAGTTTTCCACCGGTGATCGTTGCCAGTTCGGCTAAAGTAAGCGTTGCCATAGTGAGTTACTTAAGTGCGTTAATGACTTTTTCAGAAAGATTATATTCAGGTTTACCGTATTGCATGGTTTGAATATCAACAACAATATCGTAACCTTCTTTTTCTGCGACTTTTTTCACAGCATCTTGAATGACCTTGAATAACTTCTGCTTTTCTTCCGCTTCACGGCGAGCCGAGGCTTTCTCTAGCGCTTGTCCTTTAATTTTGTACTCACTATCCAGTTTGGCAATATCAACGCGAAGCTTTTCAACTTCCTCTGGGCCTAGGAGTTCACCATCTCGTTTGAGTTTCTCGATCTTAGTTTTTGCTTCAGCCTGAATTGACTTTAGCTCGTCTGCTTTATCTTTGAACTCTTTTTGCATTTTTTGTAGCACGACTTCACGTTGGGGGAGAGCCTGAAAGACTTGAGCCGTATTGATATAGCCAATTTTTTGCGTACTCCCCGCGGCATTAGCAAAAAGAGATGTCGTCATTAACAATAGGCTAAGGCCAGCCGCTTTAATCATTTTGTTCACTTTATATTCCTCTATATTTAGAAGGTTCTACCGATGGTGAAAGTGAAGAATTCTTCATCATCACCTTCGTAAATTTTCATTGGTTTCGCTACGGAAAAAACTAATGGCCCCATGGGGGACATCCACTGTAAGGCCACGCCATACGACGATCGATAGCTTGTGGGATCTGAATAATCGCCATAAATCGGATTGCTCACACCTTCTCGGTAGTTAAATTCCGTATCCCAAACACTGGCAGCATCAATAAATAAGCTGGTACGAATCTGACTTCTCGCCTCATCAGATGCAAATGGCGTTGGAACAATTAACTCCATACTTGCTGTAGCGATGGCATTACCACCAACCGAATCGTCCGTTACATCTACACAACCATTGTTTCCACATGCTCCACCATTGGTGGTATACACTGCTTTAGGTCCTGCAGAACGGGAGCTAAAGCCTCGTAATGAAGAAAATCCACCCGCGTAATAGTTTTCATAGAATGGGAATAAGTTGTCATTCCCATCAGTTTGCCCATAGCCATTTCCATAGCCGAGCCTGCCACGCATCAACAAAGTAAACTCATGTTTTTTCGTCAATGGGAAATACTGACGAACTTCATAGTCTAGCTTAAAATATTGAGCATCAGAGCCGGGTACCGTCACTTTAGCAGACGCTTTTTGATAGTTACCTGCCGTAGGGAAGAAACCTTTATTGAGATTGCTCCGAATCCAAGCTGCGCTGACATCAAAATCATTGGTTAATATATCCCCTTCTGGCTGACCGATGCTTTGAGCAAAAAGCTGAGCTTGGTCATACGTTGGGACGTTGCCAATTTTATTGTGAGTATACCCTACACCAAACTGCAACTTGGTCAATTCATTGATAGGAAAACCCCAAGTTAAACTCGTACCATAGCTTTCGTTGGTATAATCGATAATCCCAGCATCAGAGGCTTCAAATGTATTGTAGAAAATCTTCCCACCTAAACTGACGCCATCCAGATTCCAATACGGATCGGTATAGTCAAGGCTTACATTTTGCTGGTAATCATTCATCATTGCACTGATGCCAACTCGATTCCCAGAACCTAAAAAGTTATCCTGTTGTAATCCAACTTGGAAGCTCACACCCGATTCAGTACCGTAGCCAATTCCGAAATTCACACTGCCGGAGTTTGCCTCTTTAACACTGTATACGAGATCAACCTGATCATCGCTTCCCGGCACTCGAACAGTCTGTACATCAACCGTTTCAAAAAAACCTAAGCGATTGAGGCGTTTTTTGCCCGTTTCAATAGATTTTGAATTTAACCAGCTGCCTTCCATTTGGCGCATTTCTCGGCGCAGTACTTCATCTTTGGTTGCGTTATTGCCAACAAAACGTATGTCACGCACATAAATTCGGTTACCTGCTTCTACGTTTACGACAAGAGACACCTGCTGATTTTCATCATCAAATTCTGGAATGGTGCGTACTTGAGGATAAGCATATCCAGCTTCTCCAAGAACGCGCTTAACACCTTCCTCTAAACGCGTGACCTGTGAACCATTATAAACATCACCATTTGCAAATGGCACAAGTGCTTCAAATTCGGCTTCTTTGCCAATCAACTCTCCTCGAAACTTCACATCCTTAATCGTGTAAGGAAGCCCCTCGTTGACAGCTAATGTGATATAAACCCCTTTCTTATCCGGAGATATAGCAACTTGCGTTGAATCGAGTTTGAACTTTAGGTAGCCACGATCTAAGTAATAGGACTTTAAGGCCTCTAAATCGCCTGCTAATACTTGTTTTTGATACTTATCATCTGATAGAAAGTTCCACCAAGAAACATCAACATTAAGATTAAATCGGCTTAACAGCTCTTCATCGCTGAAGGCCTTATTACCAAGGAAATTAATCTGCTGTATTTTTGCTGATACACCTTCGGAAAATACAAACTTAAGATCAGAACGATTACGGGGTAAAGGAGTTACAACCGCTTTAACCGTTGCATTATATTTACCAACACTGTAATAGAAGTCTTCTAACCCTTTCTCAATATTTGATAAAGTTGTTCGGTCAAGCGCTTCGCCAACGCGGATTCCAGAGGCATCAAGATTTTGCTGTAACTGCTCTTCTTTTATTGCCTTGTTACCAGAAAATGAAATACTGGCAATCGTAGGACGCTCCTTAACTTGAACAAGGAGTTGGTTGCCATCTCGTAACACTTTGATATCTTCAAAGTTTCCAGAAGCATATAAGGCCTTAATAATATCGGACACATCTTGACTACCTATGGTGTCTCCAACACGTACTGGCATCTTTAACAAAGCCGCACCCAGTGCAACACGCTGTAATCCATCGATTTGGATATCTTCTACAACAAAGTCTTCGGCCCCGTTCGCAGCGACGCTCGTTGCCAATAGCGTTGCAAACAGAATTTTATTCATCGCCATATTTGTTTTAGTTATTCCTTACTACAAGCTTTGCCCAACTACAAACGAGCAAAATCATTGAATATTGCTACTGCCATAAGAGAAAAAATAATCGCACCGCCGATGCGGTAGCCCATGTCTTGAACACGTTCTGGGACAGGGCGTCTAGTCACAGCTTCGACAGCAAAAAACATCAAGTGTCCACCATCTAGCATGGGTAGAGGAACAAGATTAATAATGCCTAAGTTAACGCTAATTAACGCCAGAAAACCCAGAAAGTACACTAAACCATAATCAGCTGTCGTACCTGCACCTTTAGCGATTGAAATCGGGCCGCTGAGATTATTCAATCCAACATCCCCAACAATCAGCTTTTTCAGCATACTGACTGTCAGGCCTATCACTTGTCCGGTCTTTTCAACTGCTTTTCCGACTGATTCAAATACACCAAATTGCAAGTCGAAGCGATAGCTTTCCGGCCATTCTGCGACTTGCGGTGCAATTCCAGCAAACCCAATGACTCTATCGTTTGATACCGACCGACTCTCAGGTATCAAAGTCAGATTTAGCGTTTCACCATTTCGCTCAACCACTAGGCTAATCATCTGGTTTGGGCTATTTTGCACAAGTTCAACCACCTGCTGCCAATCAGTCAAAGGCGTATCATTGGCTGACAGTAGTTTGTCTCCAGCCATTAGACCCGCTGCATCACCAGCGCCACCAGCGGTTACAGAGGTTAACTGAGTGGAAATTTCAGGTGTAAATGGCTGAAAACCCAATGAAGACATCGCAGATTCAACTTCTGGATCAAAACTCCAATCAGTCAAATCCAGTGTCTTAATCTCCTCGATGCCAAACTCATCCGCTGGTGCAACAGTCAAAGTCATCTGCTTATCACCAATATGAGAAATCAATCCCATGTTAACTGATTCCCAATCCGGTGTTTTGACGCCAGAGACTGATTTAAGTTCCATATTGGATTCTAAGCCAGCTCTTGCCGCTATTGAGTTAGGTTGCACTTGACCAATCACAGGTTTAACTGCAGGTACACCAATGAGAAAAACTAACCAGTAAGCAAATACAGCAAAGAAAAAATTAAATGCGGGCCCCGCGGCAACTATCGATGTCCTTTTCCACAAAGGTTGGGTATCAAATGCTTGCCCCCTTTGCTCTGCAGGGACATCATCGACTCGGCCATCAAGCATTTTAACGTACCCCCCCAGAGGTATCACTGACAAACTGTACTCGGTACCATCTTGGCCAGTTTTACTCCAAATTGATTTACCAAAACCAATAGAGAACTTCTCAACTTTCACACCACAGCGACGCGCAACCCAAAAATGACCGAACTCATGCACCGCGACAAGGATGCCAAGGGCGATAATAAAGGAAGCAAAATTCCATAAAATGTCGGTCATGATGTACACTCTTTAATTGTTTCAACAGCCAATGCTCTCGCCATTCTATCGAGCTCTATGACGCTTTCCAAGCTATGACAGTCTGACTGACGAGTCTTGCCGCAGATATGACTTGCAACTCGCTCATTAACAGCAGCAATATCGGTGAATTTTAATTGGTGCGCCAGAAAGGACTCTACTGCCACTTCGTTGGCGGCATTGAGAGCCGTTGTGGCATGTTGGCCTTCATAACACGCATCAATTGCGAGTTTCAAACAAGGGTATTTTTTATAATCTGGTTCGAGAAAGGTCAACTGACCAACTTGAGTAAAATCAATAGATGAAACGCCAGTGAACACTCTTTCAGGGTAAGCCAGTGTGTAAGAAATAGGCGTAGCCATATCAGGATTTCCCATTTGGGCCAGTAAAGAGCCATCTTTATACTGAACCATAGAGTGAATCACTGACTGAGGATGAATCAGAACTTTCAGTTGCTCTCTATTGGCATTGAATAACCACCGAGCTTCAATATATTCCAAGCCTTTATTCATCATACTCGCTGAATCTACCGAAATTTTAGGCCCCATACACCAATTTGGATGAGCAAGCGCCTGCTCTGGTGTTACATTCGATAATTCGTCTATATCGCTGTAACGAAATGGCCCTCCGGAGCCAGTCAGGACAATATGCTGAATACCATGACGACTCAAATCGCAATTGCCTAAATTAGTTTGGATGGATTCAGGCAAACACTGGAAAATGGCGTTGTGCTCGCTATCCACAGGCATAAGCTCGGCGCCAGATTCTTTAACCGCATCCATAAATAGTTGGCCAGACATGACCAAGGCTTCCTTATTGGCAAGCAAGACTCTCTTGCCCGCTTTAATCGCCGCCATGGTTGGTATAAGACCAACCGCCCCAACGATGGCTGACATCACAGTGTCAACCTCATCAAACGAAGCCACATGAACAATCGCTTCTTGTCCCGCCAATACTTGGGTTGGCAACTTGAGCTCTTGAAGTTGATTACGGAGCTGTAACGCCGCATTTTTACACGCCATAACGGCATATTTAGGCCGCCATTGTTGACACAACTGACGCATTTTCCCGACATTGGTTCCCGCGACTAGCGCGACAATAGAAAACTCGTACGGGTTATGTTCTATCACTTTTAAAGTGCTCTCACCAATGGAGCCCGTTGCACCTAAAATTGTCAGCTTGCGCATAAAAAAACCAGTAATATTAATCAGGTAGAGCAAAGTCTACCTTTGCAATTAGAATAAGAAATAAAGAAGTGTGAATACAGGAAAAGCCGCTGTCAAGCTGTCAACTCGATCTAGTACTCCCCCATGCCCTGGTAGAATCTTACCACTATCTTTGATACCCGAAACGCGTTTAAACATACTTTCAACAAGATCACCCAGCACTGAAATAACCACAGTGATAAGCGTAATGATTACCATAGCAAAAGAGTTACTAAACTCGATATTAAACCAAACCGCAGTTCCCCAGCCCACCAATATAGCGGTAATAATTCCGCCAATGAGGCCTTCTATCGTTTTATTGGGACTGACCTGAGGCGCCATCTTACGCTTACCAAAATTTTTCCCACAGAAATAAGCGCCGCTGTCTGCTGCCCAAACAATAAAGCAAACAAAGAGTACAAGTTTAGCTCCGTGATAACTATCCGCATAGATAC
This sequence comes from Vibrio zhanjiangensis, assembly GCF_030161235.1. Lineage (GTDB taxonomy): Bacteria > Pseudomonadota > Gammaproteobacteria > Enterobacterales > Vibrionaceae > Vibrio > Vibrio zhanjiangensis. Next base: position 91,891 of record NZ_BSPW01000021.1, on the reverse strand, counting down.
CTTGAGCTCTGAGTAATAAAATACTCCAGAAAAAAGGTAAAAGAGTCAGTACGCCGAATAAGTGTCTTAGCCAATTAGAATCCTGCCAAAGTTTGGAAGAGCGAGGAAAAGAAAGCACCAAGCAACTGGATATGATCCACCAAATACTCCCAATCGCTAGCATAATAAAGTGCGCATCAGTCAATGAACTGAGACTTCTGGCATCAAAAGGAATCATCGCCAAGGTAATGGCACTGATAGCAATGCTGGGTATCAATGCTATCAGCCGAGTTTTAGACTCCACAAACTGAGTCCACTCCCAATAGCCTAAACATGTCACCATAGCGACAGCCAGCATAAATAGTGCTAATGGCAGCTTGAAAATACCTAGAATAACCGCAGGAGCAAGAATTAGCGCTGTAATAATCCGTTGTTTCAAACTTAAACCCTTAATGGCTCTCAATCAGTTGTTTAATTTGCTCACCGGTACAACCAAAACGTCTCTCCCGATTAACAAACCATGTCACAGCCTCTATTAGGCTCTCTTCGTCAAACTCTGGCCAATAGATAGGCGTAAAGTAGATTTCGGCATAAGCCATCTGCCAAAGCATAAAGTTACTGATTCGACATTCGCCACTGGTTCGTATCAATAAATCAACTTCAGGTAAATCCGCCATAGTCAAATGCGATGTAATCAAATCTTCAGTGACATCAGCAGCATCTAATTGACCACTTGCGACTTTGGAGGCAATACTCTTGGTCGCCTCGACGATATCCCACTTACCCCCATAATTGGCCGCTATGTTGATCACCATGCCCGTGTTACCATCAGTCAACGCTTCGGCTTGAGCGATCTTTTTTTGCAATCGTTGGTTAAATCGACTTTTGTCACCAATCACACGCAAGCGCAGGTTATTTTTATGCAGCGTCTTAACTTCCGTAGATAAAACGGTAATAAATAGCTCCATAAGAACACCGACTTCTTCTTCTGGACGACGCCAATTTTCGCTGCTGAACGCAAACAAGGTGACGGCTTTTATGCCTAGTTTAGCCGATGTGGAAATGGTTTTTCTTACCGCAGAAACACCATTTTTATGGCCGAAGACGCGTGGTTTACCCTGCGCCTTTGCCCAGCGTCCATTGCCATCCATAATAATAGCAATATGCTTGGGAAGTAATTCTGATGATAGTTGAGTGTTTTGCATACAAGGGTTTAAGGTTATCAGCAGGAGCTAAAGAGTAGCATAAAAAAACGCTGTACTGCGAGCACAGCGTTCTCTATATTGAGAGTATGAATGTAATTAAACTTCCATTAACTCTTTTTCTTTAGATGCAAGAGCTTCGTCGACTTTTTTTACAGCCGCATCAGTGATTTTTTGAATCTCATCTTGCGCTTTACGATCTTCATCTTCAGAAATTTCTTTATCTTTTAGAAGAGCTTTTAATTCACCATTTGCGTCACGACGAATGTTACGAATAGCAACGCGTCCACCCTCGGCTTCACCACGCACAATTTTCACCAAGTCTTTACGGCGTTCTTCCGTAAGAGGAGGAAGAGGAACTCGAATAATCGTTCCAGCTGACATTGGGTTAAGCCCTAAGTCTGACATCATAATCGCTTTTTCTACTTTCGGCGCTAGCTCTTTGTCAAATACCGTAATGGCCAGCGTACGTGCATCTTCCGCAACAACGTTAGCAACTTGGTTTAAGGGCGTAGGTGCACCATAGTATTCAACCGAAATACCAGACAACAGGCTAGGATGCGCTCGGCCAGTGCGTACTTTTGAAAGGTTATTTTTAAGCGCTTCTACGCTTTTTTCCATGCGCTCTTGAGCGTCTTGTTTGATTTGATTAATCACAATATCACCTTAAATGTGTCATTCTTTTTTAGAAGAAAGCCTAAACAGGATTCCTCAAAAGGCAATACCCTAGTGTAAAATTACCACCCTAGGGTTGAATGAGTTATTCAGCAGTACTAATCAGAGTACCTTCAGCTTCACCCATGACAACTCGACGGAGTGCACCAGGCTTGTTCATGTTGAACACGCGAATAGGCATTTTATGATCACGCGCTAACGTAAATGCTGCTAAATCCATCACTTTCAGCTCTTTATCAAGAACTTCCGAATATGCCAGCTTATCATACAGCTCTGCATCTGGATTGGCTACTGGGTCAGCGGTAAATACACCATCTACTTTGGTGGCTTTTAAAACCACATCAGCTTCAATTTCTATACCACGTAGACAGGCTGCTGAGTCAGTGGTAAAAAACGGGTTTCCTGTACCGGCAGAGAAGATAACCACTCTTCCTTGGCGTAATTCACGAATCGCATCTGCCCAATTGTAATCATCACACACACCTTTAAGAGGAATGGCAGACATAACACGTGCGTTAACATAAGCGCGATGCAAAGCATCTCTCATTGCAAGGCCATTCATTACTGTTGCTAACATCCCCATATGGTCACCAACCACTCGGTTCATACCTGCTTCAGCAAGACCTGCGCCTCGGAAAAGGTTGCCCCCTCCGATAACCACACCAACTTGAACCCCCAGTTCCACCAGTTCTTTCACTTCTTGAGCCATACGGTCAAGAACGGCAGGGTCTATACCAAAACCCTCATCACCTTGTAGAGCTTCACCACTCAGTTTTAACAGAATACGTTGATATGCTGGTTTAGGGTTTGTAGTCATGGAGTTTACCTTCCAAAGAGAGTTATTGATTAACAGTCATGAATAACCAAGAGAGTAATGATTCAGTTCCACAAATCAAGACCGGCTTAACTATTCATCACGATTAACCGTGCAAATGCTATTCATAAAAAGACCGTAGCCTAGGCTACGGTCTCAAATTAGCGCATCTCTCAGGATTAACCTTTTTGAGCTGCTGCAACTTCTTCGGCGAAGCTCATTTCTGCGCCTTTCTCAATGCCTTCACCGACTTCTAGGCGGACAAAGCTAACAACCGAAGCGCCACGCTCTTTAAGAATTTCACCAACAGATTTCTTTGGTTCCATTACAAAAGCTTGACCAGTCAGAGAGATCTCACCAGTAAACTTCTTCATGCGGCCAACAACCATCTTCTCAGCGATTTCAGCAGGTTTGCCTTCGTTGATAGCAATTTCCACTTGAACTGCTTTTTCTTTCTCAACAACGTCAGCAGGTACATCTTCAGGATTAACATACTCTGGACGAGACGCTGCTACGTGCATCGCAACATGCTTTAGTGTTTCTGCATCACCTTCACCAGCAACCACTACACCGATTTTTTCACCGTGACGGTAAGAAGCAATCGCAGCACCTTCAGCGTACTGAACGCGACGGATATTGATGTTTTCACCAATTTTAGCCACTAGAGCAACACGAGTGTCTTCGAACTTCTCTTGTAGCTCTTGTACATTTGCTTTAGTAGATAGTGCATAAGCAGCCACTTCTTCAGCAAATGCTGTGAAGTTCGCATCTTTGGCTACGAAATCAGTTTGGCAGTTAACTTCAAGAAGTACAGCAACGCCGTTGTCTTCTTTAATGATGATTGCGCCTTCAGCAGCGACATTACCTGCTTTTTTAGCCGCTTTTGCAGCGCCTGATTTACGCATGTTTTCAATTGCTAGTTCGATATCGCCGTCAGTTTCAACAAGCGCTTTCTTACATTCCATCATACCTGCGCCAGTACGCTCGCGCAGTTCTTTAACTAGAGCAGCAGTTACAGCCATTCTCTATTCCTCAGTTTAATCTGGATTTGGTAAAAAACAGGGGCCCATATCGTTAGCCCCTGGATAAATATCACCTAGCCCATGTAACAACGTCGTTCGACACAGGCTAAGTATGGCTCAAAGCCGCTATTATTCAGCTTCTACGAAACCGTCTTTTTCAGCAGCTGCAGCTACGTCTTTATTACGACCTTCAGTTACTGCAGAAGCAGCAGCATTTAGGTATAGCTGTACCGCACGGATAGCGTCATCGTTACCAGGAATGATGAAATCTACGCCGTCTGGGTTAGAGTTAGTATCAACTACAGCGTAAACTGGGATACCTAGATTGTTCGCTTCTTTAACTGCGATGTGCTCGTGATCGGCATCGATGACGAACAATGCATCAGGTAGACCACCCATGTCTTTGATACCACCAAGAGACTTCTCTAGCTTCTCCATTTCGCGAGTACGCATTAGAGCTTCTTTCTTAGTCAACTTGTCAAAAGTACCATCTTGAGACTGAGTTTCTAGATCTTTTAGACGCTTGATAGACTGACGAACCGTTTTGTAGTTTGTTAGCATACCACCAAGCCAGCGGTTGTTAACATAATACTGATTGCTTGCAATAGCCGCTTCTTTTACAGCTTCAGATGCCGCGCGCTTAGTACCTACAAATAGAACCTTACCTTTTTTCTCGCCGACTTTGCCTAGCTCAGCTAGCGCGTCGTTAAACATAGGTACAGTTTTTTCTAGGTTAATGATATGAACACGGTTACGAGCACCAAAGATGAATGGCTTCATTTTTGGGTTCCAGTAACGAGTCTGGTGACCGAAGTGAACACCAGCTTTTAGCATATCGCGCATTGATACAGTTGCCATTTTAAATTCCTCTGCGGGGTTAGGCCTCCACAATCCCCATAATTTCGACTGAACTTATGTCCAGCACCCCGAAATATGTGACGAATTGTGTGTGATTTAAAAATAAATGTTTATCGGAGGTCATCAGCTTCGCCAACATTAGGAGAGAGCAGACAACATTTCCGGCGCGCTTTATACCATATTTTGACCCATGTTGGCTAGTAAAAAGTCATTCACACCTTTTGATGAGCACTTGCTCATTTTAACTGACTTCCTCATTACATGAAGAATCATTCTCATTAGGCATGCTTCCTGATAGAATGTCTCTATTCGCACGAACATGTGCCACTGATTAAATTAGAGAAAACCGATGTCAATCAAGATAAAAACCTCTGCAGAAATTGAGCGTATGCGCATCGCTGGTGCATTGGCCGCCGAGATCCTTGAAATGATCGAACCTTATATCAAGGAAGGTGTAACAACCGACGAACTGAACCAGATTTGTCATGACTATGGAATTGAAAAAGGCGCTTATTCTGCACCTCTTGATTATCATGGTTTTCCCAAATCGATCTGCACATCAATTAACCATATTGTTTGCCATGGCATTCCCGCTTCTCAAGATGAAATTGGGACTAACGGCCAGCCAAAGCCCGCGATATTAAGAAATGGCGATATCATCAACGTTGATATCACAGTGATTGTTCCAGATGATGAAAATGCTGATCTTAGTGTCAGACCTCAGGGATATCATGGTGACACATCCAAAATGTTTCTCGTAGGCGATGTCTCTCCTGCCGACAAGCGCCTGTGTATGGTGACTAAAGAAGCATTGTATGTCGGAATGCGCCAAGTAAAACCTGGGGCGACGGTTGGGGATATAGGCACTGCTATCGAAAAATACATTAAAGATAATAATAAAAAGAACCCTAGAAATAAATTCTCCATCGTAAAAGACTTTTGTGGTCATGGGATTGGCAATGAATTCCATGAAGAGCCGCAAATTGTTCACTACAAAAACAATGACCGCCGAGTGTTACAAAAAGGTATGTGCTTTACTATCGAACCTATGATCAATGCTGGAAAATTCGGTGTGACCGTTGATGCTGAAGATGACTGGACTGTTTATACTGGAGATGGCAAAAAATCAGCTCAGTATGAACACACTATACTAGTCACAGATTCAGGTTGCGAAGTCCTCACTTTACGCAGTGACGATACCATTCCACGTATTATGACCAATGCCTAATACCAACACATAATATCCTCACTTTGTGAGGATATTTTTTTATCGACTACATTTTGGTAGATTGTCATCAACGGATATTTGCACGGACTTGCTACATGCCTTATCAGTCACCACTAACCTTTTCAGACGATCAAATATCGATTGCCGAATTAAAGTCTCAGCTAAAACAGTTTTCTGATCATCAAAAGGATGAATTTATAGGGCAGAATTCGATTACTGAATTGGTGCTTGGCCGCGCAAAATACATGGATATGCTCCTCCGTCGTCTATGGCAACATTTTAATTTTGTTAAAGAATCTAAAATATGTTTAGTCGCAGTTGGCGGCTACGGTAGAGGTGAGCTGCATCCACTATCGGATATCGACATATTACTCGTTTCCGATCAACCCCTCCCTGACGATCTAAGCGCAAAAATCAGTCACTTTATTACCTTTTTATGGGATCTTAAACTGGAAATCGGCCATGCGGTAAGAACCATTACCGAGTGCGCGATAATTGGTCGAGAGGACTTAACCGTCGCCACTAACCTACAAGAATCGCGGTTGCTATGCGGATGTGAGGCGATCTTCACAAAGCTACAAACAGAAATCCATTCTTCATCCTTTTGGCCCAGTGAAACTTTTTACAAAGCGAAGGTTCAAGAGCAGCGAGATCGTCATGCTCGATACCATGATACTACCTACAATTTGGAACCCGATATTAAATCCACACCGGGAGGCCTACGAGATATTCATACTTTAGGCTGGATCGCAAGGCGACATTTCGGTGCAACTTCACTGCTCGAAATGAGTCAATATGGTTTTTTAACCGATGCAGAATATCGCGAGCTTTTAGAATGCCAAGACTTTCTTTGGCGGGTACGTTTTGCGCTCCACATACAGCTAAAGAGATACGACAACCGCTTAACGTTTGCTCACCAAGTACAGGTTGCAGAGTGCCTTGGTTTTGTAGGAGAAGGTAATCGCGGTGTCGAGATGATGATGAAAGAGTTCTATCGCACACTTAGACGTGTCGCTGAACTCAATAAAATGTTACTCAAGTTGTTTGACCAAGCCATTTTGAACAATGGTGTCGAAAGTGCACCACAAATCCTGAGTAAAGACTTCCAAAGACGAGGCCCATTAATAGAGGCGCGAAAGCCGGTATTATTTCAATCTCGACCTGAAACGATTCTTGATATGTTTTTGCACATTGCCAACGATTCAACGATCGAAAGCGTGGCCCCATCAACGCTTCGGCAGCTAAAAACAGCTCGTCGCCGACTGAATAAATTTCTTCATACTATTCCCTCTGCGAGAGAAAAATTTATTGAGCTTTGTCGCCATCCAAACTCACTGACACGAGCGTTCATTCTTATGCACAAACTTGGGGTACTCGCGGCATACTTACCCCAATGGAGTCAAATCGTTGGCCAAATGCAGTTTGATTTGTTCCATGTTTACACTGTTGATGAACATAGTATTCGCCTACTAAAACACATCCACTCTTTTAATCAACCAGAGAACCATCAAAAGCACCCTATTTGCTGCGAAGTTTTTCCGCGGATACAAAAGAAAGAGCTCCTGATCATCGCCGCTATTTTTCATGATATAGCGAAAGGTCGAGGAGGTGACCATTCAGAGATTGGAGCGGACGAAGCTTACGAATTTTGCATCGAACACGGTCTTTCAAAGCCAGAGGCCAAATTGGTTTCTTGGCTGGTGCGATACCATTTACTCATGTCCGTCACCGCGCAAAGACGCGATATCTATGATCCCGATGTGATCAGTGAGTTTGCCAAACAAGTGAGGGATGAAGAATATTTGGAGTACCTGGTGTGTTTAACCGTCGCTGATATTTGTGCCACGAATCCGGATCTATGGAATAGCTGGAAGCGGACCTTACTGGCAGAGTTATTTTACTCAACCCAAAGAGCGCTACGCCGAGGATTAGAAAACCCTGTCGATGTGAGAGATCGCATTCGTCATAATCAACAACTTGCTTCCGCACTTTTACGTAAAGAAGGCTTCTATTCCAGAGATATAGAGGTTTTGTGGCAACGATTCAAAGCCGATTACTTTTTACGTCATTCACATAACCAAATTGCGTGGCACTGTACCCATCTTCTTCGCCATGACGATCACACCCAGCCTCTAATACTCATTTCCAAAAAAGCAACTCGTGGTGGAACTGAGGTGTTTGTTTACAGTCGCGATCAACACGCACTCTTTGCAACGGTTGTAGCTGAATTGGACCGCAGAAATTTAAATGTCCATGATGCTCAGGTCATGACCAGTAAAGATGGGTATGTGCTTGATACTTTTATGGTGTTAGATCAACATGGCCATGCAATAGATGATAACCGTCACAACGCTGTCGTTAAACATTTGCTGCATGTGCTCAAAGACGGACGGCCCACCAAAATAAAAACTCGTCGCCCTCATCGAAACCTGCAGCATTTCAAAGTAAAAACTCGCATTGAATTTTTGCCAACCAAAGGCAAAAAACGCACCCTTCTTGAGTTTGTAGCACTTGATACCCCAGGGTTGTTAGCCATTGTTGGCGCAACGTTTGCCGATTTAAATCTACACCTCCATGCAGCAAAAATAACCACAATAGGTGAACGTGCCGAAGATTTGTTCATTATCACCAATGCCGATGGCGTTAAGCTTACCGAAGAAGAAGAATTGCAACTGAGCGAAAAATTGGCAGAGAATATCACCAAGCTAGCACCATAAGCGATCTTGCCCACAAGTTACAAAGGAGAGAGGGAGAACAACTGTCTCAAGCCAGATTACACTGCTACATTATTTGGTGTTAGAAGGTTATGCTCCCATACTGAACATAGTTATAAGGTCGTTAACTTTACCATAAGAGGTCGCCTATGTTTCAACACCTCACCGCTCTAGGAATTCAGCAGCCTAAGCAAATCGAACGCTATTCCCTCAGACAAGAGGCTCATAAAGACGTATTAAAGATTTACTTTCGCAAGCAAAAAGGAGAGCTGTTCGCCAAAAGTGTTAAGTTCAAGTACCCGCGACAGGTAAAAAAAGTCAAAACTGATGGGGGGAGCAATAAATACAGAGAAGTGACGGAAATAAATCGCAACCTCACGCTAATTATTGATGAGTTGAACACAATCACCAAAACCAAAAAGCTGGAAAAACTCAGCCCTAAAGAAAAAATTCTTTCTGACTTACGTCACCTTGAGAAAGTGGTATCAAGTAAGATTGCTGAAATTGAAGCAGATCTCGAAAAACTTAAATAAAGACAAACAGGGGAGCTGGCCCCCCTGTTCATCAATTGCTTATCTTAATCAAAATCACATCCAACCCGCTAACTTCCCAACCAGATAGAGTGAGACAAGGGCCATCAATCCAGCGACGATGTCATCGAGCATAATCCCAAAACCACCATCAACATGCTTATCCAACCAGCTGATAGGCCAAGGTTTGACCATATCAAAAAAACGAAACAGCACAAATCCAGCGAACAACCATCTCCAATCCGTTACCGAAAGGTGAAATAGCGGGACAACAAGCATGGTTATCCATAATCCCACAAACTCATCCCATACAATGGCACCATGATCGTGCACGCCCATATCGTCAGAGGTAATTTGGCATATTTTTATACCAATCAACGCCGATACAATCACCGCCACAATATAAACAGGTAAAGATAAGTGTGCGAGCAATAGATAGAAAGGTACGGCTGCTAAAGTCCCAACCGTGCCGGGCATAAAAGGAGATAAGCCACTGCCAAACCCAGTCGCCAAAAGGTGCCAAGGGTTTTTTAAAGAAATCAATAATAACGGGTTTGTCATACTACTCAAATTAATCTTGTTGAAAGTGATCGAAGCCCTGTACAGGCCAGTCTACAACTTTACCTTTGTTTGACAGTTCAAAATGCCCATTGGGGCGTATTTGACCAATGCAGCTCACCTTGCAGCCACAGTGTGCTAATGCACTATCAATGGATTCTTTATGCTGTTTAGGCACAGTAAAACACAATTCATATTCTTCCCCACTAACGAGTGCATATTGCTGCGCTTTATCCACACCACCTAAAAATTGAATAAGTTGGCTAGAAATAGGTAAATCACTCAATTCAAGGTGAGCGCCTACATCAGAGCGTTTAAGAATGTGTTTTAAGTCAGCAACAAGCCCATCTGATATATCAATTGCTGAACTTGCGAGGCCAAGTAGTGCCTGACCAACCAAAACACGTGGCGTGGCCAAATAGTGCGCTATCTCAAGATCTTCAGCAAACGGTTTATCGCGTAAATCAGTATTTAGAATCACATCCAATCCAGCCCTACTGTCTCCGAGATCTCCCGTCACGTATATCCAATCACCCACTTGAGCTCCATCTCTTCGCAGGGCTTTATCGTGAGCGACAAATCCCTGAACAGTAAGTGTTAGGCTTAGTGGCCCTTTCGTGGTATCACCACCAATTAGCTGGATATTAAAGTAATCAGCAAGCTTAAAAAAGGAATCACAGAAAGGGGCTAACCAAGATTCATCAAGCTCTGGGAGTGTTAAAGCCAATGAAACCCACGCTGGCGTAGCTCCCATTGCCGCCAAATCACTGATGTTCGCTGCCAATGCTTTATGTGCTACCCAAGCAGGATTAGCATGCTTTAGAAAATGTGTCCCCGCTACCAACGTATCAGTACTGATAGCTAAAGACATACCCTCAGGCACTTTAACCAAAGCACAGTCGTCCCCAGCAGCAAGCATCACGTCTTTACGCGAAGGCTGGCGACCGACAAAATATTTTTCAATAAGATTAAATTCACCAAACATAATATTCAATGTAACGTGTGATATAAAAAAGGTCAGCATTTGCTGACCTTTTTTAGCTAATTAGGCTATTTTTTGCGAACATGTGGCGCGGCTTTGTCTAGAACACCATTGACGAACTTATGGCTATCCTCTGCTGCAAACACTTTTGCTAATTCAATGGCCTCATTGATCACCACTTTGTATGGTACATCTTCACGACGGGTCATTTCATACATAGCAAGACGAAGTAAAGCCAATTCCATCATATCCAAGTCCTGCATCGGACGAGCAGTATAAGGACGAATTTTGCTATCCAGTTCTGTGTGACTTAACACAACCCCTGTTAGAAGGTCACGAAAATATGCGACATCAGTATCTGGTGCAATCAACGCAGGCTCTGCGGCATGATGTTCTTCTTCATCATACTTACCACCAGATAAAAACTGCTCTTCAATAGTGGCAACATTTTCTTTAGTAATTTGCCATGAGTATATCGCTTGTAGAGCGAATCGACGTGCATTACGACGTGCGGCTGGTTTCACACGGGCCCCCATTAGGAATCGATTTCAGATAAAACGTTAATCATTTCAAGTGCGCTTAGTGCCGCCTCTGCACCTTTATTACCAGCCTTGGTTCCTGCGCGCTCAATAGCTTGGTCAATAGTATCCACCGTCAATACACCAAATGCCACCGGAAGACTGTATTCCAACGATACCTGAGCCAAGCCTTTATTACACTCGCTGCAAACATAGTCAAAATGAGGCGTACCACCACGAATCACTGTACCGAGTGAAACAATAGCATCAAACTTACCCGTTTTAGCGACACGTTGGGCAACTAAAGGAAGCTCAACAGCACCAGGACACCGAACAACCGTGATATTATCATCACTAACTTGACCATGACGCTTTAAAGTATCGATTGCACCAGACAATAGACTTTCGTTAATAAAACTGTTGAAACGAGAAATAACGATAGCAATTTTTGCATTCGGCGCTGGGAAGCCACCCTCGATCACTTTCATAAGCTTTCCTTTAACTATGTTCATCACGTGAGAATCGCCGGATTCTAGCACAAACCTGTGATCAATATCTAATAGAAATTTGCCATTACTCAATGAGAAAGGCCGTCACAATAATGCACTTAAATAGCGATTCTCTGTGCAGTAAGAGATACAACCCAACCACTATTCACAAACATATTCAACCACATTTAAGCCAAATCCACCCAATGCGTGATATTTCTTATTGGTTGACGAAAGCAAGCGCATATCATGAATACCAATATCAGCCAAGATCTGCGATCCGACGCCAACACGTCGAGATGTTCCTTGTTTCTTAGCCAGTGTAGGCGCTTGTCCTTTGTCCTGAGCTTCAAACATCTTCACTCGATGAATCAGGAGATCACTTGACTCTTCATTACCAAGAATCACCAAGACCCCTCCCTCTTCACCAATACGCTTCATCGCTTTGTCCAAAGTCCAGCTGCGCTCTGCACTTCTATCACTGCGCAATAAATCGGTAAACGTATCTTGCAAATGGACTCGAACTAAAGGAGCTTGAGTAGAAATATCACCTTTGCACAACGCGTAATGAATTTGGTTATCGATCGTATCTTTGTAGGTAAGAAGGTCAAACTCACCATACTCAGTAGGTAATTTACACTGAGCTACTCGTTCTATCGTCGTCTCAGTATTATTTCTGTGCTCGATAAGATCGGCAATTGTACCCAGTTTAATGCCATGCTTTTCGGCAAAGACTTCTAAATCAGGACGACGAGCCATAGTGCCATCTTGATTAAGGATCTCGACAATCACCCCAGCAGGCTCAAGTCCTGCGAGTCTTGCAAGATCGCACCCAGCTTCGGTATGCCCAGCGCGAGTCAACACGCCACCTTCTTGTGCCGCAAGGGGAAATATGTGCCCTGGCTGAACCAAATCAGAGGCTTTAGCGTCAGCCGCAACTGCCGTTTGGACAGTTCTTGCTCGGTCCGCGGCAGAAATGCCGGTTGTTACCCCTTCAGCAGCTTCAATAGAAACGGTAAAATTGGTGGTGTACTGAGCATTATTGTCTTGAACCATTGGGGGAAGACCTAAGCGCTCACAACGTTCTTTGGTCATGGTTAAACAGATAAGACCTCGGCCATGAGTCGCCATAAAATTAATGGCTTCGGGAGTGATATGCTCTGCCGCCATAATAAGATCGCCTTCATTTTCGCGATCTTCATCATCCATCAAAATCACCATTTTGCCTAGACGAATGTCTTCTATGATTTCTTGCGGCGTACTAATTGGCATTGCTTAATTCCTGTAATTTGGCCAGTGAACAATATTATCTCTATTTAGAATACTGGGTATAGTGCAAAATATTAGGGACAATCATCCCCAATTATGCAAAACCATTCTGTTGGAGAAATTCCATGGTTAAACGTGATTCGGGTTGTGAAGACTGCTGGTTTAGGAGGCGTTCCATATAACGCGCCAATACGTCAACCTCGAGATTGACTTTACGCCCAACATGAAAATCACTTATCGTTGTCTCTTCACCAGTATGGGGGACTATGGTTAGCTTGAACGCATTTTTACGCAGCCCATTCACCGTTAAACTGATCCCATCAAGAGTAATCGAGCCTTTTTCTGCCACGTACTTTGATAATTCGCCAGGCATAGAAACCCAAAATTCAATCGCCCGCCCTACTTGATTGCGCTCAACAATTTCTCCCACTCCGTCCACATGCCCTGAGACAATGTGACCACCGAATCGAGTCGTCGGCAGCATGGCTTTTTCCAAATTGACCTTAGCCCCTACTTGATAGCCAGTAAAACTTGTTTTGTTCAGCGTTTCTAAAGATAAGTCAGCGCTATAACTGGTCGAGTTGAAATCAACAACAGTCAAGCAGACTCCATTGGTCGCGATACTATCACCGAGTTTAACATCCGACATATCGAGTTTGCCGACCTCAACGGTCACGCTAATATCTTCCCCCCTAGGGGTAATGGAAGTGAGAGTGCCGACAGCTTCTATAATTCCTGTAAACATAACGACTATTCTTTATTTTTAACTTGAGCAGTAATGCGAATGTCTGGGCCGACCTGCCTAACTTCTTTAATATCCAACTCGATGGTTTCCTCCATCGAGCTCAAGCCAAGCGCACCGAATAACCCACGACCATCACTACCCATGATTTTAGGAGATAAATATAACACTAACTCATCCACTAAGCCTTGTTGAATGAGACTACGCGCCAGAGTCGACCCCGCTTCTACCCATAGATGGTTAATGCCAAAATTTGACGCCAAATCAGCAAAAGTCGCTTTCAAATCAACTTGACCTGAAGGCGTTAGATGCGGATTGAGATCACCTTGTTCAGAAACAATAATTCGAGCACCTGTGGTTGAGAAGAGTTTTAGGTCAGGCGTCAGTTCATTCTGCCTATCTAAAATCACTCGTTTGGGCTGACGAACTTCTTTCTCGGGGAGCTGATGCCTGACACTATCTGGTAACTCAGACCAACGTACATTAAGAGAAGCATTATCCTCGATAACCGTTTTGCTGGTAGAGAGAACAGCATCGGACTGAGCTCGATATCTCTGCACATCACTGCGTGCTTGCATCGAAGTAATCCACTGGCTGTGCCCATTCGATAGGGCGGTTTGGCCATCGAGACTGGCGGCAATTTTCAGTTGCACAAACGGAAGCCCTGTCGTCATTCGTTTCACAAAAGCGGGACTCAATGCCTTGGCATCATCTTTAAGTAGTCCCACTTGCACTTCAATGCCTGCGTCTCGAAGCATTTTAATGCCTTCGACTTTAGGGTTAGGGTCTTCCATTGCACAAATTACTTTGGCGACGTTAGCCTGGATCAAAGCAGATGCACACGGCGGCGTTCTACCATAATGAGAACATGGCTCAAGCGTAACATAAACCGTTGTTCCAGCAGCCTTATCTCCGGCCATCATCAGTGCATTAATTTCAGCATGTGGCTCACCAGCACGGTAGTGAAAGCCCTCTCCCACGATGAGTTCATCACGGACAATGACACACCCAACATTGGGATTTGGTGGGGTGGTATAGATGCCACTTTTGGCCAAAGTAATGGCACGCGACATCATTTTATAATCTAGAGAAGAAAATTCAGACATTGTACTGCTAACCGTTAATCTTCGAGGCGTGCTATTTCTTCACCGAACTCTCGAATATCTTCGAAACTTCGATAAACGGAAGCAAAACGAATATAAGCAACCTTATCGAGTTCTTTAAGTTGATCCATCACCAAGTTACCAATCATCTCACTCGACACTTCTCGCTCACCTGTCGCTCGAAGTTGTGACTTAATCATACTAATAGATAACTCCACTGCATCAGCACTTACGGGACGTTTCTCCAACGCACGTTGAAGCCCACCAATCATTTTATCTTCATCGAAGGGTTCACGGTTTCCATTTGATTTAATTACTCGAGGCATTACCAACTCAGCGGTTTCAAAAGTGGTAAAGCGCTCATTACAGGCTAAACACTGCCTGCGACGACGAACTTGATGACCATCAGCCACCAAACGAGAATCGATCACTTTGGTGTCATTCTCTGTGCAAAAAGGACAATGCATATCACCTCCATAATATACTGAAATACCCTTTCATTGACGACCAAATTCCATCAATAAAGCTACTTTAATATATCGTTACTAGTGTAACGGATTTGCTAAAGCGAAGAAAAGCAAAAGGGACTATCTCGCCCCTTTTTTATCCTAAAGATAATCAAAATGTTAAATGGTATTGTACTTAGTAAAATACTCTTAAAACCTTGCTTGTTATTTATACAAGGTTTAATCCCGGACTAAGTAGTTAGCTTTACCAACCCATTTATAACTGGTCAATTCTTCAAGTCCCATCGGACCTCTAGCATGCAGTTTTTGTGTTGATACTGCAACTTCTGCCCCTAAGCCAAATTGAGCACCATCTGTAAATCGAGTCGATGCATTAACATAAACAGCAGCCGAATCCACTGAGTTTATAAAACGTTCTGCATGGTCTAGACTGTTGGTCATAATAGCATCTGAATGACTGGCATTGTGCACTCGCATATGCTCAATCGCCTCTGTGATATCCGCGACAACTTTTACCCCCAAAGTGTAACTTAACCATTCAGTATCGAAGTCACCTTCAAGGCTTGCGCGTAGTTTTTCAGCCCCATCTAACCATGCCTTAGCTTTTGGCTCAGCAACAAACGTTACTTTGCCCTGCATCCGAGCTTTTAAATTGGCTAAAAACTCTGACGCCACATTCTGGTGAACCAATAAGGTATCTAATGCATTACACGCCGATGGACGCTGAATTTTGGCATTTTCAACCACGTTAAGTGACTTTTCCAAATCCGCACTTTCATCGACAAATATATGACTAATGCCAAAGCCTCCAATAATAACCGGAATGGAACTGTTTTCTTTGCACATTTTGTGAAGACCAGCTCCGCCTCGTGGAATAATCATATCAACGTATTGATCAAGTTTTAACAGTGCCGACACTAATTCTCGATCTGGTTTCTCGATATATTGAACAGAAGCTGCCGGTAGTTGTGCTTGCTCCAAAGCCGATTGAATCACTTTGACCAATTCCATGTTGGAGAAAAATGTCTCTTTTCCTCCTCTAAGAATACTGGCATTACCCGTTTTTAAACACAAAGAAGCAATATCAATGGTCACGTTAGGACGAGCTTCATAAATCACACCAACTACGCCAAGAGGTACTCGGCGACGGGCCAAAGACATACCATTTTCTAATATTTTGCTGTCAAATTCACTACCTACTGGGTCAGCGAGCTTGATCACGTTACGGACATCATTGGCGATGGCAGTTAGGCGATCTTTATCCAGCAGAAGCCGATCGAGCAGTGTATCACTCATACCCGTCTCTCTACCAAGCTGAATATCTTTGGCATTGGCAGTAAGAATTGTTTCACAATTCGCTTCAAGTTCATTGGCGATAATAGCTAACGCGCGATTTTTCTGCGCTGTCGATGCGTTGGCGAGTTGAAATGCTGCTTGCTTAGCTGCCTTACCTATAGAAATCAGTTCCACGTTTGTTACCTCAATTATTCCTGAATAACGACCATATCATCGCGATGCAATACTTCACTACCATAGTCGTAACCCAAAATGCCCAGGATATCTTTGCTGTGTTTTCCAATAATACGCACCATATCTTGGCTAGAATAGCTCGAAATACCACGGGCGATAAGCACCCCATTTTGATCTGTAACTCTGACGACCTCTCCTCGAGCAAATTCGCCACTGATGCGAGTCACGCCTTTTGCTAATAGGCTGCTTCCTCTGGATAACACGGCTTTCACCGCGCCATCGTCTATCACGATATCACCAGACGCGGCAGGCCCAGCCAAAATCCAACGTTTTCGGCTTTCTAGTGCCTCTTCGATGGGCAAGAAACGAGTACCTTGTGGATGCTCACTAAGAGAATCAAATACAACATTTGGTGCACTGCCAGCGGCTATAATGACTTCAATCCCAGCTCGACGAGCGATATCAGCCGCCTGCAGCTTGGTGGCCATTCCTCCTGTTCCTAAAGACGTTCCACTATCACCGGCAATTTTACGCAAAGTATCGTCAATGGTTTTCACTTCTTTGATCAGTTCAGCATTAGCATCTTTGCGAGGATCGGCGGTAAATAATCCCTTTTGATCTGTGAGTAACAGCAATTTATCGGCACTGCACAAAATACCAACAAGCGCAGATAGATTATCATTATCACCCACTTTTATTTCGCTGGTTGCAACTGCATCGTTTTCATTAACGATAGGAATAATATCGTTATTTACCAGAGCATTAATGGTGTCGCGCGCATTGAGAAAACGTTCACGATCTTCGAGATCTGCGCGAGTGAGCAGCATTTGTCCGATTTTGATCCCATAGATTCCAAACAATGCTTCCCAAGTTTGAATCAGTTGACTTTGACCGACTGCCGCAAGAAGCTGTTTATTGGCCATAGAATTAGCCAGTGCAGGATAACCTAAATGTTCTCGACCAGCAGCAATGGCACCTGATGAAACCATGACAACAGAATGGCCTTGTTTTTTAAGCTCTGCACATTGCCGTGCAAGCTCAACCATGTGAGCTCTATCTAATGCCAATGTGCCACCCGTTAATACACTGGTGCCAAACTTAATAACAACGGTTTGACGGCTTACAGCTTTTGCGCATTTTTGATTCATTATCTATCTGCTATGAAAAATAAAATAGTCTATTCACCCACGAGTAATGAAGAACTGGGTTACTACTCGGTGTACTTGAACCTGATGTTGTAACAATCAAAAAAGAAATTAACAAGCAGAAAAGGCGCTAATCAGCGCCTTTTTTTATCTAGAGTAATAGATACAAATATTTAGTTAGCTAAATTCAGCTGATTCTTTGTGGAAGTCAAGCGTCATGCCAAATTGGTTTGCTAAAGTATCGATGAGCTTTTGGTGAAATCCTTCTTGAGTACGGCAGACTTCTGCCACGGCTTTCTTAGGCAATTTCTCGTCCATCCAATCGCCTTTAGCATCATAAAGGCCAATGCGATATTTTGCCTCGAACGCTTCCCCTTCTTGTTCCAATTCTAACCACCATCCCCAAAACTCTCGTTCTTCTGGTGACTTCTTGTCGTTCACGCACACAGAAAGACAATCGAACAAGTATTTTCCTTGCTCACATTTTGCTTCTCTTAGATAAGGACCAATGGCTTTTAGCGTTGACAATAAACGGTAATGGGTTGGATTCTTTGGCTGTTCAGACATAATGAATCTCCATATTCTATATCTGTTGTAATTATGATGAGCAAAAATCAGGACCACTTAGTTTGGGTATTGCCCGTATATAAGTGTTGACTAATTTATGCGATTTGTCATCTAATTAGCTCGTCCTCCAACCACTTGATTGCCAAATCGAGCGATTGCTCATACCCCTGTGTAATTGTTTTTGCAGTGATTTTCCTTGCTTTTCCGTAGTCACTAAAAAGCGCAACTAACTGATTATCACTGTGGGGAGAGACGGGATCATTCTCCAAGCTCATGGCTAGAATGGGGACCTTTGTTCTGCGACTTGACAATATACCTTGAATCTTTAGTGACCAAGCCATCAATTGACCCGCTAAACTATTAATGTCAACCGCGTTTTTCCCCAAACGAGAAGCTAGGACATCCAGGTACATTTTGGGCATTTTTTTCAGCTTCTCTGGTGAGGACAACACATCATGGATAGGCGCCCCCAAACTTACACAGGCTTTGAGCTTATCTTGTTCAAAAAATGACAGCCTCACCATCGCATTACCACCAAAACGGAAGCCCAGTAAGCCAACTCTATGATGATCCACCCACGGAATATCAAATAACTCGTTTAGAACGACCTGATGTAGGCAAGACGTGTCTTCAGTTAAAGTCCAATGGCTGTTGTGCCCTATTGAGGGCATATCAACCGTCAACATGGCAATATTTTTCGGTGCGAGGTGGTTGCGAAACAGCTTCCAAAGATCCGTTTGTAGGCTATCTAAACCCGCACTGACCATAACAACAGGTTGAGGCTCATCTGTACTCGTTAAATGTAAATGGGCAATAATATTCTTATTTTGATAAGGAATTTCTAATTTCTTAATGATGAAGCGTGTCTTTTTCGCCGCCTCAGAATAGGCATTACTGGCAAGAACCTGAGCTTGGGAAGCCAAGTTGTCGTTTTTTAAATGAGGATACCCAGCTATGCTAAAACACAAAGATGCATTAAAAAGTTCATCTGCTGCCTCTTCCCCCATAAGCTCATCAGAGCGGTGAGAGTGCAACATCCCCAACTTAGTCCATTCATAAGTCCAATTTCCGCTATGATATCCCATGACAGTATCAAGCCATTGGTCGTAAGTTCTAGAATGTTTAGAAGACGCTATTTTGGCTAAGACTTCATCCATTTCAATAGGGTCCAAACCCTGCCATGCCCACTGCATCCGGTTGATATTTCTGTACCAATTCGCCCCCTCAGCGTCTCGTTTATCATCCAGTATCTTCTGACTACTCGGCATATACTGAGTAAGCGAGGACGTTTCTTTCGCTTGCTTGTGTTTGGTAAACAGTGTTTCCGAGAGGTTTTTGCTCACTTCATCAGGCATGGCATCACCTAGTTGTAAAGTTTTTCACATTGTATACATAAATCGGATGACAAATCAGCGCTCACTTGTCATTTAGTCACTAACCCCGCATAAAGCTGTGTCTAAAGACAAATCAAAAATGACCCATAAAGGGCCATCTCACTTAATTTGCTGCCTTGGACAGCCTAAGTTATCAAAACCTGAACTCAATTATTTCTGCTTACGGTTGATAGGCTCAATATACTGAATAGACATATCCCAAGGTTGCTCAATCCATGTTTCTTGCTCAATATCAACAACATAATCATCAAGAAGAAGCGCCCCAGAAGGTTTAGCACAGACAGCGATAAGTTTCGCTCTTGGGTATAATTCACGTAACTTACGCGCTGTATCGCCACTATCAACGAGATCTTCAACAATGAGGTATCCTTCACCATCCCCTTCAGGTACCTTAAGAAGACTCATATCACGTTGATGATCATGGTCGTAACTAGAAATACAGATCGTATCAACATAACGAATACCAAGTTCACGAGCTAAAATTGCACCGGGAACCAATCCTCCTCGACTTACTGCCCATATTCCTTTCCACTGTTCTGCTGGCATTTGCTTTTCAGCAAGCTCTCGACAGTAGGCATGCATTTGATCCCACGTAATAATGAACTTCTTAGTCATTGTAATAATCCAATCATTCGACAATTTATCCTGCCTCAATTCAGCAGGATAATCAGTATTGAAACCGTTAAGCAACCATGTACTTGATGATAAAGATAACTGACATCACCCACACACTGAGAGAGACATCCCGACATTTACCACTGCACAATTTGATTGCAGCATAAGCAATAAAACCTAGTGAAATGCCTTCTGCAATTGAAAAAGTTAAAGGCATGACTAGGCAAGTCACAACAACGGGGGCCGCTTCTGTCAAATCTCGCCAGTCGATGTTAGCTAAACCTGACAACATCAATATAGCCACATAAAACAATGCACCAGCCGTTGCATATGCGGGAATCATTCCCGCTAGGGGAGAGAAGAATAAAGCAAGTAGAAACAAAATACCAACAACAACCGCCGTTAAACCAGTACGGCCACCAGCAGCAACACCTGAAACGCTCTCAATATAAGAGGTAGTATTTGACGTCCCAAGCAAAGCCCCTACGGAAGTTGCAGTGGAGTCTGCTAATAGTGCTTTGCTCAAGCGAGGAATCTTGCCATCACTGTCCATTAGACCCGCTTTTTGGGTCACTCCCACCAAGGTCCCCGCAGTATCGAACAAATCCACAAACAGGAAGGCAAAAACAACTGAGATCATTCCTACTTCAAATACAGCAGAAAAATCCAGTTGAAGAAACGTTGGTGCAATACTCGGCGGTGCCGACATCACCCCAGCCCACTGTACATCACCAAAAACTAACCCCAACCCCGTCACAGCCAAGATTGCAATCATGACCGCGCCTTTAACTTCGCGATTGACCAAAGCAATAGTTAAGAAAAAGCCCACAGATGCTAATACAGCGGGTACCGAAGTAATCGCGCCCAGCGATACTAGAGTCGCTGGGTTGTCCACAACAATTCCTGCATTTTTTAGCGCGATAAAAGCTAAGAACAATCCAATCCCTGCTGATATACCTGTACGTAAAGAAAGTGGAATAGAATGAATGATCCATTCCCTGATCTTAAACACGCTTAGAAGAATAAAAAGTAGCCCAGAGACAAAAACAGCAGCTAACGCGACTTGCCATGTGTATCCCATTCCAAGCACGACTGCATAAGTAAAAAAGGCATTTAGCCCCATGCCGGGGGCTTGGGCTATTGGATAGTTGGCAACAAAGCCCATTATAAAACAACCAATTGCGGCTGCTAGACAAGTTGCAACGAACACAGCACCATGATCCATGCCAGCATCTGCCAAAATAGCTGGATTGACAAAAATGATGTATGCCATGGTCAGAAAAGTCGTTAGACCAGCAATAATCTCAGTTTTTACGTTTGTGCCGTGTTCGCTGAGCTTGAAGATTTTTTCGAACATAATCGAATTCCAAAGGTGAAAAAGTAAACGGTTGCGTAATCGATTGGCGGAATTATAGGGTCTAAAATTTTCAAATTCCAGACAGATTTCGTCCTCAATCAAGTATTCTATTTTTAACCTTTTAACGCCAACACAATAAGATTTGTTAAGCAGCAAAAAAAATCTTTTAAAGTTCATGAAGTAATAAAAAAACGCCACTCAAGGTGAGTGGCGGTCGAATCATATCAGTGGCAAATACACTGCTAAAAAATTCCAATCATTAGGGGTAAATGAACTTCATTCAGGAGCACCAGTTTAAGCTTGATAACCGAAACTGGATGGATAGACAAAATAACCAGTATAAACAGAGTTGCTTATCCAGAATTCTGCACATGGCAAACCTTTCATAACTATCACCTTTTCAATCAATGGAAATACACAACATTGATTTCTCAGTTCCTTGGAGGCGACAAAGCGGACTCGTCCTTTGAGCATTTTATCTTCACTTTAGAAGTTGACTTCGACTATAACCAAAGTGAAATTTAATTACAACAAAAAGAAGCTTAAATCACATTAAAAACACAAAATCAATATTATACACACCAAACCCGTAATTAAATTACACAAATGTCAATTTAGCAATGCCAAAATAAACAACTGGTATCGTATAATATTTCCAGAGTAAGGTGACGTTTATGTGACAAAAATTAGAATTTTTTGCTTACTTTTACTACTCGGTTACATCCGCTAATGATATCCTCAAAGACTCAAATTCATGGACCAAATTACGTTTTGCATCCTAGTACAAAGTTAAACATGTACCAAAGCTTGGTCTCATCACAGTAAAGGAGTCACCTGTGTCTGAATTCCACTCTGAAATTAGCGGCTTATCCCCAAGCCTTATATGGCAATTTTTCGATAAGATCTGCTCAATCCCCCACCCTTCTAAACATGAAGAAGCGCTTGCTCAATACATAGTAAACTGGGCGAAAGAGCAAGATTTAGAGGTTCGTAGAGATCCGGTTGGTAATGTATTTATCAAAAAACCAGCGACACCCGGTATGGAAAACAAAAAGGGCGTCGTACTGCAAGCTCATATCGATATGGTTCCACAGAAAAATGAAGACACGGTTCATGATTTCACTAAGGACTCAATCAAGCCCTATATTGATGGTGATTGGGTCAAAGCCAAAGGCACAACCCTTGGATCGGATAATGGTATAGGTATGGCATCATGCCTTGCCGTGTTAGCGTCGAATGATATAAAACATGGCCCATTGGAAGTATTACTGACTATTGATGAAGAAGCAGGCATGACGGGGGCTTTCGGATTACAAGCCGGTTGGTTGGAAGGAGAGATTCTGCTCAATACAGATTCTGAGCAGGAAGGCGAAGTGTATATGGGCTGTGCGGGTGGTGTCGATGGAGAAATCGTTTTCGACATCCAACGAGAACCAATTCCAGCTGGCTACAACACTCGACAACTCACGTTGAAAGGCCTTAAAGGTGGGCATTCAGGCTGCGACATCCACACAGGACGCGGTAACGCTAACAAACTCATCGCCCGCTTCCTAGCAGGCCATGCCCAAGAGCTAGATTTGCGTCTAATAGAATTTCGTGGTGGTACGTTGCGTAATGCTATTCCTCGCGAAGCTTTTGTGACTATTGCGATTCCTGCAGAAAATGAATCTAAACTGGCGAGCCTTTTTGATAGCTACACACAGCAACTACAGCAAGAGTTGGGCAAAACTGAAACCAACATCCTTTCTCTAAACCAAGAGATAGAAACCGCACAACAAGTGATTGCAGTCTCCGATCAACAACGTTTCGTTGCAGCACTTAACGCATGCCCCAATGGGGTTATCCGCATGAGTGACGACATAGAAGGGGTGGTTGAAACATCACTGAATGTAGGAGTAGTCAGTACCGACAGCAACAAACTAAGAGTGCTTTGCCTTGTTCGTTCATTAATTGATTCGGGGCGCAGTCAGGTAGAGAGCATGTTGACCTCAGTAGCAGAACTGGCAAATGCTAGCGTTACATTTTCAGGCGCTTACCCAGGTTGGAAACCCGACCCAGACTCAGA
This sequence comes from Vibrio zhanjiangensis, assembly GCF_030161235.1. Lineage (GTDB taxonomy): Bacteria > Pseudomonadota > Gammaproteobacteria > Enterobacterales > Vibrionaceae > Vibrio > Vibrio zhanjiangensis. The sequence goes on along the minus strand of NZ_BSPW01000021.1, from coordinate 68,129 downwards.
AATCATGTCGATATTCCGAGAAATGTACCAAGGCATCTATGGCCATAAACCCAATATTATGGTTATACACGCTGGCCTTGAGTGTGGACTGTTCAAAAAACCTTATCCGAACATGGATATGGTCTCATTTGGCCCAACCATAAAATTCCCCCACTCCCCTGATGAAAAAGTCAAGATAGATACGGTAGCCCTGTATTGGGAGCAAATGGTCGCATTGCTCGAAGCAATTCCAAATAAGAACTGAGTACATCAAGTCTCAATTAATAATGCTGTAGAGGCAACAAGATGCCTTTACAGCTTGTGCTCTTGACGCACTCTAATCCCTATCTTTACACCTTGACGCATTTAACACCACCAATAGATATTATTTGTCGTAAAAGTGAGTTTTTATGTTCGTCCAATTTCTAATGTATTGCTAGTATGGCGGCCTTATTTTTATAGGCGATGAGTCTCTCTTTGTGGACTTTTTTTTCATAAAACACAATAATTTAATGAAATCGTACTATATTCTTTAATCAAACGATGGTTTGGATTAATATTTTGGAAAAAGAAAAAATGATTCTTGGCTGGCGAGAAACGATTACTCTGCCAGAACTCGGAATAAGCAAAATCAACGCAAAAGTTGATACGGGTGCACGAACTTCATGTCTACATGCTTTCAAAGTAGAAAAGTTCGAAAAACAGAACCTATCATGGGCTCGATTTTGGATTCATCCCGTGCAACGCAATACAGAAGAGGAAATCATCTGTGAAGCTCCCATTATCGATGAACGAATAGTTAGAGATTCTGGAGGTCATGAAGAATCTCGCTATGTCATCAAGACCCTCTGCTCTCTCGGGGGGCAGACTTGGCCAATAGAAATCACACTCTCAAACCGTGAAAACATGTCATTTCGAATGCTTCTGGGGCGAACTGCAATGAATAAGCGTGTTGTAGTTGATCCTAGCGAATCATATTTAATCCCATTCAAGGAAAACGCTCAATGAAAATAGGTATTCTGTCACGCAATTCAAAGTTGTATTCAACTCAGCGACTGATTGAAGCAGCTCAAAATCGAGGTCACGAAGTCAAAGTTATTGATGCATTGCGCTGCTATATGAATATCAACTCAGACCAGCCTCAGATCCATTTTAAAGGTGAAGAATTGTCTGGATTTGATGCTGTCATTCCTAGAATTGGCGCTTCGGTCACCTTCTATGGCACAGCGGTACTGCGTCAGTTTGAAATGTTGGGCGTATATCCAGTCAACGAATCCGTTGCTATCACTCGTTCACGAGATAAGTTACGTTCTATGCAACTGCTCTCTCGCAAAGGTATAGGCATGCCAATCACAGGCTTTGCCAGCAAACCTGATGACGTCAAAGATCTTCTCGAAATGGTCGGTGGAACACCTGTTGTCATTAAACTCCTAGAAGGAACGCAGGGGATTGGCGTGGTATTGGCTGAGACTCGAAAAGCCGCTGAAAGTGTGATTGAAGCTTTTATGGGACTCAAAGCAAATATTATGGTTCAAGAGTACATAAAGGAAGCGGAAGGCGCTGATGTTCGCTGCTTTGTTATTGGTGACAAAGTGATTGCAGCAATGAAGCGACAAGGGGCCGAAGGTGAATTTCGCTCAAACCTGCATCGGGGCGGTAGTGCTTCTCTAACAAAAATAACACCACAAGAACGTCGAACTGCTGTTACAGCAGCGAGAATAATGGGGCTTAATGTTGCTGGCGTTGACTTGCTGAGATCGTCACGAGGACCACTGGTTATGGAGGTCAACTCATCTCCTGGTCTTGAAGGAATAGAAGCGGCGACCGGAAAAGACATTGCAGGGATGATCATCTCGTTTATCGAAAAGAATGCGGCCAGTAAAAGGACACAGACTCGTGGCAAAGGCTAAAAAAAATCGCGTATTTGAGTTTCTAGGGCAATCAATACTTCCTGGAGAAAGAAAAGTTATTGAGCTGGAAACCGCCAAACTTTATACACATTCTCCTTTATCAATACCTGTTGAAATCATCAATGGCAAACTAGCAGGGCCAGTGCTTATGGTCAATGCGGCGATTCATGGCGATGAGTTGAACGGGGTTGAAATCGTTCGCCAGCTAATAGACACCATTGAAATAGAAAAGCTCAAGGGCACGCTCGTTGCTGTGCCCATTGTCAACGTGTTCGGGTTTATTCATAAATCACGTTATCTTCCTGATAGACGAGACCTAAATCGTTGTTTTCCGGGCAGTGAAAAAGGTTCTCTCGCTTCTCGTATGGCCTACACTTTTTTCTCACAAGTGGCGAAACGTTGTGATTACATTATTGACCTTCACACGGGATCAATACATCGCACTAATTTGCCGCAAATCCGCGCAAATTTATCCAATCCAGAAACACTTCGTATCGCACAGGCCTTCGCAACCCCCGTCATTATAGATGCACAATTGCGCCCAGGATCATTACGTAGCGAAGCGGAACAACTTAGCATCCCAGTCCTGACCTACGAAGCTGGTGAAGCACTGCGTTTTGAGCCTATATGCATTAATGCGGGCTATTTGGGAGTAAAACGTGTTATGCAATCCATTGGCATGTTACGTAAGAGCCGCAAAACCTTACCTATGTCAGTAATCGCAAAGTCAACCAACTGGTTAAGAGCGGAAAGTAATGGCATTTTACGCACTATGGTAACTCTAGGAGAAAAAGTCACTCGAGGGCAAGTGCTCGCCTATATTAGTGCTCCATTAGGCCACAGTGAGATAGCATTAAAAGCACGCAAAGGCGGTATTGTAATAGGACAGCAGACGTTACCCTTGGTAAATGAAGGAGATGCTATTTTTCATCTTGCGTATTTCGAAGAGGATGATCAGGAAGTAGAGCAAGTTGTGGGAGATTTTATCGAGGAGGTATCGGATGCGGATCTTGAACCAATAACTACAGGTCAGATTACCCCATTTAATTAAACAACACCTCTGTTATGTGAGGTGTTGTTTATTGACACTTAATTAAACGAAACCCATATAACCGTTGCAACCAACACTGGACAGACGAATTTAACATACACAGGCCAACATTTTCCGAACCAGCCCAAACTAAACTCAGGATACCCTTGTTCAAGCTCCTTAATTTTTGAGTGTCGATTCCAAACCCAACCACCAAATAGGCAAAACAAAAGTGCGGCTATCGGCTGCAGATATTGAGTAGCCACTGTCGCAACCAGTCCAAATAAATCGCCAAAGTTAAACACGATTACGGTACTAAAGAGCGCAATCAGCCCGCCCAACACCCAACTTGTCGAACTACGCTTGGTGTTAAATCTCTCGCCAACTAAAGCAACAGGACATTCCAACATCGAGATAGATGAGGTTAACGCCGCAATCGTCAGCAGAGCAAAGAACACAACAGCAAATAGCTGTCCCAAAAATCCCAAACTATCAAACATCAAAGGAAGTACGGTAAATACTAACGTATCTGAGCTCAGAAGAGAGCCATCATCTGCATAGATCTGAACACCTTTGTGCATGGCGACAAACATAGCAGGCATGACCACTAACCCTGCAATAAAAGCAACCGAGGTATCAACAAGAGTTACATGCATCGCCATTTTGGGTAGGTTTTCTTTCTTACTTAGGTAGGAGCCATAAATCAGCATAGAGCAGCCACCTATAGTCAAAGAAAAGAAGCCTTGTCCCATAGCCGCCAAAATCAACTTACCATCCATTACCCGACTAAAGTCCGGAACTAAATAGTGTTTTAATCCTTCCATTGCGCCGGTTTGAGTCATGATGTACACAAACAATAATCCAAACAGAATAAACAACGCAGGCATTAGACGAGTCGACCACTTTTCAATCCCCTGCTTAACGCCCCCTTGGACAATTAAAATCGTTAGCACGTAAAAAACCAAAGTACCAAATAAGTTGCGCTCAACACTAAACCCTTGTAGCCACTTAGTCGCAAATTCCAAGCCCATTATTTCAGTAACAGCACCAAGGAGAAAGCAGATAAGCCACCCTCCGACAATACTGTAAAAGGCCAGAACCAAACTGGGTACACTCAAACCAATCCAACCGACCATAGCACCAAATTTTTGCATAGTTTGGTGAGAGGTTAGCGAACGCATACTATCCACAGGGTTAGCTTGTCCATGGCGGCCAATTGCCATCTCAACCACAAGCATTGGAAAAGCAACGACCAAAATCATGACCAAATAAACAAGTAAAAAGGCACCGCCGCCATTACTTGCTGCCTGAGTCGGAAATCCCCATATGTTTCCTAACCCTACAGCAGCACCTGCCGCTGCTAAGATAAAACCTAAACGGGAGCCAAAATGCTCCCGTGATTCAAAATTGTCTGTTGGTGTCATATGACCCTATATATTGTATTTGCAAACTAGTTGGCTAGTACAATATTACAATCATTGGTTTCACTCCAGATTTGTGATTAACGAATCACCACTTACTCAGAAAAAGCAAGATCACAGCTCGTAAAAAAATATTTACGATAATAATTATCTCACCAAGTTGATTACAAATTTGCCCCAAAGCGATGGCAAAAGTAGAAAAAGAGCGCCGAAAGCGCTCCATGGTAACGATCTGTTAAGATGTAGTGTGTTACGACTAAATAGTGAACATTTGGTAGTCTTGAAGCTGCGGAATGATTTGATGTAACTCTTGCTCTTCTTCTGCAAGGTCATCCAAAGAATCACAAAACTCTTGGCTTTGCTGCTCAACTTTTCCAGCATGTTGTTTCAACCTATTCGCGATACGCTCTTTAAGCTCACTCATGGTTTCAGCCATTTTCGTAAGGTTAAGTCCCTCTTCGGCTTTCATTTTCTCTGACATTGCACTAAACGCACTGGATATAAACTCCTCATTGAAAAGTTTTTTAGCGCTTTCAAAGTCCTGTGACCAAGTCTCACTTAACGAAGAAAAACTGTCTGCCGGTAGAATTAAGTCTCCATCTTTATAATATCTTTGTTCGATGTCGTCATAAAACGCCTGCATCGACGCTTTAACATTATCAAATGCCTCAGGTGCATCGAAACTCTCACCAACATCATCAATAATTTCGTTTGCCAACGCCAACCCATCACGAGCCATTTGCTTTGCCCGAGGAAGGTAATCATTTAAATGAGTACGATAATCTGATATTGCCTTTTGTTGCTCAGGCTCAAGAGTGACTTCTTTTCCCTCAATCATCAGTCTATTTTGCGAATCTACCACCGCAGTATTGCCGTCTTGTTGATGAATCTCTAGCCTCTCACCATTCAGCCTAATGTCATTTTTTAAATCAACTTTACACTGAGCCGCGTTCAACTGGCTTACCATCATCAGCAAAGGAATAGTCAAAAGCACTTGTTTCATTTTTATCTCGCTTTATTGAATACCTACAAACCGTATCAAACTATTTATTAGTTTGCGTCAAATTATTGTATCTATTTGGTAACTAAAGTTTGTTTGACCAACCTGATAGTCAACATCATCACCGATAGATTTGCCTTTTATTGCTTTTCCTAGCGGCGAGGCTAATGTCACAACCATTACTTGTTGCTGTTGGTAGTCAACCTTAAGTCCTCCAGCACAAGGAGCAATAAAAAACCACTGACATTCATCACTATCATCCAAAAGACAGACCAAACATCCAAGAGCGACATGTTCCATATTCGTTGGGATTGACAATTGTTTCATCTGGCTAAGTTCACGCTCGCACTCTTCCGCTCGCATAGCTTGACCGTGAGCTAAATAGGAGGCTTCAAGCGCGAGTGTATCGTATTTATGCTCAGGAACAGTCTCTTCATCGGTTGCTGACTCTATCGCTCTTTGAGTTGATCTCTGTGCGATGATTAGAGACTTTTCCATCTCCAACACTATTACTTGCAGTAGCTCAATTTTATTCATACTAAAATCATGTTCCTTGGCGGACAATCTCTCTAGAATACTATTCCAAGCCCTTTTGTCCCACTGGTAATGAAAATGCAAACTCAAGAGCACCATCAAACTATCTACTCAAACTTGAAACAACACTTCGGTTTTGAGCAGCTGAGGGAAGGTCAATACCAAGTTATCGACAAGGTTTTGAGTGGAAAATCATGTGCGGCTATCTTTCCTACAGGTTCAGGAAAATCGCTGTGTTACCAGTTATCCGCTTTATGTCTCCCTAACCTCACATTGGTGATTTCGCCTTTACTTGCCCTTATGAAGGATCAGTTAACTTTTCTGCGCAGTAAAGAAATAGCCGCCGCGTCGCTCCATTCAAATCAGAGTAAAGAAGAAGTTCAAGCAATAATGACAGGAGTAGAAAAGGGAGAGACAAAGATTTTAATGGTTGCAGTAGAACGGATGAAAAATGAACGCTTTCGTCATTTTTTATCCCAGCAAGCCATTTCCTTATTGGTGGTCGATGAGGCCCATTGTATTTCTGAGTGGGGACACAACTTTCGTCCTGATTACCTAAAGCTTCCCCAAATTCAACGACAGCTATCCATACCTCAAGTTTTGCTTCTCACCGCAACAGCGACACAAGCTGTGCTGGACGATATGAGCCTCAAATTCAATATCAATAAGAGCGACATCACTGTCACAGGGTTCTACCGTCCCAATCTGGATATTTCTGTCCTTCCTTGCTTGGCTGAAGACAAAGAAGCGGTCTTACTTGATACTATTAATCAAGCTCCCAAACTCTCAACTATCGTGTATGTTACCCAACAAAATACCGCAGAAAATATTGCCAAGATTTTGGCCACTAAAGGCATTGAAGCTGCGGCATATCATGCTGGACTAGGAAATGATGAGAGAGAGTCTGTCCAGAATAATTTCATGTCGGGTAAGGTCGATTGTATTGTGGCCACCATCGCATTTGGAATGGGAGTAGATAAAGCAGATATTCGCCGCATCATTCATTTTGATTTACCAAAATCAATTGAAAATTATGCCCAAGAAATTGGCCGAGCAGGCAGAGATGGGCTTACTTCGTACTGTACATTGCTCGGCAACGAGCAAGGCGTTTGTATATTGGAGAATTATATTTATGGTGACACACCAGACTACATCGAAATCCTTAGTGTTATCGAGCAAGCAACTTGCCATTCCCCTCAATGGGAAGTGATTATTTCAAGACTTTCCAGCGAAAGTAACATTCGCCAACTACCACTAAAAACACTTTTAGTTTATTTGGAATTACATCAAGTTATCACCACTCAATATAGCTACTTTGCCGAATATCGATTTAGATTTTTGATACCACAAGATGAAATCGTCAACCGCTTTAGCGGCGAACGACAAGCCTTTACTCAAGCGCTATTTGGTAGCGCGACTAAGGCAAAAATTTGGTGCCAAGTTGACTTTGATCACCTTTGGCATAGCTATAAAGGTGAACGAAATAGAGCCATATCTGCATTGGATTATTTTCATCAGCAAGGATGGATAGAGCTAGAAAGCAAACTTATGACTGAAGTCTATCGAGTCAATGACCTCAAAATATCAAAAGAAAAAATTGCTCAACAGCTGTGGGAATTATTCAAAAATAAACAGCGCAGTGATATCTCGAGAATTCATCACATGCTCGCTCTTTTAAAATCCGAACAATGTCTAAGTCATGGCCTAGCGAATTACTTCTCTGACCTAAATGCACCAAAACAATGCGGCCATTGTAGCGTATGTAGAGGCGAGACTAAGGCATGGCCTGAACCAGCGAGTACCCGCATGTCTGTAACCAAGATCGGTAAATGGCTACGAGAGCTCGATAAAGTCGCACCATCTGCTCTATCTAATACATTAAAGGCTAAGTTTTTATGTGGGATTACCACACCCATGTTTACCAAAATTAAAGCCAAAAATATCACTGGATTTGGACAACTCAGTCACTCCCCGTACCAACAAGTACTGGATGAGATAGCGCATCAAAAGCTAAACTCAGAAAAAACTTAACTGCTGAACATCATCTTCCGGTTTTAGCATCACGTTCAAGCCAAGCAGTCGAATCTCTCGCCCTTTTTGGCGCTTAAGAATGTCGCAAAGCAATACTTTAAAGTAATTTAAATCTAATTCTGGGTGAATGTGCTCTATGGTCGTCTGTTTAAAATCAGCAAATTTAAGCTTAACACCCTGCTTAAGTATTGATTTCTCCTTAGAGACTTTAGCCAATCTTATTTCAAGCTCTGGAAACAACTTAGTTTCAATAAGCTGCCAACACTGCTCATAAGTGATAATGTTCTGGCACAAAGTCGTCTCAACGCCCACAGATTTGCGCTCTCTTTCAACCACGACAGGTCGCTCATCAATACCATGACTTTTACTCCATAAAGAAGCTCCCAAACGGCCAAAATCTAAAAGTAAGTCACGATAATCACAGTTTTTAACATCTAAGCAGGTATACAAACCTGCTTTGTGCAATTTGGCTAAGCTTACTCGCCCCACCCCAGGAATTTTTTCCAGCGGCAATCGGTCAATCTCTTGCTGCACATGGCTGGGGGGAATTACATATTGACCATTAGGCTTATTTAAATCTGAAGCCACCTTGGCAAGGAATTTAAGCGGTGCGACCCCAGCTGAAGCCGTCAGATTTAATTCTTCAAAAATATCATTGCGAATGGCTTGTGCAATTAAAGTCGCAGAACCTTTATACAGCTGACAGTCGGTTACATCCAAATAGGCTTCATCTAACGATAAAGGTTCGATAAGAGACGTATAGCGAGAAAAAATCCTCCTGATATGCTGTGAAGCTTGTTTATAAACCTGCATACGACCAGGGACCACAACAAGATTCGGGCACAAGGTTAGTGCTTTCCCAGTCGGCATTGCGCTCCTAACGCCATACTTCCGCGCTTCGTAGTTGCAGGTACTGATAACCCCTCTCTGCTTTTCTCTTCCGCCAACAGCTAAAGGTTGGTTACGATAACTTGGATTGTCGCGCATCTCCACAGCAGCGTAAAAGCAGTCCATATCAATATGGATAATTTTTCTTATTCTCGTCTCAACCATAATAGCAACAATAAAACTGTATATAAAAACAGTATAATATTATTTTACGTATACACCAAGATTGAAAATCATTTGCACAGATTCTTCGTGTCTGGGTAAGTCGCTATTGATAATGGAGATTGTAATAAAAGTTTTAGATGGGAGTGATATGAGGATAAATAAATCAGATCTATTAGATGAAAAACCCGACACTCAGTCGGGTTTAAATGTTCTATGCTATGCGGTCTTTTTCCCACTCAGCCAGCTTCTCAGCACGCAAAGCCTCTCGTGCTTCACGCTTTTTACGTGCATCACAAGGCTCTGGACAGTTGCATACCTTATCCACTCCTACTGCACCAAGACCACCGCAACTGCCCTTTACGACTTTCTTTTGAAATATGTAACCGACTGACATTGCAGTTACAAAGGCGATAAAAATACCAAATGTGATAAAAAATGTACTCATAACAACATACTCATTTATTATTATTTATTAATATATGGCTTATACGCGTTCGATGCCAGTTCTACAAAGCCATCATTTGATTTTACAATCATAAAAACGGGAATATTGTTTTCATTGGCTATCTTCATACCCTTTTCCTCACCCAGCACCATCAAGCCCGTTGCAAGACCATCCGCCGTCATGGATGACTTATCAAGCACAGTAACAGATACCACTTTATGATTGATAGGCTTACCCGTTTCTGGATTAATAATATGCGAATACCTCACACCATCTCTTTCAAAATAGTTGCGATAATCCCCTGATGTCGCGATGGCCATATCTCCGGGCTCAATAATTTCCTGTATCGCTCGTTCATCAACACTTGGTTTCTCAATGGCAATTCGCCATTTAACGCCTTCACGGTTCAAGCCTTTGAGACGCATCTCACCACCGACTTCAACCATATAATTTAGTATGCCTTGCGACTCAATATAATCCGCTACCACATCAACACCCCACCCTTTAGCTATGGTAGAGAGATCAACGTACAAATTGGGGATGTCTTTCAAAAGCGCATTACCATCAACACTTAAATGTTGAATTCCAGTATTAGTTCTGCGTTTTTCAAGCTCACTCTCACTAGGAACCACTTCAGGGCGTGCTTCAGGACCAAACCCCCATAGATTGACAAGTGGACCAACCGTTACATCCAAAGCCCCTAATGTCAGCTTATTGATACGAATGGCCTCTTTTACGACGGTTGCCGTCTGCGTTGATACTTCAAAGGGTTGTGAACTTTCACTTTGATTAAAGCGACTTAATTCAGAATCGGCACGATAGGTCGACATCTGATCGTTGACTTGTTCAAGCAAACGATCAATTTCTTTATGCAGAGCATCAGGTGAAGGCTGATCTTCACTGACAATATACTTAATGTTGTATGTCGTCCCCATCGTAGGACCACTAAGGTGGATTTGGTCAACTGGCTTTTCACAACCAGCTATGACGAAGAGAGAAGCAAAAACAACAAGCCACTTTTTCACTTGTTTGACTCCTTATAACGGAAATGAGAACAGAATATAAATCTGGATTCAAGATTCATTTTCTAATATCACTTTAAAACACAAAGCAGAAAAAATAATGGCTGACCTTTAAGGTCAGCCATATATATCAATAACTTAAAGTGTTATCCACCAAAGTCATCGAGCAGGATATTTTCATCCTCGACACCAAGGTCTTTCAGCATACCAATAACAGCAGCATTCATCATTGGTGGACCACACATGTAGTACTCACAGTCTTCAGGCGCTTCATGGTCCTTCAGATAGTTTTCATACAATACGTTGTGAATGAAACCCGTATAGCCATCCCAATTATCTTCAGGCATAGGATCTGACAGAGCACAGTGCCAAACAAAGTTATCGTTCTCTGCTTGCAGTCCATCGAAATCTTCCACATAGAACATTTCACGCTTGGAACGAGCACCATACCAGAAAGACATCTTACGCGAAGATTTTAGACGCTTAAGTTGATCAAAGATATGAGAACGCATTGGTGCCATACCCGCACCGCCGCCAACGAAGACCATTTCATTGTCAGTATCTTTGGCAAAGAACTCACCAAACGGTCCAGAAATCGTACACTTGTCACCTTCTTTCAGAGACCAAATATACGAAGACATAATGCCAGGTGGAACATTAGGGTTATTCGGCGGAGGCGTAGCAATACGGACGTTAAGCATGATAATGCCTTCTTCTTCCGGGTAGTTCGCCATTGAGTATGCACGAATCGTCTCGTCGTTTACCTTAGATTCATAACGGAACAAGTTAAACTTGTCCCAATCTTCACGATATTCTTGCGGAATATCGTAGTCTGCGTATTTGACATGGTGAGCAGGTGCTTCAATTTGAATGTAACCACCCGCACGGAAAGGTACAGATTCACCATCAGGAATCTGTATCTTAAGCTCTTTGATAAAGGTGGCCTTGTTATCGTTAGAAATAACGGTACATTCCCACTTCTTAACACCAAAGATTTCTTCAGGAAGTTCAATATCCATGTCAGTTTTCATTGCAACCTGACATGCAAGACGTTCACCTTCGCGAGCTTCACCTTTCGTAATATGATCAAGCTCGGTTGGTAGTATATCACCACCACCTGATTTAATTTTCACGCGACATTGGCCACATGAGCCACCGCCACCACAAGCGGAAGAAACGAATACGCCAGCACCAGCTAGAGCACCCAGAAGCTTACCACCTGGTTGTGTCACGATGGCCAAAGATGGGTCATCGTTAACAGAGATTGTAATGTCACCTGTTGGTACAAGCTTAGACTTAGCGAATAAAATCACCAGTACTAGAGCCAGTACAATCAGAGTAAACATCACTACACCAAGAATAATGTCCATTGACTATTCCTTTATTGTTGCGGTCTACCCGACTTACAGTTGAACACCAGAGAAAGACATAAAGCCTAACGCCATAAGACCTACTGTTATAAACGTGATCCCTAAACCACGTAAACCAGGAGGTACGTCTGAGTACTTCATCTTCTCACGGATACCTGCAAGAGCGACGATCGCCAACATCCATCCCACACCTGAGCCAAACCCATAAACGACTGATTCAGCGAAGTTATAGTCACGTTGTACCATAAAAGAGACACCACCAAAGATCGCACAGTTTACTGTAATCAATGGTAAGAAGATGCCAAGCGCGTTGTACAGAGGCGGAAAGAAACGATCCAAGACCATTTCTAGAATCTGTACTAAAGCCGCAATAACACCGATAAAGGTGATAAAGTTTAGGAAGCTAAGGTCAACCCCTGCTACCAAGGCATTCTCTTTCAATACTAGGTTATAGACAAGATTGTTAACGGGTACAGAAATCGTCAGTACCACCACAACTGCTACACCAAGACCGAAGGAGGTCTTTACTTTCTTAGATACAGCCAAAAATGTACACATACCCAAGAAGAACGACAAAGCCATGTTCTCGATAAAAACCGATTTAACTAACAGACTAATGTAATGTTCCATGACTCTCTTACTCCTTCGCTTCTACTTGTTCTGGCTTGAATGTACGAAGCACCCAAATCAGGAAGCCAATTAAGAAGAATGCCGATGGCGCAAGCAACATCAGACCATTTGGCTGATACCAACCACCATTGCTCACTAGAGGCAATATCTCCATTCCAAATAACTTACCTGAACCAAGCAATTCACGGAAGAAGCCGACAGTGATAAGAACGAAACCATAACCTAAACCATTACCGATACCGTCAATAAACGATGGTAAAGGCGCAGACTTCATTGCAAATGCTTCAGCGCGTCCCATTACAATACAGTTAGTAATGATTAGGCCTACAAACACCGAAAGCTGCTTGGATATGTCATACAAATAGGCTTTAAGTATTTGGTCAACCACGATAACGAGAGAGGCGATAATTGCCATTTGGACAATAATACGCACACTATTTGGTATGTGATTGCGGATTAAAGAAACACAGAAGTTAGACATGGCAGTAACAAATGTCACGGCCAACGTCATAACAAAGGCTGTTTCTAGTTTGGTTGTTACTGCAAGCGCAGAACAGACACCAAGTACCTGAAGCGCAATTGGGTTGTTATCCAACACCGGCGCTAAAATACTCTTTTTAATGTTTTGTGCACTAGACATTAGTTCAGACCTCCGTCACGAACTTTTGCTAGGAACGGGCCAAAACCCATATCACCTAACCAGAAGTCAAATGTATGCTGAACGCCATTACTGGTTAGTGTTGCGCCAGATAGACCATCAACACCATGTTCAGAACCAGCTGGCGCACCACCTTTCACCACTTTGATAGCGGGTTTGTGGTTCTCATCAAACAATTTCTTGCCGACCCACTGAGCTCTCCATGAAGGGTTCTCAACCTCACCACCAAGTCCTGGGGTTTCACCTTGCTCGTAATAGGTAATACCCGAGACAGTATTGCCATCGGTTTCTACAGCAATAAAGGCATACATCATCGACCAAAGACCATTCCCATGAACAGGAAGAATGACACGAGAAATAGTGTCATCCTGTTTGACCAAATAAACGGTACCCAAATTGGCACGTCGAATGATCTTCGCTTCGTCTTGCTCAGGACTTAGCTTGATTGACTGTGCTGGATCTTTAGCTGCTTTACGCTGGTCATATGTCGCTGCATTGCCATCAACAAAATCACCCGTTTTAAAATCGACTAAACGAGCTTCAATATATTCAGAAAAAAGTTCAGGAACTTTCTTTCCTTCAGTGTCAATACCAGCGACTTCAATAATCTTGGTTTGCTTGTCCAGTACAGCGTTCGCTTTTTGCTGGTCACGCAAACCTACAGCGGCTGTTGATACTATGATTGAACACACAAGGCTCAATCCGATAACAACACCCAGCGTCTTTTTAATGCTGTCGTTATTACTTGCCATAACGTGCTAATCTCCGCTTGATGTTCTTCTCGATAACTATATGGTCGAACAGAGGTGCAAACAGGTTCGCAAACAGAATCGCAAGCATCATACCCTCAGGGTAAGCTGGATTCACAACACGAATTAATACACACATCACACCAATCAGTGCGCCGTACCACCATTTTGCTTTGTTAGTAAACGAAGCTGATACAGGGTCAGTTGCCATGAAGAACATACCGAATGCAAAACCACCTAATACTAGGTGCCAATGCCAAGGCATGTTAAACATTGGATTGGTATCAGAACCGATGAGATTAAATATTGTTGCGGCCGCAATCATACCAATCATCACACCCGCGATGATTCGCCATGACGCAATTCGCATATAAACGATCATGGCTGCGCCAATCATGAGTGCTAAAGTCGATACTTCGCCAATCGAGCCCGGAATATTACCAATGAACGCGTCCATCCATGAAATTGGAGCGCCTGTCACTGTATTCATCAGCGCACCGCTACCACCTTGTGCCCATTGACTCAAAGCCGTTGCACCAGAGAAACCATCGGCAGCAGTCCACACAACATCACCAGAGATCTGTGCTGGGTATGCAAAGAACAAGAAAGCACGACCAGCCAGTGCAGGGTTCAGGAAGTTACGTCCAGTACCACCAAAAATCTCCTTGGCCACGACAACACCGAAGGTAATACCTAATGCTGCTTGCCAGAGAGGAAGCGTTGGCGGAACGATGAGCGCAAACAAGATGGAAGTGACGAAGAACCCTTCGTTAACTTCGTGCTTACGCACCATGCAGAAAAGCACTTCCCAAAAACCACCAACGATAAACACGGTTGCGTAAATAGGTAGGAAGTAGGTCGCACCTAGAAGCATTTTACTGCCCCAACCAGCATCAGCGGCAAGAGAGCCACCGACCATCTCTGTCAGCCAATAGTGCCAGTTACCAGCAGCAATTGAAGCAAACTGATCACCAGTATACATGTGGTTAAGAGCCGCTATTGCTTGGCCACCCGCGTTATACATTCCCCAGAACATCGCAGGGAATACCGCTAACCAAACCATGATCATGATACGTTTTAAATCAACGCTATCACGAACATGTGAACTTTTCTTTGTTGTTAAACCTGGAGTGTAGAATACCGTCGCAACAGCTTCGTACAACGCAAACCATTTTTCATGTTTACCACCAGGCTCAAAATGATGTTCAATGTCTTCAAGATATTTTTTAAGAGCCATGAAATCACCCTTCCTTCTCGATCGTGTCTAGGCATTCACGAAGCAATGCTCCGTACTCATACTTACCCGGACATACAAAGGTACACAATGCGAGATCTTCTTCATCCAGCTCTAGCGCACCCAATGCTTGAGCACTGTCTGTGTCACCAGCACATAGGTCACGAAGTAGCAAAGTAGGTTCCATATCCAATGGCATAATGCGTTCATAGTTACCAATTGGCACCATAGAACGATCACTGCCGTTAGTTGTGGTCGTCATGTTAAATAGCTGGCCTTTAAAAATATGACCTAGGTAAGCTCGAGTTACAGAAAACTTGTTTTTACCTGGTGCAGCCCAGCCAAATAGCTCTTTGTCTCGACCTTCACGCAGTACTGAAACTTGTACATGGTAACGACCAAGATAATCATGTGGGCCAGAAGCCTGAGTACCAGAAAGTACAGACCCAGAAATCACTCTAACTTCACCAAGCATTAATTCACCATCCGTCAGCTCAGTAAGATTGGCTCCTTGGATGGTACGAATTAAGCGAGGATTGTTGACGACAGGTCCCGCAAGGGAAATGACACGGTCAGTATAAAGTTCACCTGTTAGGAAAAGCTTACCGAACGCAATCACGTCTTGGTAATTGATACTCCAAGCGACATTCTCTGCATTAACCGGATAGAGGAAATGCATGTGAGTACCTGCAAGTCCTGCTGGATGAGGTCCCTCAAACACATGTTCTTCAACATTATTTTGAGAAGAACGAGGAAGACTGGAATTGGCCTTACAAACGTAAACTTTGCCATCAGTCAAAGTTGAAAGTATGTCCAAACCTGCAACGAAAGCTTCCTGCTGCTCATTAATGACCAACTCAGGCTGAACTGCCAACGGATTTGTATCCATTGCAGTAACAAAAATTGCCTGTGTAGAAGATTCAATAGCTGGAACCTTGCTAAAGGGACGAGTACGTAAAGCCGTCCAAAGACCTGAATCAACAAGCTGAGCTTTGACCGTATTCCGGGCTAGTTCTGCTAGTTGTCCTGCTTCAAACTTATCGAACGTAACCTGCTCACCACCTGACACTTCCATCACTACGGACTGAAGGACACGTTTAGCGCCACGATTAATTTCGATCACTTTACCGCTTGCTGGTGAAGTAAATTTCACGCCTGGGTTCTTCTTATCTTCAAAAAGAACCTGAGCTTTTTTTACTTCATCGCCTACGCGAACATGCATGGTAGGACGCATGCCGACGTACTCTTCGCCAAGCAAGGCGACTTTCTTGATGGTCTTACCATCATTAATCACCTGGGTAGGAGCTCCTGCGATAGGCAGGTCCAAACCCTTCTTTATTGTAATCATACGCACTTGCACTACTTTTATCGGGAAAAAGATTCATTGATTGCGTAACTTTTAGACACGACACTAGTGTCCGGTTTTGGTGCTATTTAACACACCAAAATCGCAACATCCTATTAAAAACCTCGCTACAAATTTAGTCGAGATTTATCAGGTGCGGTAGTCTATCATCTTTTTAGAAGTATACGCCATGACCAAAGAAAAGAATCAGATATATATTTCGAAGGATTTGAGTTTAAAAGGTTAAGTATTACTCATAAGTTTGAACCATCGCACAAACAGCATTAACCACACAGTTAATAGTGATTTATTTTATTCATAGTATGAAACACTTAGCAATAAAACCAATCCACCCACCTATTTGTTTATTTATTGTTAATAAATGGATTATTTTATAATCAAAAAATGATGATTATTTCTACAGACTTTATAATGCGCCATACTATTTTATAATACGCTATACTATTTTGATCCACCCAAACACATTGGACTGTCAGGAGCAATCTGATTTTGTTTATTCCACTCTTCCAAGGTATAAACATGAATGGACAGAGCGTGAATATGATTGGCGAGTTCATCTGCCAAGACTTGATTAACCTGACGGTGGCGACCAATCAGCCGTTGTCCTGCAAACTTTTCACTGACTATCACAACTTTAAAATGACTCTCTGAACCATCCGGCACATTGTGCATATAACTCTCATTCAACACCTGAAGATGCAAAGGTTTAAAGAAATCAGAGAGTTTAGTTTCTATCACTTCTTGTATCATCATTTCACCGTAAATACCTATATTTCTAACCAACAAATAATAGCTTTCTTACCCACAAATCCAAAGGTTTTAGTTTTCAGCTCTTTCCGCTTCTGAGACAATTTACCCTCTCAACCTCCATACCTTTACAAATATGAAAACTAAATTTTCGCTTCATCAGCGCACGTTAACCCTACATAGGTTTCCGAAAAGGAATAATGAAACACTTCAAGCGTGGGACGCTGGCGATGAGTACCTCATTAATTACATGGAGGAAATGAATATTGAGCCCGGTAAACATATTTTAATTCTTAACGATAGTTTTGGTGCACTGAGCTGCTGGTTTACTCATGAACACTCTGTCACCATGATGAGTGATTCCTATATTGCACATCAAGGTGTCCTTGAAAACTTGGCCACCAATCAATGCAAAAATATCACTTTATCTAACACACTTGACGATATTCCCGCCAACGTAGACTACGTGCTGATGCAGATCCCAAGGAGTAACCGCCATCTGGTGTGGCAGCTGAGCCAATTAAGACTTCGTCTTGGTCAGTCAGTTCCTGTAATTGCGGTGAACAAAGCCAAAGAAATCCACACTTCAACGTTGGCATTATTTGAGAAATATCTAGGCAGCACTCATACCTCATTGGCTTGGAAAAAGCACCGCTTAGTGTTCTCAATTGCAGATAGCTCAAAAAAACTTGCTGTCGACCCTTTAACCAAATGGCAAGTCGATTCGCATAACTTTGAACTCAGCAACTTACCCAATGTTTACTCAGGCGAAAAGCTCGACCAAGGAGCTCGATTTATGCTCGATTACTTGCCAAAGGACCTAAACACTAAGCGAGTTATCGACCTAGGATGTGGTAATGGCGTACTTTCAGTCAAACTTGGGATCGACAATCCAAATGTGCGCATCACTTGTGTAGACGAAAGTTATATGGCGACGACGTCTGCACAGACAAATCTTCTCAATAACCTTGGAAAGCAACGAGACATAACATGCATCACCAATAATTGCCTCGATGGATTTGAAAGCGACACCGCAGAGTTGGTAATCTGTAACCCGCCTTTTCATCAACAACAGGCGATTACTGATCACATTGCGTGGCAAATGTTCTGTGATGCAAAGCATGTTCTTTGCAATGATGGGAAATTATTAGTTATCGGCAACCGTCACCTCGGCTACGATGTGAAGTTATCCAAGTTGTTTGGTAAATCAAAAGTCAAACTTATCGCTTCAAATAAGAAATTTGTTATTTTACAGGCAACTAAATAGTTCACTATCATGTCTCTATATCCAGAGCGACGATTAAAGGAAACCATAATGAGAAAACTGCTTCTAGCCGCGTCAATGGCTTTACTGACTGCATGTACATCCCCTCAACAAGAACAGCTTAATTTTACGCCTCAACCCGTTATTAGTGACAATAACCTTGTACAAGATGCAAGCTTTACCTTAACAAGCAAGGATGTTCGTTCCGCTCAATATGTCGCATTAATAGACAGTGGACGCTCCAATATCGAGCCAATTCACTCGAAGCAAAATGTTCGAATCAGTATCGAAAATGCCTTATTGGAGCAGTTTCAATCGCAAGGCTTTCGCAGCACTGTAAATAGTGAAAATTCAGTGCGCGTTGAAATACAAGAAGCTTTGGTCTCGGTGAAGCACTCGGTGATGGAAAATGAGATGGATGGCAAAGTCGTACTCGAGATTACCGCAGAAACCCCCAAAGGAAAGTTAGTCAAAACCTATACAGGAACAGCCAAACGAAATGGTGCTTTCAGTGCTTCTGATGATGAAATTGGCACAGTACTTAACGACGTCACTAATTTGGTACTAAAAGAAGTCGCTAACGATCGTGAACTGAAAAATTACATGCAGGAGCGTTTCTAATGTGGAAACTGACCATAGCCTCACTGCTACTTTTCACCAACTTGGCTTTTGCGGGTCCTAAGGTTGTTTTTGAAACAACCTTAGGTGCTTTTACTGTTGAACTCGATGAAAAAAAAGCACCTGTCACCGTAGATAACTTCATCAAATATATTAAAGATGGCAGCTATGTAGGCACACAATTTCATCGAGTTATTCCTGGTTTTATGGCCCAAGGAGGGGGATTTGACAAAGATATGAACCCTGTCTCCACATACGCACCGATAAAAAATGAAGCGTCCAATGGGCTAAAAAACCAAGTTGCAACAATCGCGATGGCCAGAACCAGCGATCCAAATTCGGCGACTCGCCAGTTTTTCATTAACTACAAAGATAATGATTATCTTGACTACAACAAAGATGACAAAACGAAACCCTTAACAGACGGCTACACTGTTTTTGGTAAGGTCATCAGAGGCTTTGATACTGTAAAAAGCATGAGCAAAGTATCCACGACAACCAAAGGCCGCTACCGTGACGTCCCTGAAACCGCCATCATCATCACTAAAACGACTTTAGTCCCTTAAATAAGAGTAAGCTCTGACCTAAGCAGGTTGGAGCTCTTTGTTACCATAATCTAACGCATCAAAAACATTTATTAACGAATTTCCATTTATTAAAAAAATAAAGGCAATTCATCTTGACGTATCAGAGACGACCATTATCATCAAAGTTATTTAGATAACCTCAAATCTAAGACTCCAACCTGACGGGTTCGAGCTTTCAATCAACTAAAATAGCAATCTATTAGGATGAGTTCATGTCTATCAAATCCTGCTCCAACTCATGGCTAGAAACTCTCCACAGTTATTTAGATAAGCGCTTACTTTGGGTCTTCATGTTAGGCTGCTCAAGTGGCTTTCCTTGGGTACTGATTGGTTCAAATATGTCAGGCTGGCTTAAAGATGCTGGCCTAACAAGATCGGCCATTGGCTATTTTGGCAGTGTCTTTGCTGTCTATGCCATTAACTTTCTTTGGGCACCATTGGTCGATAGGATAAAATTACCACTTATCCATTCTTGGCTGGGGCAACGAAGAAGTTGGATTTTCTTTTGCCAGTCGATTGTTCTGGTCTGTACGCTAGCCATAGCAGGCGTTAACCCATCTGAGAATTTGCTGCTCACCTCCATGCTTGCCCTTGCGATTGCAATTTCATCTGCCACCCAAGATATTGCGATTGATGCTTTTCGTATTGATACTTTCCCAAAATCGGAAGCATCGAAACTACCACAAGCCTCAGCCATGGCGGTGATGGGATGGTGGACAGGGTATTCTCTACCCGGATATGTCGCATTCATCAATGCTGACGCAATAGGGTGGAACGGTGTTTATTATGGTATGGCAGCAATCGTTGCATTACTTATGTTGTTTACTCTACTCGTGGGAGAACCAACAACTCATCGTGATGCTCTTCAAGCAGCGGCTGAGCAGCGTCACAGTAAAGTGATAGGCAACAAAACCATCGCATGGCTGAGCGTCACGGTCGTAGAACCATTCTTAGACTTTTTTAAACGCAACGGTACGCGAGTAGCACTGACGCTACTACTCTTTGTATTTTTATTTAAAATCGGCGAAGCCTTTTTAGGCAGAATGTCGATTACGTTCTATAAAGAAATTGGCTTCTCCAATGAACAAATTGGCTATTACTCTAAGTTAATTGGCTGGGGACTAACCACGGCCTTTACCTTAGTAGGTAGTATGGTCAATGTCAGATTTGGTATTGTGCGAGGCTTAATGATTGGTGGTATCACAATGTCGGCCAGCAATTTAATGTTTGCATGGATCGCATCCGTTGGGCCAAATGAACCTCTTTTCTTGGCAACCATCATTGTCGATAATTTCACAACGGCATTTTCCACCGTGGCGTTTGTTTCTTTTCTCACAGTCCTGACTGGACAAGCCTTTTCAGCAACTCAATATGCTCTGCTTGCATCACTAGGCAATTTGGGACGAACAACGCTCGCTTCCTTCAGTGGCGAACTGGTTGACTACTTAAACAATTGGTCTACCTTCTTTATCATCACTTGTTTGATGGTCATTCCGAGCCTGATTATGCTGTATTCACTTCGGCATCATTTCACCGACTTACTAAACAAAGCTCAGCAAAAAGATAACGAAGAAAATCACGGTTAAACCCACAATTAAGGCTTGGTTTACCACCAAGCCTTTCTATCAAGAGCAAATTATGGATACATGCCCTTGCCAAACAGGTTAAATATTCTCGCCACCCCTTGGGTGAACATCATAGGTTCAGTTAATACGGTAAGGCACAGGCAATCTTCGCCATCTTTTGTATAAGGACTGTGCTTGTCTGACCCATCTTTCACTAAATAATCTCCCGCCTCATAATGCCCTGTTTCATCACTGAAACCGCCATGCAATATTAGAGTGGATTCCATCCCCTTGTGTGTATGTTGGGGGATACTTACACCTTCAGAGATGTACAGCAAATTAACCCTAACAGAATCACAAATATCAATTGGAGCACTAAATACCTTGCCGCCGTAATTACGCCACCGCCCTATTTTGTCTTCAAATCTGGACAGCGATAGCGGCAGGGAAAATGTTTTGCCCTGTACTTTTATCGTTATAGGTTTTCTAAAGAGGTTAACTGACGAACCGTCTGGCTCGAGACCAACAATGTTGACAAGCATTGCATCAAAACTCGGATCTTGCTCCCCTCGCACCAAATTCAGTGTTTCGCCAAAGTGTTGCTCATACTCTGCCACTTTCTCTTTACACTCTTGGCAAGTTTCTAGATGTGTTGCGATGGTAAGCCCGTCGACAGCACTCAGTTCGCCTGCCGCATACATTTTAAGGGTATCTAATTCAGGATGATAGCTCATAACCTCTCTACCTCCATAGAGTGACGCAGCTTCTCAACTGCAAGCCTAAGTCTGGATTTGACCGTACCTACGGGAATATCGTACATCTCAGCCACTTGCTGGTGAGGCAACTCTTCAAGATACACTGCCTGCACTACTTTCCTTTGAGCCTCTGGTAATACACTTAAAAACTTCACCACCTGCGCTTTCAACATTTCATGCTCTGGTGTGTAGTCTTCCACGCGATCGGGAGGAGTGTAATCATCGGGCCAAATGTCCTGACTATGAATGTGTAACACTTTTCCACGCTGCTTTCTCAGCGTGTCGAAACACAGATTTCGCGCAATCGTGTATATCCACGTCGAAAGCGAACTTTTGCTACCATCAAATAATTGGCTTTTTCGCCACACTGTCGTCATTGTTTCTTGGACAAGCTCTAACGTCACTTGCTCATTGCCTATATGCTTGAAAACAAATTGTTTAAGACGCGGGGCAAAATGATTAAATACCAGAGCAAAGGCATATTTGTCTTGCTCTTTGACTTTATCCATACAGTCACACCAATCTTGCTTGGCAAACGACTCTGTGTCTTGAGTTACCATGCAAACTTCCTTAATACAGGGTTTATATCTGTGTCTACGAAGCACAAACTAAATCGATCATTTGGGTATCCAATTTAGTGTCGCCCTAATGTCTGTTTGAGTGGCCCATAATTGCCGCTCAGTCATCCCTTATTCAGTTTAGCCGTCTATTCTCAGAGACAAAATTTGATTGAGATAAGAATTCCATGGCCTGATGACAATCATCCTGCATCAGCAAAAAGTCAACGTCTTTCTTTTTGACGGGGAGAAGCTCTAACCAACGTTGACAAACCCAGCTTGCATCATCAAAAAAACACTGAGGATGAAGTTCAGCAAACTTGGGAAACCGCCGAAATATATGCTGTAACTGCTCACTTAAATGTCGATGCTTAACTTCTATTTTGGAATAAGACCAAGTTCTCAGCCACTCAACCTCAGCTTGCCTCAAGCCATCGAACTCAGATCGTACATTGACTATCCTAAATCGCTTTGTACCCACAACCGTCACGCCGAGCAGCCCGCCATCAAGCGCCTCAAAATCAACGATCTGAGCAAGAGTCCCCACGCTAGAGAGCACGGGTGCTGTCTCACCAGTTTTGCCATCGAATAGACAAATACCAAAGGTATTACTTGTTTGACATGCCTGCTTAACCAATCTTTTGTATCTTGGCTCGAATATTCGCAACTTCATTTTTCCACCGGGCAATAACACAGAGCCCAAAGGAAAAAGCATCATTTCTTTCACTATCAGATACCATTTACTTGTTTGGTATGATTTACGTTGATGATAGAAATTCGATCAATGGGCGTCAGCAGCCTAATCAGTCACTCGTCCAACCTCCCAACAATAAAAAGAAACAAGACGCAAACGATACCTTTGAGCCAGTTGTATCAAAAACCTTAACGTTCTGGCACAAAGCCAACTAATTCTCAAATATGTGATAGCTGTCAATATTAATCTGTAATTTATCATCATTTATCACTGATAATTGATAGCTTTATCTATATTATTCAGCCAGCCAAAGTACAGCGAAGATTGTACATCTCGGCACAATCACTACATTTTCACACAAAATATACATAGAGAGTCCCACTATGCGTAAATCACTTTTAGCTCTTGGTGTTGTTGCTGCAATGTCTACCCCTGCCATGGCAGCTGACTACTCAGACGGTGATATCCACAAAAACGATTACAAATGGCTTCAATTTAACCTAATGGGAGCCTTTAATGAGCTACCCGGTGAATCAGATCATGATTATTTAGAAATGGAATTTGGCGGTCGTTCTGGTCTATTTGATTTGTATGGCTACGTCGATGTATTCAACCTAACCTCTGACCCTGATAGTGACAAAGATGGTGCCGAAAAAATCTTTATGAAATTTGCCCCTCGGATGTCTCTGGATGCATTAACGGGTAAAGATTTATCTTTTGGTCCAGTCAAAGAACTCTATGTCGCAACATTAATGGAGTGGGGCGGAAATTCAGGTGTGAACACCCAAAAAATTGGTCTAGGTTCGGATGTAGAGCTTCCTTGGTTTGGTAAAGTTGGACTAAACCTCTATGGAACCTATGATTCCAATATGAAAGATTGGAATGGCTATCAAATTTCAACGAACTGGTTTAAGCCATTCTACTTCTTCGAAAACGGGTCTTTTATTTCATACCAAGGCTATATTGACTACCAATTTGGTATGAAAGATGACAATACTGCACTACAAACTTCAAATGGTGGTGCCATGTTTAACGGTATTTATTGGCATTCAGATCGTTTTGCTGTGGGTTATGGCCTAAAAGGATACAAAGACGTTTACGGCCTAAAAGATGACGGCTTAGCAGGAAAAACAACTGGGTTTGGTCACTACGTGGCGGTTACTTATAAGTTCTAGCCCAACGTCTAAATTTACGTCTAATAAATGGCACACTTCTGGTGCCATTTTTTGTTGGCAATACCTTCATATCACCGTATTCTCTTGGCAAACTCGCACCAATTATAAGTTAAGATGAATATTGTTATTCTTGGTCCTGGGGCTATTGGCTCTTTGTGGGCATGTCATTTAAGCCGCGCCGGCCATTCAGTGTCACTTTGGTCTCGGCAACACAACAACTCCATTTATCTTCAGCAAGATCATAACCCTGCAGTCCAGTTTACCTGCAATAGCAAAGAAAAACTTGCCTCAGCAGACGTTTTGTTGGTGACAGTTAAAGCGCCTATTGTCGAGCCCACGCTAGAACAAATTGCGCCTAGCCTTGCCCAAGAAACCATTTTGGTCTTAATGCACAATGGCATGGGTACCGCAGAGGCAATCAACACTTTATTACCGAATAATCCACTGGTGATTGGCACTACCACACATGGCGCTTTTCGCCCAAAACCAAATCAAGTTCTGCATACAGGTAACGGATACACAGAGTTTGGCGGCTTTAACGAGGGTGGTAAACGTTGTGATTTTTTACAGACCGTATTTGAACATGCGCTGCCTAAAGTAACATGGCACTCAAATATCCTCAGTGCACTTTGGCATAAATTGGCGATAAACTGCGCCATCAATCCGTTGACTGCAATAAACCAAGTCAAAAATGGCCACTTATCCTCACCAAATTATCAGAAAACCATCACTTCGTTGACTGCAGAAATAAGCCAAGTTTTAAACGCTGAAGGTATAGACACAAGCAGTGAGAGCTTACTAAGTAAGGTCAATCAAGTCATCGAGGCAACATCTGAAAATTACTCTTCGATGCATCAGGATATTGTTCATCAACGCCCAAGCGAGATAGACTTTATCACAGGTTACCTTTTACAAAGAGCAAAGGCGCACAACATTTCTGTGCCAACTAACGAGCAGCTCTTTCAACACATTAAGCAGATTGAACAGAACCATGACTAAAAAAGTATTGGTACCCATAGCTCCGGGTACGGAAGAAATGGAAGCCATCACTATCATAGACATGATGGTAAGAGCTGGATACGAAACCGTGGTTGCCAGCGCTGACTTTGCAGGTGAATTAACCATGAAAGCCTCACGTGGGGTCACACTCACTGCAGAGTGCAAACTGGTTGACATTGCTGACGATGAATTTGACGCGATTATTTTACCAGGAGGCGTCGGTGGTTCTGAAGTCTTTCGCGATAGCACATTGCTAGTCGAAATCGTTCGCCAGCAAATGTACGAGGGCAAATTAGTTGCGGCTATCTGCGCAGCCCCTGCCTTGGTGCTTGCTCACCATAAACTTTATCCGAACGCGATGATGACTTGCCACCCAAATTTTGAATCACATATTGCCAAAGAAAAATGGCGCACTAAACGTGTTACCTATGATATTAATCACAACTTATTGACCAGCCAAGGTCCAGGAACTGCGCTTGAATTTGCAATGGAAATTATTATCAACTTATCGGGTAAAAAACATGCATGGACGGTCGCAGAGCCGATGATAACCTTACCGACTCTTCATTACCAAAAGTTAGGTGACTGCGAATCATGATAGATGTGAACGCGATTCGTGAGCAGTTTCCTGCGCTAAAGCAAAACGTTAATCAACAACCGCTTGTTTATCTTGATAGTGCAGCAACCACACAAAAGCCCGACTGTGTAATTGATACTATTTCGCACTACTATCGTGCTCAAAACGCCAATGTTCATCGTGGCAGCCACAGCTTAACAGCTCATGCCACCAGCCAGTTTGAATCCGCACGTTCAACTGTCGCTAAATTTATCGGCGCTCAAACAGATAAAGAAATCATTTGGACACGAGGGGCCACTGAATCACTCAACCTTATTGCTCAAACTTATGCTCGAAATACCCTAAAGCCTAATGATGAAATTTTAGTTGGTGAGATGGAACATCACGCTAACATTGTTCCATGGCAAATCGTTGCAGAGCAAACAGGCGCCAAAGTAGTAAAAGTCCCCATGACACTAGACTGTCAGTGGGATATGGCTGCCTTCGACTCTCTACTCTCTGCACATACAAAAATTGTCGCATTAGCACATATCACCAATGTCACTGGAACAAGGCTGCCAATTGAAGGGGTTATCGCTAAAGCGAGGCACGTTGGCGCGAAAGTCATTATTGACGGAGCACAAGGTATTGTCCATGAGCAAGTGGATGTGAAAACTCTTGGTGCTGACTTTTATGTCTTCTCCGGTCATAAACTCTACGCCCCTGCTGGTATTGGTGTGCTTTATGGGAAACTAGAATTACTTGAAACCATGCCGCCATGGCACGGCGGCGGTAAAATGGTTGAACATGTCTCGTTTTCAGGTACCACATACAGTGCACTTCCCGGAAAATTTGAAGCTGGCACACCAAATGTGGCAGGTGCTATTGCACTGGCTAGGGCAATTGACTGGTATAACGCGCTGTCTATCCAAGAAGTCGAAAAGCATGTGCAGAATATCACTCAGCAAGCTTATCAAAGGCTAACCAAGATTGAAGGCGTAAAAGTTCTCGGCTATCAGCCTAAAGCAAGCGTGATTTCTTTTGTGGTTGAAGGGGTCCATCACCAAGATGTGGCCACCCTATTAGACCAACAAGGCGTGGCTATACGAGCAGGGCATCACTGTGCTCACCCTTTAATGGACGCGCTTGGTATTAAAGGGACACTAAGAGCCTCTTTTGCTGTTTATAACAACTTGGAAGATGTTAACAGATTAATAGTTGGCGTTGAAAAAGCCGTTGATATGCTTTAGAAACTCAGGGTTGAGCAATGCTCAACCCCAACAATTTATAGCTCTTCAAAGGCAGCGATTGCATCAGACAATTTTTTTACCGCATGGATTTGCATACCCACAATTCCTCCCTTCGGCATATTGGCAGCGGGTACAATCGCTTTTTTAAAGCCATGTTTGAAGGCTTCATTTAGCCGTTCCTGACCACTTGGTACTGGGCGAATTTCCCCCGCCAAGCCAACCTCACCAAATATCACAACATCTCGGGGGAGAGCTCTGTCTCTAAAACTCGACAGCAATGCCATCACTAAAGCGAGATCAGCACTGGTTTCGGTCACTTTCACCCCCCCCACAACATTGACAAACACATCTTGGTCAGCCATTTGCAGCCCGCCATGTTTGTGCAGCACTGCCAGTAACAAAGAAAGACGGTTTTGTTCAAGGCCAACAGAGACTCGTCTAGGGTTCGCCAACTGAGAATAATCAACCAAAGCTTGTATTTCCACCAACAAAGGTCTGGTGCCTTCCCAAACCACCATGACCGAGCTTCCTGACGTTTCCTCTTCTCCCCTAGAAAGGAATATTGCCGAAGGATTGCTGACTTCTTTTAGCCCTTGGCCCGTCATAGCAAAAACCCCCAACTCATTCACCGCACCAAAACGGTTCTTATGACTGCGAAGCGTTCTAAATCGGCTATCCGTACCGCCATCGAGCAGAACCGAGCAATCAATAATATGCTCTAAAACTTTAGGGCCTGCTAAGGTGCCATCTTTCGTCACATGCCCGACAATAAACACGGCAACATTATTTTGTTTAGCATAACGGGTTAACGCGGTCGCAGACTCTCGCACTTGCGCAACACTACCAGGAGATGATTGCACATCGGCTACATGCATCACTTGAATGGAGTCAATGACCAACAGTTTGGGCTGCTCTTTTTCAGCAACCTGACAAATTCTATCGACATTGGTCTCAGACAGCATTTTTAAGTGCTCTTTGGGTAGACCTAATCGAGACGCACGCATTGCCACCTGCTGTAGAGATTCCTCACCCGTGACATACAAAGTTGGCATTTGTGAGGCCAAATAACACATAGTTTGCAAAAGTAACGTTGATTTGCCTGCACCTGGATTTCCACCAATTAAAATAGCAGCCCCAGGAACAACGCCGCCACCCAGTACCCGATCCAGCTCCTTAAAACCGCTAGTAAAACGTGGAACTTCTTGTAAATCAATCTCAGACAAGACTTGAACCTGAGTTTCTCCAGAGTTACCCGCATAACCTGAAAGCCGGTCATGCTTAGTTGTAGTGGGTGACGCTGCAAGTCTAATTTCACTTATGGTATTCCATGCACCACAGGCATTACACTGCCCCTGCCACCTTGGAAAATCTGCCCCACAATCATTACATACGTAGGCTCTTTTTACCTTTGCCATATTACTCCAGACCCAAATTTATAACGATCTCGTTATCATTCATCATCGATAAATCTTGATTCGTTGTAACATAACACTAAAGTTTTATATATCAAGGTAGATATTTTGCATAAGGGTAATCAAGCAATCACTAATGGAGCAAACCGAAATATTGTCGTTAGCAGAGCGACTGATCCCTGCTTATCACTCAGAAGACTTTGACTTCGTTCTTGGCCAAATGACCGAAGGGGAAGCCCCGTCTGTCAAGCTTTTGGTCAAAATGGAGCTCAATCGTGTGATGGCCCCATGCTCCAAAGTGGTTGATCTAAGAGGTCGAGTCAACGGCGAATGTCGTGAATACGAACTGGACGGGGTCAAGCATTGGCTTGATGACGTCGCATTTAACACTTATCAGAAAAATGTGCGTAAGTTTGGCGGGTACACAGAAGGCGTTTGGGAAGCCTTATGTAACACCCACAATAACTTTCGAGTCATGAAAAAAAGAGGACAACTACACGGAGATGAAACCGAAGAAAAGACCAGTATTTTTGATGTAGAAGCGATTAAGCTTGGTTACGATCTGAAGCGTCGTGAAAATCGTCTTAAAGTCTCATCGCAAATTGAGTTTAAACTCGGTATTGATCTTGTTCATGCGACAACAATCGACCTCTCGCCATCTGGCGCAAAATTTAAAGTCCCTTCGGCATTTGACTATCAGCCAGGCGAAATTATCGCCGTCAAGTTCATTGAGTTGATGAAAGAATCTGAACTAGAAGGCCTCAAAGAGCCAATGCAATACCGCATTGTTGGTGTTGATGAGTCATACGATAACGATTCGGTTAAGTTTCTTCGTCTACTCAAATTGGATGAGTCGAATGCCATCGAACAATTGATCGAAAGTCGGCTCAACAGTGATCGACAACGTAACCGACATGACACTCAAGACAAAGTCATTCGAGCGCGCTCAAGAGGTTATGAACATACCTTTCTCAAACATACCTGTAACCTGCCGTTATTCTTCAGTGGTCAGGAACTCAAGCTCGCTTTGATGACTGAAAATAATCAACCAATATGGCATTACTGGCATGATGAACGGAACCAGCAGGCCTTAACCAGTTTATTCAGTCAAGCTCGCCTTGAAAGACTCATGAAACCTGATATTCAAAGTGCTGACGAGATTTTTTACTCCTTTACCCACAGCCACCAAGACAAAACCTTGTTTTTCTCAATGATGCTCCCTGAAGCGAAAGAAGAGGTGCGGCAGCTTTTCTGTCATGTAGGCGCAAGGAAAAAAAGTTGGAAAGTGTTTCGTGTGCATATGTTCGAGCTCTCAAAAGACGAGTGCGCCGAGTTAGTCAAGCACTCTTCTGAGCTAACACTTGATGCTAGTACTCTTACCCATTGTGGCATTTTGCAAGAACTCTCCACAGAAACAAGCAATGGCGATTACTTGCTAGCGCCTAAACCTAAATTGCCTAGCAGCAGCATCAATAGCTTTCGCCATGCACGAAATCCAACCAATAATCCAACTTGTATTTATTATGATGCAAAGTCTCGCCGTAAAGAACCGCGCTTTCAGTTTCGTTCTCCACTGGTTCTCACTGGCGAAGACAACCAGACGCATACAGGTATAACGCTCGATATATCTAAGCGCGGCATCAGCATTGCACTCACTTCCCCAAGCACCCTCAAAGCTGGCGAAACCTGTGCTGTAAACTTCACCGAACTGGATAAACTCGACAAAAATGTTACTTTAAGCAAAGTGCCATACAAAGTGATTAGGATATCCCCTGGCGGGAAACGACTGCAGCTTGTCATTCTCGAAGATAGCCATACCATGAAAAATATCGCGTTTTTTGGCAGTTTAATCGAGCACAATCAAGATAAATTAAATTCCATAACAGAGGTTCTTCCAAGCAATGAACTGCTCGAAGGCCTGCATGATATTTTGTTAGACAAGATAGTTAGCGCCCCGATTTTCGTCGAAAAACCGACAAGAACGCTTAAACCTAGGGTCATTGGCATTAATTATCCACTACCGCCGTATCTTATTCTCTTTGCAAAACTGGGTAAGGAAGACAAATTCTCTCTTGAGCCTATTTTTAAAGGACATACCAATTCTCTGCTTGCCCAACCAATGAAACATATCGATGGGGCCCAACCACATTTTCATGAGATTTATTTGGCAATAAAGCTATTTGGCAACCGAGTTCACTCCTATGAATCAAAATTATTCGGTGAATTTGAATCGGTTAAACAACGCATTGAGTTTATTAAAGATGCTCAGGCAATGGGGCGCTTCTATGCAATTCGTATTTGTAGTGCTCCGGTGTTTGAACCTATGAGCGCATTATTGCAAGAAGATCTCTCAGAACTGGCTCGGCTCAACATGCATAATGCCAGAACACTCGAAAAAGAAATTGGCGGCATCGTTGGCTACAGTGAGATCACTGACATAACTGAAGAAGTAACGCTTAGACTGCATTTACCCAAAGAGTGACTTTCTCTGTGAGTAGAAACCGCTAGAAAACAATAGCCTCTACTCACAAAAATTATCTAGATTAAGGCTTGGCTTGAAAGCTGATTTTTTTCTGTTTGGCTAAGCCAGCGGACAAAATACATAACACCCCCCCTAACCCAGAGTAACGAATGGCGGTTTGAGCGATGTTTTCTACCTTGGGCTTAGCATGATAGGCAATGCCTAAGCCCGCGGCTTCCATCATGACTAGGTCATTGGCACCATCACCAACGGCAACCGTATTATGCGTCTCTATTTCATACATCTCCGATAATTGATGCAAAATATCGGCTTTGGTCTGCGCTGAGACCACTTCACCGAGGACATGTCCTGTCAGTTTGCCATCAACAATCTCCAATTGGTTAGAGCGGGCGTAATCCAAAGCCAAGATATTTTTGAGATGATCAGAAAAATAAGTAAACCCTCCCGAAGCAATGGCGGTCTTCCAACCAAATTGTCGAAGCGTACCAATTAAATTCGCAAGATCAGGCATCAATGCTAATTCATCTCTAACCTGAGTGAGGATTGATTCATCCGCGCCAGAAAGAGCCGCGACACGTTTACGCAGACTCTGCTCAAAATCGAGCTCACCTTGCATTGCTCTCTCGGTCAACTCTGCTACTTCTTCACCAACCCCTGCTAGCTTTGCGATTTCATCAATACATTCAATCTGAATAGCCGTCGAATCCATATCTAAAACGATCAATCCTGGTTTGGATAGATCAGGTAAATCATTCAAAGACGCATAATCGAGTTTTAGTGCTTGCAAAATTTCTTCATGTTCAAAAGATAAGTCACCTTGCATCAACGCAACTTGATACTGTCCTACTTTCCATGTATCAAGGATGTTATTTTTACACCTTGTATAGGCATTAATTTCATCAAAATGCTCAACCAATAATTGTTCACCAAAAACAACCCAATTGGCTTTCACTTTCTCTAAGTGGCTAGTTGATCTCACTTCGGGTAATCGAGTGTACAAAGAAGTCTGTTTTTGAATAGAAAGAGTCTTAAACGTTTCCATGTGAATTGTTCCTAAAAAACTTAACCACAACTTAACCTATTGCAATTTGTCTGCGCAAGTATCAATATTCTTTATAGTAAACTTATCTTCTGTTTAGGTGAATATGGAATCTTCCCTGTTTTCATTCCGCATGGCCATGAGAGTGCTGACAATAGCTGCTCTCATCATGATGTTGATTGTAATTGGCGTTAATAGTGTCAAGATCACTCAAGCTAACCAAGAGATACAACAAAACCAATTAGATACATTAATCAAGGTGTTAGTCTCTCAGGCCTCCTTGGCTGCTGGCGATATGATCGCAAGTGAAGATCAAGAACGCTTATTAAAACTCACCAATCAACTTGCCAAAGATGATCTGGTCTTTGACGCGACTATTTATGATGTAGAAGGCGTTCGACTGGCTTCAAGTGACAAGAGCAAAAGTGTACGGGAAATTCTCGGTTTAGATACGCCTCTTGAAACCGCGCGGATTGGAAAGCAACAACTTGTTGAGCCCGTTATATATGACAATGCCGTGATAGGCTTTGTGCGCTTAACCTTTGAAACTGGCAAAGTGACCGCTTTCTCCGACCATTATTACAGAAAAAGTGATCGATATATGTACACTATGGTTGGAATGAGCTTTATAACGGGGCTGCTTCTCACCCTTGTTGTACGAAGAAAGCCTAGAGATAAAGGTGAAAATCTGCTGTTGAAAGAGCTTGAACTCAATCAAGAATAGGGTTGATGTATCGCATCAACCCTGTATTTGATGATGGCTTACTGACCGTCCATCAAAATGACTGAATCAAGCGCTATCAATATCATTTCGTCAGCAAGTGCTGAGATAACTTTTTAACCATTAACAAGATTGAATAGTGCCATATTCTGGTATACCGTCACAAAAAGCTCTTACCATAGTCCATGGGAGAAGTACCAAAGTAACTCGCTAAACTCTGGCCGATATCAGCAAAAGACTCTCGCCGCCCTAGTGAACCAGCCGTTACTTTTTGACCATAAACAATAACAGGGATATGCTCACGCGTATGATCAGTGCCAGGCCAAGTTGGATCGCAACCATGATCAGCTGTCAAAATCAGGATATCATCCTGTTGCATAATATCAATAACTTCATGAATACGCTCATCAAAATATTCTAACGCTTCAGCATAACCTGCAACATCGCGACGATGTCCGTACGCTGAGTCGAAATCAACGAAATTGGTAAACACGATAGTGTTATCTTGAGCCTGTTTGATTTGTTCTAACGTTTGGTCAAATAATGCTGGAATACCTGTGGCCTTCACCTTTTTAGTAATGCCACAGTTGGCGTATATATCTGCTATTTTGCCTATTGATACAACTTGTCCTTGCTTTTCGTCCACCAGCTTTTGCAATACCGTTGCTGAGGGTGGCTCAAGTGACAGGTCACGACGATTACCAGTGCGCTCAAATTGGCCTTTAGCAGAGCCAATAAACGGGCGCGCTATCACGCGGCCGATATTATAGCCTTCCAGTTCCTCACGAGCGATTTGACACAGTTCTAGTAGACGCTCAAGACCAAATGTCTCTTCATGACAAGCTATTTGAAAGACGGAGTCAGCCGATGTATAGAAAATAGGCAGCCCCGTTTTCATGTGCTCTTCACCTAGATCATTCAATATGTGAGTGCCAGATGCATGGCAATTACCTAAAAAGCCGTTCAAACCTGCTCGAGCCAAAACTTTATCCGTCAGCGCTTTAGGAAAACTGTTCGCTTTGTCAGAAAAATACCCCCAATCAAATAGAACTGGGACGCCTGCGATTTCCCAATGTCCCGATGGCGTATCTTTACCGGATGAAAGCTCAGCCGCATGACCATAAGCAGCGACAATGTCTACATCATTATCCAATCCCATCGCAAAATTGCCTGTCGACTCTTTGTGCGCCATAGCAAGGCCTAGTCGAGAAAGGTTAGGTAGAGATAAAGGTCCACTTCTACGCTCATTATCAGCAAGACCTTGGTAACATTGTTCAGCGATATGGCCAAGTGTATCAGCGCCTACATCGCCAAATTTTTTCGCATCTTCTGTCGCACCGATTCCAAACGAATCCAGAACTAAAATAAATGCTCTTTTCATTGCTTCTTCCTCAGCCTGCAAAGCGATTGTTTTTATAGCAGGCAAATGTATGTATAAATTTAAACATCCTTGGCACGAATTTGACGATAAACGTCGGGTGTTGGCAGATACTCGGTTCCAATAGTAATTGCCTGTTGAAGTGACAATGCTGCTTCTTGCCATTGCTGCTCATTTCGAGCATGAATAACAGCTAACGGCTTCTCAGACGATGGGCGCTCACCAAGGCGGATAAAGCCATCAAAACCAACTGCATGATCAATCTTATCTGTAGCAACTCGGCGGCCACCTCCCATTGCCACAACCGCCATACCGATAGCACGAGTATCCATGGCAGACACAACGCCCTCCTGATTGGCAAAAACTGGCTTAACAAACGGTGCTTTCTCTAAGTAGCTATTATAATTGGCCACAAAGTCTGCGGGCCCACCGAGTCCTGCGACCATACGGCCAAAGCACTCCGCGGCTTTTCCATTTTCCAACACCTCGACTAACTTCATTCGGGCATGTTGTGTATTATCGGCCAACCTTCCGAGCACTAACATTTCTGCGCCCAGAGCTAACGTCACTTCCAAAAGACGAGGATTTTGATACTCTCCAATCAAAAATTGAACAGCTTCTTTAACTTCAAGTGCATTGCCTGCAGAAGATGCCAAAACTTGATTCATATCCGTTAAAATAGCCGTGGTATTCGTACCAGCGCCATTGGCGACCCCTACAATGGATTTCGCTAACTGTTCAGACTCTTGATAATTGGGCATAAAAGCCCCCGAGCCGACTTTGACATCCATAACCAAAGATTCTAGGCCTGCTGCGAGCTTTTTCGACAAAATAGAAGCCGTAATAAGGGAAATGTTATCAACCGTTGCAGTCACATCTCGAATTGCATACACGCGTTTATCAGCGGGGGCTAAGTGTCCCGTTTGACCTATAATAGCAACTCCCGCTTGCTTGGTAACCTCTGCAAAAACCTCATTGGATGGCATAACGTTATATCCAGGAATAGATTCTAGCTTGTCTAGAGTCCCTCCCGTATGTCCAAGGCCGCGTCCAGAAATCATAGGCACAAAACCGCCACAAGCTGCAACCATAGGCCCTAACATCAACGAGGTCACATCCCCTACACCACCCGTTGAATGTTTGTCGACGATAGGCCCTGGAAAATCCTGCTGGTGCCAATCAATAACCATACCCGAATCACGCATAGCGCAAGTCAGGGCAACTCTCTCTGGCATGGTCATTTCATTAAAAAAAATGGCCATAGCAAAGGCAGCTATCTGGCCTTCAGAAACACGATTACTAGCAATGCCATCAACAAAGAATTTGATTTCTTCTTTTGTGAGTATTTTTCCATCGCGTTTTCGACGAATAATTTCTTGAGGTAAATACATTAGAGCCTCCCACGCAAACGGTGGTTGTGAGCAATTTGAATGAGTGATGAAAAAGACTCACCACCCATGAGCAGGAAACTAATAAGCGGCGGGATCAGCCGTTTTCTTTGTCACTTCTAATGTATTGAGTAGATTGGTCAGAAGACTTGATGCGCCAAATCGGTAGTGACGAGCATCGACCCATTGATCACCCAGTATGTCATCCGCCATTGCCAAATATTCAGCGGCATCTTCAGCGGTTCTCACACCACCAGCAGGCTTAAAGCCAACCTTTGACGCCACACCCATATCACGAATAACTTCAAGCATCATACGAGCGTATTCAGTTGTCGCATTTACAGGGACTTTGCCCGTCGAGGTTTTGATAAAGTCAGCACCCGCTTTGATTGCAATTTCTGATGCTTTTTTAATCAGAGCTTCTTGCTTAAGTTCGCCAGTTTCAATAATCACTTTAAGTAAAATGTTTCCGCAGGCTTGCTTACACTGCTTTACTAGTTCAAAACCTACTTCTTCATCACCTGATATAAGCGCTCGATACGGAAAGACCACATCAACCTCATCTGCACCGTATGCAACTGCCGCTTTGGTTTCAGCCACTGCAATATCAATATCATCATTTCCATGAGGAAAGTTCGTGACTGTTGCAACTTTAATTTCGGGCGTACCCTGCTCTCTCAATGTCTTTTTGGCGATAGGAATAAAGCGAGGATAGATACAAATTGCCGCCGTATTGCCGACCGCTGATTTAGCGTCATGGCACAAGGCAATAACCTTGGCATCCGTGTCATCATCATTCAGGGTAGTTAAGTCCATCAGTTTCAATGCACGCAGTGCTGCAGCTTTCAAATCACTCATTTCTCTCTCCGATCAATATTTATATACATTTCACACAATCCAGTATCGATTATGTCATCATTGATGAACGGACTTGGTTCCTTGAAGACTTGGGGACAATACTTTACCCCAGTTGCTATCCTTGTCACCGAACGCTGCCAGAAAATGATATTTCAGGGAGTGGTATAATGTTAATCATACATTCTGGCTGAGTTATAGGCCGTGCGTATTCAAAGGCGAATCACACTGGCGAAATACTTGTCAAACAATCCTTTGATAAGTGTCCGTTACTCGCTATTCCAACAATGCTTTCTCATTCATGCTGATCATCACTCATCAGAATTTATTGTCTTAACGGAAGATGGAAGAGTGCAACCTTTTCGACCCAAATCAACCAAGCTTGGCCAAGTAAAACACTCTTGCATGCTTACAATACCTAGGATTTACAGAAAACTGTACCCAGTTATAAAAAGCAAACGGTTTGGATCTCAAAACCAAACCCCCTCTAAAACATGGTTAATTATCAACCTAACATAATCGGCTGTTTCATCTATACCACTGCCATTTTTCTACCTTTATCAATACATGGCCGCTATAAAATTTAGATTATCCTCTCCATCACTAAAGCTATATAACAATACGTCATTAAATTATAAATAATATCAATATGACCATTGATGACATTTGTGATAGAAATATCATTTAGTCCTATCCGTTATAAGTTGGAATCAAGAATGCAAAAAATAACAGGCTTCATATTAGCGACTCTGCTTACTTTACCTATTTTCTCTTACGCGCAAGGAAATTCTGAATCTGTGTTTGAGAAAATTAATCAACGTATGAATTATATGCAAGATGTCGCCCTTTATAAGATAAACCATCATCTCGCAATTGAAGATTTAGAAAGGGAAGCCGTTGTCATTGAAAAATCAAAAGCTGCTAGTGAGAAATATGGCTTAGATGGTACGTCAACGACCGAACTCACTGTCAGTTTGATCTCAGCAGCAAAAGCGATTCAATACCGCTACCGTGCTGATATGCTGACACAAATTGCCGATGTACCACAAACACCTCGGGATTTAAAAACAGAGATTCGTCCAGCTTTAATTAAACTGGGTAATGAGCTTAACGCTTCCATTTCTGATTATCTGAATACGGGAGAAGTATTCACTGATGAACAATACCAAGCATTTAGTTCAACCATTACTAACCCGTATCTAAAAGACAACGATAAAAAACTGATATTCAGTGCTCTACAGAATATACAGTTAAAATCGGCAGCCAAATAAAGCCGGCACTTAGCACAGGCTAACAAAAAAACCCGCTAAGTAAGCGGGTTTTTTCACGGTAGCGACGTTACAAAATCACATACCTGTTAACGTTAAGCAGAAACCTGCGATTGTTGCAGCCATTAGGTTTGATAATGTCCCTGCAGCAACCGCCTTCATACCCATACGAGCAATATCTGAACGACGCTGAGGCGCAAGTCCACCCAAGCCACCTAGCAGAATCGCAATCGAAGACAAGTTAGCAAAACCACACAATGCAAACGAGATAATCGCTTTAGTCTTCTCAGACAGCACGATTTCTGCTCCGTCACCTAAAAGAGGGGCAAAATTTAAATACGCAACAAACTCATTGACAACCAATTTCTGACCAATAAATGAGCCCGCAACTGTCGCTTCTTCCCATGGAACACCAATTAGGAATGCAAGTGGAGAGAACGCAAAGCCAAGGATAAGTTCTAGAGTCAGTTCAGGCATATCAAACCAACCACCAATACCACCTAAAATGCCGTTAACAAGAGCAATAAGGCCAACGAAAGCAAGTAACATAGCACCAACATTCAGCGCCAATTGCAAACCCACAGCGGCACCACCAGCGGCGGCATCAATAATGTTAGACGGCTTATCTTCTGCACCACCAATATCAGCATCAAAGTTTTCATTTGGCTTGTCTGTCTCTGGCATGATGATTTTTGCAAATAATAAACCACCAGGTGCTGCCATAAAGGATGCGGCAACCAAGTACTCAATAGGTACCCCCATAGATGCATAGCCTGCAAGCACGCCACCAGCTACAGAGGCTAGACCACCACACATTACTGCAAATAGCTCAGATTGAGTCATTTTCGGAATGAATGGACGAACGACTAGAGGAGCTTCGGTTTGACCGACAAAAATGTTTGCCGCCGCAGACATAGACTCTGAACGTGAAGTACCCAATACCTTTTGCAGCGCACCACCAAGGATCTTAATCACCCACTGCATAATACCGATGTAATACAAAACGGAAATGAATGCAGAGAAGAAAATTAATGTTGGTAGAACTCGGAAAGCGAAGACAAAGCCGCCGCCGCCGAACATTTCAAACATCTTGTCTGATACTAAGCCTCCAAAGATAAAATCGGAACCTTTGTTACCGTATGCAATAACATTCGAAACACCGTCAGAAAAGCCTCTTAGCAATTCCTGTCCCCAAGGTATATATAAAATAAACGCACCAAGTGCGAATTGAATAGCGAATGCGCCACCCACAGTTCTTAAATTAATAGCTTTACGGTTGCTAGATAGGGCTACTGCAATTGCGAGTAGGACTACCATACCGACTAGGCTCATAAACAGGCTCATAGTTTATGACTTCCTTATATGTTGTTTGTTGGCGTGTTCCAATTATGGAGCGATAAAGCGGGGGCAATTATACTCATCCGGCCACAGTTAAAGTAATGCGGTCTTCACAGTTTCTAATAAGATTCATCATGTGCTCATTCATATAT
The DNA here is from genome assembly GCF_030161235.1 of Vibrio zhanjiangensis. Classification (GTDB taxonomy): domain Bacteria; phylum Pseudomonadota; class Gammaproteobacteria; order Enterobacterales; family Vibrionaceae; genus Vibrio; species Vibrio zhanjiangensis. The sequence goes on along the minus strand of NZ_BSPW01000021.1, from coordinate 28,897 downwards.
GTGACACGGATCACCAAAACAAAGTTATTAAATCATAGTAATAACATTTTACTTAGAAACTATTCACATATTTTGAAGGCTTGATTGGCATTTTCCCATGTTATTTGTGCAATAGTTTGCTCATCCATTTCTCGAAGATTGGCTAAGCAAGACAGAATGTGAACTAACATTGCTGGGTGATTGGGCTTTCCTTGATATCCCATGAGCGGCATATCTGGGGCATCCGTTTCAAGCACAATATTCTCAAGAGGCAAGTCAAAAACAGTCTTGCGAGTTTTCTGTGCTCGAGGGTAGGTTATCACCCCACCCACCCCAATATAAAAGCCGAGTTCAACAAATTGCATCGCTTGTTGATAGCTGCCAGAGAAACCATGAAGTACACCGCCAAAAGAAAACTTATGTTTTTTTAAAAGCTGAAGAACTTCATTATGCGTTTTCCTGCTGTGGAGAATTAAAGGCAGTTGGTGGTCACTTGCAAGTGCTATTTGTGCATTAAATACTTGGCGTTGTATTTCATGATCAACATCAACCATAGCATCTAAGCCACATTCACCAATGGCTTGGAGATGATTGATATGAGCATCTACTTGTTTCTTTAAATCAGCAAAGCAAAAAAAACTATCACCACTCAGAAAATAAGGGTGCATACCCAATGCTGTGTATATCCCTGCATGTTCAGCCGACATTGCAAGCAACTTATCCCAGTTTGATGGGCCTATAGAGGGAATCATTATTCTCTCAACACCTTGCTCGTGAGCAAGCTGAAGATGACTGACAAAATCATCGCTAAAAACATCGAAATCAAAATGGCAATGAGTATCAAAAAGGCGCATTATTGTTGCGCCTTGTGCGGAGAATTAGATGCTTGGTCAGTAGAGTCATTACGATAAGGTACGCAGCGGCGTCTGTTTTCTTCAGTCATTCCCATTGAGAAACACCATGCGTCATATCGTTTAAGCCATTTTTTAAACCAAGTGTACATAACCAACGACCTTTACTGTTCCTCTCTTTTAAACACTAATTCCGTTGGTGAAGATTCTTGTTCAACAAAATAATAGCCAGCAACATCGAATTTAGTCAGCTCCACCACACTATCGATGCGGTTTTCGATAATAAATCTCGCCATCATACCGCGTGCTTTTTTTGCATAAAAGCTGATGACCTTGTACTGACCATTTTTGCAATCTTTAAAGATTGGCGTAATCACTTGCGCATCAAGCGACTTGGGCTTCACCGCTTTAAAGTATTCATTAGAAGCAAGATTAATCAGGACATTATCCCCTTGCTCTGAAATAGCTTGGTTCAACTTATCCGTGATGACATTGCCCCAAAACTGGTAGAGGTTGCTTCCTTTGGGATTAGAAAGTTTTGTCCCCATTTCTAATCGGTATGGCTGCATTAGATCAAGAGGTTTAAGAAGTCCGTACAGTCCAGATAACATCCTTAGATGTTTTTGAGCATAGTCAAAGTCCTGCTCAGAGAGTGTCTGGGCGTCTAATCCTGTGTACACGTCACCTTTGAAAGCCAAAATAGCCTGACGAGCATTATCGGTTGTAAATTCCTCACTCCACTCTTGAAAACGTCCAACGTTTAAATCCGCAATTTTATCACTCACTTTCATTAAACTGGCAATATCAGCCGGGGTGAGTTTACGGCATACGTCAATCAGCTGTTTGGAATATTCCACAAGCTCGGGCTGAGTATATTTCTCTGTCGCCAAGGGTGATTCATAGTCTAAGGTTTTCGCAGGTGATACGACAATTAACATGACTTTAACTCTATTTTTCCTAGTGTGAACACCTAATAGAGTACAAAAAAAGCCATGCAATGTCTGCATGGCTTTTTGTATTGTTACTATAGAGTGTGTCTATGAGTCTTTTTTGTTGTTATCCCAAATACCGTTTTCTAACTGTGACTTCAACTCTGGGAAATCATCGCTATTAAACGTTGGAACCTTGCCTGCTTTAAGCTGGCGATTATAGTCTTTAGCCAATTTAATCACGATACCAGAGAGCAACAAGATAGCGACTAGGTTGACAATAGCCATCATCCCCATAGAAACATCAGCTAGAGACCAAACCACAGGCAGTGATGCGACGGCACCAAACATAACCATCCCTAGCACAACAATTCGGAAGATACCCAAACCAGCTTTGTGATTATGCTCAAGGAATATTAAATTGGTTTCCGCATAAGAGTAGTTGGCAATAATTGACGTAAAGGCAAAGAAGAAAATTGCGATAGCAACGAAAATCCCCCCCCAAGAACCAACCTGAGAGCTCAATGCTGCCTGAGTTAATTCAATTCCGGTCACTTCACCATGTGGCACATATTCACCCGACATGAGAATGATTGCGACGGTGGCAGAACAAATAACAATAGTATCCGTAAACACACCTAACATCTGTACATAACCTTGAGATGCAGGGTGCGGTGGATACGGTGTGGCAGACGCTGCTGCATTGGGTGCAGAACCCATACCCGCTTCGTTAGAAAACAAACCACGCTTAATACCGTTGATCATGGCCTGTGCAATCGCATAGCCTAGACCACCCGCTGCTGCTTCTTGCAAACCAAACGCACTCTTAAAGATCAAGCTAAGTACCGCTGGAAGCTTTTCAATATTGGTGAATACGACAAACAACGCGAGAAGCAAGTACAGTAAAGCCATAGCGGGAACTATCATTTCAGCAACACGTGCAATTCGCTTGATGCCACCAAAAATAATCACGGCAGAAAGGACAACAACTGCGACACCAACGTAAGTTTCATCCCAACCAAAAGCGGTATGCATTGCATCTGCGATAGAATTCGCTTGAACGGCGTTGAATACCAAACCAAAGGCGATGATCAAGAAAATAGAAAACAGCACCCCCATCCAACGCATACCAAGGCCTTTTTCCATGTAGTATGCAGGGCCACCACGATAGTTCCCATCATCATCTTTGGTTTTGTATAGCTGCGCCAATGTGCTTTCAGCAAACGAGGTTGCCATACCAAGCATGGCAATAAGCCACATCCAGAAAATGGCGCCCGGACCACCCGCAGTTAAAGCAACCGCAACACCCGCCATATTTCCTGTACCTACACGGGCAGCAAGGCTAGTGCACAAAGCTTGAAATGATGATATGCCTGCGTCATCAGATTTACGGCTGTTCTTCAAAACAGAAAACATATGGCCAAAGTGTCTAAACTGAATAAAGCCAAGTCTGAATGTAAAGTACACGCCGACACCAACCAGCAGGTAAACCAGAATTGAGCCCCAAAGTAGGTCATTCATCAAATTAATTAAATCTGTCATACGATCCTCATATTGAGTGTTCGCTGCTCTATGCTTCCTTGCCTTCCATCCTGTTGCCAACCAAGTGTCAACTTTGCTTAGTATTATTGTTTATTTATCGTGCAACTCAGATATGTAAAACGCGCCTCATGCTTCCATTTTACGTAACAGCGTATTTTTTGACTGGCGGATAATGCAATCTCAAACGTCAAAAATCAATATGAAACTCAATTCATATTGATTTTATATTTAACTATAAAATCACCATTAACTAACACAAAAAGGAACAAAAAAAGCACAATTTAAAAACATTAACATTAAAATTTAACAACAATAATCGGCATGCAGACCTGTGTCTGTATCCTGTTGTAAGGACAATCACCACTCCTTTAACATCAAGGACTCACCCTAGACAACCACCTAGTTACATTTTGCAGAATATCGATACTCAACACCTTTCAATGAGCACTCACTCACACCTCGCCGACCTGGTCGTTTTTTAAACACATATTTAACATTTAGTTTGTGATAAATTGCACATTATACCAAGTCTGTTTGGATAAAAAATCAACAAAATTTCATCATTTTTCTGTGAAGGCCAGTCTAAAATGCATAAAAAATTAATTTAATCGTAACAAATGAGAAACCAATCAAAGTTACTATTGGGACAGAGTGGTATTTAAACAGTACCCCTTCAAAGAGAAATCATTTAAAGAGGTGGCTTATGGAAGGCTTAAACTTTGAAGAAATCTTGGAAATGGAATTCCCTAGAAACCGCTCATCGCGTTCTAAACCAGTCAAGCGCAAGTGGCGAGAAATTGAGGCGATTAAAGACAAACAGAGACTACAGCGCGAATTAAAAGACATGGACATCGGCTTCGATGATTTTGAACAACTGGACTATTGATACTAACACTGAACTAATGAGAGTAAAAAGAGGCATATCAATGCCTCTTTTTACTTTCCCTTAAATACTTTCATGCTCACCTTGACGAACACGAGCCGCAATCTGCTGATATTCTTCTGCTATCGTGGCACCAAAAACGGGGTCGTCTTCCCCAAGATTCCATTGTTTCTCGACTTCTTGCCAATCATGAAAATTGAAACTTTTATCAATGAGAGGAAGAATCGAGCGCTCTTCCATCTCTAGGTGGCGTTTTTGCGCCAAAATGAAGGATTCAAGCTGTTCAATAAACATATCTTGCGGTACCACAGCATCCTGAAGAATCATTTCAACGATATTAAGGAATTCATGAGTCTTGTCTGACAAAATTTCATGCTCATATTCCAAGTTTTCTATCTCATCTTTGTGACCATAATGCTCCATATAATAATGGTATAGAATGTCTTCTTTTGGGTGATGAACACGTTCAGAATGACTCGCCAAGTAATCAACAACCTCTTTAACCACGCTGTAATTAATCGACTGTTCAGCCTGTAACTGTTTTATTTTCTGGTTCAAAACAGCCAAAAGCCGAACCATATAACTATGTTCTCTTCGGATTCTTTCCATCATCATGATAAAGCCCCTTTACCCTTATTTTATATAAGTGTATAAGGAAACCATTCTTACAACGTTGACATCGGTCGAAAACTAGGCATTTATATGCATTTGGTCTTGTCTATCAACTGACATTGGCAAGCACCAATCAATGACTGGTTTCCCTATTGAATCGAGAATCTGATTGGTTTGAGAAAAGTGTCGACAACCCAGAAATCCTCTATGAGCCGACAAAGGAGAAGGATGCGGTGCTGACAACACATAATGTCGATTGCGATCAATGAACCTTCCCTTCTTCTGGGCATGTGATCCCCACAGCAGGAATACCACGCCAGACTGATGGTGATTAATCGCTTCAATCACCTTATCAGTGAAGGTTTCCCAACCCGTTTTGGCATGTGAATGAGCCTTGCCTTGTTCTACCGTCAGTGCTGTATTGAGCAATAGTACGCCCTGCTCTGCCCAATGTTGTAAGTAACCATGCGATGGGATTTCAAACCCATCAATATCTTGAGATAGCTCTTTATACATATTCACAAGTGAAGGTGGTGGCTTGATACCAGGAAGAACAGAAAAGCACAAACCATGAGCCTGCCGAGGGCCATGATAGGGGTCCTGACCAAGAATCACGACCTTTACATCACCAAACTCAGTGGTGCGAAAAGCATTAAAAACATCTTTTGCTGGAGGAAAAATGACCTTTCCTACAGCCCTTTCAGACTCAACAAAGTTTATAGTTTGCTTGAAGTAATCTTGCTGTTTTTCAACGCCGATGACGTCGTGCCACGTCAGTGAAGGGCTCATGTATTGTTCCTTTTCCAATAAATGCTGCAATAATTGTCGCAAAAACGGGGAAAGGAACAAAGCCCTTAGAAAGCTAATTCAATGCTTTTGTGGCGTTCTATGATGTCCCCGCCCTGTCACATGACGGTTTGGCATCGGAAATCGACAAATACGAGTACGAGTGAAAAAGGATGTGTATGGCATAGTGGTGTTTCCTGTTGTGTATAAGCCCAATTATGCTATGAAAATTTAATGCCAATAATTTCCCTACACAACGAACCTAAGTGTTGTGTTTAGGTTTACTCTTTCGTTGACAAGCAAACCATATTTCATTCAAAAGCTTATAACTCCGTGACATTGAACAAGGAGAAAAGCCATGTTCATAAAATCACAAAAAAACCTATCACTAAGCGGCAACTTTAATCCCGTGGTAGTCCCCCCCTATCTTCTAGCAATGATTCGCAAAATGAGAATTCGATCCTCATTGCTCCAACCATCTTGTAGTTTTACCACCTTTGACTTTCACAAAACTGGCTTCTTTACGGTCTTTTATCCGTATCAGACCAATTCACAAACCCATTATGCAGTAAATTTACAACAAAATAACATGGGCAATAATTTCGCTAATCAAAGTAGATTGCAGGGAAAAGTGACCAAGAATCATTGGTTTGATCCAGATCAATATAATTAATATCAAACATTTAAGAATTGAAAACTTTCATTGATTAAAATCAAGACATTAAATTTCATTGTAAGTTATATAATAACCAGCCTTAAAATTTTAGAAAAAAAACATCAACAAACCATTACTTCAATTAGGAGATAAACATGATTCAAGGTATTCAAATCACCAAAGCAGCGAATGATGCATTGCTCAATTCCATTTGGTTAATTGACACAGATAAAGGTGAAGCTCGCTGCGTAGCGGCTGATCGCGGATACGCAGCGGATCAAGTGATTACGACCGATGAACTGGGCGAATATGAAAGCCGTGAAGTCGCCATTGAAACTGCGCCACGTATCGAAGGTGGACAACACCTAAACGTTAACGTACTAAAACGTGAAACACTAGAAGATGCGGTAGCAAACCCTGAAAAATACCCTCAGCTGACTATCCGTGTTTCAGGTTATGCAGTGCGCTTTAATTCTCTAACCACAGAGCAACAACGTGATGTTATTGCTCGGACCTTCACAGAATCTCTATAAAAACATATGTTAAGGCGCAAATACGCGCCTTTTACAATGTTCTCTAGGCCCAACTTCCCTACTTAGATCCTCCAGCATTAAGATTATCTACTAAACTATCAATAAAACATTATTGATTGTGCTTGATGGGGAAGCGGTTTGAAATCACTATCACCTTTACGACCTACTCTTGGGTTGAGATTATGTGTTCACTTGGGCACTTTGATTACTCTTATCCTGATATCCTTTGCGATTTTGGTCGGAGAATACAGAGAACAAAAACGCCGAATACTCGATAATTATTCCGTGAGTATGGAATCTAAAGTCCGCTCAAGCATCGGCGTGTATAAGAAGTTCTCGCACTACGTCTATCAGCAGATAGTCAACGACAATGAAGTGATCCAATTACTGGAAATCGCCCTTGCAGAAACGGGGAACAAACGAGACCAAGCAAGAATGAGGTTGTATCAGCTGCTTAAGGATAATTATCAGCTGCTCAGGGCTCACAACTTCAGGCAACTCCATTTTCATTTTCCAAATGGCGACAGTTTCCTTCGAGTGCACAAACCGGGAAAATACGGTGACAACCTGTTTTCAATCAGAGAGTCTGTAAGACTTGCCAACACGCAGCAACGAATAGTTGAAGGCTTTGAAGAAGGGCGCATTTTTAACGGCTACCGCTTCGTCTACCCTATCACTCATGGACAACAAGCACTTGGCAGCGTCGAAGTGTCTCTTTCCATGGGCAGCATTATTGACTTGCTGGTTGAACTGTACCCCAAAGACGACTTCCAATTTATCATCAGCCAAGATGCCGTCGATGCAAAATTGTTCGATGATATGAAAGACCACTATATCCCGAGTGTCCTGACAGATGGCTACTACTACGACAAAGCCGTATTTGAAAAACATTTGCGCGATGTAAACCACAGAAGCCTCATTGATCAAGCAAAGACATACAGCAGCAAACTTAAGCCTCTTTTTGATAAAAAAGAGAGCTTTTCACAAGCTGTTTCGATACAAGGCAAGGACTATATTATTAGTTTTCTTTCAATCAAGAACTTTAAAGACCAACACGTTGCTTACTTGATCAGCAGCTCTCGAGATAACCTATTAGGCAACCTGCTGCAAAACTATGCAACCTACTTTATTCTCATTATCGTTGTCTCACTATTTTACATATGGAATATTTATTCTGAGTTCACCCACAAAAAAGAGCTTACCTATCTGTCCAGTACTGACTTTTTAACCAAGCTCCATAATCGAAACTCTTTCACCGAAAGATTGCAATTCGAACAGGCGAAGACCAAAAGTTTCAACTCTACATTAAGTATTATTATCTTCGATATTGATCATTTTAAGAAAATCAATGATGAGCTGGGCCATAATGCAGGGGATGATTGCCTGAGAGAGCTCAGTGCTGTGGTGGCAAAGAAGGTCAGACACACAGATACCTTGGCAAGATGGGGAGGAGAAGAGTTTATTATCTTACTTCCTAATACTCCGGAAGAAAATGCTGTTAAAGTGGCCGAAACGATAAGGGAAGCCATTGAGTCTAATGCTTTCTCACTCGAGCGCACTGTGACTGTCAGTTTGGGCGTGGCAGAAATCAGCTCTAAAGACACAAATATTGATCAGGTTATTGCCAGAGCGGATGAAGCATTATATGCGTCGAAAGATGCGGGAAGAAATAAAGCCAGCACTTGGTCTAGCCTCAAAAATTAAAATCATAATCTACTGTATATCACTGATTATCAATATTAATAACTGAGCATTAATATTGAATAATTAGTGATGTTTTTTACATTCAAAGCTAACAATTAGTTAGGTCATTAAATTAATATTAAACTTTGCCTCAGTTCAAAATATAAGGGATTATAAATTTTTTATTGAGATCTGAGTCAGGTTTTATACCCATAAGTCATTTACTTAAGCAAATAAAAACATCTACCTTGTTTTAACATTTTGATAACAAGTAAGTTTTATTATATGAAATTATTATCTATCTTTTTCTCTGTTGCGCTTTTTTTTAGCCTGCCTGCTTTTGCCAGTACCACGACCTACGTATATTGCGGTCTTCCGGATGCAAGCGATTGGGAGTGGTTGCTAGATAGTGATGATAACTACGTGACAATATCAGGTAACTGGGGACGAGTTACTGAAGCAAATGGTGTTTACTATACGGTATTTAGAGTAGATGAAGCCTTATGGCAACAAAAATCACTGCAATGCCCTGCTGGATATATCCTACAACCTGCCGATAGTGGCACCTCACGCTGGGAGATTTTTGAGATTATTCGCGCAGATGGCTCACGTTATTTTATCCATGGTTATCGAACTTATTATCTACAAGGCCGTGTTGAAGCTAACTTTCAGCTCAGAGTTTAAGTGAAATATTATATAATATCAGTACGGTGGAATATAATAAATCATTGATTATTAACAACTTTTAACACATTATATTTGTTCCATGTGACAAATAAAAAATAACAAGACCATTATGTTTAAAAAAACCACCCTACTGCTCGCTGTCGCTCTTTTTTCTTCTACAAATTCGATTGCCAGTATTAATTGCCCTCCGGGTGAAATGCCAATTTGCAGTATTAACTTATGTTTTTGCGATAAGCTTTAATCAAGTATTTAGGTAAAACTATAAGCTCAATAGGCTAATGATTATATACATTAGCCTGTTTTTATTACTCTAGTTAACGCATTACTATCAAAATATATCAATTCAAATCAGCTTTAAGACCACCATAAATATTATTTAATCATAGGTATCATGAGAAATATGAAGATATTACCTCTTGTCAGTTTGCTGCTGGTTATCTCTAATGCACAAGCATACACACCAAGAACTTGGAAGCAGGTATCGCTAGGAAATAGCCATACTTGTGCTATCTCTGAAAATAATGTCATCCATTGCTGGGGGGATAATTATTCCGGTCAGCTCGGCATCGCTTCGTCTACTCAACACTCTATAGACACCCCGACTGCCGTCAATCTCGGAGGCACGAAAAAACAGCTTAGCCTTGCTGCCGCGCACTCTTGCTCTTTATCGACACAAGGAGAGGTTGCATGCTGGGGAGATAATGCTCGCTATTTGTTGGGACAAGGTTCTTATCGCTTAGTTGCCCCCAAAATGCTATCACTCCCAAATCCAGCACAATCTCTGTCTATGGGCAGTAACCATGCTTGTCTCATCACAGATAATCACACAGCGCAGTGTTGGGGAGACAATTTCTTTGGTCAACTCGGCACAGGTAGAACTCGCCCTGAACTTGCGCCCAGTGATGTGATTGAAGCATCACCACTGAGCAATATTCAAGTTGGCGATAACTTCACTTGTCTGCAAACATACTCAGGCCAAATAAAATGCTGGGGTAACAATTATTTCGGTCAATTAGGCATAGGTTTTCCTGCCAATCAAACCAAAGACAATCAGTCTTATTTATTGCCTCAGTTGGTTGATCTGGGTCGCCCAGCCACGGCAATTGCAACAGGTCAGCATTTCGCTTGCTCACTCTTAGACAATCAACAGGTCAAATGCTGGGGCAACAATCAATCGGGTCAATTGGGTATTGGCAATCAAAACAACAAAGCGCGACCGACAAGTGTCTCCTTTTCAGAGAATGTGGAAAAGCTCGCACTGGGTAAACAACATGCCTGCGCGATCTTGCAAAGTGGCACACTACAATGCTGGGGAGACAATCAATACGGGCAGCTAGGCATTGGTAGTCGTGATAGTCAAACCACTCCAACCACAGTCACTTTAGCCAGTAATGTGAAAGCAATCTCATTGGGAAATCGGCATAGCTGCGCCCTGTTAGAAGATGACACTCTCAAATGCTGGGGAGACAATATTCAAGGTCAATTGGGGCTAGGTCATCGAGAGATTAAAACAACACCACAAAGCGTTTTTTAGCCAAAGGAGGCTAAGCCTCCTTTTGCCGCAAGGCCTATTAATTAAGCGGGTACAAACTGCATGCCCATCACCCAATCAGAAACCTTTACAAAATTTAGCGTATCCACATTGTGCTTTTTAAACGCCCTAACCACTTTTTCATGCACCATAATATGCGGATAACCACTGTATTTAGGCATAAAGACTAATCTGTTTTCTTCCTTCATAGCCATGAGTTTTTCATCACTTAAACAATATCTTTGGATTCTTTGGCCTTCTCTATTCGGGTTTCTTTTTCGGATGGCACACTTATCCATATCGAGTACATCCATTTTTTCAAAAACATTAAATACCCAATAACCCTCATGATACTTATCATTATCATCAACAATAACCGCCGGATAAGCTTGGCAGCATGGATTATCAATATTGCCCAGAGATTGCTTTATTGCATCGGAAAAGACTGGATAGGTTGAATCTAAATGCGCCTGCTTAATAGGGCGATTAACACCTCGCGCGCGATCTTCATCACGATAGCCATTTTCAAAAAACATTGGCTCACCGCCAGTAAGCTTGGTGTATTCATAGTCTCTCATTGCCGAATGTTTTTGCGGTTTTAGATATAGAGTATTCTCATCATAGTTTTTAAATACGATATAGTACTGATCGTTATATTGACTCATCGTCCTACCTTAGGTATCCATCTTGTACTTTGGTATGTAATGGTTTTTTATTCCATCGTGCGCCGCTGTTTAGTTCAAACTTACCCAAAGAATAAAATTCCAATCCTTGATGCTCAAGTAAGTGGGTGAGACTTTATTAATCGAGTTGGAAATACGCTAAGGCTTATAAAAACTCAATACAAAGGAGAGTTCTCCCCTTTGCATTTGAAATTGAATTGAGCAAGCATACCGCTTAAAAAACATTAAACTCATCGCCGACATGATACTCACTCGCTTTAAAAAAGCGAATACCTTTAATATCATACTTTTTAAAAATATCAACAACTTTTTGATGAAAGCAAATTTCTCCTGTTGTTGTATTTCCAACCTGAAAAATTAAGCGTTCGTTTTCTGGAATCGCATCGAATACATCTTCTCGAAATCGATAATTATCCATATCGGGTTTAATACCAAAACCATCAATTTCTTTGGTACCATCACCCGGCATAAAAAATTGGCTTCTTTTAAAATCAACACAATCTAAGCGTTGAAATATATTCAGTGCCCAAAGTCCTTCAACAGCATTATTGTTCTCATCTTGGATAATTGCTGGAAAAAACTGACTGCCGTAAAGGCCATCTTCAAGCAGCTCTTTAAGTTTTTTTGTAACCACAAAACTCGGAACGTCAAATGCTATTGCGTAATCTTGCTGTAAAAAGTCCACATTATCATTATCAGAGACAAAGGTAAGTGGCTTTATACCAAAGGTCAGCTTTTTGAAATCCCAATCAGTATCGGCCGTATATTGAGTTGGTGTTAAGTCATTATCATACTCTTCAAACTCATCATCAGAAAAAATAATATAATAGGATTCATCATAAATATTGAACGCACTCAAGGCTATTTTCCTCTTTCTCTATACCGGCAAGGCATACCAACGGCTTTAACTCGGGTGACTAGCTTGTTTGGCATTCTACACCTTGCAATTCGATAAGATAACTTTCTCTCTAGTATTCATCTCCAAGCTCATAGCTTTCAATACAATAGAATTTGAGGTAGGGTATTTTTTGTTCCAGTTTTCTCTTGATGGTTTTATGAACGACTACCGGAGCTAAATCATCTCCTCCCATCTTGAAGATTAGCCTCTTTGACTCAGGGATCTTATCGAGAATTGCGCTATTTAAGCTGTATTTAATAACATGTGCTTCATCATCAGGATCATCAATCTCATAGACTGAGCGCTCTCTATCCCAACAGTCAAGAGAGTCATAGATATTAATAAGAAGATAATGGTGCATGGTATCATTTATTATTGCAGGGTATAGTTTTCCTCCATAAACACTATCATCAAAAATTTCTTTTAGATCTTCAGATATGATAAAGCTAGGCGTACAAAACAACATTGGTATATCATCACCTAACTGTTGACCATTCTTAGTGCTAAATCTTAAAGCCGGTTCACCATAGACAAGTTCGCGGTAATGAAACCTGCGCAGACCAGTAGAATCAGAAGGTATTACTGAATACCCTTCAATATCAAAGTCTGGGCTGATAATGTAGTACTCTTGATCGTATTTCATTCTGAATGCTTTTGCAGTTTTAGGTACAAAGTGTTTTCATCATAGCTTTTAAATACAATATAGTATTGACTGTTATATTGACTCATTGTCCTACCTTAGGTGCCCATCTTGTATTTTGGTATGTAATGGTTTTTTATTCCATCGTGCGCCGCTGTTTAGTTCAAACTTAACAATAGAATAAAATTCCAAACCTTGATGATAAAGTAAGTGCGTAATACCTTATTAAGCGAGTTGGAAATACGCTAAGGCTTATAAAAACCCAATACAAAGGAGAGTTCTCCCCTTTGCATTCAAAATTTAATTTGAGCGAGTATACTGATTTAAAATCGTGAGAATTGATCACCGACATGATACTCACTCGCTTTAAAAAAGCGAATACCTTTAACATCATGCTTTTTAAAAAGATCGACAACTTTTTGATGAAAGAAAATTTCTCCTGTTGTTGTATTTCCAACCTGAAAAATTAAGCGCTCGCTTTCAGGGATTGCATCAAACACATCTTCTCGAAATCGGTAATTACTCATATGAGGTCTAATTGCAAAACCATCAATTTCTGTGGTTCCATCCCCTGGCATAAAATATTGGCTTCTTTTAAAATCAACACAATCTAAGCGTTGAAATGTATTCAGTGCCCAGAGTCCTTCAACCGAATTATTGTTCTCATCTTGAATAACTGCTGGAAAAAACTGACTGCCGTAAAGGCCATCTTCAAGCAGCTCTTTAATTTTTTTTGTGACTACAAATTTATTTCCGTTAAATGCTAGAGCGTAATCTTGCTGCAAAAATTCCACATTATCATTATCGGAGACAAAGGTAAGTGGCTTTATACCAAAGGTCTGCTTTTTAAAATCCCAATCAGTATCGGCCGTATATTGAGTAGGAGTAAGATCTATGTCGTAGTCTTCTAGTTCATAGTCTGGAAATATAATAGGATTCATCATAAATATTTAACGCACTCAAAGTTATTTTCCTCTTGCCAAGTTGTTTATTAGTCTTCATCGTAGCTTTTAAATAAAAAATAGCGCTGATCGTTATATTGACTCATTGTCCTACCTTAGGTGCCCATCTTGTATTTTGGTATGTAATGGTTTTTTATTCCATCGTGCGCCGCTGTTTAGTTCAAACTTACCCAAAGAATAAAACTCAAATCCTTGATGCTCAAGTAAGTGGGTGAGACTTTATTAATCGAGTTGGAAATACGCTAAGGCTTATAAAAACTCAATACAAAGGAGAGTTATCCCCTTTGCATTATAATTTGAAATTAAGTAAGCATACCAATCTAGAATCGCTAGAATTCATCACCGACATGATACTCACTCGCTTTAAAAAAGCGAATACCTTTAACATCATGCTTTTTAAAAATATCGACAACTTTTTGATGAAAGAAAATTTCTCCTGAAGTTGTATTTCCAACTTGGAATATTAAACGTTCACTTTCTGGAATCGCATCGAATACATCTTCTCGAAATCGGTAATTATCCATATCGGGTTTAATACTAAAACCATCAATTTCTGTGGTACCATCCCCTGGCATAAAATATTGGCTTCTTTTAAAATCAACACAGTCTAGGTCTTCAAAAGTATTCAGTGCCCAGAGCCCTTCAACCGAATTATTGTTCTCATCTTGGATAATTGCTGGAAAAAACTGACTGCCGTAAAGGCCATCTTCAAGTAACTCTTTTAATTTTGAGGTAACAACAAAATTCGGCACATTAAATGCGATTGCGTAATCTTGCTGCAAAAAGTCCAAATTATCATTATCGGAGACAAAGGTAAGTGGCTTTATACCAAAGGTCAGCTTTTCAAAACCCCAATGAGTATTGGCCGTATATTGAGTTGGTGTTAAGTCATTATCATACTCTTCAAAGTCATCATCAGAAAAAATAATGTAATAAGACTCATCATAAATATTCAACGCACTCAAAGCTATTTTCCTCGTTCTAGGTTATAGGGTATTTCTGTGAAGGAACTGAATTTATCATGTTTTCTTCCCTTGCATGTACACTCTTTGGGGTTCGCCTCTAACTTTAACCTTAGCTCTGGAACAGTTGTCGCGCCCAAGCACCCCACTCCGCCCCGCTTAAAAGCTTCGGCAACATTAGTTAAGGGCAACTCAAAACTACGAATCTTACGTAATATCAACAAGCTGTGGTAGTCCATATAACGCTGAATACCAGGATTATCCTGATTTTCACAACGCTTACTTATGGTCTTATAGGCGCCTTTTACTCGCTTGGTAACAAATTTATGGTAAGTTTTGGGATGCTCTCCATCATTATCATTAGTATCAATAACAGCAGGGTGATTGCCTCTATGTAGTTGGACTTGTAAATGACACGCACCTTCCAAAGTGCAAGGTAAAGCGACCAAATTGCCTGGCAAATTAATATCATAGCCGTAAGACTTTAATTTGGGGCCATCACCTGTTTTTTTAACGCCTTGCTTCGATAAAAGGTGGTGTACCTGCATCTTAAAACCATGGTTTATTGGATGACTTGGATCGCTTTCAGCCGGCTCCAATACAGCCTCTCTATATCCCATTTTGCACCTTAAATATACTCTAACTCACCTCGTTTAACACGCGGTGTTTTGTGTTGATTGGAATGACAAAGCCGGCAGCTAGCATCGCGTTTAACGGCTTTCTTTTTGGCGGTCATCGTCATGACAGGCTTGCCTTTAAATTTCCCAAGTGGGCGTTTAACCAGCTTTTCGGCCAGCTCTTGATAATCGGCCAGCACATCAATTAAGCTCTCTAGCGCTTTAATAAATGAATCTAATGCTTTGGCGGCATTTCGAATCCCTTTCACTTTTTTCGCCCCTACAGCCAAGCGAGCAACCAAGGTGGCAATGCGAGCCGCAGCGCCTGTACCTAGGGTAAAAATCGCCAGCACTATGGTAAGAACAAGTTCAAGCAGTAAGTAAGTACCTGCTTTGCCGCCGTAGTAGAAATAGAAATTGGGCGGAATAGCCTCTAGCATTAAAGACAGGTAAGTGACATACGTGAGAATCGTATCGTGGTCTTCGATAATGGCCATGGCTCTAGGAAATTGCTCATGCCCCTTAACTTCCATCGCCCACTCTGGATCAAGCTCCATTAATACGGTATCAACAAAGGTTTGAACCGCATCGACATCACCATTAGAAATTTTCTGCGGAAGCGCTAAAATTGTCTGGCGATGTTTAGCAATACATTCTAACTTTCGCACCACATCTTGGCTTTCAGCATACAACTGCCCCACTTCTTCAATGGCCTCATCGACCGATTGGAAAACGCTGTCTTGGAATGAATCAAACTCTCTGCCTAAGGTTTCTAATACCCAAGTCGGATTGTTAAGCTGCCCCTTTTCATTAAGCATTGCCTTAGTAATGGCGTTGAATTTATCGGCCGAATAAATCGCCAGCTTATCTATGGCTGAAGAAGACAAGTCTGAAATGGTGTCGGCGGCATCCCCCCAAAAACTGGGCGATAACATATCAACGATATCCGCTCCCCAAGCTTTAGCGCCGTCAATCACGCCATCACCTAGAGTCCAATAACCCTTTTCATCCCATTGCTGTCGAAAACCTTGCATATCATCGACCAGTGCGTTGTAGGCACCATCTAGGCTAGCCTCTACGCTTTCTTGAATATTACTGATCTGCTTTTCTATACCCGGTTCACCAACAAATTCAACGGTAACGGTATTGGTATTGGGTTTTAGAGTGTTAAATACCGCCACACCGCCTTCAATTTGTTGGGTTTCATTAGCCAACTCAATACTCTCGGACTCGGTACTACGAGCAGGTAACGCATTTAGCGCAACATTTTCTTCATGCAATACAGAATTGGTCGTCACTGTTAGATTTTGCGCATAAATCGGTGTTTGCCAAAGGTCTGAATATATAGCCCGTACTTTAACCCACTTCTGCTCCTCAAGGTCGATTTTAGGCAGGGTATTGACCACCACTTCTATGGTACCTGCTTCAGCGGAGTAGATATTGTCGGCTGCTTGAATGACCGACACGCCTAAGGTATTGCTCATCAATTGCTTCGACTTATCTTCTAAGCGAGTAAAGGCTTGCGCCAATTTATCCGATAATGCCTTGGTATAGGTGTCGATGGTTTTGATGTGCTTGGCGTAAATATCAGCGGAAAGATAGACATAATTAAGGCGACTGGCTTCTTGTTGCAGCGACTCGATGCGACTTTTCACCTTGCCAAGCAAACGTTCAATCTCGCCATTAAGCAGGTTTTTGGTTTGCTGCCACGGATACTCATTAAGGAAGGTTTGCGGGTTACCTTTACCCCTTGCGCGCATGTACGCCAGCATACGATCTGTGGTTTCATGCTTGGGTAAACGAAACAGCACCGACAACAGCTCACCTTCTTCCACCACCATAGGCAGAGCCTGTACTAATAGAGCATCAAAGCTTTCATCGACCAAACTCTCGATGCCCGCCACTAAAGACTCAGCCAAGAGAGTATATTTAAACTCTGGATGGCGCAGCGCAAAGTGAGATTGGGTTTCCGCTTTCACCATCTCAGCAAAGTAGCGATCGGCGGTGAGACTTTTGCCCATGGTGCCCCAGCCTTCCACAGGCGGTGCGACGCGGTTCGGATGCCAAAACAGTTGTTGCCCTTTGGACACAGAGTCAAAAAAAGCATCATCTAAGTACTCAGGCAAATAGTGTGGGTTATTGATGCGAACAGGTGTTACGACAAAGTCATTAACACTTTCTTGCGCAAAAATTTTTATTTGGCCGCGTTTTAACCCTGACACCTTACTTTTGCCCGCCATGTCAAAAAAGCCCGCAGAAACCGGTATACCTGAGGCGTCAGTAATTGCAAACTCGGCATTTTTTAGCAAGATACCGTCTGGGTATCGGGCTTTAACATAAACGGTGTAAGTGCCTTCTTCTTCTTCCGTGACGGTCACGGGCGGATTTTGAACGCCGCCCAAACACATAGTGTTGGCTTTGTTCATCGTCATTTGATCAGACAAGCGGGCAACGCCTTTGCCTTCAATAAAGACATTGGGTGAGGCAGAAATAAACTCGGCTTCGGCTTCGATGGTGCCAGATGAGACGCCTTTTTTATCACCGCCAGCATCACCGGTACTCTTAGCAAATTTACTGCCTTTGAGCGCAATACTGTTACCACCATCGGCGCTAACCGTGGTTGTACCATCAACCAAATCCGCTGATTTGGCATTATTGCCGTATGGGATAGGCACAACAGAAGGCCCAACCGTTGTCAAACAGACATCCGGCAAGGTCGCGTTTGCCTCACCACCAGAGCCTTTATGAACGATACTCAGTCCATTTGCATTGATAGTAACAGACATGATTACTCCTTGATTACATTCAATCGCCCTAGTTTAAGGTGACCTTGGCGCCTCGGATCTTGTTCGATTTTTCGGCATTGCTGGTGATATAGTCGGCTTTCGTCTTAATGCGACCATCGTTACCACTGAATTTAGTCTCGGTTGAGCCAGAGCCTATGACGACCTCTTCTTTACCCTCAAGTACCACACGATCTGCACTGATGATTAATTCATCTTTGGCCATCAGCGAAAGATACACGTCGGTTAGAATTGGACAGGCAAGATCATCACCAATAAATTCGATTCGACAATCAAGTTCGTTGTCTATTGCCATATTGATTTGCGCACGAGTAAAAGCTCGGCCAATAGCCGCAAGCACAGGCTCTTGGCTCGTGTTGCCCATAAAATCAATAACAAGATGCTGATTATCAGAATGAATTCCTTTTACCCAGCCAATACTCACCAATCTGACTCTTTGGCTACCCGATGATGCGATTTGCGATGTCATCACGACTTCCTCTGTTCATATGAATCCATTGGCAATATATCACTGGCCAAAAACACAACACACTTGCACAAAAACAGCCACTACCGACACATTGAATAGTCATTAAACTAAATGCACAGATAAAAAGACGAATGGGGAAAAATAACGCCGATCAAGCCAGTGTTTTTGTCTAAACAAGCAGTTGAAAAACCTTTAGTTCTTGTGATAACAATCACAATAAACAATTGAAATAAATAAATCATCTAGAATTCACCCAGCCAATATTAATACCAAGCGAGTGCGAAGATGGCCTCATTCAATGACAGACGGTGTCCATCGCTTAACTATCAAACTGAGTCCAATTGCGCTACATTGAGTTATTCATTCCTATTTTTCAACGTTAGTCATGTTACTTGAAGGCATTGAAACTCTGCTGGTGCTGAGCAAAGCAAAAACCATGAGCCGAACCGGAAGTTTGCTGTATATCAGCCAATCGGCGGTCAGTAAGCGGATTGCAAATTTAGAAAAGAAGTTGGGTAAGAAATTGATTGAGCCTTGCGGCCGCTCAATCAAACTGACACCGTATGGGCAGGCCTTAATTGACAGTATTGGGCCTTCATTTAACGAGCTTCGCGGCCTTATTTATGAACAGCAAACTCTGCAAGATACCTCATGGATAACTTTAGACAGCTCAAAATCCCTGATTGCCGGCTATCTTGGTAAAACCATCGCAGATTACATAAAACACGATGCCTTTTTGACCATCACCACCAATCACACCCCGCGAATTATCGAACATGTTCAATCGGGTAAAGCCACTTTGGGCCTGTGCGCCGGTCTCATACCAGCCCATCATGGCTTACTTACGTTTCATTTGGCTGACGAACCGTTCGCAATTGTATCGGATAAGCCATTGCATCAACTACCAAGTAGCATTATTACCAATGATTTAACCAACCCAGCCAACAGTTATCAGCGACAAACGCTCGACAAGTTCCATATCACACCCATTATGGAAATGGACGCTTATACCGCCGCCGCTCAGCTTGCTCTTGGTGGTACGGCACCGGCGCTCGTTCCTAACTCAATCATCAAAGCCTTGAATATTTCCGAGCGATACTGCTTTCGCTTTGCTGAACTTGCACACCTTATTCGCCCCATCCACATTTGCGTCAGACAAAATGTCTATCAATCACCCAGAATTAAAACATTGATAACAACCATTGGTGATGCTGTTGCCAAAGCAATTTAACCGCCATCACCATAGACATGGTGATGACTAAAGGCCGAATCCATTTCTGCCCTTTGGTGACCACCACTTTAGCGCCAAGGCGAGCACCGAAAAAGCCACCAGCTGCCATCACCAAGCCAAGTTGCCAAATAGGCAGGCCCGCTAGAATGAAAAACAGCAGCGCAGCAATATTCGAGGTAAAGTTAAGCACCTTAGTTCGAGCGGTAGCGGTGACCAAAGAAAATTGACCAATAACGACAAAACAGACGGTAAAAATGGAGCCAGTTCCGGGACCAAAAAAGCCATCATAAAATCCGACACCACCGCCAACACACAGGGCAAACATCGCCTCTGATAACTTGGCTTCCCCCGAGTCAGCTTTGGCTTTAGGCATAAATAAAAAGTACAATGAAATCGCTAGCAGCAAGATGGGGATTAGGCTGGTCAAAACGCCTGCATCAATATACTGCACCGCTTGCGCGCCAATCGCTGCACCAATAAAAGTGCAGCCAATGGCAAGGCGCATCTCCTTAAGGCTCACAACACCATTGCGAATAAAAAACCAGCTCGCCGAGAAGCTTCCAAATGAGCTTTGCAGCTTATTGGTCGCCAGTGCCTGAGTCGGCGGAACCCCCGCCGCAAGCAGAGCAGGTAAGGTCAGTAGCCCTCCCCCGCCAGCCATAGCATCAATAAAGCCTGCGACGCTGGCGACAAAAAAAAGTAACGCTAATATTTCAAATGAGATATCCATATCGAGAACTTGTTAATCACTAATACTAATGACAATAAACATATCACCTCAATTTAGACTCACATAAGGAAAGTCCCGATATTGACCTATTCCTTTTTTTCATGATTTAAAAAGCACAAGGTCGCTGGCCATTACCGCCCCCCACTCTCACAATAAAAAGCAGTGGCTAGCTGATCTCATTCTCAAGTTTATCTCGGTCAAAAAAGCCTATATTTTCCAACCACAAGCCATTGATAACACCGAAAGCGCAGGCGAGTAATATGCCTAGCACCCAACACATATACCACATAAAGCCTCCCTAATAGAGTGATGAGCTATTGTTTTGCACATAATCATTATCCAAACGCCCAAACATCTTGTAGTAACACCAAGCGGTATAGCTCAAGATGACCGGCACAACCACAATCGCAACAACGGATATGATGCTGAGCGTTTTTTGACTCGACGTAGCATCCCACAAAGTCAAACTGTGCGATGGATTCATGCTCGATGGCATAATCATCGGGAATAACGCCGCACCTGCAGTGATGATGATACTTGCAATCGCCACACTTGATAGGCTAAACGCCAAGCCAGCACGTTGATAAGCACTCGCCAAAACACTTAATATCAAGCTTACTATGGCACTGATGGGGATTAGCCAAAGTAAGGGAAAGTCGCGAAAGTTGTGTAATAGTTCGCCCGCATCACTAACGACTTGTTTATTGAGTGGATTCGATGCCGCATCTTTTACCAAGGTGCCGATAATCGTGTAACCTGGCTGTGAAGAAGCCATAAAACCGCCTAAAACAAACAATAAAATTGTCGTCACCGCGCTATAGGATGCTACTTTTTGCGCGCGCATGCGCAGGACATCTTTGGTTTTCATTTGCAAAAATGTCGCGCCTTGAGTCACGGTCATACTCAGGCTGACTAACCCACATAAGATGGGCAGTGGCGTTAACAAATCAAACAATCCACCTTGATAATCGAGCATAAGCAAAGGATTCAATTCAAATGGCACTCCAACAAGCAAGTTACCAAAACCAACACCGAAAATAATCGGAGGAATGACACCACTAACAAACAAAGCCATGTCACAGGCAGTGCGCCACTTAGGACTGTCTATTTTTGCTCGATAGTCCATACCAATAGGACGTAACCATAATGTGGCGAGTACAAAGATCATCGCAAGATAAAAACTTGAAAACGCCGCCCCATATACCAGAGGCCAAACCGCAAAAATGGCCCCACCCGCCGTAATAAGCCATACCTGATTGCCATCCCAATGCGGCGCGATGGTATTAATCATCACTCGACGTTCAAGGTTATTTTTTCCTAACATAGGCAACAGCGCAGCCACCCCGATATCAAAGCCGTCTGCAATCGCAAAACCGATCAACAGCACACCAATTACCACCCAAGTAAAAAGGCGCAAAGTATCATAATCAAACATATCCTCTCCCTAACTTTGCTTCATCATGGTCTGTAATGATTGTTCACGCTCGAAGTGATAACGCCCAGTTTTCAAGACACTTGGGCCACGTTTGGCAAATTTCACCATCAAGAAGGCTTCGATACACAAAAATATGCTGTAGAGAACAAACACAAAACCCAAAGAGATCCAAATATCACTCGGTGTAAGATCAGATACGGCGATATTGACAGGCAACACCTCACCAATGGCCCAAGGCTGACGTCCATATTCAGCGACAAACCAACCGGCTTCACAGGCAATAAAAGGAACAGGAATCACCCAGAGTGCAGCTCTTAATAGCCATCGATTAGATTCGATTTTTTGTCGGCAAACCTGAACAAAAGACAGTCCTATAATGACAAACATCAGAACGCCACTGGCTACCATAATGCGAAAGCTCCAAAATAAGGGCGCAACTTGCGGTATGGTATCTTGAGCAGCTAGCTTAACTTGGCTATCGGTGGCATCCACCACCTTGTCTGTGTATTTTTTTAGCAGTAAGCCATAGCCAAGATCTTGTTTAATTTCATCAAATTGAGCGATCACATCCGGTTGATCATTACCTGCTCTAAGTTTCTCTAATAAGCCATACGCCTGCATGCCCGAGCGAATCCGCTGTTCATTTTGAGCCATAAGATCTTTAATCCCCGTGACGGGTTTATCCAAAGATCGCGTGGCAATTATCCCCATCAAATAGGGAATCTTAATTGCGTAATCCGTTTCCATGGTGTCTTGGTTTGGCAGACCAAATAAAGTGAATGAAGCAGGTGCTTCTTCGGTGTTCCACTCAGATTCAATCGCAGCCAGTTTAACTTGTTGAACATCACCAAGCTCGTATCCAGATTCATCTCCAAGCAGCACTGTCGATAAAATTGCCGCCATCCCAAATGCAGAAGCTATGGCGAAAGAACGCCGAGCAAAGGGAAGATCTCGTCCCTTAAGCAGGTAATAGGCGCTGATGCCCATAATAAAAAGAGCACCTGTGGTGTAGCCTGCCGCAACGGTATGGACAAACTTCACCTGTGTCACTGGGTTAAACACCACTTGTGCAAAGTCGACCATCTCCATACGCATAGTTTGATAATTAAATTCAGCTCCGACTGGGTTTTGCATCCAGCCATTCGCCATTAAAATCCAAAGTCCTGAGAAATTGGAACCTAAGGCCATTAACCAAGTAGCCGATAAGTGCTGGCGCTTAGTTAAACGTTCCCAGCCGAAGAAAAACATCCCCACTAAGGTTGATTCGAGAAAGAAAGCTATCAGCGCTTCTATGGCAAGCGGTGCACCAAAAATATCCCCAACATAGTGGGAGAAATACGCCCAATTGGTACCAAACTGGAACTCCATGGTTAAACCCGTTGCTACACCGACAGCAAAGTTAATTCCAAATAACTTACCCCAAAACTTGGTCATATCCTTGTAGACTGTTTTACCTGTCATCACATACAAGGACTCCATAACGGCAAGCAGGAAAGACAAACCAATCGTTAGCGGGACAAAAATAAAATGATAAAGAGCGGTACTTGCGAACTGAAATCGAGACAATTCAACAACATCTGCGAACATAGAAACTCCTTCCCGCTGCACAAACAGCGGGTTAGGTAAAGAGGATTAGTCGATTTAATGAAGGTGTGGTTAGGCTTTGGCTGGAGTTGCGTTGATTCGTTTACGTAGCCAGTAATCTAGGCTCACATATCGGCCACCGCCGTAGAAAAACAGGACAATCAGCATAACAAAATAGGTTATCGCAAACTCCATTCCATTATTTAACATCACAGGATCACCAAGCTCTGTAATGTAGTTGAACCGACCTGGGAAGTTGGTTGCCAACCATTCCAAAAACCCGTTCAATCTTACAGTGGACTCCATGCTGCTGGTGGCAATCGCATCCCAACCGTGCTTCCAATGCACTAAACTGCTGGCCACAGTCATCAAGAAGATCATCGGAATGGCCATCACTCTGGTAAAAAGTCCCAGAGCAATACAAATAACCCCTAAAACTTCGGTTGCCGCGGCAAGAAATGCAAGAACTTCAGGAAAAGGAAGGTTTAAGCCGCCATCAGCCGTAGAACCCCCAAATAAAGCAACAGTACCGGAAAACCCAAGCACCTTAGAACGAGCTCCAACGTAAATAGCTGGAACTAAGTAAAGGCGAAGAGCCAATAAAGCCAAATAATCATATTTTTGACACTTTTCGACTAAACCGTCGAACCAATTAAGGGCTGATTTAATCATCATTATTCTCCTAAGAATTGGCGGTTAATAAGCCCCAATTCACTAAAATGTTGTACCCATTCAATCACGTTAAAATGGATATTTTTCTGATTCACGACTTGTTGTAGCTGAGCTGGCGTTAAATCCGGCTGCTCTATCAATAATTGAATCAAAGCAAGATCTATATTTCTCAGTCTTTGCGATACAATATGATGTTCTTGATTACGAAATACGCCATAAAACACTAAATGACGATCAGAGGTTAAAAAAGTCACCGAATCCTGATGAACTAAGAAAGGAACTTGAGTGAGCTTTAATGTAGGGTTCAGCTGCAGACTATCGTCTTTAGAATTAAAATCGGTTATTTTGCTGCTATTAGCGTCAATCTCCACACAAAAAGTAACCCACTCGTATTCGAGTAGTGCCAGTTGTTGTGGTGAAACAAAGTCAGTACTATTGCTTTGTTCTTTTTGCAAAAACCGCACAAATTCGGTCGCTATTTGGTGAAATTCAGCCTCAAACGCTCCATGTTTAGCCATAAACCCATCAAGCATACAAGCAAGCTGCTGGTGAGAAAATTGAGCGTAAAACAATGGAAATGTGGTCGTCACCACCGCCAGAACATTATCGCGAATAAATTCACTGTAGCGGCACTCTGTACTCTGCTTACTTGGCAGACGTATCATTGTAGCTAACCGTTGTGTTTGTAGCTGCATTTGACTAGGAGGGTTAAGCATTGACTAACTCCTTACAAAGCCCTTCAAGCGTTTGACCAAATTCCAGTATTTCACCATGAATACTGCGCAATTCTTCAGCGAGTACTAGCAGTGATGGCATATTTTGATCCCGCTCTAGAAGCAAAGGTTTACTGCCGTGAACACCATAGGTGTAGCGCGCTAAATACAATACTTGGTCAGGAACTGGAGTGCCGTGTGTGTCGAGCAAGAAACCATCTCTTTCTTTAAGATGACCAGCAATGTGGCAATAGCGTATCGCCTCACTGGGTAAAGTATTGAGCATTTGGTATGGACAATAATTGTGATTCTGGCTGTTTACATACACATTGTTGATATCCAATAACAGCTCACAGCCACTTCTGTCACATACCTCAGCGATAAACTCTCCCTCTGGTATTTCATCGCCATAGCTGTGGTAATAAGAGATATTTTCTAGCGCAATCGGCCGTTGAATCAAATCTTGGACCCTTTGAATGCGTTCAACTAGATAAGCAATATTCTCTTTTTGTCTTGGTATCGGTAATAACTCATACAGGTAACCTTGACTGTCTCTAGAGAAGCTCAAATGCTCGCTGTATATATCGATACTAAATTCATCGAGAAATCTCGCAACCTCTCTGACAAAAGGTTCATTGAGTGGCTGGCAATCCCCAATCGATAAGCTAAGCCCATGAGCAACCAAAGGGTACTTTTGGGCAATATCTTGCAATTGCTCGCGCTTCAAACCACCAATATTCATCCAGTTCTCTGGTGCCAACTCAAGAAAATCAATATCTGGGTGTTCAGGCAACTGACACAGTAAATCAAGATGTTCACTGCGCAGTCCAAGCCCTTTTGATGTATTGGTTATTGTCCGCATATGCCACCTGTGATTTTGCTTTGAGTTAACTTGATGGTTTCAGCAGAAGGATTAATGCCTTCTCCCATCACACCACACTTGCCATCACGGGCACGTACTAAACGGCCTTGTGGATCGCCTTTCAATTCTTGCTTTTCAAAGCGTTTTTCAGTGCCACATTTTCCCGCAGCACACCCACCAGTCTTTTGAGATATAACGGATGATTTAACAGGTGCTTCGCTCTGAGCATCGGCAAAGACCGTGCCTGAATTCAAACTAATCACAGATGTCATCGCAATTGAGAGAACGAGTTTATTGTTCATTGGATATCTCCTTTACTGCACTCATGGGGTAGCTAGATAAATCACGTCCGGCAATCACTTGGCCTTGGTAGTACTGTTTTACGACCTTGATCGATTCAGATTTGAGCTTAAGGCTTAAGCCCATCCAATGATTGAGAACTAAAAGTTTGGGGTTCACTTGCGCGGCAATTTCACCGACAGTCGAAGGTTTAGAATGCATGACGGCTGACACTTCTTCATCTGCGCCTTCATCTATTGCAACTGGCATTACAAGAATATCGGCACCTTTGGCAAAATCGACAAAACCTGAATTACTGCCATTTTGATCGGCGGAAATCACCATCACGCCCTCTTCACTTTCAATACGGTAAGCTAAGCAAGGCACATCACCATGCGGAATACCAAGCGCATAGATAGTTAACCCATCTTGCTGGTAGACCTTGGTTTTTTGTGAGGACTTATACGGCACATCAGTGATAGTGACGGGGAACAGACCATTGCTACCATCAAATAAACCATTGAGGTAGGCATAAGCACCTTTATCACTATCAAACAGTGCTTTCATATAACCAGTCATACTGGGAAAAGTAGATCCTGCTTCAGGCCCTGCAATATCTAAAGGATCTTGACGATTGAAAAAATAACCACCTTTGAGCAGTGCAGGAACATCAGCAGCGTGATCGGTGTGAAAGTGAGTTAAACCAAGAAAGTCGAGATCCTCAAGCTTACCTCCTGCTTGGCCAAACCTTAGATAAACTCCGCCACCGGCGTCGATCATCACCCGCGATTTTCCTTTCCACCAAATGAGTTCACCGGAGGAAGCGCGAAGATCATCGGAGATAGGTCCACCTGAACCAAGGAGCTGTAGCGTAAAGTCTTTATCAAGCGGTTCAAGAGAAATAGCGTAACTGTTGACTGAACCAAGAGATAAACCCATAGCCAGTATTAACGCTTTTAAAGGCTGTTTCATATCAAATACCTGTAAGTGACATTTTGTTATTCATATTCTTTGGGTGAGCATCCAAAGAAGCGACTAGGGCAGGAAAAACAACTTGTTTTTGATGTCCGTCAAAGTACTCAACTAAGATATCTAATATTTATAGTTAAATATATCTATATAATTTTAATTTTAGTTCAATAAAACTGAACGAAAAAGAGAGAGAAATGGGCAAGAAACAAGCAAATTAAAAAGTTGTTACCTCTGCCTTGATATAAAACCAATTGCGTGGAATAGGGCCAAGGCTTTAACGCATTATTCTGGCGTACTGGAAGTAAACCAATATTATCCTATGTGTAAAAAGCCAATTTAACCAATAACATAAAGGATAATCCTGCGATGAAAAAAACAGCGTTAGTTTTCTCTTTACTGGCTTCAAGCCAGATGTGTTTAGCCAATAATGTGCTTTATCAACCAAAAGACGAAAATGCACCTTCTCTTGAATCCATTATTATGAGCTACGGCACGCCAATGAGAAAAAAGCTTGAGCTCAATGGCGCCACTTCTGGCTTACCTAAAACCGCGTTTAGCGGCGCCACAATGAAACTGAATATTGTTGGTGGTGTGGCTCCCTATTCGGTCGAGGTCACCGAAGGAAATGTAGTTGTTGAAGAATCAGTGGTGACTATCAAAGACAAAGGCAACATAAAATTGCTCATCTCAGATTCTGATGGTGCTAGCTTTAGCTATGCATTCAATCCAAAGTTCTTTTCCAAACCTGACAACCTAATCAGAACATTCTCTCAATCTGAACAATACTGCCGTAATATGGGGGGAAGCCTGCCAAAAATTGAGGATATAGCCTTGTTTCCAACCGCCAGAATGTTCGGTTACTTATTTGCTGAGTGGGGTAGCTTTTCTTTAAATCAATCAGGCTGGTATACATCCGAGCAAGATATGTCTTATAAGCTATTTAGAAACCAAGATGAATGGTCCAGCATGGGTTATGTGGGACATATATCTGCATATATGGATAATGGATTAGTCTACCAAACATTTGATGATGCCTTTGTTAGAACCACTTGTATTCTTCAATAATCCATTTTTGAAAGAGCGTTATTAAGTTAGCGCTCCTTTATAGACAGTAAATTTAAGCTCAGTTTTTGTTGCTTTTCCTTTTGACAACCGAAATAAAATAGTAATAGTATTTAATTTCAATTATTAAAATAAATAATGACAATTTTGAAACTTTTACTTATCTTTGCTGCTAATCTTTTCACTACGATATTGATTCCTTTGGGCATGACCCTGACACTCTTCTTTATTTGTCAGTATACAGATATTGACGATCCCTACTTTTGGACACTCGATTGTATTATTGCAGGTATATTCTATATATTGTCTGGCGCAATAAGCTATTATCTGGCAGATAGACTTACCGTTAATTATAATTTCCTTTATCTATTCTGCCTAATCAATGTATTTTCCACCTACCTTTTATATTTATCAACCAATAGTTTTACAGCTCATTTTAATGAACCTGATATCTATATCTATTTTCCATTTATGTCGCTAGTGCCGCTCTATATCCTAGGTGTTTATCTGCAAAATAAAAATCCAACCTTAAAATAGACCTTTTATTGATAATATGATCTTTTTTCATCTTCTTAGATAAATGAATACTATCAATTGCATATTTCGGAGCATTCCGATCAGTTATTTCGGGATTATCCGATCACCCATTTC
>NZ_BSPW01000020.1 GCF_030161235.1 Vibrio zhanjiangensis | reverse complement strand
GAATGTAAGGATACGACAGAGTCGAATGGTATTTATCCCGTCAAGATCCCTCAGTAATGACACAAATCATGGTCAGCCTAATCGATAAAATAAACATGAAAATATCCAAAACATTGATAACAATGCGAGGCAAAAACCTCGCATTTATCTTATTGAGTTGGTTAGTCAACTTTATTGAGGTGAACATCCATTTGTGGGAAAGGAATTTCAATACCTTCTCTATCCAAACCTTCCTTAATCGCTTGCATCAAATCAAAATAGACATTCCAGTACTCACTCGTTTCAACCCATGGACGCACAACGAAATTTACCGAAGAATCTGCTAGCGCATGTACACCGACTTTGACCTCAGGATCTTTTAAAATACGCGAGTCTGCATGACAGATTTCGGTCAGTAATTGCTTGGTTTTTTGCAAATCTGCACGATATGAAACACCAATGACTAAATCAATCCGTCTTGTTTGATGACGAGAAAAGTTCGTTATAGGCCCGCTAATAACGCTGCTATTAGGCACAACCACCATTTTATTGTCCGGTGTTTTTAGAATGGTTTGGAAGATTTGAATAGATTCTACACTACCGCCTACCCCAGCAATCTGCACATAGTCACCTGATTTAAATGGACGAAAAGCAACAATCAACACACCAGCGGCAAAGTTCGACAATGAGCCTTGCAGCGCTAATCCCACCGCTAAACCAGCTGCACCGATGACGGCTACAACAGAAGCTGTCTGAACACCAATTCGGCTTAGTGCCGCAACCAAAACAATAATGAATAATAGATAACGGACTATCGCATGGATAAACTCGACGATCGCTTTATCCATATCTTTCTTTTCTAATACCTTAGCAACACCATTCGCAATCATTCTTACAATGATATTACCAATGAAAAGTATCAGAATGGCTGAAATTAGATTGATACCATACTGAATCAACAATTCAGAATTATTGCTCACCCAAGATTCCGCAGCCCCTAATCCATCAATGATTGGAGTTTCGATCTTCCCAGCATCTCCTGACATAGTCTATTTCCTCTAAAAATAATGCTTTTTAACAGATACTTATACAGTCATACAAATAGTCGTTCGTAAAAGATAAGTAATGGTGACGCTTTTCGCCATTCTTTTTAGTGCGTCTTATCTCATTCACAGCTTAAAAAGACAAGTAACAAAAAAGCCTGCTTATCAAAAGCAGGCTTTAACGCATAAACGGAGTATAAGACAGCGCGTAATTACAATACGTTAACTGCGTTTAGATCGGAGAATGCTTTCTCTAAACGTTTAACCATTGACTCTTGACCTTTGCGTAACCATACGCGTGGGTCGTAGTACTTTTTGTTTGGCGCATCTTCACCTGTTGGGTTACCGATTTGGCCTTGAAGGTAGTCATAGTTTTCCGCAGCATATTGACGGATACCATCCCAAGTTGCCCACTGAGTATCAGTATCGATATTCATTTTAATGACACCGTAGCTGATCGATTCTTGAATCTCTGCTTCAGACGAACCTGAACCACCATGGAATACAAAATTAAGTGAATTAGGAGCAAGACCAAATTTCTCAGAGCAGTATGCTTGAGAGTCGCGAAGAATGGTAGGAGTAAGAACCACGTTACCTGGCTTATAAACACCGTGAACGTTACCAAAAGACGCAGCAATAGTGAAACGATGGCTTATCGCTGTCAGTTTTTCATATGCATAAGCCACATCTTCTGGAGAAGTGTATAATTCTGACGTGTCCATGTCTGAGTTATCAACACCATCTTCTTCACCACCAGTACAACCTAGCTCGATTTCTAGCGTCATGTTCATTTTGGCCATACGCGCTAGGTACTTCGAGCAAATTTCGATGTTTTCCTCAAGTGATTCCTCTGACAAGTCAATCATGTGAGAAGAGAACAATGGCTTACCCGTTTGCGCGAAGAACTCTTCACCAGCATCAAGAAGACCATCAATCCATGGTAAAAGCTTCTTAGCCGCGTGATCGGTGTGAAGAATAACAGGTACACCGTAAGCTTCTGCCACTGCATGAACGTACTTAGCACCAGCAACAGCACCCAGGATTTGGCCACCTTGGCCTTCAAGTTTAACGCCTTTACCAGCAAAGAAAGCAGCACCACCGTTTGAAAATTGCACAACAACAGGGGCTTTAACTTTTGCAGCGGCTTCTAGTACTGCGTTTACAGAATCAGTACCAACCACGTTGACGGCTGGAAGAGCAAAGTTATTCTCTTTTGCTACTTCAAAAACTTTCTGTACGTCATCACCAGAAATCACGCCTGGTTTTACGAAATCGAAGATCTTAGACATGGCTGTCATCCTATTTATCTATCGTTTTAAAACAAAACTTATAAGTTAAAATTCTTACACACGCTTGCTACAACGGCAGTTACTCTATCAAAAAATCACCACCTATGCAGCAAACAAGAAAGCGGGAGACTTCTCCCGCTTTCCACTAATTACTTAGCGCGAGCTTCCAGCATCTCTACTGCAGGAAGCACTTTGCCTTCAACAAATTCAAGGAAAGCGCCGCCACCGGTGGAGATATAAGAGACATCGGCCTTGATACCAAACTTATCAATTGCCGCTAAGGTATCGCCACCACCAGCGACAGAAAAACCTTCCGATTGAGCAATTGCCTCTGAAATACCTTTAGTACCCGCTTCAAAATTCTTAAATTCAAATACACCCACTGGGCCGTTCCAAAGAATAGTCTTGGCATTCTTAAGAATGTTTGCCAGCTCAGCCGTGGAATCTGGACCCAAGTCGAAAATCATGTCGTCATCTTCAACATCGGCGACATTTTTAATTTCGGCTGGTGCATTCTCATCAAAAGCTTTCGCGCAAGCCACATCAGTTGCAACTGGAATTGCACACTCATCCATCAATTTTTTCGCAGTATCAACAAGATCTGCTTCATATAGTGATTTACCAACATTGTGTCCAGCCGCGGCAATAAAGGTATTGGCAATACCACCACCAACAACGAGCTGATCAGCCACTTTTGACAATGATTCAAGCACGGTTAATTTAGTCGATACTTTAGAGCCGCCCACAATGGCGACCATTGGGCGAGCTGGCTTGTCCATGGCTTTCGCTAGTGCCTCTAATTCATTGGCTAAAAGAGGACCTGCACATGCGATTGGTGCATGCATACCTACACCATGAGTGGATGCTTGTGCTCTGTGAGCAGTACCAAAGGCATCCATAACAAACACATCACAAAGTGCGGCGTATGCTTTAGAAAGCGCTTCTTCGTTTTTCTTCTCGCCTTTGTTAAATCGAACATTTTCAAGAACAACGAGTTCACCTGCGTTGAGCTCCAAGCCATCTAGATAATCTTTCGCCAGCTTAACGTCACAATCTAGAGCATCGTCTAGGTAATTCACAACAGGTTGTAGAGAGAACTCTTGCGCGTATTCACCTTCGGTCGGACGTCCAAGGTGAGATGTCACCATTACTTTTGCACCCGCCTCAAGACAGTGCTTGATGGTCGGTAAAGACGCCAAAATACGTGCATCAGAAGTTACTTTGCCTTCTTTTACTGGTACGTTAAGATCTGCACGAATAAATACACGCTTACCTGCTAAATCCAGGTCAGTCATCTTGATCACAGACATGATGTGTCCTCTCAAATATTAAAAATAAAATTTTATCGGTTCGACGCACAAGCCCAACCTATTGATTCTGTAAACTGGTTTAGATATGGAGATTATCAGTATTTATTTCAAGGCTAAAAATAAATATATCTCTAAGCCAAATTCAGTTTATTGCGCCGCTTGCATCGCAAGCGCGGTATCCAACATACGATTGGCGAAACCCCATTCGTTGTCACACCACACTAACATTTTCACCAAATGGCCGTTACTGACCCGAGTTTGTGTCCCATCAACAATCGCGCTATGTGGATCATGGTTAAAATCAATCGAAACAAGCGGAGCTTCAGTATAGTCAACTATTCCTCGTAATGTACACTGAGAAGCGGTGACTATGGTTTGATTTACGTCATTAACTTTCACATTTGTATGAACTGTGACACTCAAATCCATCGCTGTGACGTTTACTGTCGGAACTCTGACCGAAATAGCTTCAAATTTGTTAGAAAATTTCGGGAATATTCTTTCAATCCCCTTATGCAACTTAGTATCCACAGGGATGATTGATTGGCTCGCTGCACGTGTCCGTCTGAGATCAGTGTGGTAGGCATCGATAACTTGCTGATCGTTCATCGAAGAATGAATGGTTGTGATGGTGCCCGACTCAATTTCAAAAGCATCATCCAGCGCTTTAATAATGGGTACGATGCAATTGGTGGTGCAAGAGCCATTAGAAACCACCTTGTGTTCTGCTTTTAGTGTTGTGTGGTTAACACCATATATAATGGTGTTATCCAGATCATGAGATCCAGGATGAGAAAACAGTACTTTTTTTGCGCCCGCTTTAATATGTTCTTGACCATCCGCTTGCGTGCCAAAAACACCTGTACAATCTATGACTAAATCAACTTCCAGATCTCGCCAAGGTAATAAGTCGATCTCGGAGAGATGCAAGATGCGAATTGAGTCAAATTCCCCTGTCCCCTCATAAGGCACATCATGATGGATATAGATATGTTCTTGGTCATTGGTGATTTTCCTACCAAACCGACCATGGCTGGTATCATATTGCAGCAGATGCGCCATGGCATCGGGTTGGGCTAATTCGTTAACTGCAACAACTCTAATTTGCTGATTTTTTCCACTCTCATACACAGCACGAAGTACATTGCGACCGATACGGCCAAATCCATTGATCGCCACTTTTAGCATGAGTCCATCCCCTACATCATTTTCGTGTCATAAATACTACCTGATAGATGTATAAATCGCACCTAATAGTATTGACAAATAGAAAGCCGAGTAATGCATGCAATACTCGGCTCTTTTGCTTGATAGCGTGACTAATCCAATAGCTCTTTTGCTGTGTTCACCACATTTTCAGTGGTAAAGCCAAACATCTTGAACAGCTCATCAGCTGGTGCAGACTCACCAAAGGTGGTCATGCCTATGATGCGACCGTCAAAACCAACGTACTTGTACCAGAAGTCAGCAATACCCGCTTCAATGGCCACACGCGCGGTCACATCGGATGGTAGAACGCTTTCGCGGTAAGCCGCGTCTTGTCGGTCAAAGGCATCGGTCGATGGCATAGACACCACGCGCACGTTTGTGCCTTGCGCGCTTAGCTCCGCGGCCGCATTAACGGCAAGCTCTACTTCTGAGCCCGTAGCAATTAAAATAAGCTCTGGCTGACCTTGGCAGTCTTTTAGGATGTAACCACCTTTGGCAATGTTCGCGACTTGCTCTGCGCTGCGCGCTTGCTGCGCGAGATTTTGACGAGAGAAAATCAGTGCCGTTGGTGCGTCTTTACGCTCAATCGCCAGTTTCCAAGCTACTGCAGATTCAACCTGATCACACGGACGCCATGTGTTCATGTTTGGCGTCATGCGCAGCGAAGCCATTTGCTCAACAGGTTGGTGTGTTGGGCCATCTTCGCCCAAACCAATCGAGTCGTGCGTGTAGACTTGGATGTTTTGGATCTTCATCAGCGCCGCCATACGCATGGCGTTACGCGCGTATTCCATGAACATAAGGAAAGTCGCGCCATAAGGCACAAAACCACCGTGCAGAGCAATACCGTTCATGATGGCTGTCATACCAAATTCACGCACGCCGTAGTGGATATAGTTGCCTGACGCATCTTCTGCCGATACTGATTTAGAGCCAGACCACATGGTGAGGTTGGAAGGCGCTAAGTCGGCAGAGCCGCCCAAAAATTCTGGCAACATTTGACCAAAGGCTTCCAGCGCGTTTTGTGACGCTTTACGTGAAGCAATGTTGGCTGGGTTAGCTTGCAAGTCGGCAATGATTTGACGGGTTTTTTCTTCCCACTCAGCAGGCAATTCGCCATTGAGACGACGCTTAAGCTCCGCCGCTTCTGCTGGGTAAGCCGCAGCGTACGCGGCAAATTTGTCATTCCACGCCGCTTCTTTCGCTGCGCCAGCTTCTTTAGCGTCCCACTGGGCATACACATCCGCAGGGATTTCAAATGGACCGTGCTGCCAACCGAGTTGCTTACGAGTTGCCGCAATTTCATCAGCGCCAAGCGGAGCACCGTGACAATCATGAGAACCGGATTTATTTGGGGAACCAAAACCGATAATGGTCTTAGTACAAATTAAGGTTGGACGAGGATCGGCTTTCGCGGCTTTGATCGCCGCATCGATCGCGTCAGGATCGTGGCCATCAACCGCTGGAACAACATGCCAGCCGTAAGATTCAAACCGCTTAGGCGTATCGTCAGAGAACCAGCCTTCAACGTGACCATCGATTGAGATGCCGTTGTCATCCCAAAACGCGATAAGCTTACCAAGACCTAGTGTACCCGCTAGAGAGCACGCTTCGTGCGAGATCCCTTCCATCAAACAGCCATCGCCCATAAAAGCGTAGGTGTAGTGATCGACAATCTCATGGCTTGACTTGTTAAACTGCGCCGCAAGCGTTTTTTCAGCTAATGCCATACCGACTGCATTAGTAATACCTTGACCAAGAGGGCCGGTCGTGGTTTCCACACCTGGCGCGTAGCCATATTCTGGGTGGCCTGGCGTTTTCGAGTGCAGCTGACGGAAGTTTTTCAGCTCATCAATTGATAAAGCGTAACCTGAAAGGTGCAGCAGAGAGTAAATCAACATAGAGCCGTGGCCGTTAGACAGTACAAAACGGTCACGATCGGCCCATTCAGGGTTTGCTGGGTTATGATTTAGGTGCGAGCGCCAAAGAACTTCAGCGATATCGGCCATGCCCATTGGGGCGCCGGGGTGACCAGAATTGGCTTGTTGTACGCCGTCCATGCTAAGGGCACGAATAGCGTTAGCTAGGTGTTTGCGGGAAGACATGTTTGCTCCTGAGTGCATTAAGCGAAAACAGATTTGATGGTCTTTTATTCTCTCAGAGCGTCCAGAACACTGCAAACGTTTACTTACCGAAAATACCTCCAAATTTCATTATAAAAACATAAAACTCAATGATATCTGTGTAGAACAAGATGATAAATAACATATGTAATAAATGGAAAAAAAACTTGAATTTGGTTTGAGGAAAACTAGAATAGACGTCTAGAAGTAGATACACCTACTATTATTCATACTATTCAGCGCTAGTGAATCTAGACATTCACTAACTCAAAAAATTAAAGCGGAGCTATCATGGCTAAACACCTGTTTACTTCTGAGTCCGTATCAGAAGGTCATCCAGATAAAATTGCAGACCAGATTTCTGATGCAGTTCTTGATGCAATCCTTGAACAAGATCCTAAAGCTCGTGTTGCGTGTGAAACGTACGTGAAAACTGGCATGGTAATGGTAGGTGGGGAAATTACGACATCTGCTTGGGTAGATATTGAAGAGCTGACTCGCCAAACCGTGCGTGAAATTGGCTACATTAACTCAGAAATGGGATTTGATGCAGACTCTTGCGCCGTTCTAAATACTATCGGTAAGCAATCGCCAGATATTAACCAGGGCGTCGATAAAAGCGATCCTAAAGAACAAGGTGCAGGCGACCAAGGCATTATGTTTGGTTATGCAACCAATGAGACCGATGTGTTAATGCCAGCACCTATTACCTATTCTCACCTGTTGGTTCAAAAACAGGCAGAAGTACGTAAAAATGGAACGCTGCCTTGGTTGAGGCCAGATGCCAAATCTCAAGTTACTTTCCAATATGATCAAGGTAACATTGTTGGTATCGATGCTGTCGTACTCTCAACTCAACACAGCGACTCAATCTCTACCCCAGACCTTCGTGAAGCGGTAATGGAAGAGATCATCAAACCTGTTCTTCCTGCGGAGTGGTTAAATAAAGATACCAAATACTTCATCAACCCGACAGGTCGCTTTGTTATTGGTGGCCCAATGGGTGACTGTGGTTTAACCGGTCGCAAAATCATCGTAGACACCTATGGCGGTGCAGCTCGTCATGGCGGCGGCGCTTTCTCTGGAAAAGATCCATCAAAAGTCGACCGTAGTGCTGCATATGCTGCACGTTATGTGGCAAAAAACATTGTCGCCGCTGGACTGGCTGAGCGCTGTGAAATTCAGCTGTCTTATGCCATTGGTATTGCCGATCCAACCTCTATTATGGTCGAAACATTTGGAACAGAAAAAGTATCCAGAGATATTATTGTTGAAGCGGTTCGTCAGCATTTTGATCTGCGCCCATATGGTCTTCAAGAAATGCTTAACCTGCTGCAGCCCATCTACAAGAAAACGGCGGCTTATGGCCACTTTGGTCGCGAAGAATTCCCGTGGGAAGCGACTGATAAAGCCGTTCTACTACGCGAGTTTGCTGGTTTAAACTAGTTTAATTTCGATGTGCTATTAACAAAGGGCTTCTGGTTATCCAGAAGCCCTTTGTTTTATGCCACAAAAAGCAAACAGCAAATTTGTATTTTTTTGTTCCGGGGTCAATAGTTAACAAAAGGTTAAGAGATACTGAAACATTTCTTACCGCATACCTACAGATGCGCAGCTTAACAAGCAGTCGCAAAGCCGAGCATCGTGTTCTAAGACGTTACTTTCACAGCAAAGTAATTTATGGCAGAGAATCGATCAAGGAGGACGTATGCCTC
The DNA here is from genome assembly GCF_030161235.1 of Vibrio zhanjiangensis. Lineage (GTDB taxonomy): Bacteria > Pseudomonadota > Gammaproteobacteria > Enterobacterales > Vibrionaceae > Vibrio > Vibrio zhanjiangensis. The sequence continues at coordinate 61,826 of NZ_BSPW01000020.1, read as the reverse complement.
GTACGGTGAACCAACAAGAAGACATAGAAGATAAACAACAACCCGTGCCTGACAGTGAGTACGCACGCACGATTCCGTGCAATGATCTCAATATTTCAGCGCCCTTTCATTGGTTGTCACTTGGATTGCAAGATTTTATACGTATCCCATTGATAAGTGCGTTTTACGGCTTATGTTTCATGGTCGCAGCAATAGGAATAGTCTTGCTCGTTCAGTGGCAAGGAACACATTTGGTGGTGATGCCAAGCTTGATCGTATATGGCCTAATAGGCCCCTTTCTTGCTCTAGGGCTTTACGATGCCAGTTGGGAGCTCGAAAAAGGACATAAACCTAAATTATTACACTCGATGAAAGCGATTGGGCGAAACTCTTCTTCTCAATGGGCTTTTGCGGTATTACTGGCCGTATGTATGATTTTCTGGATGCGTATTGCCGCCCTACTTCATGCCCTTTATCCTTCCGTTCAAGGCGCTCCGATTACAGAATTTCTTCCTTTTCTAGTAATAGGTTCACTAGTTGGTGCTGTTTTAGCGGCAATCGTATTTAGCATCTCAGCTTTTTCCATTCCACTGATGATGGAACGTCGAGTTGATATGATGACAGCCGTATTTACGAGTTTCAACGCTGTCAAATCGAACATTCCAGCGATGATCGTTTGGGGAGCTATTATTTGTGGCGGTATTTTAATTGGATTTGCAACCTACGGAATAGGCATGTTTTTTACCATACCTATTTTGGGCTATGGCACATGGCACGCTTATCATGATGCAATAAGGAAAAAGCATCATTAGATCTCAAACTTTATACGTTATATGATTCGCCCCAAGTAAGGGGCGAATTTATTGGGAGAATAAGTGGATAAGGAACTTTGCTATCGAGCACAAAAGGCTGTGGTACAATGCATAACAATCGCTCAACGTCATTTTCAGCATTCCTTCCCTATACCAAGCGTTAATTACAGATTGAGAGGAAAAACTGCGGGTAAAGCTTACTTACAGCTCAATCAGATTCGCCTGAATCCGGTTCTTTTCCAAGAAAATCAGCAAGCATTTCTACATGAAGTCATCCCACACGAAGTGGCCCATCTCATCACATACCAAATGTATGGCAGAGTAAGACCACATGGTAAAGAATGGCAACACATCATGGAGTCAGTGTTTGAAGCCAGCGCTCAAACCACTCATAACTTCACAATCACTTCGGTGCAAGGGAAAATGTTTGAGTATCAATGTGGATGCCAACGACATCAGCTCACCATTCGCCGCCACAATAAGGTTTTGCGCAATCAAAACTCATATCAGTGTAAACTCTGTATGCAAACCTTGGTATACATTGATTGATGATTGACGACTAGACTATATATTTCCAACTACTTGCTCGACGATGCTAGGCCAACTGCAAAACCAACAAATACACCACCACTCACCTTGTTTAATCTGTGTTTATTTTTCGCTGAGGCAAGCTTCACCTTAGCTCTATGCGCTATCAATGAATAGATGCTGTGAATCAATACCACAAGACAGCTAAATGTCACCGCCATTACAAATAGCTGGCTGGTATGATTTTTTGAGGCATCGATAAACTGAGGGAACACTGACACGAAAAATACAATCGCTTTCGGGTTTGAAATAGAAACTAAAAAACCTTCCGCAAAGCAGCGGAAAATAGAATCGCTCGCAGAGCCAATATCAACCTCATCAGAGACTTTGCTGCGCCACATCCTTATACCTAAATAAAGTAAGTAAACGGCCCCAACAAACTTAATCACACTAAAAGCAAACGCAGACTGAGCAAGCACAATCCCTAAGCCAGTTGCCGATATCGCCGAAATGCAAAGAATGGCAGTAGCAATACCTAAAATCCCACATAAGGCTTTCTTCCTACCTTTTTGCACTGAATTGTTCAATGTGAGCATAACCGCAGGACCAGGCAAACATATGGTAGCTGCCGCAAGGCTTACGTAAAGGATGTAATTTTCCATATAGTCCCCCATAATAACAGAAAACATCAATCACTAAGATTATTCACAAGTTCAGCCAAACCTGTATGACATCCAATTTTCATGCAAAAGTTAAGAAATTAATAGACTTAATCATTAAATATTTGAAGTGTTATTGAACCTTTGTATTGGCTACCAATATCGAGCATAAGAAATGACCATCACTTTCATAAACACTAAAATCAATCATTATTTTTGACTCATCGATTTAGCGTCTAAGCCCCTTGTTTTTTCTCTACTATGCATCCATGTTAGAGATTCAGCTTTCATTTTATGGCCGGACATATACCCTGATGCGAATTCCACGAATTTTTCACCCTGAAGCTATCACTCAGCTCGGACACATAACCCTAGATGACGATGCAGCTGGCCATGTGGGCAGGGTTCTACGTATGAAAGCTGGCCATGAAGTACTACTCTTCGATGGACTGGGTGCTGAGTTTCCCTCTATTATCACCGAAGTAAGCAAAAAGTCTGTCACTGTTGAAGTCACCAAACGGTTAGAACGAAGCAGCGAATCTCCCCTTGACCTTCATTTAGGCCAAGTGATCTCGCGCGGTGATAAAATGGAATTCACGATACAAAAATCTGTTGAACTTGGAGTGAATACCATTACGCCGCTTATTTCAGAAAGATGTGGCGTTAAATTAGACCAGAAACGCTTCGATAAAAAGCTGTCTCAATGGCAAAAAGTTGCCATTAGCGCTTGTGAACAAAGTGGTAGGAACATTGTCCCTACAATCCGCCCAGTGATGTCACTAGAGCAGTGGTGCACTGAAGAATATGATGGTTTAAAGCTCAATTTGCACCCACGGGCAACGTATTCAATCAATACGTTACCCGCACCGGTTAAAAAGGTACGGCTTCTTATTGGTCCAGAAGGTGGATTGTCCTCTGAAGAAATCGACAAAACAAGACATTATCAGTTTGAAGAAGTCCTTCTCGGTCCAAGAGTTCTGCGCACAGAAACCGCTGCGTTAACCGCAATAACAGCCCTGCAAGTTCGCTTTGGTGACCTTGGCTAATGGAGAATAACATGATCAAATTAGGCATTGTAATGGACCCTATAGAGGCCATTAACATCAAGAAAGATTCAAGCTTCGCTATGATGCTAGAGGCACAGCGCCGCGGTTACGAAATTCACTATATGCAAATGGAAGATCTCCACCTTGATCAAGGTGTTGCATTTGCCGATACCAAAGTCGTTCGACTAAAAGAAGATCCTAATACTTGGTTTGAATTTAAATCACAACAGACCATCAAACTTGGCGATCTTGACGCAATATTGATGCGTAAAGATCCACCATTTGACACAGAATATATCTACGCGACCTACATTCTGGAACGAGCAGAGCAGCAAGGCAGTCTGATTGTGAATAAGCCTCAAAGCCTACGTGATTGTAATGAAAAACTATTTACGGCTTGGTTCCCTGAACTGACTCCGACGACGATAGTCACACGTAAAGCGGAAAAAATTAAACAATTTAGTCAAAAGCACGGAGATGTGATCCTCAAACCATTAGATGGCATGGGAGGTGCATCTATTTTCCGTGTTAAAGCCGATGATCCCAACGTATCTGTGATCGTTGAAACCTTGACTAACCATGGTCAAAACTATGCGATGGCGCAAACTTTTGTTCCAGATATTAGTAATGGTGACAAGCGAATTCTGATCGTTGATGGTGAAGTGATGCCCTATTGTCTTGCTCGTATTCCGGCACAAGGGGAAACGCGAGGTAACCTCGCCGCAGGAGGAACTGGTGAGCCAAGACCACTTACCGAGACAGATAAACAGATAGCAGCGGCTGTAGCGCCTACACTTAAAGAGAAAGGTTTGATATTTGTAGGTCTAGACGTCATTGGTGACAAGCTGACTGAGATAAACGTAACCAGCCCAACGTGTATTCGTGAGATAGAGGCGGCGTTTGATATCTCAATAACGGGCAAGCTAATGGATGCGATAGAGCAACGCATCGGCAGACAATGATTGCCCAAGGATCATGGGTGAACAATAGGCACCTGAGTTTACGCTGGAGTAACTATGAATTTAACCAACCACTTTTTAGTTGCGATGCCAGGGATGAAAGATCCCTACTTCCAACGCAGTGTCATCTATGTGTGCGAGCACAATGATGACGGAGCTATGGGTTTAATGATTAATGCTCCTATCGATATCACCGTGGGAAAAATGCTCAAACAAGTTGATGTGGAAGCAAGACAGCCTCAACTCAAAACTGGCAGCCTTGAGAAGCCGGTCCTCAATGGTGGTCCAGTCTCCGGTGACAGAGGTTTTATTCTTCACCAACCCAAAGATCATTATGAGTCCAGTATTCAAATGACAGATTCCATCTCTGTTACCACTTCTAAAGACATACTCGCCGTGCTGGGTACCGAACAAGAACCTAGTGAATATATCGTCGCTTTGGGATATTCCGGCTGGGAACCCGGCCAACTGGAAATCGAGCTTTCTGAAAACTCTTGGCTAACCATTGAAGCCGATCCTGATGTGATGTTTAATACCCCCATTAACGAACGTTGGCAAAAAGCGGTACAAATGCTGGGTATTGAGGCGTCTCAACTCTCTAGCGATGTAGGGCATGCCTAATATTTATCTCTGAACATTATGTCTAAAACAATTATGGCTTTTGACTTTGGCACTAAGAGTATTGGTAGTGCCATTGGTCAAGAAATAACAGGCACAGCCTCGCCCCTCAAAGCATTTAAAGCCAATGATGGCATTCCAAATTGGGACGATATCGAAAAGCAAATCAAAGAATGGCAACCGAATTTACTGGTCGTTGGATTACCAACCGATCTTCACGGTAACGATCTCGATAGTATTACTCCAAGAGCACGAAAGTTTGCCAAACGACTGCATGGCCGTTTTGGTTTACCTGTAGAACTGCATGACGAACGTCTTTCGACCACTGAGGCTCGTTCCGATTTATTTCAAATCGGCGGCTATAAAGCCCTCAGCAAAGGTAATGTAGACTGTCAATCTGCTGTAGTAATACTGGAAAGTTGGTTTGAAGCACAATATGGATAACTGGAATATCCTAATCCAGTTAATCCATATCGATTTTTACATCCGCCAATGCACCACCACCAAAGCTATCACCTCGCTTGGTTTTGAGCATGATACGTAAGTCATTGGCTGAGTCTGCGCTATGAAGTGCATCATCTTCGGTAATTTTATCGTCAATCACCAATTGATATAGCGCCTGATCAAAGGTTTGCATCCCCGATTGCTGAGATTTGCCCATGGTCGCTTTAAGCTCGTGCAGATCGCCACGGCGAATAAGATCCGAAACCCGAGGGCTGTTAAGTAAGATTTCAAAAACACCATGACGCCCATTGCCATTTTTGTCACGAAGCAGTTGCTGGGCGATGACACCTCTGAGGTTCATCGAAAGATCAAATAAAAACTGCTCTTTTTGCTCTTTCGGCACGAGGTGAAGAATGCGTTCAAGAGCCTGATTAGCGTTGTTCGCATGTAACGTCGCCATACATAAATGACCGGTTTCAGCAAAGGTCATCGCAAACTCCATCGTTTCACGAGATCGAATCTCGCCAATCAAGATCATATCTGGAGCTTGCCTCAACGAGTTTTTTAAAGCCACTTCATAACTCTGGGTGTCTAAACCAACTTCTCGCTGGGTAACGATACATTTATCGTGTTGATGGACAAACTCTATTGGGTCTTCAACCGTTAAAATATGGCCACTTCGATGACTGTTTCGATAGCCTGTCATCGCGGCAAGAGTGGTCGATTTACCCGATCCCGTCGCGCCAACGACCAAGACTAAACCTCGCTTTGCTATTGATAAGTCTTTGAGCGTTTCCGGCAGTTTCAGTTGCTCAAACGTCGGAATACTGGTTTCAATACGGCGAATCACGGCGCCTGGCAGTTCACGTTGATAAAATGCCGAAACTCGAAAACGGCCAAAGTCTTTGACTACCGCAAAGTTTGCTTCTCGGCTCTGCGCATACTCCTTTTGACGATCCTCATCCATCATCGCGTGAAGTAAAGTGAGTACGGCTTGAGATGGCAAAATATCTCCCAGAGGTTTCAATTCACCATTGACACGGTACAGCAAAGGGGCACCGACAGTAATGTACAAATCTGACGCCTTCTCGCTCAACATACCTTGTAGACAAGCATTAATATCCATTACGTACTCTCTCAAATTATTCCAGATTCAGCTTCAATTTTCTTTGCCACTTCTTCAGCATCGACAAGCCCTTGAGCTATCAACTGCTTAGCATGCTGCTCCATGGTCTGCATACCATGTGCCGCGCCAGTCTGGATAACCGATTGCATCTGAGCCACTTTGTCTTCACGGATAAGGTTTCTTATCGCAGGTGTTGCCATCATGATTTCGTGACAAGCCACTCGACCACCACCAATTTTTTTCAACAGCTTCTGCGCAATGACCGCTCTCAGTGATTCAGAAAGCATTGAGCGAACCATGCCTTTATCACTACCAGGAAACACATCAATGATACGATCAATCGTTTTCGCCGCAGAGCTGGTATGCAAAGTTCCAAACACCAAATGCCCTGTTTCTGCGGCAGTAAGTGCAAGACTGATGGTTTCTTGATCCCTAAGCTCGCCCACTAAGATAACATCAGGGTCTTCTCTCAAAGCACTGCGCAGTGCATTGTTAAAACTGAGCGTATCTTTATGTACTTCGCGCTGATTTAACAAGCATTTGTTGTTGGCATGGACAAATTCTATCGGATCTTCAATGGTCAAAATGTGCTTGTTTTGGTTTCGATTAATGTAATCGACCATAGCAGCAAGCGTGGTCGATTTTCCCGAACCGGTTGGCCCAGTGACGAGAATTAGGCCCTTTTCCATATTAGCGATGCTCTCAAAAATCGCTGGGGCTTCTAATTGCTCTAAGGTCGGTATCACAGTGGGTATAGTACGAAATACCGCAGAGCACCCTCGTGACTGATTAAAGGCATTAACGCGAAAACGACCGACATCTGGAAGTTCAAAGGAAAAATCAACTTCTAAATGTTCCTCAAATTCGCTACGCTGAGCATCGCTCATGATGTCAGAAATTAATCGATGAACTTCGGCGTGGTTCAATGCAGGTACTCCGAGCTTTCTTACCTCGCCATCAATACGTACCATTGGAGATACACCAGAAGAAAGATGTAGATCTGACGCATTATGCTTTACACTAAAGTCCAGTAACTCAGCAATATCCATTTCAAATCCTTACTAAAGTTAGCTATGAGTAGTATTCAAAAAAATATTGAACAAATAACCTCACAGATTACAGCGGCACAACAAAAGTGTGGACGCCCATTGGGATCCGTGCAACTTCTGGCAGTAAGTAAAACCAAACCTAAGCAAGCTATTTTGGACGCAGCTCTCGCTGGCCAAGTCGCCTTTGGTGAAAACTATGTCCAAGAAGGTGCTGATAAAGTTGACTATTTTTCAAAGCATCACCCAGATTTAGACTTAGAATGGCACTTTATTGGCCCAATACAATCGAATAAAACTCGCCTTGTTGCAGAAAGCTTTGCTTGGGTTCATACCATAGACAGAGCAAAAGTAGCCCAGCGCCTAAACGATCAGCGCCCTGAAGGTATGCAGCCTCTTCAAGTACTTATTCAAGTGAATACCAGCAGTGAAAGCTCGAAATCTGGGACAAGTGAAGAACAAGAAATCTTTGCATTGGCTGAGTTGATTTCTTCACTTCCCAACCTCACTTTAAGAGGGTTGATGTCAATTCCTGCCAATGTAGCTAATTATCAAGCGCAATTAGCCGCATTTACCCAATTAGCCGAGATGAAAAACACATTGGCTCAACGCTTTCCCGATCTGCCCTTAGATACGCTTTCAATGGGGATGAGCGGAGATATGGAGGCGGCCATTGAAGCAGGAAGTACCATGGTACGTATTGGCACCGCTATTTTCGGAGCTCGTGACTACAACAAGCCCTAAACCAACTAAAAAGTGGAATAATGGAACATAAGAATATCGCCTTCATTGGCGCAGGCAATATGGTTAAGGCTATCGTTTCTGGTTTAATCGCTGGAGGCTATCCGGCTTCTTGTATCACAGCGACAGCACCTTCACAGACAAGGCGTCAACCGCTAGAGCAAGAGTTTTTCATTCAAACCACAAGTGACAACATTACGGCTGCAGAGCAAGCCGATGTTGTTGTGTTATCCGTCAAGCCGCAAATGATGCAAGAGGTATGCTCTGCACTACAACCTGTTGATTGGTCAAATAAACTGGTTATTTCCATTGCCGCCGGAATCACTTGTCAACGTCTGTGTGAGATGCTTAATAGCAAGCCAAACATTGTGCGTGTTATGCCAAATACACCAGCCCAACTTGGCCTAGGCATGAGCGGAATGTATGCCCCTGAACAAGTCAGTGAATTGGACAAATCGTTTGCCACCGATTTAATGAACTCTGTTGGTCAAACATGCTGGGTGAGAGAAGAAAGCGGCATCAACAATGTTATCGCTGCAGCGGGAAGTGCGCCAGCTTATTTCTTCTTGTTTATGGAAGCGATGCAGGCAGAAGTGATTGCGCAAGGTTTTGATAAGCAAACCGCTAGACAATTAGTTCAACAATCTGCTTTGGGCGCTGCGCAAATGGTCATTGCAAATCCACAAATAGAGTTAGCGACCCTGCGCGAGCAAGTCACTTCAAAAGGTGGTACCACCGCAGAAGCGCTGCGCACATTTAACGAACACCAACTTTCGGATATAGTGGCAAAAGCGATGCAAGCTGCCGTTACACGTGCCGAAGAAATGGAAAAACTATTTTAATCCGCTTGAGCCTTGGCTCCACGAAATTAAGGGTAATCTATGAATTCAATGAGTTTTCTAATTTCCACCCTGTTTGATCTCTATATCATGGTAGTGATCTTACGTATTTGGTTGCAGGCTGCACGGGCAGACTTCTACAACCCGTTCTCACAGTTCATTGTGAAAGCAACTCAACCTGTCATTGCCCCACTTCGACGCGTTATTCCGTCGGTTGGCAGTATCGACCTTGCGACTGTATTTTTTGCTTATGTACTGTGCATTCTTAAGTTTGTTGCGCTGATACTGGTCGCGTCGAGTGGTTCAGTGTCTTTTAGCGCTGAATTCTTATACCTTGGATTGCTGTCGCTAGTGAAAGCTGCGGGTGGCTTACTATTCTGGGTGCTTCTTATTCGTGCTATTTTAAGTTGGGTCAGTCAAGGACGCAGTCCAATAGAATACGTGTTCCATCAGTTAACTGAGCCTATGCTCGCGCCGATCAGACGAATCATTCCAGCGATGGGCGGGTTTGACCTCAGCGTGCTTGTGCTTTTTATTGGCTTACAGTTCGCGAACTTTTTGATGGGCGATCTGATTGGCCCAATATGGTACCAGTTATAACAATAGATACTGTTTTTCAGGCTAACATCATTTTACAAAAAGCCATCGCAAGATGGCTTTTTCCTTACTTAGCGGCATACCAAGAATACAGAATAATGATGAGAAGCCATTCTCATCCGTGTATTATTGGACAATAAATTCTCCATCAAATATTTATCATTCAGTTAGCTAGGAAACATAAATGAAAACATGGATCGCACTTGTACTCAGCTTTTTCTTCTCGTTACCAAGCTCAGCAGAGCAGTTTAAAAATATCAAAGAAGTTGAAGTTCATTATTCTGCATTTAATTCAACTTTTCTAACCCCACAAGTCGCCAGCAGTTACCAGCTCAAACGAAATGGCTATTCTGCGGTGTTGAATATTAGCGTACTCGATACCTATCAAGCAGGGAAACCCGCCATAACAGCCAAGATCACAGGTCAAGCTAAAAATCTTATTGGCCAAATAAAAGCGCTGGAATTTAAAGAAGTTAAAGAAGGTAACGCCATTTATTATTTGGCGGAGTTCTCTATTTCTGAGCAAGAGAATCTGACTTTTACTATTGACATCAATGCTGGTAATAAAGGCACAGGACAGTTAAAGTTCTCACAAAAATTTTATGTAGAAGAGTAAGCATCAAGCTCGTTCCTAAGGCAATATTATGAATAAAAAGAAAATCGTCCTCGCAACAGGCAATCAAGGTAAAGTTCGCGAGATGACTGACCTCATCGCAGATTTTGGTTTTGATGTGGTTGCACAAAGTGAATTCAATGTCTCTGAAGTGGCAGAAACCGGTACAACGTTTATTGAAAACGCAATTATCAAAGCCAGACATGCAGCAAAGGAAACCGGATTACCGGCAATCGCGGATGATTCTGGACTGGAAGTAGATTGTCTCTATGGCGAGCCTGGCGTTTACTCTGCCCGCTATGCAGGCGAAAATGCCACTGATAGGCAGAATATCGATAAATTACTTGCTGCCATGCAAAATGTACCCAAAGCGCAAAGAAGCGCCAGATTTCATTGTGTCTTGGTAATGATGCGCCATGAACTCGATCCAACACCGATTGTTTGCCATGGAACTTGGGAAGGTCAAATTCTCACCGAAGTACGTGGGCAAAATGGCTTTGGCTACGATCCTGTGTTCTTTGTTCCAGAAGAAAATTGTGCTTCTGCTGAACTTGACCCGCAGCGCAAAAAACAGCTATCCCACCGTGGTCAAGCTCTGCAAAAACTCTTTAAACAACTGTCTGATCAATAAGCCATATTTGAAAATGAGTCAATTAATCCCGCCAGCGTTAAGCCTCTATGTACACATCCCATGGTGTGTACAAAAATGTCCCTACTGCGACTTCAACTCTCACGCGCTAAAAGTTGATATCCCTGAGCAGGATTATATTGCCGCTTTACTACAAGATTTAGAGTCCGATATAGAGCGTTACCAGATAAACGCGAGCCCAAGAAAACTACACTCGATTTTTATTGGTGGTGGTACTCCTAGCCTATTTTCCGCACAAGGTATTGCCGAATTACTAACAGGTATTGAAGCAAGAATCCCATTTAAGTCTGATATCGAAATCACCATGGAAGCCAACCCCGGTACAATTGAAGCAGAGCGATTTGCCGGTTATCAGAAGGCAGGTATCACTCGAATATCCGTCGGAGTACAAAGTTTTGAGCCGTCTAAACTCTCTAAACTGGGACGAATTCATGGCCAAGAAGAAGCGATAAATGCAGCCAAGCTTGCTCATCAAATTGGCCTAAACAGCTTTAACCTCGATTTAATGCACGGCTTGCCTGATCAATCCGTAGAGCAAGCTTTAAACGACCTTGAAAAAGCCATTGAACTCTCACCACCTCATCTGTCTTGGTACCAATTGACTATCGAGCCTAATACGCTGTTTCATTACAAGCGCCCCAGCCTACCTGATGATGATGCGCTATGGGATATATTCGAACAAGGGCACGAGAAGCTCAGCGCAGCTGGCTACGTACAGTATGAAGTGTCCGGTTACAGTAAACCGAATCATCAGTGTCAACACAACCTTAATTATTGGCGTTTTGGTGATTACTTAGGTATCGGCTGCGGTGCTCATGGGAAGCTCAGTTTTGCAGATGGCCAAATAGTACGTACCACCAAAATCAAACATCCAAAGGGCTATCTTGCCGCCTACAACAATATAGTAAAGCCTTATCTTTATAATGAAGAAGAAGTGACGCTAGCCGAGCGTCAGTTTGAATTTTTTATGAATCGCTTTCGCCTTATCGAAGCTTGCCCTAAACAAGAGTTTCTCGACACCACAGGTCTTAGCTTTGAAGCGATAAGAGAAACCATAGACTGGGCTATCAACATCGGCTACATCGATGAAAACGAGACACACTGGCAAGTGACACCAAAAGGTAAACTCTTTCTCAATGACTTGCTAGAAGCGTTTATGGTAGATGGTGAATAAAGCTCCGTATTCTACTTTTGTGTAAAACACAGTGTGTTCTCTGTATCCAAATTTAAGAGAAACGCAATTACAAAAGAAACAATAAAAACACCATAAAACAAGATAAAATTCACAATTACTCTTTAAGCTTTTGGTTATTTCATCCACATAGGAACTTTGTTGTAAACAAAACATCAAAATGACATGGTTGATATAATTTATTTGTGTCAAATGCTTAAACGTATATACTCTTCTTGACGAAAGTCAGTATGTACTGGGTGACCTAAAAATGATTAAAGTATCAAAAAAAATATTCTTAATCATGACTATGATCGTTATAGCCATTTCATCTATTGCTTCTGAAAACATTACTGACAATTTAGACATAAAATACCACTTACATCTTGAATCCTCCAAACTAGATCACAAATCAAACAATATTAAAAATGCACATCATGATGAACAATGCAATATACACCATTGCCATGCACACCAAATTTTAATTACACACGACTTATTAGATTCATCAGATTTTAAATCTATATTTTTAATATTTGAAAAATCAGATATTTATACTCCTCCACTTTATTCATTTTTCCGACCACCCATTTCCATTTAACTGTGTAGATAAGTCTTATTTATATATGCGATATATCGTAGGCATAATTACAGTTAAAGGAAATATTCATGTTAGATTTAAACTCATATTTTATCTATCGAATTGAAGGCAATTGGAATAATACTCATCATCAGGTAACTGGGTTATTATATAACCATAACTACAATTCAGAGCTGACAAAATCCATTATCCCCCATGAACAGACTAACCCATTAAGAGTCCGAGCATTAGAGAATTTGTCACCAAATCATTATCCACCAAGCTTTTGGATTACTGATAGCGATAACTTTCCTCTCGATATCATTAACTTCTGGTTCGATACGGCAGAGAACAAAGTCGTGATTCCAAGCACGGATGGTATGTTGCATACTATTTTCAGGTTGGAGAGTGATTATCAACTTGAAACGATAAAAAGAGCTTTAAACAAAGTCCCTAATTTTTTAATTGCAGATGGACATCATCGTTATGAAGTAATTAGGAGAAATCATACACATGCAAGCCTTCCGGTATTTTTAATTTCAGCATCTCAAGCCTCTTTTGAGTTTAATGAAATATATTGCCATCTAAAAACAAACTCCAATGTAACGAAAACACTCAATGATATAGCTCAACACTGGCTTGTTCCTTGTCAATTAGATAACGCTGACTTCAAAATTTGCTACAACGCACAAGAGTGGGGGTATCGCCACAAAGAAAAGACTCATCATTACAATAATGACTTCAGCCTTATCTACGAAAAATTACAAACAGTCAGTGAAATATCATCAATAAACACAGCTCCTGAGGCCACTCATCATCTCAATGATTGCATTTTGGTCAAAGTCATACGATCGGATGTTTCTCACGTTATTAATGAAGGTATATCAGGAAAGAAAATGCCCATTAAATCAACATGCTTTAGACATAAACCAGATGAAAACATTTTGCAGCATATAACGACTACCTATTCAACTAAATCTATAGTAGAAGGAGTTTCACTATGAGTATGACTGATACAAATTATACAAAAAAATATAGCCATAAGCTTGTTGCAAACTCTATTTCAGAAGCGGTAGGCAATGTACCATTTATAAAGCTAAATAGAATCCATTCATTATGTCAAAGTAACGATTTCTACGTAAAAATGGATTCATGCAATCCAACCGGAAGCATCAAAGATAAGAATGCTGCTTTTCTTATCGACCAAGCGGAAACAAAGGGGTTATTGAAAAAAGGCGGAACAATAATCGAGTCAAGCTCTGGAAACTTTGGAATGTCATTGGCAAGTATTGGCGCTTCAAAAGGCTATCAAGTCATTATCGTCATTGATGCCAAAACGCCTCCCCCTGTCATCAAGATGCTCAACGCCTATGGAGCAAGGTTAGAAGAGGTACCGTTATGCTTGGCAGACAGCGCGGGCTCAATGCAAAAAGCACGTATGGCTCATGCAAGAAAACTTGCTGAGCAAATACCAAACTCTTTTTATCCATGCCAACACCTTAATCCTGACAACCCTCTTGCGCACTACTATTACACTGCGTTTGAGATTGCCAATGCGTTCCCGCAGCTTCCAGATGCTCTCGTTATTGGCATTAGTACCGCAGGACAACTATCAGGGATAGCAAAATACTTTCGAACTTATAGTCCAAAGACAAAAATTATCGCTGTGGATGTGGCAGGTTCAGGGATTTTTGGTAGGCCAAGACACCCCTATAAAATGACCGGCCTTGGACTCTCTTTTGTACCTCCAGCGTTCAAACCGAGCGATATAGACTATGCCTATAACATCACTGACGAAATGGCTTTTTCCATGTGCCACCACTTAGGAAAAAAGGAAGGCCTACTATTGGGAGCATCAAGCGGCGCTATCATCAGTGCGGGACTTGCTTACGCAGCACAAAACAAGACAAAGCAGGAGAAAATTATTCTTATCAATCCAGATAGAGCCGATCGCTACTTAGATACTGTATACAACCCTGACTGGTTAGCCCATTCCAATATCTCGATATTTAACGACCAACAGCTCAACGCTCATATCAGCCAATTGAAGCCTGTGTCTCAGGCTCAAACCAAGGTAGAGGACATTCGTGATGCAATATCGTAATCGACGCTACCTCAAAGAGTTAGCCCCAATGTCCTTAAGCGATATGGTGATGGCTCTTGGCGATCCTATTATCATTTTTGTCTTGGCTTCATTGCCAAATAGTACCTTAAACCTTGCTGCGTTTGCTCTAGGGAAAGCCATTGCGGTATTTTTTGAAAGCCCGATTATCTCTGTGTTACCAGTGTCGAATATGATGGCGGCATCAGAAAAAAGTCGCGCGGTGTTATTTCGCTTTGTCATAACTCTAGGATCAATATTAACGCTTAGTATGTTCATACTGGCTTTACTGCCCGAACTCAATAACCTCATCTCGGTTCAATCTGAAGTGTGGCAACAAGCATCATTAATGGTTTTACTTCTTTGTCCTTGGCCGTTAATGATAGCAATAAGACGTTATTGGCAAGGACAAGTGATACATGCAGGACATTCGAAGGACATTGCCAAAGGGGCGATTTTAAGGTGCTTAGTACTGATCTCCATCGCGTTTGCCTTATCAGCGATAAGCAATTTCGCAGCACTGATTGTCGCCGGAGCCCTGTTAAGTGGTGTATTAGCTGAGCTTATTTATGTACGATGGCGAGTAAGCCTGATCTCACTCAAGGACTCAGAAACGCAACACACATTGCCAGCCAATATGATGTCCATGGGACGTTACTACTGGCCTCTAGCCCAATCCATGATTTCATTGTGGGGAGCTCGCCTAATGCTCCCTGTTTTAGTCGCTTTCATGGGAGAACTTGAGCTGGCTGCATGGGCGGCGGTATGGGTGTTAGTGATAAGTGTGAGCAATGGTGTACGTATGTTGCAGCAACTTGTAATTCGCCACTTGCAGGGTAACCCTGAAAACACATGTGAAATAACAAGAAAGCACTTACGCAACTTCGCATTATTGGTTGGTATTGGCTTCAGTCTAGTGCTTGGTTTAGTAGCCTACACTCCACTGAGTGACTTTGTGCTTTTACGATATATGAGTGGTGATTCCTTACTTGTGAATACCATGCGTCCAGTGCTTTTAGTCTTATTCATGATGCCGATGCTGATGGCCATTCAGCATTATTTAATGGGCTTACTCATGGTAAAGAATGCCACTCAAGCAATAGGCAGAGCTGCGTTTGCCGCAAATCTATATATGGTTATTGGTGTCGCAGTCGTCGTATGGGTTGAGTTACCTCTACCTATGATTGCTGTTCAAGTCATACTTGCTATGCTGCTTGAGATAGCCTTATTGGGAGGAGCGATGAAAGCCCGTAACCTCAAAACGGTGCCATCCAAAGTGTAAACCTCAGTTCTGATACAAATATCCCGCCATAACGCGGGATATTTTATAGCACTGGAAAGCGGCTGTTTGCACTAAAAAATCGAACGACCAATGCGCTCAGATAAAAGCTCCAAAGCTCGCGTACCGGCTAAAGAGTTTCCTGAAGGGTCAAGCTCTGGAGACCAAACCGCAATCGTCATTTCACCAGGTACAATGGCAATGATGCCGCCGCCTACACCCGATTTACCCGGCATACCAACACGATAGGCAAACTCTCCAGCGCCATCGTACAAGCCGCATGTTGCTAATAACGCATTAAGCTGTTTGGTTTGAGTTGGGGTAACCACTGACTTGCCGGTCTGAACTGATTTACCTTTATTGGCGAGGTAGCTAAACGTTTTTGCCAAATCAACGCAGCTCATCTTTAAGGCGCATGCGTGGAAATAGTTGTTTAATACTGGGATGACATCATTATCAAAATTGCCAAAAGAGCGCATCAAATAAGCAATAGCAGCATTGCGATCACTATGCATCATTTCTGATGTCGCAACGACTTTGTCATAACAAATATGGGTATCACCAGAGAGTTTACGAACAAACTCTAGTAAACGCTGACGTGGTGCAGACAGCCTGCTTTGCAGCATATCAGCGACCACTATCGCTCCCGCATTAATAAAAGGATTACGGGGAATACCCTGCTCCATTTCAAGCTGAATGAGAGAGTTAAAAGCCTGACCTGATGGCTCTTTCCCTACCCTAGACCATATTTCTTCAGGCGTATAAATACCCATGGCTAACGTTAGACTTAATGCTTTGGAGATCGATTGGATAGAAAATGCCTCATCCGCATCTCCGGCTTTGATCACTTCACCTTGATTGGTAAAAACAGCAATGGCCAGTTTTTCTGCCGGAACCTTTGCCAAAGCAGGAATATAGTCAGCCACCTTCCCCTGACCAATCAATGGTCTAACTTCTTGTAATATGTCGGCTAATATCTCTTTTGTTGGTTTCATTGCTTACCTATTTTGTAAAGGCTTATTATTTTTCTTGTAGGGTAAAAAAAGCCAACGGTCATGTTGGCTTTTTTATTCGCATTACGTTGCTGGCGACTTAGCTAACACGTTTGAATTTAATGTCCCATACACCATGCCCTAGGCGATGACCACGAGCTTCAAATTTAGTGAGAGGACGATCGTCAGGACGAGGGACGAAGTCTCCATCCTTTGCGATGTTCTCATATCCCGGCGCTTGATTCATCACTTCAATCATATGCTGGGAATAATTTTCCCAATCTGTCGCCATATGGAAGACGCCCTCTCCCACATTCAATTTCTGACGGACCATCTCAGCAAAGTCTAGCTGAACAATACGACGCTTGTGGTGACGCTTTTTATGCCAAGGGTCTGGAAAGAAGAGTTGCAGTGTCGCAAGGCTGTTATCAGGGATCATATTGGCAAACACTTCAACCGCATCATGACACATGACTCTAAGATTAGTCAGGCCAGCTTCGCGAGCATCGGCAAGGCAAGCTCCAACGCCAGGGCTGTGAACTTCAATACCTAAGAAATTCTTTTCTGGTGCATTTTTTGCCATTTCCACCAAAGAAGTCCCCATGCCAAAACCAATTTCAAGCACTACGGGGTTATCATTACCGAACACTTCCTTCCAATTCAGAAGTTGCGACTGATAGTCAATCCCCATTGTCGGCCAGCATTCATTCATTGCGCTTTCCTGACCTTTGGTTAACCGACCTTCACGACGCACAAAGCTACGTACTTTGCGTATCAGTTTACCGTCTTGATTGTATTCGTTAGTGGTCACTTCACTCATGATTTTGCCTGTTTAAAAATTGCTCTTGACCTAAGGGGACTGTGATTATCCAAAGAATCAGCACTGGTGCAAGTTTTTTAACGTATTTGGCACAGAATAAACCCCTACTCTTTATCGGTTGAACTTTACCCTCATTCTGTGGTGCAATTTTGCCTAATTACATCATAATATCGAGCACGTCGTGACCCCTTTTGCCAACGCCATCCTAACATGGTACGAAAGCTATGGACGGAAAAACCTTCCATGGCAACAAAATAAAACGGCTTATAGTGTGTGGTTATCTGAGATCATGCTTCAGCAAACTCAAGTCGCTACTGTTATCCCATATTACCAACGCTTCCTAGAACGCTTTCCAACGGTTATCGATTTGGCTAACGCTGAACAAGATGAAGTGCTACATCTATGGACTGGACTAGGTTACTATGCCAGAGCAAGAAATTTACACAAAGCAGCCAAAATAGTCGCCCAAGAGTACCAAGGTGAGTTTCCCCTTAATATCGATGAAATGAACGCACTACCAGGCATTGGTCGCTCTACAGCAGCCGCTATTTTATCCTCTGTTTATAAACAGCCTCATGCCATCTTGGATGGCAACGTTAAACGCACCTTAGCGCGTAGTTTTGCCGTTGACGGTTGGCCGGGGCAAAAGCAAGTTGAAAACCTGCTTTGGCAACATGCACAAACACACACACCGCAAGTTGACACTGATAAATACAATCAGGCAATGATGGACATGGGGGCGATGGTTTGCACTCGTAGCAAACCTAAATGTACTTTGTGTCCGGTTTTATCATTTTGTCTCGCTTACAAACAAGGCAATCCGCTCGACTACCCAGGTAAGAAACCCAAAAAAGAAAAGCCTATAAAAGCGACTTGGTTTGTCATGCTTCACTACCAAGGACATGTTTGGCTTGAACAGCGACCTCCGTCAGGCATATGGGGAGGGCTGTTTTGCTTTCCTGAGCACAACGAAAAAGACATTGCTCACGCAATAACCCAGCGTGGGATAAAGCAAAACAGTATTGTTCGCAGCGAACAAATGATCGCCTTTCGTCATACGTTTAGCCATTATCACCTCGATATCACCCCAATTTTGGTCGATTTATCGAAGCAACCCGAGATCGTTATGGAAGCAAACAAGGGTCTTTGGTATAACTTATCACAACCTGAAGAAGTCGGTTTAGCCGCACCAGTAAAACTCTTATTGGATAGCTTACCTGCCGAGCTTCAATATTAAACCACTCGAAGGAGTCATTATGAGCCGCACCGTATTTTGTGCTCGACTACAAAAAGAAGCCGAAGGATTAGACTTTCAGCTTTATCCTGGAGAAATAGGAAAACGAATTTTTGACACTATTTCTAAACAAGCTTGGGCTGAGTGGCAACACAAACAAACCATGTTGATCAACGAGAAAAAACTCAACATGATGGATGCTGAGCACCGTAAATTAATCGAAACTGAAATGGTCAATTTCTTATTTGAAGGAAAAGACGTTCACATTGAAGGCTATACTCCACCAAGTGAGTCGTAGGGTGACGGTTAAAAAGAGATAGAGAAAATGACATCAACACTCAAACTTGATGTCATTTTTTTAGGAAAGATATGAAAACGAAGTTAGCTTACTTTTTGTTAGTCGTCGTGCTCGCAGGATGCAGCCGAGAGTTCATTGAGAACATCTATGATGTCAACTATGAACCGACCAACCGTTTTGCCAAAAATCTTGCCGAGCTACCTGGGCAGTTTCAAAAAGACACCGCCGCTCTGGATGCCTTGATCAACAGTTTTTCTGGCAACATAGAAAAGCGCTGGGGGCGAAAAGAGATCAAATTTGCTGGCAAAAGCAACTATGTCAAATATATCGACAACTACCTTAGCCGCTCTGAAGTTAACTTCGATAAAGGAACCATTACTATAGAAACCGTGTCGCCCACCGACCCCAAAGGACACCTCAAAAATGCCATAGTCACCACTTTGCTGACACCAGACGATCCGGCAAATGTCGATTTATTCTCGTCAAAAAATATCAAACTAGAAGGTGAGCCCTTTTTGTATCGACAAGTCGTCGACCAAGATAATAAGCCGATTCAATGGTCATGGCGCGCCAGCCGATTTGCCGACTATTTGATTGCAAACAAGTTAAAGGTCAAAAATGTCGATTTCAAAAAAGCTTACTACGTCGAAATTCCTATGGTAGAAGAGCAAGTAGAAATACGCAGTTATAAATATGCCGACATAGTTCAGCGAGCATCACGTAAGTATGGCATCCCCGAAGACTTGATATACGCCATCATCAAAACCGAGAGCAGCTTTAACCCCTACGCAGTAAGTTGGGCAAATGCATATGGATTGATGCAAGTCGTGCCCAAAACTGCAGGACGCGACGTATTTAAACTGGTAAAAAACACCTCAGGTCAGCCTTCACCTGAATACTTGTTCAATCCAGAAAATAATATCGACACTGGGACTGCCTATTTTTACATACTCAAAAATCGTTATCTTAAAGAAGTTCAACATCCAACGTCCTTAGAGTACAGCATGATTTCAGCCTACAATGGCGGCACCGGGGGGGTGTTAAATACCTTTAACCGTGGTGATAGAAAACGAGCCATGCGCGATCTTAATTCACTGCAACCCAACCAAGTTTATTGGGCTCTAACCAAAAAACATCCGAATGCAGAAGCTCGCCGCTACTTAGAAAAAGTCACAAAGTTTCAAAAGGATTTTAACTCCGGAAAATCCTAATCAGCACAATGTGTCTAAATTATCGGCACTCAACTCGTTTTTTACATTTTTTTCCAAAAACAAGTTGACGTCACGAGCGAAAATCCGTTTAATAGCGCTCCGTTGCCCGGATAGCTCAGTCGGTAGAGCAGAGGATTGAAAATCCTCGTGTCGGTGGTTCGATTCCGCCTCCGGGCACCACAATTTATAGATTGTTGGTGAAATTCAGCAGCAATTAAAAATAAAATGTGCCGACTTAGCTCAGTAGGTAGAGCAACTGACTTGTAATCAGTAGGTCACCAGTTCGATTCCGGTAGTCGGCACCATTTATTTGCCTCGATAGCTCAGTCGGTAGAGCAGAGGATTGAAAATCCTCGTGTCGGTGGTTCGATTCCGCCTCGAGGCACCATTATTTGGTGCTTTACCTTAGGGTACACAAATAATTCCCCCTTAGTTCAGTTGGTAGAACGGCGGACTGTTAATCCGTATGTCGCAGGTTCGAGTCCCGCAGGGGGAGCCACTTTTAAAAAGCCTCATCACATGATGAGGCTTTTTTGCATCTATATCACAAAGACTTGGCGCACCTAGCTTACCAATACTCAACTGAATAGCCTTTTCACAAGATATTTCTTTAACAAGCCAAAGAAAACTGCACTCAACACTGGTTTTTCTATCATATTGTTTCACTATTTCCTGTGGTTTGAAGCTTAACTTCTATTATGTGCTATACGCTTCTAGCCCTTAACGAGTAAAAACAGCCCATTAAGTATAGAAAAACAGCAAACAATATTTTTTTTGCAATTTAATATTGACCTTAAAGACGAAAAACCGTTTAATACAACTCGTTGCCCGGATAGCTCAGTCGGTAGAGCAGAGGATTGAAAATCCTCGTGTCGGTGGTTCGATTCCGCCTCCGGGCACCACAATTTATAGATTGTTGGTGAAATTCAGCAGCAATTAAAAATAAAATGTGCCGACTTAGCTCAGTAGGTAGAGCAACTGACTTGTAATCAGTAGGTCACCAGTTCGATTCCGGTAGTCGGCACCATTTATTCCCCCTTAGTTCAGTTGGTAGAACGGCGGACTGTTAATCCGTATGTCGCAGGTTCGAGTCCCGCAGGGGGAGCCACTTTTAATGGTCAATGATAAAAATCGCTGATCAAAGTGCCGACTTAGCTCAGTAGGTAGAGCAACTGACTTGTAATCAGTAGGTCACCAGTTCGATTCCGGTAGTCGGCACCATCTATTCCCCCTTAGTTCAGTTGGTAGAACGGCGGACTGTTAATCCGTATGTCGCAGGTTCGAGTCCCGCAGGGGGAGCCACTTTCAAAAAAGCCTCATCACTTGATGAGGCTTTTTTATACCCAGAGAAATCTTTCTGCGCGTATCGTATTGGGCTGACATTTTTAACAGCCCAATACCATAATAGTGGGCTTAATCCGTACCACCAACGGTTAAAGAGTCAAGTTTTAGAGTAGGCTGACCGACTCCCACAGGCACACTCTGTCCAGCTTTACCACACACGCCGACGCCGCGATCTATACTCAAATCATTACCGACCATAGACACTTGCTGCATGGCCTCAATCCCAGAGCCAATTAAGGTTGCTCCTTTCACTGGCCGTGTGATTTTTCCATTTTCAATCAGATAAGCTTCTGATGCTGAGAATACAAATTTTCCAGACGTTATATCCACTTGCCCTCCACCAAAATTGGGGGCATACAACCCCTTTTCTACCGTCGCAATAATTTCCTCTGGTGCATGCTGTCCCGGCAGCATATAGGTATTGGTCATGCGAGGCATAGGTAAATGGGCGTATGATTCTCTGCGTCCATTTCCTGTTGGCTCTACTCCCATCAAACGAGCATTATGCTTATCTTGCATATAGCCTTTCAATACACCATTTTCAATCAGAGTATTGTACTGCCCAACAACTCCTTCATCATCAATATTGAGCGAACCACGCAAGTCTTTAAGCGTCCCGTCGTCAACAATGGTGCATAAATTTGACGTCACTTTTTCACCGATTTTGCCACTGAACACGGACGATTCTTTGCGATTAAAATCGCCTTCTAAACCATGGCCAACAGCCTCATGTAATAAGACTCCAGGCCATCCTGACCCTAAGACAACTGGCATAGCACCTGCGGGGGCAGCATCGGCTTCTAAGTTAACAAGTGCCATACGTATGGCTTCATCTGCATAATGGTAAGCCACTTTGTTATTCTGGTCTTGGCTAAGGAAAAAGTCATAACCAAATCGCCCACCGCCACCAGAGCTACCTCGTTCACGTCTTTCACCGCGCTGAGCTAATACACTAATAGATAGACGAACTAGCGGTCGAATATCGCCAGCATAAGTACCATCTGTGGCGGCAACGAGAATTTGCTCATGGACACCACTTAAACTTATCGATACTTCTTTGATCAAAGGCTCTTTCGTTCGGATATAAGCATCTAATTCTTTAAGCAACTGAGTTTTTTGCTGCTTTTCCCAACTCTCTAGAGGATTTAGCGCATCATAGACTTGTTGGTTACTGCTGGGTATCAAAGCCTTGACTTGAGCACTTTGCCCCGCCTGAGCAATACCACGCGCTGCTTGAGCACTTTGTTTTAGGGAATCGAGCTGGATTTGATCCGAATAAGCAAAACCTGTTTTCTCACCAGCCACCGCTCGAACACCAACCCCCCGATCAATACTAAAAGAACCATCTTTAATAATGCTGTCTTCAAGAACGAGTGATTCGTGCCAACTCGACTGAAAATAAATGTCAGCATAGTCGACCTGACGAGTGGCAATACTTGCCAAGGTTTGCTCGATGTCCCGTTGTGTTAGGTCCCCTGAAGATAGCAATGCCTCTTCTACATGATTTATTGTCATAGTTAGCTCTTAAACATTAAGTTGGGTTTTAAAGCGAATGTGCTTGAGAGTTGGCATAGCCGCTCGAATAGCGTCAACTCGATCCAAATCTAAGTCAACGACCAAATTATCAGGACAGTTACTCAGACTGGCAACCACTTCGCCCCAAGGAGATATCACCATAGAGTGGCCCCACGTCTCCCTGCCACATGGATGCACTCCCGTCTGATTGGCTGCTACAATCCAGCTTTGATTTTCGATAGCCCGAGCTCGCAGCAAAGACTCCCAGTGGGCTGCGCCTGTTACCGCTGTAAATGCGGCAGGGACTAACAATATATTGGCCCCTTGCTGAACCAGCTCACTGTAGAGATGCGGAAAGCGCAGATCATAACAAATGGATAGGCCAAGGTGCCCAACACGAGTATCAAGGCTTACAATTTGCGATCCAGGTATAAAGGTTTCTGATTCTCGGTAATGCTGGTGAGAATCGGCCACATCAACATCAAACATATGTAACTTATCATAATGTACGAGCATATGCCCCTGAGGATCATACACTAATGATGTCGTTGTTACGCCCTCAGCACGACGAATTGGTAAACTACCCACAACGAGAAATACCCGTTCAGATTGTGCTATCCGGGATAACTGCTCTTGAATGATTCCTTGGTTTAGAGGCTCAGCCATCTGATGATAATCGTCTCGGCTACCGAATACTAAGCTATTCTCCGGAGTCACAATTAGCTCAGCCCCTTGCTCAGCCAATGATGCGACCTGATTTTTAATATAGGCTAGATTTGCTTGGGGGTCTGGCCCCGAAGTCATCTGAATGATTCCTACTTTTGGCATCACTTATTTTCCCTATTAATCGCCTCACGTAGACCTTTTGGTAATTCAAACTCACCCTTGCTTCTCGATAGCTCTTTTACCTCTGGGTTGTCGAGTGGTCCTTTAACTTCATAATTAACCTGGGTAAATACTTCAACCACAGGAGAAATAACGGTTGTTATTGCTAAAACATACAGCGCCGTTGTTGGTGTCACTGCAAATGCGGTCAGGACAGGAATGCCCGATGTAATATCGGGAACAAAGTTCACTTCAGCATCAACTGTTTTAGAGTTTAAATTGGCCAGTCCTTTGATCGTCATCTCACCAGCCAACGCATCCATTTTGATATCGTTGGTAAGAAATATACCATTCTTAATATCACCACTTCCCTTAATAGAGTTGAATGCCAGACCACCATCAAATACGTCGCTAAAATCTAACTGCATCTTGCGTATAATAGAGTCGAGGCTAAACAATCCCAAAAGCCTTGCCGCACCACTCGCCCCGCTCACTTGGCCTTTACCCAGTTTCATAGCAACATGTCCTTCCAAGGTGCTGATTTTCATTGACCATGGAGAACCATCCCACTCAACCTTAGAATCAAGATCAAACGGGGCTTGTTGAATTCCTGATGTAATACCAAAGCGCTCCATAATATCGCTATTGTTTTCACCAGACATCTTGATAGTGAACTGAGTATGACTTTGCTGCTCTCCCAGACGCCATGAGCCACTCATATCAACTTTATTGTTGCCACTCTCAAAGTTCAGTTTCTTCCATTCAAGTACTTCGCCATGGCGTTCCAGATCCAATAGGACCTTACCAACCTTGTAGCCTTGCATCCAGAAATCATCAATTGCCAAGGTGATATTGGGAATATTTTGATGAAACGAACGTTCGAAATCACTGATGAGTACATTCTGATCTCGCCCCGTTTTAAACAATGTGACATCTTTGTACTCTTTATCCAAAGCAGGAACGTAAACATGTAATCTCTCGAGCGAAACAGAAAGATCATAAGGCTCAATATAGTTTGCCTCTCCAGCCGCCTCTTGGCTTTCAAGGCTCATATGCCAACCCAAGTTTTTCCGCTTAGCTCTAAAATCGACGTCATTCCACCAGATCCCACCAAGTGTCAGTTCTTCAACATTGACATCAATGCGATGTGGCACTGGAATCTCAGGTGTATTTATCTTGTCAAGGGCAGCTTTATCTCCACGGATAGGGGTGGATACCAAGTCTATCCATTGATCGAAATTCAATTTATCGAGCCTAACTTGTGCCTGATGACCAGAAATTGGGCTAATTTTGAAGCTCCCCTTACCCAGAATAAGGTTTGTCGCTTTCAGTTCAGGGATATCTGGGCGGATATCAATTTCGGTTTGGTATTTAAGGTTGGGTAATTGTAAACGGGCACTGATACTTTCCTGATTTCCAGAAGCCTGCATACGTGCTTTCCATGCTTGATTAAGCGACTTGTTCAAAGGATAAGGATAGCGGCTAGCGACCATTTTTAGATCGGCCTTAGTATCAATTTGGTAGGAAAAGCCAACATCTGTGAGTTGAATCCCTATGCCCATTTGCCAAGGAACATGGCCATTGACAGGATCAATCCACCGCTTGCCCAAATAGGAAGTAAGAGGTTTTAGCTCCCAATCACCAAGCACATCGATATTAACGTCATATCCCCGCTCTGCGTTTTCTCCCCTGAAATCCAGTGCGACAGACTGCTCAAGTAATTTTCCTGTAAGCCCAGCCGCGCTAACCACATCATTATCAAACTCAATTCGTCCAGACACTTTCTCCAAATTTATAGCGGGCGTTTTAATCGCAACGTCAGCCTCGGTCAAATCCGCATATCCCCATGCTCTAGACTCGGCCTCGGAATCGAAAGGAATATTGAGTTTAAAGCTTGACTTAACCTCTCCTTTCACTTGTACCGCAGTTAAGGCCGCTCCAACTGAATCGACAAGCGGTGATGACATCATATAATCTCTCACCGAGTTGCCTTGTGCGGTGGCACTCGCTTCAATTTCAATATGTCCTCCTGGGCCTAGTCGTGGTATTCGCCCAGTAATACGGCTTGCTTTTATATCGGTTAAAGTGGCACGGTGAGAGTCTAGGTAAAGCGCGTCGTTTTGGAACAATAAATCCAACTGTAAGTCAGTGATCGTCGGCCAAGCCGTATCAAAGCTAAACTTGGCATCTTCAAGCCCAACCCATGCCTGAAACACTCCATCATTATTGCTGTATGGAAAATCTTCTAATTCTCCATACCAAAGCAATTTGGCGGTTTTGACTTTGCCAGCTTGAATACCACTTGATAAATAGTCAGTTAAATCACGTCCCAGAGCTAATGCTGGTAAATAGCGCCAAGTTTGCCCTGCATTGTAGAGGTCCGCCTCAGCATAAAAAGACAAAAATGGACTTTTATCTATGGGAAAATCTAGACGAAAGGCGCCCAAAACTTGCAGATCCGCAGTGGCCGCCGTCACTTTATCTGCCCAAAGACTCCATCCACGACTATCACTTTGCCAAACAATATCAAGTTCACCCTGTTTAATGTTAAGCGGAGCCTGAAATACCTGACCATAAGGCAGGACATCGTCAATAATACTCACCCTTGATTGAGCTTGGTAGCGGTTACCGGATAAGTTGGCTGAAAGGTGATGGACACCTGGCAGAAGCTCCCACTGCTTGATACCCCCATCGCTAAGCTGTAGTGAATATCTCAGTGAGTCTAGATCTGTCCCATTCATTGATAGACGGATGTCTTCAAGCCTGCCAGTTAAATTCAATGTCTCAAGCATTTGCGAAGCTTGTTTTGAATCAGGAAATAATTTGGCTAAGGGGGCTATGGCCTTCAAATCCAGTTGAGATATATTGAGAGACCATCTTTCAGGCTGCCATCTAAGCGCAAAATCAAGCTCAGGCCAAGCTTCGTCATCAGTTCTTAATTTGAGTGCACGAGCATTGACTTGCCAGCCATCACGAGTTGGCTCTAACTGCAAAATTCCGGATTCAATTAACAACTCATGTTGTTGCCCTTCTTTCCAAATAAGCTCCGAAGGTTCCAGTTCAAGATAAGCGTTGACTGGCTGATTATGTTCGAGCGTTATCCATGTATTTAGGCTTACTTGCCCTTTCTCAATACCAGTTTCTGTTTGAAGATATTGAGTTAGCCAAGGCGTCACTAAGACATTATCGACCGCCAGATAAAATTCGCCGCTGACTTCAGCTAAAGAGCCATGATCAACAAAATTCGCTTTGACTTTCGCCGAGTTTAGATTAGTACCTGTAATACTGACTTCACCATCAGCAATATGGCGTCGCCCCTTGTTTTGCCAAAACAGCTGACTGATGTCGAGATCTCGAACGGAACCATCGATACCTTGAAGGCGAATCAAAGAGTCTTGTAAAAGAAAGCTGTCTAGCTGCCGTAATAACAATTGATCCAATTTCTCAATAACACTTTTTTGCTCGGTTTTAGGCTGTAAGACTTTACTTTCACCAGATTGCGCCCAAGCAATAGAGCTCAAATCTAAGTTGAGATTGTACATACTCAGATCCGCAATCACAGGCCTCATGTCTAGCAGCGATTGAACAAGATCAAACTCAACTTCCACGGTCTGCACAGAAAAGTGAATCCCACTGGCCTCAGGAGTATTAGCTTGCACATTTTTCAGTGATATGGAGGGATGGGTATTGCGCCAAAAACCGCTAATTTGCTCAATTTCAAAATCCAATTCTGAGCCTTGGTTAACCCACTGCTGAATTTCACTTTTGAAATGATTAAGCTGTGGCAACGCAATCCTAAGAGTGGTGACCATCACCGCTAAAGTGACAAAAAAGACTACCGTTAGCCACGCCAGTCCGCGAAGAATAAGTTGAGCGGTTAATCTATTCACACACAGCCTACATCATGACAACGTCAAATTGCTCTTGAACATACAAAGGCTCTGCATGTACTTTCACTTGCTTGCCAATAAAGACTTCCAATTCTGCCAATGCGTGCGACTCCTCACCTTGTAAGTTGTCTGCGACCAAAGGAGAGGCATAAACCAAAAACTTATCTGCCTCATAGGCTCGATTCACCCGTGTTATCTCGCGTAAAATTTCATAACACACGGTATCGACAGTCTTAACGCTACCTCGACCTTTGCAAGTTGGGCAAGTTGAACATAAAACATGCTCAATACTCTCTCGGGTGCGTTTACGTGTCATTTCAACCAGCCCCAATTGAGTAAACCCATTAATGTTTGTTTTTACTCTATCTTTATTCAAGGCAATCTCAAGGGACGTAAGCACTCGCTTACGGTGTTCTTCCGATGTCATATCAATAAAGTCGATAATTATAATACCACCTAGATTTCGCAATCGAAGTTGACGCGCTATCGCTTGGGTTGCTTCTATATTGGTGTTAAATATTGTTTCTTCTAAATTACGGCGACCAACAAAAGCCCCTGTATTAATATCGACAGTAGTCATCGCTTCCGTCTGATCAATAATAAGGTACCCACCCGACTTTAACTCTACTTTACGCTCTAAAGAGCGTTGAACCTCATTTTCAGTATCGTACATATCGAAGATTGGCTTATCACCATCATACAATTCAAGTTTACTGGTAAGCTCTGGGACATACTCTGAAGTAAACTCTTGCAGGTTTTCAAACTCCGACCGAGAGTCCACCAATATTTTGGTCAGCTCTGTACCGACAAAATCGCGTAGAATTCGTTGCGAAAGGCCTAACTCACCATACAGAGTTGAACGGGTTTTGTATTTAGTGCGACGTTCATTCACCTTAGACCAAAGGCGTTTCAAAAAAGCCGCATCTTGGGATAATTCTTTATCATCTGCACCTTCAGCCGCGGTTCGGATAATAAACCCACCTTCCTCGTCGCAGTAATGTCCGACAACTTTTTTTAAACGATTCCGCTCTTCTTCGCTTTCTATACGCTGTGATACACCAACATGGCTTGCTCCGGGCATAAACACCAAGTAGCGAGAGGGAAGTGTAATATCTGTCGTTAGGCGTGCCCCTTTAGTACCGAGAGGGTCTTTTACGACTTGCACCACTATATCTTGGCCTTGCCGAACCAACTCAGAGATGTCACGAACCTGAAACTGCTGCTTTTCATTTTCAGCGACACATTCGGTATGGGGAACAATATCAGAGGCATGAAGAAAGGCCGCTTTATCAAGGCCAATATCAACAAATGCGGCCTGCATGCCTGGCAATACACGACTGACTTTGCCTTTGTAGATATTACCCACAATGCCACGCTTAGACTCACGTTCAACATGGATTTCTTGAAGAGTTCCCCCTTCAATCATAGCCACTCGAGTTTCACTCGGTGTGACGTTGATTAACAACTCTGCACTCATGAGCACACCTCAATGTATTAAAATTATAAGAATTTGTGCAAGAGCTGGTCTGTTTCGAATAATGGTAGGCCTACTACGGCATGATAACTACCTTCAATACGTATTACAAAACGTCCTCCAATTCCCTGGATTCCATAACCACCAGCTTTATCACACGGCTCACCCGTTTGCCAATATTGTTCTATTTCTTCTTCTGACAATCGTTTAAACCAAACATCCGTGGTGACGACCACAGTATGTTGTTGTTCCCTGCTCACTATAGTCACGGCCGTCATTACTTGATGAGCTCGGTTAGATAGTGTCATAAGCATCTGTTTAGCATGCTCGAAATTGCTGGGTTTTTCCAATACCTTACTATCACACACCACAATAGTGTCTGAACCAATAACCACCGCTTCATTTTCTATCTGCAGGCCAGCCAATGCTTTATCTTTGGAAAGGCGCTCAACATATTGTCTCGGCGTTTCAAGTAACTTCTGCTGTTCTTCAACATCGGTTCGGATCACATCAAAGTGATAACCGAGTAGTGTTAGCAGTTCCTTACGCCGAGGAGAACCAGAGGCCAATAATAGTTTTTTTTCCACGATTACCTCACATGCCAGTGTCGTCTAACGCGGCGCATCAGCAAAAATAGCCATGGCCAAAGAACAGCATTGATAAGACCACTCCATAGCAACAGCGGGTTAAATGCCACTTCCTGAACCAGGTATTCGCCAGAAAAAATCAACACATCCAGCATCATGGAAAGCAAACCAATCAATATTGCTTGTTGCCAAAGCGCCATATTGCGTAGAACTAAGAAGTTAAGTGCAACTAGGTAAACCACGATTGACATCATCATGCCACGTATACCAAGCGTTGAACCGAGCAAAAGATCCCATAACAACCCTAGCATCAAAGCAGTACCAACATTGACTCGGTGCGGCAAAGCTAAAACCCAATAGCAAGTCACCAAAAACAGCCAAGAAGGACGCAACAGATCGAAAACACCTGGCCAAGGTATGGTCTGCAACGTTAAAGCAATTAAAAACGAAAAGGCAATCACCATCTTGCCTTTCAAAACACTATTCGCCACTAGCCTTTACCTCTTGCGTATTTTCCGGCAATACCTGTTGAATTTTGTGCTGTCTAGAATCATTGGGCCATATGAGGAGCAAATAACGTAGACGTTCAAAATCAACCACAGGTTCAGCTTCGATGGCAGCAAACTCTCTTGCAGTATCACGCATCACTTTGGCTACGTGCGCCACTGGATAACCTTCAGGGTACACACCGCCAAGGCCAGACGTGACCAGTAAATCACCTTCTTCAATATCGAGGCTGATGGGAATATGGTCTAGATTGATCCGGTCAATCGACCCATTACCAGAGGCGATAATACGAATGTCATTTCGAATGACCTGAACAGGAATAGCACTTTGACTATCAGTGAGAAGAAGAACTCGACTGTTATGCGCTGACACAAAAGTGACTTGCCCTACTATCCCTTTTTCATTGGCGACAGGCTGTCCCACATACACGCCATCTATCTGACCTTTGTCAATGACAACTTGTTGGCGATAGGGGGATGTATCCACTGCCATCACTTCCGTCACTACTTTACGTTCATCACGAACAAACGAAGATCCCAAGAGCTTACGCAAGCGTTGGTTTTCTTCCCGGTACTGATCAAGTAGCAACATATCATTTTTTAGACGCAGAATTTCACGTTTAAGTTTGTAATTGCTTTCCATAAAATCTTGACGGACATTAAATCGCTCATATGCATCGTCAAATATGACACGAGGGACATCTGCCAAATATTGAATGGGTGCAACCATGCTATTGAGAAGATAACGAATTTGAGCAAACGCACCTAAACGACTGTCAGCCAGCATAAGACTGGCTGACATAATGACCGCAAAAAACAACCGTAACTGAAGTGAAGGTCCTCTGCCAAAAATCGGCTTCATTGAGTATGAGTTCCTTGTATAGCCAAACAGGCCTTATTTTAATTCAGGCCGACTTGATTATTCTTCACTGAAAAGATCGCCGCCATGCATGTCGATCATTTCTAAAGCTTTACCACCACCACGCGCAACACACGTCAATGGATCTTCTGCGATAACGACTGGAATACCCGTTTCTTCAGTAAGAAGACGGTCAAGATCTTTCAACAAGGCACCGCCACCTGTCAGGACCATACCATTCTCTGATATGTCAGACGCAAGCTCTGGTGGGCATTGCTCAAGCGCAACCATGACTGCAGAGACGATTCCAGTTAAGGGCTCTTGTAGAGCTTCAAGGATTTCATTGGAGTTAAGGCTAAAGCTGCGTGGTACACCTTCTGCTAAATTGCGGCCACGTACTTCAATTTCTTCAACTTCATCACCTGGGTAGGCAGAACCAATCTCATGTTTAATTTTTTCTGCCGTTGCTTCACCGATCAAGCTGCCGTAATTACGTCGCACATAATTAATAATAGCTTCATCAAAGCGGTCACCACCGATACGAACAGACGATGAATAAACCACCCCATTGAGTGAGATTACCGCAACTTCTGTCGTACCACCGCCAATATCGACCACCATAGAGCCAGTTGGTTCTGATACGCGAAGGCCGGCACCAATCGCCGCCGCCATTGGCTCATCGATAAGATAGACTTCACGCGCTCCAGCACCGAGTGCTGACTCACGAATCGCTCTTCGCTCAACTTGAGTTGAACCGCAAGGAACACAGACAAGCACTCGTGGACTTGGCTTTAGCACACTGTTGTCATGAACTTGTTTAATAAAATGCTGAAGCATTTTTTCCGTTACGTAAAAATCTGCTATCACACCGTCTTTCATGGGACGAATGGCAGAAATATTACCCGGTGTACGGCCTAGCATTTGTTTCGCTCCATGACCCACAGCAGCAACACTTTTACCTGCTCTGTTACGGTCTTGACGGATAGCGACGACGGAAGGCTCGTCTAGAACAATACCTTGTCCTTTGACGTAAATAAGAGTGTTGGCAGTACCTAAATCGATAGATAGATCATTAGAAAATATGCCACGAAGTTTTTTGAACATATTCTTCGCTCGTCCTGAAAGAATTAGAAGATAGAAAATTGCACTAAATGTACCAATGCCTAGCGGTATCAGCAAGGTATTGAGCTATAAACATAGGAGGAAATCTGTAATTTCTAACAGATTCCTAACCAAAGTCGAAAAATCACGCAATGGATACGCCGTGTTTATCGATAGTGATGTTTTTTTGTTCAGCACAAAATTACCCTAGTTTTGCTCATTCCACCAGATCACCCGATCACTTCCACGGTAGATACCAAACTGGACCAGTCCAGAGACAGAATCATCAAAGCTACCATTATTGTCCGTATCCTCTCTAAGCCATGGCAATGCATTAGCATTTATATCAAAAGACGACGTAATACTGCCGGTATTTCCTGAGCCAGGTGCGCTGAATTCTAGCCAAGATTCTCCGCTGCTAGCCGTCGCTGACATAAGAGAAACATTAACCTCTGGTGGTGTCGCGCTGCCGCTGGTGACAAGGGTATAATCGCCCGAATTCAAAGAAAAGTTAGTGATGCTACCAAAGCTGCTGCAAGAATCATCCGTATTGGTGGTAAAATAATTTCCAGTGTAATATTGCAGCTCAAGTCGTTGTCTGAGCGCAGAGAGCTCTGAGCCATAAGTATCGTTGAGCAATAAACGCCCCCAACGAAGCGGCATTGAATTATCAATATTGGTAAAGTTAATGCCTAGACAATCCGCGTTTGAATCAGAATCCGCCGTTTTATAGCATACGCCATCGTCATCGGTAATATGGCTTGCCGTAAGTGTA
Organism: Vibrio zhanjiangensis; assembly: GCF_030161235.1. GTDB lineage: Bacteria > Pseudomonadota > Gammaproteobacteria > Enterobacterales > Vibrionaceae > Vibrio > Vibrio zhanjiangensis. The sequence goes on along the minus strand of NZ_BSPW01000020.1, from coordinate 28,608 downwards.
AGTTGAAAATCAGCCGTAAATGGACTGATAGGTGCCGTGCCTTTCGCGTAGGTCATTGACTCATTTTGCAAGTGCACAATGGTATTATTGTTAATATCACTAAATCTCTCTACGCTTGCCCCTGCCGCATAGCTCATCGACAGGCCGCTACTGTCAGTATAAGTACGCCCACTCCAATTGTTGCTTTCATAACGCCAAAAATCACCAAATTCATAATTCTTAACCGCTGAACCATCCGTTGCTTTCGGATTGAGTGCTAAGCGAGGCTCTATCAAATATCCAAATGGCTGACCAATATAACTAAAGCTACCACATGCTGGACTCAACGTTGGAGATTGAACAACCGAAGCGGCAAAATAAGCGGGGATAAAACGCAAATACTTACTCTGTGCAGGTTCAATGGTTTTTGCGCTGCTGCCATGGTAGCTGGTAGGTGGTGTGATGATAAAATCAAACACCCCAACTTCAGACAATGATTGAACAATGGTATTGGTGCTATCAATGACTGGGGTATGATCATACGTCACCGTACTTAAGGTGCCTTGTTGAGAATCCGCGGTGCTTGGAGACACCAAATTATGAGCTATGGTCATTGCGCTGTGCTTGTAATTAGGCGTAGGCTGACTGAGTTGGTTTAATGCCGTTACTTCGAGATTAAAATTTGCTCCCGCCTTAGTAAACCAATTACAAGAGGCATCGACAGGCGTACATTCCACTTCAACGCCTGACGCATTTTTTGCCGTGACAGATAATGCATCAGGAAAACTAACAAAATTATCCGAACCCGTTAAAACAAGGCCAAGATCATCTCTTGTCCCATCATAGCGCGCATTTACACTGACTTGGCCGGCATCGTAATAATTGAGCTTGTAGCTAATTTGACCGTTAATATCAAAGCTAAGCGGGTACGTTCCCGCCTCTGCTTGATTATTGGCGATATCAGCCTGCGCGGTGGCGTTACCGAGTGATACTTTCGGGCTTCCTATCAGCTCACTGCTGTTGGGATCTACATATTCACTCCACAGCTGCACGTCTCGCGTCTGATTACTAAACAGGGCATCACACTTGGTATTGCTGTCGCCCTTTTTAACGGCACTGATGGTGATATCAACCAATTCAGCGGCGTATTTATCCGCCACATCAATCAAAAACCCGCTATCAGAAAATTCCAAATTACAGTTACTGGAACTAAATCCCCCTCCGTTGATTTGACATAAGTTGGTTGAGAATGGTCGAGCTGGCGGGTTAGAGCCTAGCACATCTAATGTTACCGAGCCTGGCTGGAACTTTCTGATATAAAAAGTTCCAGAGCCGCCGCTAAAAGTCTGTGTATTACCGCCTTCCCAACCACCGCCCCCTGGTACAGTTTCTGGCTTCAATGTGACACTGACATTGCCAGTAAACAGTTCACTGCAAGTGACATTTTGGCAAGCCTGAATCGTAACTTCCGATTTATTACACGTAATCCCTTGTCCTGAATGAGTAATTCGGAAATGATCGATTTGATCACCAATAGGTCGTGAACGCAGTGCGCAAACTTCAAAATTATCAATCTCGTGAATATTAGTCACACTCCCAGTAGAGCCCGTCACTGAAAGTAAAAAGTCAGCAGGCACAGCTTCTTGATTGTATTGACTATCTAAGACATTGATAGGGCCAACAATAGATTGCCAACTACCGTTACCTATCTTACGTGAAATTTCGACCTGTGATTGATTGGTCACTTGAGAATCAACCACAATTCGATATCGATGAACTGAACTTGAATTATTATTATCGACGGTGGGAGACAAACAATTACCATTGGCATTATTTTGACCATTATTACAAGCCCCCGCCAAATACCGATACCCTGTTTCATCGACACCCGATCCACGGATCGCAACAGACTGCCGTCTACGCCCAGGCGCATAACCTTGTCCGCCTTCTCTAGAGAAGTTACCATATTCATCAATCCCAACTCCAAGCCAACCACCTGCAAATCCCGGTTCGTTGGGCTTAAAGCCATAACCAAGTGGCCCTCCAAACGCCCCTGCTTTGGGCGTGACTAGGGCATCAGAGAGTACAATTGCTATTCCATCTGCGCCATTACCACCATAAGCAAAGTGATCAAACTCTATCTCGACTAAATTGTCCGCGGCAGGAAAAAGTCGTTGATAGGTCGAAGATGTCGCCTGATTTTGGATTGCTTGAGTAAACCTCAGTCTATTACTGATAATTTGAGGCTGAAAAGAACCTTTACTGGTTGATGTTACCCATAAATTGGATAATATCCCGCTGTTAAAGTCGTCACTGAAACACTCTGGTGATGGAGTAGAACCACTATCACACATATCCAGCAAATCAGCATTATTGATCGCATCAGGATCTATGATGACATCACTATTGCCTCTTATTGTGAGCGCACCGCCAGCACCAACAGCCCCCGTTATTTCAGCGTTACCGGCAATATTCACCGAACCCGCAACATAAATAATCCCATTGATTGTATTTCGCCCTGTAATAGAAAGATCACCAGCAACATAAATAAATAACTCTTCAGGTTGTCCATTGGGGTTGAGGGAAGCATTAATAAGTTGCAAACTATCAAAATAAAGGCGAGTGGTGACACCGTTAGTGGTCAACTCTGAACGATTGGAAAATCGTCCTTGAAAATAGCTGTAATCACCAGGCGTAAAGTTTGCGGGTATTGTATTTGCGCCTTCATAGCAAAGCGTGCTGCCCCCACTGACAAAACAGTCTAGGCTTGAGCTGGTCCCTGCAATCACATCTGGAGGCGGAATAATACCATCAGGGCTTTGGTTTCCCGTTGGTGGGTCGGTGAACACATCGGTACAGACAGGCGCTGCATACACAAAAACCGAGCAAAACAAACCAGCCCAGAAACAACTGATGTACGACAGCCATTTCATTGTTTTAGCCCTACTTTGATCACTCTTTGCAACTGCCAATCACCAAGATTGCAGAGGCCAATAGAGGTCAGCTGAAAAATATTTCGTCCGTCGTCAAGTTGGCCAACATCGAGGCAGCTCACCGTTGCAGAACATTGGTAAAAGCCATTTCCTTGCAAGGTCATGGTTTGGGTTGAAGAAGAATGGCAACTGCCTTCTGTGGTGGTTTGATAAAAACGGCTCAGTTCAACTTGAGCCGCTGATCGCGCCGCCATCTCAGCTCTGGTCCCTATTATCGATGCAATAAATTGATCGCTACTGCGCTCTTGGTTACGATTGGCAACAATGGCAACAAAACCGACTAAAACAACGATAATAAACACCACAAGTAGCAAACCACTGCCTGATTGTTTACGGCGTATTGTAGATAAGTGCATCATGATCAAACCTTATCTGTTCCCCTTTGTCCTCAAATACCAGTTCTATTTTCACCAAACCATTACGCTGCAACTGTGGCGGGCTAACCACAAAAGTGACATCATTGAGATTACCTGCTACTCGAACTCCAGTATTGAGGGACTCTGGTGCTAACGAGGCTCTTGTTAAAGGATAGCCGGAATAACGCAATAACTCATTACCGACCAGACAGAACGCGACAGGTTCACGGTAGAAATAAAGGCGATCGGCAGGACTAAGCGTTATGAAGCCGCTTGGCTGTGTTAAGCTCACATCCACCATGGATGTGGTGGCGCCACTGACGGAAAAATCAACCGCAGTAGCCACTTGTGCGGTTTGCCCCAGACTGACCACATCAGCCCTAAGTTCAGCGGCATCGGTAGGATAGACCACCACTCGTTCATTGGCTGGAATGCTTTTTTCAATCGGCAGTACTCGAATAGTCGACGCAGCAGACGAAGGAGAAGGAAGATCGATATAAATGGCGCTATTGGTAATGGGCAAGATTTCAATACAATCGTCGCTAACAATAACACTATTGGGTATTGCTTCACGGATTTCTCGCCTCAACCTTTCTGTGACAAACCGCCCTTGCTGAACAAGCGCCTCACGACTGGCTGAATCAGAGTAAAGCACCAAAGATTGGCGTATCACCTCACCAATAAATAAACCGACAATACCGAGCAAAGTAATCGAGATCACCATCTCAATCAGAGTAAACCCGCGCATCAGTAATTGCCCTTAATCGTCGCAAATGGGTAACGATTCCCCTGACGATCTGTCACAACCACCTCAATACGCTTATAGTGAGTCGCCGTTGAAGACACGGTTCCTTGCATCACACCATTGTTAAAGGCTTCATAGAAAACCTCAATCGCAACAGTATAACCTTGATAACCATCATCAAGATCAGAGCCTAGGACATCACGAGCACTGCCCGCCACACCATGAAAATCATCAACATCATTGTAAAGCGTGTTGTCACTTTCACCAGCTTCTTCTCCCAAACTCTCGGCTAAGGTACACGAATTACTCTGCCCAGTTAGCAACACGCATTCAGGCAAACCACCATTGGGGCCTGAATTTTGATCAAAATTTCGACCTAACACCTCATCCATGACCGCGCGCCCAAGCTCCGCCGCTTTTACCGCAGCAATATGCTCAGCACTTTGTTTTCCTTTAGGAAAAAGCGTGGTGGCAATACCACCTACCGCAATCGCCATAATGGTGATCACTATGATCATTTCAACCAGAGTAAAACCTCGCGTCTTAGCAACTTGATGCTTTGGCATAGATCCCTCCTTGTGAATTAATGCATACATATCGTGCTGGACCAGATTGGCCAACTATGGTCACAGTACATTCACTCAAAACACACTGTTCTGGACGGCCCAAACCATCAAAGTCAATCATGCTCACATTGCCATCCGCAGCAAGAGTCAGCTGTACATTAACCGCTTGGGCATTGACATAACTGCTATCACTAATATCAGCGGGAAAAGTATTACTACAAGCGTCATTCGCCACCTGTGGTGACACTTGCATGGCTTGGTTATTATCCATCATCCAACGTCCGCAAAAGCCAACACGATTCATAGAGCGAAGCTGAGTTAAGCGCAAAGAAGAGAGCACCTCTTGCTCGATAAGCTGTGCATCAAAGCTACTTTTGCCAAAAAAACGACTAGAGGCATATACAGAAATAATCCCAAGTAGGATAACAATGGTGATGAGTTCAACAAGCGTGAAGCCTTGACACTGTTTTATGGGCATATCAATCTATTATCGTTTATGTCTGCGTTTTAATTATAGGTGCCGAATATAAAAGCAGTGATTGGTCTAGTCTCAATGTTCGAAAAAATGCTGAAAAACGAACTAAGAAGAAAAAGGCCAGCAAAGCTGGCCTTAAAAATGGGTTAACAGCCGGACTCATCAACACTTGATGAGGCTGGTGCACTTGACGTGGCCTGAGTGTAGGTAACAGAACAAGTTGCTGACGGATTGCCGACAAACCCATAGCTAATTGACGTGTCGGCTACGCTGGCAGCCACTGCCCAATCGGTATCAAGTCCTGTGACGGCTGCGCCAATACCAGCAGCGTTCGCGGTAGGATAACCATAAATCGTACTGATCGTTGTTCCCCCAGCCGACACATCGGTTGCTGTAGAGGCCGTTTCTAGCCCTTCTACAGCCGCTTTACCATACACAATACCAGCAGCACCATCTATTGCCCCTTTCAAGCCCTGTAAGGATGCTCCTCGAGCATCACCTTGAAGACTGAGAAAACGAGGGGCTGCGGTCACCGCTAAGATCCCCAGAATGACAATCACTACAACGAGTTCAATAAGGGTGAAGCCACTTTGTCTTTTCATCATCTTATATTCCTTTTAACATTAATCCGCCACTTAGCTACTGTATGGTAACCACCACACGGCCAGTTTTAATCTCATAAACGAACTGATTGTCTACACCGCCTACATTTTGGATATAGGTGCAACGCTCATTGTTATCAGCTTGTGCAGAATATTTAACATTATTGCTGCTTGCGATGTTGTCTACCCTTTCAACATCAGGGGAGTTTTGTAATAGGTTTTCCATCAACTCAACGCAAATCTGATTGGTTAAGGTAGTCGGATAATTATCATCCGTTCTTATTGCCCAGGGATACCCATCACGATAACCAGTATCAACATTGCTGCTGTTTTTCGCCCTTGTGAGCCAAAACTCAACGCCGTCGTAGTTAACACTATTGTAGGTTTCTGTATTCACAGTTACCGAAGGGCGAGATTCGGCTTCCCACTGCGCGCGAGCAGACAGCACACCAGTGGCATACCCCCCAGCAACGCCTTCTACGCTGGCTTTTTTGGCTCGGTCGGTCACATCCAAAAACCGTGGCAGCGCTGCCACTGCGAGTAAACCGACAATCACAATCACCACCACAAGCTCAACTAAAGAGAAACCCGTATGCTTACTCTGTATCATTATCAACTCGCCATTCAGCGGCGCGCATTATACTTAACGCGCCATGCATAACCAACATAAATATTAACAATAACATTCTATCTATCTATGATATCTATACTGAACTTACCTTCTACCAGCTCAATTCTGATTCTCTTGCCTTGGGAAAAAATATAGTCACACCTGTAACTGTTTAATTCAGAGAAATTTTCTACACTTGACGGCGTTTCATCGATAACAACTCGCTCTGGATAAAGCACCAAAAACCATGAAAGGCAGAGGTCAAATTCGTCACCATTTTTAGGCTTCACCCATCCGTTGCTTGAAAAATTGACCGCGTGACCGTCAATCGTTAACTGCTCAGGTTGACCACTCAGCACCCATTGCTGCTTGTATAAATTGGCCCTATCAAGAATTCTCTTCGTCGCAACGGCAAAGGCAGTATCCTCGATATTTACTCTCAGCTTCTCTACAGATGATAGTAGACTTAGTAATAATGTGCATATAACCGCAAACCACAGCGCCATTTTGTAGTGGCCAAATATCGAGACCACCCTAGCCTTGGATGGCATCCAACATACCCCACATGGGTAAGAAAATGCCGAGCGCAAGGATGAGGACCATGGCAGCAACCACTACCAATAAGAGTGGCTCTATCCGCGCGGTGAGTGTTTTAAGATCGTAATCAACTTCACGATCATAAAAATCTGCCGCCTCAAGCAACAGTTCGTCAATCCGTCCGGTTTCTTCACCGACAGAAATCATCTGTAATACGAGAGGGGTAAAAATTTGAGTATTACTCGCTGTTGATGAAATGGTTCCTCCCGCTTCAATTGATGATTTCATTTCCAGCAAACGGTTTTCCAAATACTTGTTTTCTAGAGCTTCAGCAGAAAGTGCCAATGATTGATTAAGCGGAACTCCCGCTTTAAGCATCAGGGCAAAGGTACGCGAAAAACGAGACAATTGGGCTCGATTAACTAAATCACCAATGATTGGCATACGCAGACGAAACTTGTCCCACGCTTCCTGACCTTTTACCGTTCGCTGCCATGCTTTAAAGCCTATGAAAGCCCCCAGCAATACCGCTAAAAGCAGGCCCCAATAATTAACAAAGAAATCAGATGTCGCAATAATGATCCTTGTCGGTAAAGGTAAATCGACACCAAAACGCCCAAACATACTCGCGAATTGAGGAATCACCTTGACGTTGAGAACAAATAACGCGACAAGGATAAAACTAAGCACAAAAGTAGGATAACGCATTGCGGTTTTTATCCGCTTGCGGGTTTCCACTTCCTGTTCGTAGTAATTTGCCAGTTGCAATAGTGCTTGGTCTAAACGGCCTGTGTTCTCTCCAACGTTAATCAGTGAAACAAATAATGGGCTAAATACTTTAGAGTGCATCTGCATTGAAGCAGACAAGCCCCGGCCATTAGTCAGCTCATGCGCAACTTCCTCTAAAGCCTCTTTGAGCTGTTTGTTGGCGCTATTTTGGGTAAGCCCTTTCATAGAACGGAGAAGCGGTACACCTGCCTTAGTCAGACTGTATAGCTGACGACAAAATATCACGAGCACTTCTAACGGAATCGAGGGAGTCAATAAGGCTCTAAAATCAAAATGTAGAGCATGACCTCCACCACCAACCGTTATGGTGGTAGGAATCACCCCTTTATTAATCAAAGATTCAGCCGCGGCTTCTTCATTAGCAGCATCAATTTGCCCTGTTGCAGCAGAGCCATCGAGATTTCGTCCTTCATAGCGAAATACTGGCATTTGTTAACCTACAAATAAATAGCATCAACAGAACCTGACGCATCACCTTCACCAAGCGTCATCACTTCATCTAAACTCACCACGCCTTGTAAAGCGAGCTCCATAGCCGATGCCAAAAGAGGTTTGTAATTTTCAGCTTGCCGAGCAACAGACGCAAAACCCACTGCATCACCGGCTCTCAATTTATCCATCATATTTTGCTCAAGTTCGAGCATTTCAAACACACCTATCCTTCCTTGATAACCTGTAAGATTACAATTTTGGCAACCTCGGCCTCTAACAAAAGACGCTTGCTCTTGATTTGGAAAACGCTGTGCTAACCACTGCTTCTTGGCCTCTTCTAACTTATCTTCGGCTTTACAGTCTGGGCATACTTTACGTACTAAACGCTGCGCAACAACCGCTCGCACGGCACTAGCCACCAGATAGCCTGGCGCTCCCATGTCCATCATACGCAAAGCACTATCAACCGCATCGTTGGTATGTAGGGTACTTAATACCAAATGACCAGTTAATGCCGCTCTCAGCCCTATTTCAACCGTTTCTTGATCCCGCATCTCCCCTACCAGAATAATGTCGGGGTCTTGACGAAGAAAGCTGCGTAAGATAGTGGCAAAACCTAGGTCAATTTTGGGATTGACCTGAACCTGATTCACTCGCGATAAGCGATATTCAACAGGGTCTTCAACGGTAATGATTTTTTTACTTGGCTGATTGAGCTCAGTAATCGCTCCATAGAGTGTGGTCGTTTTACCAGAACCTGTGGGGCCTGTAACCAAGATCATGCCATGTGGCCGTTTTAGTTGACGTCTTAGTCTTACCAGTAGGTGTTCAGGAAGGCCCGACTCTTCCAGTTTACGCACTCCCGCCGACTGATTCAGCAAGCGCATCACCACAGATTCTCCGTGCTGCACTGGCATAGTCGACATACGTATGTCCACCGATTGCCCCTTCGCACGAATATTAAAGCGCCCATCCTGAGGCAAACGCTTTTCAGAAATATCCAGATTGGCCATTAATTTAAGCCTTAGTACTAACGCAGGCGCGACATTCACTTCATTTAATAATGTTTCATGTAACACACCATCAATACGTTGGCGCAGACGCAGCACATCGGCATCAGGTTCAATATGAATGTCAGAGGCGCCAACTTGAATCGCATCTTCAAACAATGAATTGATGAGTTTCACCACCGTGACTTCGTCGCTGTCTTCATCCTCAATATTGAAATCAAATGAATCTGTAACCTGATGTTCAGCTTGCAATTGTTCAGCAAAGGAGGCGATTTCCTTAGTTCGGCGGTAATAGCGGTCAAAGCCATCAACCAATTGTTTCTCAGGGGTGATAACAAATTCTATCTTGTATTGTGATAACTGATCGAGCAACGCCTCCTGAGCTGTCAAGTCTGCTGGGTCACTCATGGCCACTCTAAGAGTATTGTCTTGACGGCCAATCACCATAGCCCGCAATCGGCGGGCATGCACCTCAGGTAAAATTTGTACCGCATCAACATCTACGTGCGCTCTTGCCAAATCAATAAGAGGAACATCAAGCTGCTGTGATAAGAAGTTCAGCATCTCACTTTCCGTCAAAAAGCCCAGCTCAATTAACGTTGCTCCCAACTTTCTTCCTGAGCTTTTTTGCGCAGCCAACGCGTCTTCTACCTGAGATTCGGTAATTATCCCTTCTTCAACCAGCAAGTCCCCGAGGCGTTTTCTAAGTTTAATCTGCACTTTTATGGTCCTCCAAGTGACGGATCAAAGCTAAGCGATCACGAATAAACTGCTGAGATTGACTTGATAAACCAAGTTTCGTTAAAGCTTGTTGATAAGCCTCTTCTGCACTAGACAAATCCAGGGCTCTCTCTTGTTGAATGCCCAAACCAAGCCACCAACGTCCTGAATCGGGTTCTAACGAAACCAAGCTCTGATAACTATTGAGTGCAATTTCATCATGATTGGCTTTTTGTGCGAGTGCCGCTCTTAATGAGATATAATCGACCGATGCTTGCTGCGGCACATACACAAGAGCCGTTAACGCTGCGTCGTTTTGTTTTTCTTTAATCAGTAACTTGGCAAGGGCTAACCTGAGTACAGAGGACTCTTTATCAATCTGGATACCTTTATTCAGTATCTCTACTGCCTTCCTAACATCTCCTTTTCCATAGTAGAGTGCCGATAATTTTTTGCGCACTTCAATATTGTTGGGTTCATAGCGAAGAGCCTGTTGGTATTCATCTAAAGCTTGGTCAATATTATTATTTTCCAACGCTTTATTCGCTCTGTGTTGGGCCTTTTCAGACAGCTGTGATGGCGATAATTCAACTTGCTGAATCACCATTTCCCCTTTCTGAGAACCATTGAGATTACTATATTTCACACTTTTCTGAGGTTGGATTTTGCTCGGCTGCAGAGCTGATGAAGGCGTTTTTGTTTCCTTTCCAAGCGCAATACTGTCTTGTTTTTTTTGAACACTCCCTGCAGATTGTGCGACATAAATAGTGTCTGCACTCACTGAAGATTTTGCTGTCGGAGATAGAGTTTCAATGGGTAATGGCGTTTTCACTTTGGGTGTCGAACTTTGCTGAGTTGCTAACGGAGATTGAACAGATAAGGTCCATCCTCCCACAGCGAGACTTAACGCAAAGCTGCCCATCACCCAAGGGAAGACTCTACGCTGTTTAATTGGCTTAACATGCGCCTTCACGACCGATTCAGGTTGTTGATGCGAACGACTTTTCGCCAACTCAGAAAGAGCATTATTAATCGCACTCATGATAGACTCCAGCCCCATATCAGTGGGCTTTTAAATTTTGGTTTACAGCTGTCATAGGTATCATGGATGGCACTGAAGAGATGCCTATTATTTACCCATTCATTCCCTTGACTGCATGCAAGCACTAAACACTTGTGGCAAATTTGGTTTATAAGCCTAGGTATTCCTCGACTGGCTTTCCAAATTGCTTTCTTATGCCCTAACGTGAATAACTCTTTGTCAGCCCCCGATTTCTCTAACCGATTATCAATATAAGCTACCACCTCTGAGAGCGTTAGCCTTCTTAGTTGGGCACTAAAGGTAATTCTCTGTCTAAACTGGCGCAAATGATGCTGCTCCAAGCGTCTGTCTAATTCTGGCTGACCAAGCAATACTATCTGTAATAATTTAAAGTGTTCGGTTTCCAAATTACCAAGTAAACGTAATACTTCTAGCGCTTCATCACTAAGAGCCTGAGCTTCATCAACAAATAAAACCACCTGTGCACCTAAGCGAGCTAACTCTATAAGTTTAGCTTGAATGTCACCAACGAGCGTAGTGGCATCAGAAGATGTCACCTCGAGTTCAGTAGCAATAGCTCGACGCAACTCATCACCATTCAGAGCAGGGTTGGGCAAATATACCAATTGCACTTCTTGCGCTAATTGATTAACCAGTATCCGGCATACCATAGTTTTGCCAGTTCCTACTTCCCCTGTGACTTTAATTAACCCTTCGCCCATCCGAATTGCAGAATGAACGGTTTGAATGGCCTCATAGTGAGGCTCCAAACCTAAGAATAATTCTGTATTTGGGGTAAGGTGGAAGGGAAATTGAGTCAAACCAAAGTGTTCAAGATACATAGGCAGCTATTGCTCATCGGGAAACCACTCTTCGAGTAAATCTCTTGAACGCTCTAATTCCTTTTGCCAAGTATTCACACCAACTATGGTCGGCTTAAGTAGAATTACAAGTTCTGTTTTCTGAGTGTATTCCCTTGTATTACGGAACAAGTAACCAAGGCCGGGAATATCCCCAAGAAAAGGAACTTTTGAGGTTTGTTCAAGAGTATTGGACTTCATCAAACCACCTATAATAACCACATCTCCATCTCGGGCTCGAATCACAGAGTCTGATTCTCTAATTGAGCTTGTTGCAACAGGTAAGGTGACCTTGTCGGTACCATTAGTTATATCTTTCGTTTCTTCCTTAACATCAATCACAGCAGGATGAACATGAAGCAGTACGCTGCCATCATTATCTATCTGTGGTGTCACATCTAAAGAAATACCGGAGAAAAATGGCGTAAGTTCGATATCGGTTGTTGTGTTTGAAGCGGTTGTGCCACTGCTGGTATTACTAGAAAAGTCGGTGACATAATAACTGTCATTACCTACTTTAATCACTGCCTTTTGATTGTTCGACGCAGTCACCCTTGGACTCGAAAGAACATTAAGATCACCTTGTGTGGCCATAAAACTAATGGCGGCATCAAAGCTACCGCTAGATATCACTAGATTACCAGGACCACCTAATAAGGCGCCAATCGCGTCTGACCCTGGCAGATCGGGAACTGGCGTCGTCGGACTACCTTGACCAAAGGTGTAGTTAGTCCCATTTGATGTAAACGCTTTTGACCAATCAATACCCTGTTGATAACCATCACTTAACGTGACTTCCAAAATTTTTGCTTCTAGAATCACCTGCCGATGCAGCCTGTGCTGTGACATGCCGATAAAATCTTGCACTTCACGGATTTGGTCAGGAAAAGCGCGAACCGTAATAATACCGGCTTGCGGCGTAATCACCACACTTTGACCTTCACCTGAGCCAATCATCTGGCTTACCGCCTGCTCTAGCTGTGGCCAAAAATCACTTTCACTCGTTGTTTCAATTTCGGTTCCCCCTTTAGCAGATGTGCTGGTAGAAGAACTAGTTGTGGAGGTATCAGAGCTACTGGAAGATGAACTCGATGAGTCGCTATTGGTGATCGTCCCAGTAGTAATAAACGTATTTGAACGCCCACTTCGTTTGAACTGCAAATAATCAACGGGAATGGTCACCGTTCTAAGCCCGGCAGGGTATATCTGGATTACCTTGCCACTTTTCTCAACCTGATAACCATAGAGATCACGAATTACGGATAAAACTTCCTCTAAAGATACGTCGAGCAAGTTGACGGTAATTGCGCCAGACACGTCAGGATGTAAGGCCACACTATATTCTGTACCTTTAACCAAGCTGGTAAAAAAGGCTTTTGCTTCAACCTCATTTGCTTGGATTCTAAAACGCTTAACTGATTTAGATTCCGTTAACCCAGCATGATCAAGCTCAGGCATTAAATCTGCTTCGACAGAGGGCGGCAGCTGCCCCAAATCACCTATCGCCCCATTGAGCTCACCCTTTATTTCAACGGGATCACGATGTCCCATTGAGCAACCAGCTAGTAACGCAACAACAACCGCTATAACGAGTTTACGCATACAATCAAAATTACCTTAATGTTTTATATCTTGGGTAAAAAGCTCGAGTTTCCATTGTTTTCCTCCACGGGAAAGTGTCACATACTGAGGTTCAAGCTGACTGACTTTAAAGCCATTCACTATTTCGCCTACATTAACCACCTGATCATTCAATACAGCTTGGCACTGATTCTGACCTAAACAAACGATACTTTTCAGCTTGGGCAATGGTTGCTGAGCCTTTTTATTACTGGCTTCTATTGCATCCGGCTTTTTCCAACCCAGTGGTGCTGTGGGGTCTTGGGATGTTTGCCCCCAAAATGAACACACAGCTAATGCCATACACAACATTCTAACCACCAATAAACTCCAGCCTTGTTCCCAAGGTATAAACCTGCAAAACAACTCGCGCATTGGGATAACTATCCACAGTGTAGTGAAAGCTGCTCCAGTAGTAGTTAACAGGCATGGATTCCAACGTATTCAAATAATTTAGTATTGAAAAATAGCTGCCCGTTAGCTCTATCTTTACAGGATGCACGAAATACCCTGTTTGGTTTTGGTTGTCAACCGCCATTATCGGCTCTGGTGTTAAAGACTCTAACAATACCAGTCGTAACCCTTGAGTTTTAGTCAGCACCTCTTCAAGTAACTGAGCCATCTCACTCGGTGAAATAAATTGCTCCATCATTAACGCTAACTGTTCAGACAATCTTTGGCTTTCCGTTAGCAAATTCTTAAATTCTTTATTTAAATTTTCATCCGGGTCTTTTTTTAGCTTAGCAGTAACTACCAATATATCTGCTTCTAAGCGTTGAAGATTTTGCGAAGTCAGCATTACTTGATGCTCAAGATCCTGATTCGATTTGATTAAAGGCTCAACAACCCATGCGGACATAGTCAGCGTAATAACCACCAAACCACATATCATCAAAAGAAGCTTTTCTCGTTGATTCAAAGAGTTAAATTTCTTCTCCAACGGCTGCCATATGGGATTCATTACTTTTGCTCCTGCTGAGTATTCAGCTCGAATGTAACGATACCTTGGTCATTTCGTCCTATGCGTAACTTTTCAAATGTACGTCCCACTAAATTGACCTCATATTTAAACTGGCTAACCCAATTAGGTATAGCTTGAGGAGCGTGCGCTAACCCTTGTAAGTTCATGCTGTTGGCATCAATAAAAATATGATTAAGAGAAATATCCTGCCTGCCTAACGTGGCTAACGCTTTCATAACCCCCGAATAACCGAGTTGTTGAGATTCATCAAACTTCGCCACAGCCTTTAATGAAGCACGCTTAGCCTGAATATCCTCTTTAAGTCTTTCAACTGCTGCGATCTTAGCTGCCGAAGGTTTGTGATTAGCAAGACGTTTATTTAAGTCAGATAACTTTTGCTCAGATTGTTGCTGCTTTTCAATGAAGTGCTTGAGATCATTGTCTAAGTAACTATGTTGAACATAGAGGTAAGCAATGATTGTCACCAACAAGCCAGCCACTATCGACCAACAAATGGCGATATTTTTTAGAGTGACATACTCTTTCTTGGGTTTGAGTGAATCTGGATAGAGGTTAATCGCGGTTTGACCCAACTGAGATGCAAATTCTACCAGCACCTCTCCAGACTCACGTTGGTCCTCAGTTAAGCCAGTAACGCTAACATTCAGACGCTCATTTAGCGCTTCAATCAATTCTTGCTGTACTTCTTCATCACAACAGACTTTCATCTTGTGAAGAGAGGTACCTCGAAGTTGTGATGACAAATAATCAATCGAGCGCTGCAATTCCAGAGCAATACCATCGAGCTGTAGCACACTGGTTGCCACACCTGTGAGCGGTGAAGCTATCCCTCGCATCGTCCTTTGGAAAGCACAATGATGTTCAACAAAGGCACTCACTCGAAAGCTGCGTTGTTTACTGCGCTGTAAGAGTAAAAAGCTATTTAGGTCGGGAACGGATACCCCCCAAACTTCATCTTCAACCAGGACTCGGCCAAGCTCAATACCCAATGCAAGCAACATTTTCTGTAACTCAATAACAAGACTTTTTGTCACAACATAAACTTGCAGCTTGTTTCCTGCTGGCAACTGAGTGGAATCAGCTAAGATGTCTGTTACTTTTTCGTTGATCAGATCTTTGAGCAAAAAAGGAAGTGCACCTCTTAATTCAGCAGAGGGAATATTCGGTTTATCAATTTGGTAAGTCTGATAAAGCTTTGAGTTTAGGACCACATCAAGTCTTAAATTGGAAGTTTCAATCCCATCAAGCGTGTGACGCAAAGTCTCTTGCCAAGCATTTCCCTCTACAGAGACCTTAGATAAAATATCAACACCGGATAATGGAGAAAAAAACAATTCCCCCGGCTGAACGACGACTGTCAGGGTATTGCGAACCTGATTGTTGCGTTTAAACTTTCCAACTAAAGATTGAATTTTCATTTACTACTAACTTTTCGCCACCGATTGCGTCGCCCTATTTTGACTTGACTGGTCACTGCTACTTTCTGTTCTGGTTCTACTTTGGGTAATAGCTGCTGCTCAGGTTGGAAATAGCGCCCCTGAACACCTTGGACACCCAAACGTATCATTGTTTTATATTCTTGTTTGTTGTCTATCCCGACCGCGATAACTTGTGTTTTTAGTCCTTCGCATGCTCCGAGTAGGCTTCGAACAAAAAGTTGGTTTTCATCACGTTGATCAATTTGTTTTACTAAGCTTCTATGCAATTTTAGAAAATCCACAGGAAGATCTTTAAGATAGTGAGTGCTCACTATCGAACGACCTGCTTGCCCGACAGCAACTCTACATCCCAGCCCTGCAATCATTTTTATCACTGGTCTCATATAATCTAAATGTTTCACTAGCCTTGCTTCAGTAAATTCAAACACTAACTGTTTTCTTTGCTCTGAAGTCAATTGTAGTAGTTCATACTGAAACCATTTTAGATAACCTCTATCTGAAAACGGAATTACATGAATATTAATAGCGTAACACATTCTTGTTGGTGATACTTTTAGAAATTTAATAACAGCAGAGAATACTTCACGATCCAGAAGCGCCTCATAGCCAACAGATTCAATGGCAGAATTAAAGCGGGACGCCTTAATTAACCCCTGAGCAGGGTCTTTGATTCGAACAAAAAGCTCATGATGATCAAGCTCCCTTTCCTTGTGGACATCAAGGACAAAGCAGGGCTGGTAATAGATTACCAGCTTATCAGCTTGAATAGCCAAATCGAACAAGGTTCGCCAACGCACATTGCCTCGATCTTCATCTTGATATTGATGTTTCTTAAATCTATTCCAAGTATTGACTCTTTGCAGCTGCGCACTTTTTAGCGCCGTTTCTGCTTCATCTAAAATTCGTTCCTGAGCCTCTCCTTCTCGGTACATAGTAATACCTATGTGTACCCAATTATCCTGTTCAAGCGGCGCAGGAGGCTCCAATTTAGTCAGTTGATTCAGGCTACTTGAAGCTATTTTAAATACGTCTTTGCTACTCAGATGAGGGGCGAAAATAGCAAAGTCAGACTCATAATATCGAGATAAAATCACGTCGGGATAGCGTTGAATTATGTTATTTAGACTCTCTCCTATACTGATAACAAAATCATCAGCAGCATATTTACCTGACTCTTCGCACAACTGCTCCCAATCGTCGATACGAAGCAGCAATACCCCGCCATGAGAACCATGTTCCGATAAAGCGGATTCTAATTTGCTGTCGAATAAGACCCGATTAGCCGTCCCAGTTAACTGATCCAAAAAGGTTTGAGTACGGATAAAAGTATCAAAACGACTTCGCTCTTGACGAGCATCTTGTAACTCTTCAATCAACACATCTAACGCTTCACTTGCGGTATAAGGCCATTCTCTAACATCACCTTTAGCATGTTCTTCAACACGACCCGCAAGAATCATTCTTCCCCGTTCTTCAAGTAGTTCTGAGCCCTCTAATTGTTCCTTTAACCATTTCACCCCACGAATGAGACAAAATATAATCAAAGCCACAGCGAGAGTGATTGACCACAATGCTTCAATAGAATACCCATAACCAATATAAGGGGGGACGGCCCTAAAATGGAGGCGATAGTCTGAGTTACGCTCCAATTTATATTCCGTATCGTAGAGCAGAACTTTATCCACCGTCGAAGATGTATCTGTATAGCGATAGATAACACCATTATCTGATAATAGCTCCATCTCAATAATATTTGAGGCTCGTAACATTTTAGGCATCCAGCGCTGCAGAGAATCTGCAGCATCTGGGTCTTCCATTTCTTTATCTAAGACCTCAACAATGCCTTGTAATGAATGATCGAGATACTCCTGACCTAAGCGTTTAAATGAAAGGAGCCCACCTAAAAACAGGATAAACATAGCACTAATAACAATAAGAGTGACGAAAGCAACCAAACGAGTGCTTAGTTTTAAGGTAGGTGTATACCTCATAGATACGAATTCCTTTTCATGGAAAATAACTGCCCAACGCTTCGATAACGCTAGAACTAGCTTATGAAAGCGACTCACTGATAAGTTTATTTTTTTACTATATAAAAAGGCCGCGAAATTCGCGGCTTTTTTCAGGATTCAGTAGCTTAGAATGGTTAACTAAGACAAACAAAACCAAGACAGGGTCAGTACAGTTAAAAACATCTTATTAATCATAACTATAGATCCACTGACCCCGTTTCAAAAATCAACCTTTCACGAGTCAAACGTGTAAAAATATCCGCATTTCTTACTTAACTCAGATCTATTTAAGCATTTTTCAACATTTCTGACAAAGCTGTTTTGCGTGTATCCAAAGCATTACGCTTGTTTATCCCATACTGAAAGTCATACTCCTTACCAATGATATGTACCTTACTTTCGGCTCGGGTTATGGCTGTATAAAGCCAACTGCGATCAAGCAACAAGCTTCGCTCCAGCAGTACGATTACATTTTCAGCTTGCGAGCCTTGCAACTTATGTAGCGTTAGTGCGTAAGCCAGATCTATGTATTCGAATAGCTGCCAATCGACCTTTAAAGATCTTTTGCTTCCATCCTCGCCAATATCCTCTAGCTCAATAACACAAGCATACTCTTCGGTTGCTTCAGCGATTTTTATCACGCCCAAAGTGCCATTTTGAACATCGTATTTATAGCTTGTCAGGGTTATAACTATTGGGTCGCCTTCTCTGAACTCATAGTTTCCTTTAGTGATCGGCATATTTGTTAGATCAAGTACTCGACCATAAGGGTTCACCTCTGCTTGTAACTTGAGGTTAGCATTTCTTACGGTGGCATTCGTCGATGCTACAATCATCGCCCTGTCGTATTTCAAATACACAGACACAGCGTCCTGAAGCAGGTCATCACTTGATTCATGGAACGTAATATCAGACGTCGTTAAAGAAGATGGCTTATTGCCATTACGTATGTCATTCGAATACGCAGGAATAGAACTAATAGCGCCTTGTCGCTTAACCACATCTAGTTCGACATGATTGATTACCCCACTCTTAATAACATCATGCAAAATTAACCCTGCATTGATCGGAGGTAACTGATTAGGATCTCCCACGAGTACGATTCTTGACTTGTCGGAGAACAAAGTCACCAAACGCCACATAGTGTAAGCGTCTAGCATCGACGCTTCATCAATCAGTAAAACACTGTTATCTGGAATACTATCTTGACGTAATAATCGCGCTATCGTCATACAATTAATGCCAATAGACTGCTGAAGGCGTCTAGCTGCTTTTCCTGAAAGCGCTACTGGATAAATACTAAAACCTAATTTTTGATAGGCATCAACGATAAGCTTCGTGGTTGTCGTTTTACCTGTGCCAGCACCACCAGTGAGAGCAAAAATATGGCTGACTAATGCCCTCCTTACCGCTCTTGCTTGAGCTTCCTCAAGTTTCCAACCTTCAGGGATAGAAGTAGTGAACGCAACCTCTAGTTCACTTCGCCAAAGGCTTCCCATCTTACTGAGTTTACTGAATCGTTTGGCTATTGTTTTTTCAAAAATATAGTTGCCTGATGCGTAGTATTTGTCATCGTGTTTTACAAAACCGATGATGTCGCCAGTTAACTGTTTAGCCCTTTCAATAAGTAACTTGTCGTTATTTAAGTAGGTGCGAATCGTATGTTCTATATCACGCCAAAGTGCTACCGTATGCCCTTTGTCACTCCATAGACGCAAAGATTGTTCAATTATAGCTGCAAGCCTTATTTCATCACTTGGTTCAACTTTGAAGTGCTTTTGTGCGATCTCGTCAACCTTGCTAAATCTCATACCCAAAGAGAACAAGCGGTACGGATTCGTTTTCAAAAATCCAATTGCATCCTTACCTGACAACCTAAAAAGTTGACGTTGAATAGGTTCTTCTACCTCCCACTCAACTAACTGGCTCGCATACTTGAGATTGGCATATTTTCTAATACCTTGATAAAGCGCATTTACCGTCCCATCACTCCTCAAAACATCCTTGATCGCTTGAAAGTTACTTATTGATTTATCATGTTTATATGGTTCATCTTTTTCGCATTCGAGCATGGTGAAAATGTCACTACGGAATTCAGCCCAGAGTAATTGGGCTTTCACCCTGCCAATACCGACAAACTCTTTCTCAGAGCTTAAAAAGTTAACGAAACCAATACCATTGTCAGGCATCACACACTTAAGTTTGGGTTGCATGAAACGCCACACTTCCACATAGCCACCCACACGAACTGGTTGTTGTCGCACACTATAGTTATTCTCTTTTAATATCTCCCATTGCTGCCCTACTTGCGGTTTCATATTTAGCTGGTTTTGAGTAGTTAGTAATACGATTCTGTGTGCTCCAGCGTTTTGATTAACAAACACAGCACCTAACTGAACATTATCAGGATGATATTGATATATCTGGGTAATCCGAACCAAGAAAGTACCGTTACTCATTTCCAAAGCCCCATTTCAATGAGAACTTCTTTAAACTCAGATAACCTAGCGACTTCGGCGGTAAGTTTTGCATTCTCAGCTTGTAACCGAGCATTGAACCGCTTTAAGTCACGAACCTTGATGCTATCTGTTATACCCTCGTCCATATTGCCCTGGAACACTCCCCTGATTTCAGCGCTCTGTTCTTCCAGTGGCAAATTCTCTTTCCGTTTTTGATACACCTCCTCTGTTGCAAGCTCTTTCTTAAGCTCATCAAATAGTTCGAAGAGTTTTTTGTTTCTAGATGCTTTGAATGCAGACGAATCAAAACCAAGTTCATCTGCGATCTTTTTGGGACTTAAAGTATCGCCATGCCAGTAATCCAGCCAATTCGGAGGGTTCTTGGCCTTCATTTCATCAACCCACGCAATGAAGAGATTTCTATTTCTTTGTCCTTTCTCTTTGCTCAACTGGTCTTCTCCTAGATTCTATTTTCGCCAATTCCCAAATCCCGACATTTCAAAAAATTAAAGACTCTATTTAAACAGACTCTCTTGTTCCAAATCTGGTGCCGCATTTAGATATCTGTTGAGCGTTGGCCTAGAAATATTGAAGTGCTTAGCCACATCAGATTTTTGTACTGAGGGATCTTGTAGCATCGATTTCGCTAGCTTAATTTGCTTACCTGTGAGTTTTTGCTTCCTGCCACCTTTTCTGCCTCGCGCTCTTGCAGCTTTAAGTCCCGCCTTGGTTCTTTCCACGATAATATCTCGCTCAAACTCAGCTATAGCTCCAATCACGTTAAACACTAGCTTCCCTGTAGATGTTGTTGTATCAATGTTTTCGGACAATGATTTAAACTGAACTCCGTAGCTCTTAAACATCTCAAGCAAAGTAATAAGATCCTTAAGGCTGCGTCCAAGCCTATCGAGTTTATAAACGACAACTATGTCATCCTGACGCAGGGAATCTAGTAATCTAGTGAGTTCAGGGCGCTCTTTGGTCTTAGCTGAAGCCTTTTCTATAAAGATTTTTTCACAGCCAGATTTGGTTAGTTCATCAATCTGATAATCACAGTTTTGATCTGTAGTGCTTACTCTCGCATATCCAATTATCATGAAACACTTCCATACGTTTATGTTACATAGTTTAGTTTACGAGTTTTGTTACGAAAAATAGAAGGATATTCATTAAAAAAAGATGAGAAAGGAGATGTAACACAAACCTTCGTTTTATTTACATCAAAAAACGGAAAGAACTACACGGTACTTGAAACACTTTTCAAAGGGTAAAATTGTTGCCCATGACGATCTCGAACTTCGTAAACAACGCTATTGGTCGAGATTCCATTCCCCTCACATCCAGATAAGCAAAGCCCTTAGATGAAAGAGCTTCGAAAGCATCAGTAACATCCTTGATACTGCGCCCACTCATTTCAGCAAGTTCATCAAGACTGTTTGGCTTCTCGCGAGCAATCAAATTCAACAGTTCAACATTTTCGTTAGACAACAGTTGTGAAAGCGCAGCCAGTGACTCAAACAAAAATTGAGGGTAAGGTTCTTCAGACGTCACTTTTCCTTCTGCAATACGAACCATACGCTTACGAGCAAGCTCTTCTGATAGAATACCGATTTTTGCTTTCATACCATCCACACTCCTAATAGTCGCCATCTAAATCGACTAAATAATCGCCGACGATCACATCTAATTCTTTTTTCATTTCTTGGGAAGGAGCAATCAACAGAAGTGGTTCTTACACGAAGTTTCTGTTAGACCACGGATCTTTTCTTTTTCGCGCTTCATTGCTGGCTACTCCCGTTTTTTATTGACGCAATCACTTTTAATAAATCGGTCGTGATTGCTGGGCATTTGTCGTTCATAAAAACCGTTACTTCATCTCCAAATTTCATCGTTACGATTCCATTCTTATCGACACTTAACAGAGCGAAAGACTGCCTCAAATCAAGAGTCGTGTTACTTCCATTGGTCGTGGTTTCAGCCATATTTCCCCTCACTGCTAACGAGTATGTTTACAACATGGGCAACAATTGTTACCCCAGATGTTTACTTAATTGTTCTGTTTAACTTTTCAACGATTTCAGTGGCATGTTGAAATATTGCGTCCTTTACTAACGCGAACTCCTGTCCAGGGAATCTTTTGTCTATAGAGCTAAGTGCGCTACTAAATTGAGCGAGAAAGGTAGAGACGATTTCATGGCAGTTCGCATTGCTGATACCGAACTGAGCAGCTGTCTGCTCTATATGGCGTAAGCAAATTTTGTTGATATGGTATTTGTATCCTCGTGATGCTTTCAGTCCCATAGCTAGCTTTAACTTTCGCTTATTTAACCCAGAGGCACCGACGGCAGGATAAGCTGATAGCAAATCGTAGAACGGAGCGAGCTGATAGTATCCGCCAGGAGCAATATGCACGGAAAAGTTCTTGAGATGACCGTCAGTGGCACCAAGGAGACACTGCAACACCATGAACTTAAAAAAGTCATGATTGTTCGCCTTTCTTTCTGCTGAGAGACACAAAACATCAACAATTTTGGAGACTCCGAGGTTGTTCTCCGATTGATATTTTTGATGTTCAGGGACACCAAAAATCTGGCAGAAATCTTCTTGGTGCCTACGAGACACAACTCCGTCAACAAAACATCGGTCGAACCTTTCCACAACAAGGGCTTTCGCTCCTGATTCTGTCGTTATTATCTCTATATCGGGAACACTGAAACCAAGCTCCTTAGCAATTTGATTGCAGATGAATTCATTCTCAACACTGCTGCTCATATCTAGTACTGAGTTGCTTTGCACAATCGCATCCATCGGATATTTGATAATGTGGCTACTGATTGATTTCTCTTGAGGTACGTACCATTTACCGTTCAACCTAGTTAGCGTTGTTTTTCGTTGAGTGCCTGAAATACAAGGTCGATATTCCCCAAAAAAAGGAAGAAATGACTTACGCTGAGTAACGAGTTCATTTAATTCGCTTGCCGAGATCTCTCGATATTCCCACCCTATATTTGGTGCCTGCCTGCTCTCAGTAAATGAAATGCCGCCCGTGCTATCATGACCAATCTTGGAGAGTAAATTGAATGCATCGTTGGATTGCACACCTACCGAGTGAGCAAGGCTTAATCGTTCTTCTTTCAAGTCAGGAAGCAGGTTGTGAATGAAATTCAGTGCATTAAATGATGAGCATTCTCCCTTTACGAGCGGTAGGCTTAACGAGATCGGGAAAGCTGAATCATATGCTAACCACTCATCAGAGTATGAGAATGACCAGTAGGTCTTCGACTGTTGGACAAACTGCCCCACGAGCATGTTGTTTGTGGCATGAGCGTAAAGTATAGGATTGTGCAAGTTAACTCCCACTTTCTACTGGGTGGGTTGTGTTTTTGTAGAAGGTAATTGCGTTTTCTACTGCCAGCATTTCGGCTTTGAGATCCAATCTACGATTGTCATACTCGGATATATACTCATCTAAACACGTCCGAAGTTCTGAGTGTTGAGTACACAACTGAGTGAAATGCTTCCATGTCCTTTTATGAAGAGAATAGGACTCTGACAGCTCTGACTGTTTATCTTGCAAAATCGTCAACAGGCTTTCTTTCTTGAGAGAAAGGTAGTTGGAGTCCTCACTATAGTTGTCGTAATCCACGACCTCCCAGTCGATATGGTTAAACATAAAACCTTTGGAAAATTCTTCATCACCATGCTTATCGAAACCGCATGAGAGGACTGCGCCGATAAGCGACATTTCCTTCAATTTTATTTCGACGTATTCATCCGATAAGTATTCTTTTTCATCACAGTCTATTGGAAAGGACGTTAAGTCATTAGCAGAGAAATGTTCATTGTAATAAATGGCGAGAAATAACTCTTTTCTGATTTTTATCTTCATGTGTTCAAAAACGGCCTTTACTGTCAATTTTGAGGATTATAGTCCGTGGATTTATATGCCGCAACTGTGTGATTGTTCAGCAAATTAATTTCATAAATAAAAAAACATGAACAAGAACCTTGCAGCGCTTGTGGGCAAACGCATTACAAAAATGAGGAAATCTAAAGGGTTAACTCAAGATAAACTCGCGTTGCTCGCAGAGATAGATAGAAGTTATGTGGGACGCATTGAGCGCGGTGAAGTCAATATCACGGTTGAGAAGTTGTATCAGATTGCGGAGACTTTGAGTTGTGATGCCAAAGAGCTTCTTCCCTAAAACACGGTTAATTTTCATCAACCACGGTCCCCTAAACGAAGAGAGGGCATTAGTTGAATTGGTCTGAATGCAATCTGTCAGTTTCGTTACCCGATGTGACTAGAACTGACAGGTTGCGCTAAATTGGTTCTGTCCCATTTCGATTTAGACTGCGTATCCATCATATCTAGTGTGTACAATTTGAAGTAATTTTTCTAATCAGTGCAATGTTCAAAGAAGCTTGGTCGATTCAGCCATACATCTACATAGTGACCCAACCGATTGCATATATTGAGAAGTAAGTAGATATTTTTGGCTTGTCGATTTGTGAATAAAATTAAATACTTGTAAAGTTTAGGGAAAAACCACGAGGATGTTAGGGTGGATGAAGCTATAAACTGGGTCTGCGAAAACTTCGATGTTTTGTTCTCTGGCTTAGGTGTTTACGTTGTTAGCCTAATCGTAGCGGCTATTGTCGCAGTTATAGGTTATTTCTTCTTTAGGTCAAAAGCATCTTCCAACAATGTAACAATGAGCAATATTCGCGCTGGCGGCGATGTTGTTGGTAGGGACAAAAAAGGGTCATAAGTGTCGGTACTGGATTCAAATAAAGCCTCTTTCGACAACGTTAATGCTGGACGTAGTGTCGCTGGACGAGATGTTCATGATCACTCAACCCACATAACATATAATCACGCAGCTCCAGTTATGTATCGTCAAGATCATAGGCTGCGAGAGCTTGTTGAAGAGCATGAACAAGAAATTCAGAAAGATGAACAGTACAAAGAGTTTTCTAGTCAGCTCAATAACTTTCTGGAACGAAAAGTCGAAGGTAAGCTTCGAGATCTAGGGCAAAAGCTCACCGATGGTAACAGAGATTTTCTCTTGGATTACGCTATGGATGTCAAAGAGCGTGTATCGAAGAAGATAATGCAGTTCTCGCATTACAAATCGGCTCAGGAACTCTACACATATATCCTCACTAATATCAGAACCACGTTTCTCCACGAGATTTCACCACGCATTAAATCTGGCGACTTTAAAGTCTACCAAATCAATGATTTAGTCGAAGAAAAAATCATCCAACCTGTCTTGGAAAGTGTTCATGGGTGCAGCCTCAATATTGACAAAGATGAGCTGTACGGACTACTGTACATACTTACAGGTAACTGCTATATAGAGTGGGATTAAAAGTGATTATTTATCATCCAAGAAACGATCTTTACCACTGTATGTTTAGGTTTATCAGCATAGCAAGTATGCAAGATTTAGAGGATTTTGACTCGGTAAGACTGCGTATTTACGATTTGTTTTACCTATTTCCACACCTTGTAAAAGATATTGAGTTTCCAAGAACTAAAGGAATCGCTGAGTTGAAGCGTAGCTTTGGCTCAATAAATCAACCATACGAAGTTCTACCAGATAAGAAACGACTATTTTCAGAGATGGGCGACTACCATATACAGGCACTTCAAATACTAAAAGCAAAGGGTATTTTTGAGGAAGAAAACGGTAACTTGCGGATCTCAGAGGGGTTCTATAGCCCGTCTATTCAAAAGCTGATTAACGATAACTCTAATGAGTCTACGGAGCTTTTTTGCAAGCTATTCCAAACCCTAAATGCGATTGAGGTTGTTGGTGAAAGTGGACTTAAGAAAAGAACAGGCTTAATGGAATACAGATATGACGCAGTATAAACCTTTCTTATTAGTCAAAAGACTAGTCATTACCAAAGGCAAAAGTATTGCCTATGATGAAAAGTTCACGGCTGGTGTGAATATTATCAGAGGCGTAAACAGTTCTGGTAAGTCTACGATCTCAGACTTTATATTCTACGGCCTTGGCGGTGATTTAACTAAGCTTAAGAATGAAGCGAAGCAGTGTAGCTTCGTTTTTGTCGAAGCTTCTCTAAGCGGCAAGGTATTCACCCTAAAGCGGGAAATCGCGGAGGGTGGAAGGAAAGGGATGGATATATTTAGCGGAGACTATGAATCAGCATACGTTGCATCTGTTACTGATTGGATTCGTTACCCTTATAACGCCAATACAAAAGAAAGTTTTTATCAAGCCTTGTTCAAAGAGCTTGGTATGCCGTATTCAAAGTCGGATGACAAGAACAGTATTACAATGCATCAGTTACTTAGAATGCTCTATGTTGATCAGATGACGTCACCAGATCGACTATTCAAGTTTGATAAGTTCGATTCACCAAACAAGCGTCAAGCTATCGGGGAGCTATTGATCGGCTTGTCAGATTTTGAACTCTATGAAAAACGGGTCAGATTACAGAGCTTGAAACTAGCCTTGGAAAATCGAATTAAAGAGATTAAAACCATACACTCATTTTTGGGTGGTACGATAAAATCTGTTAGTGAAATAAATGGTGAGATTGAAGAAAAGCGTAAAGAGATTGATGCGCTGGAGCTAGAGGTTGAATCGTTTTCTAGTCCATCGGAAGATGGTTGTACAGAAGATGAAGTACTTAAAAATTTGATTGTAGAGGTTCAGGAGGCAAGAGGAAAGTACACAGCAAGCCAACAAGAAATAGCTAAAACGTCTTTTGAAATCAATGATTCTCAGATGTTTATTGAGTCTTTAAGCCGTAGAGTTAAGGCTCTTAAAGAAACCCAAGATACTATCAACGCTTTATCTGACGTTGCATTTAATCACTGCCCAGCTTGCCAAACAGAGGTCCAAGCAAGACCTACAGGTTGTTCTTTGTGTGGTGCAACAAAACCTGAATCTGAGAATAATATCGACCCTACATTTAAAGTGAGAAAAGAAATAGAGTTCCAGATTGCCGAGTCAATTCTTCTGATAGAGAAAAAACAAATAAGGCTTGATGAGCAGAAGGTTGAATCGAACCAGCTTGAAACTAAGTTAGGCGAGTTGGAACGAGACCTTGAGATCATCCGCAAACCTCAAAGAGCGGTGAATATACAGCTAAGGCAAAAGCTCAGTGAAATAGGTGGTTTACGCAATGAAATCAGAACACTGAACAATAGTAAGAAAGAGTTCGCTAAACTCTATGGATTATATGATGAGCGAGATACGTTGCAGACAGACTTCAATACGCTGAATGATGAAATCACTAGATTGACGCAGCGAATGGAAAATGAGCTTAAAGCGAAGAAGAGAAAGCTATCAGAAGCAACGTTAAGTATTCTTAAAGCTGACGCTGGACATGAAGAAATATTCGTTGATGGTAGCAAAGTCGAGTTCGACTTTGCAGAAGATCGAGTGACCATTGATGATAGAGCCTTGTTTTCTGCTAGTTCGATGGTTTATCTAAAGAACGCATTTAGATTGGCTATGCTTAAGTGCTCATGTGAAGACTCTTCTTATTTGTACCCTCGCTTCTTACTTATGGACAATATTGAAGATAAGGGGATGGAAGAAGAACGAAGCCAACTTTTCCAGCGTGAGATCGTGAAACTATCCAACTCTCTAGATGTAGAGCACCAAATCATTTTCACTACATCTATGATTGATAGCGACCTTAATCACAGTGAATATTGTGTAGGTGATTTCTACAATATGCATAATAAGACTTTAAAAGTATGACTCTCTTGTAGCCCAACTTACAAAGAGATAATTTTTAAATTGTCTCTTTGTTGTTTTTAAGCCCTGCAACGGTATGTTTTCATTATCCCGCCTAATCCTTACAGCGCTATTTTACTTAAACACCCTAACTAGTTTTTGCCCCTTTTATTGTTAAGATTAACTATCCTGCGTGCACAATTTGTCTGTTTGTTGACCTAATTTATCTAATATCTCATTATGTGTTTAGTTGATCATTGTTCTATCTATTGACTAAAAGGCTGCTTTTCGATCATTGATGCTCCAAAAAGGATAACTAAATGAAGAAATTTCTAATTAGTGGCTTGGTTTGTAGTTTATTGGCTGGTTGTGGAAGTGTTGCTCCAGTCGAGCAAATAAAAAATTCGAAATGGAAGACATACAATCACAAAACTACATATGCAGTAAAAGAGGTTAGTAACAAAGTTGTTTATCTGACGGTTAAGTACAGTTCATATACGTTTTTAGATAAATCGGCAGAAATGGTTCCAACCGCGAAAACTGTCTTCGATAAACTTGCTCACCAACTCGCGAAAGAACGTGACTACGTGGGTGTGCGTATTTCGGTGATTGCGATCGCTCGTTTCGGTTTATTCCGATCACTTGATCCTGCCGTT
>NZ_BSPW01000019.1:355-45652 GCF_030161235.1 Vibrio zhanjiangensis | reverse complement strand
AGTTAACGTAATGACAAAGTCGCTTGGTAATTAAGGTACGACAGAATCGCTTGGTGATCACAGGACTCAAGTTAATCATGTGTCATGTTATTGGACAAAACTGCTCACTTAGATGACTTCTCGCTCACTAGCTTTTGGTGATTGAGTCTATAAGAGAGGTTGGTCACATTGTCTTTTGGCAAGAAATGGCGTTTTTACTTTAAAGAGTGCGGTAAAGTGCAAATTATAACAAGCAAACACATTTGCGACGTATATGTGTTGAGATTTAAATCCTGTGTTTTAGGATAATCGCTCCTATGGGTAATTTTTGATTGTTTTCATTTGCTTCATGGAACTATGCTGACTCCCAACTCACACTTCGGGTCAGCATTTTTTTTGTCCATAATAATAGAGTTTAATGGTGCCAGCCAGAGGCTGGCAAGTGAGTAGTCGCTAGACTCGCAGCTGAAAATTAGCGGCTACTGTCGAGCTACCTAAAGTATAGTAAGTTCGATATGAGTCGATGATATAGCGCGAACCATCATTCCGAAATACCTCAAAAACTTCCCAGTGAGAGGTGCCAGCATCAGCAGGCTGAGGCTGATAACCGGCAGGGCAGCTTAATGCCAAAGCTTGTAAGTCAGACTCACTGACTCGAAACACATTGAAGTATCGTCCATTAGCTTGGGTAATTCTTGCCCATCGTCCTGAAATGATAGAGTAATTGTCGTTGTTATCAAAGTGCCATTCCCAATCACTACCATCTTTTAAGCCACAATAGATGTAGGTTGAGGTTTGAGCTTGGCTCGACATGGCGATAAATGCTGCAGTGCACGCTGCTAGGGTTTTTATTCTCATTATATGTGCCTATTGGTAAATATTGGATAACTCAAAAGAGTGTATTGGGATGCTATATTGATTTCATATTGATAAAAACACTTAAAAAGTGTGTCTATTTTGGATTTGGGTTCAGGTTAGGCTTTTGTGTACGGCGAGATAAATCCTTAGTACTTGTTATAAATTAATCACTTATATTGATCTTCTTTGTGCGAAAACTAGAGAAAATAGTAAATACTCTAACTCACAAAGCAAATTGGAATGCTATGAGCTTGAATGCATACTGATTATGCCGTATGTTTTGCTCATCCTTAATCGGGATATATGCACTATATGCATTCATGTTTGTCTTTTTAACTATGTACAACTTTACTGGCAGTCTTCTTACTGCCAGTTTTTTTATGTCTGTGAAACCTTCTAACAACTAGAAATTTTGACTCAACTAACATGATATGACTTGCTACTGGCTGTTATGATGTTACTCACACCTCAAAGAATCAAACTATCAAAGATCCCTCTCAGGTAGAGGAAGTTAACCACAAAACCAGACATTGAATGGAATTTTTATCCAGTTTTCATGGATTAGTTTCCATCGGCAACTAACATTTAACTGTCCTCCGATGGACCTTGTCTTACAATTTAGTGTTGGCTTTTGGCTGGTAATGGGCTCTCCTTTCCAGCTATTTTTTTATGCTTGATAAGTGGTTTATAGCTGACAATTTCTCACCTTATATAATCCAGACGGTAACTTTCACCTTAGTTACCCCCAAGAATGTCGCGATCTTGCCTAAAAATAGCAAAGCGCAATAGTAAGATATCAATCACATAAAGTGGTCGCTGAGTATTCAGTGTTTACGCTAAGGCGGGAAGTCATACGCAAAAGGTTAATGAAAAGGCGAAAATAAGCGACAGATTGTTATGCACTTTTCAAACTTGGCTATGCTTACAAGGCCTCAAGGTAATTAGTATGTAATGGGTTGTTAATGAGACTTTAGCTGGCCACTCCGTGCCAGCTTTTTTTTGTCTGAAAAAGACAGCTTTTGAATGAGAAATGATCGTCTTAACGATGGATTCATCTCTAAATTCAGACCTTATCAGTCGCAAAATATCCGCTTTCAGCGTTAAGCAATCTCACTATGATCGGCAGTATTTTGCAATTGGCTGTTATTTAAATACCACCTTAAATAGAAATAGGATTTATTATCATTTATATTGTGCGTCCCTATTCATATATAGGGTTGTGGACTGTATCCACAAAATAATAGCTACTAATATAAAAGGTTAAAAATGTTATCAGTTGTAAAACACTCCCAAGAAACGTCACATCAACAATCATTCCTCAAAAACAGTAACAGCAATATCATTTCTATTGCAAAGGTGAAAAATACAGGTCGAGAACTTGTTCAAAGCGACCTTTTTAATCATGATAAGTCCAGAGACAATGGCCAGATCATACGCTTAGATGGTCAAGCCTCCCTGAACGATGAGTTAGCATCCTTAGGTGAAGAGTTTGATGTGCAAATCTCGCGGCGCGGATTTTCTTCTTGGGAGCTATCCAGTGAGCTATATAGCAAGCCAAGGATATTTGATTCTCTGAAATCACTGAAAAGTTACTTACAGGATAATTATTCTAGTGATAAAGCCTTGGCAGCAGATATAGAGAAAACATGGGAAGTAGACATTGCCCCTTCATCCAATAAAAAGCACCCATGGAAGGTGAGTGGCGGCGCATTAGAGCAGAGCTTTCGTTTCCCATCCCTAGAAAAAATGAAGCAAGCTTTGCAAGGTGGCTTTTTAAAACACAGAGCTAAACATATGGTGGCGATGGAAAGAATGATTAGAGGCCGCGATGTGCATAATGTGACTTCTTTTACACCAAACCAGTCGGGGCCAGTACTTGTCATTGATGGTGGTGATGATCTGGCGGTCAGTCTGGAGAACTCAGGTCTTCCGCGCTCTTTAGTTTTAGCCGCGCAAAGTACTTTACTTTACCCTGCATTTGCTGGTGTGGTATTTACAGGTTGGAAAGGTGCCAAAGAAGAATCTGACGAGACACGTGAAGCGTTTTCTGAGCTAAAAGCTGAGCAAAAATCGCTAAGAGAAGATATTGGCGGCGTAGTTATGAAAGCGCTCAGTGATGAATTGGTGCTAAAAGAGCAATTGATTAATGCAACCGATGATGCGCAAATTCAAAATCTTCAAAGTGCGCTGCTTGAACAGCTCAAATTTAAGGCCAATGTTCTGGAATCGGTCAAACCCATATTACAATCAGGCAAGCAAGCTGACGATGAGCTTAAAACACTCACAGACAGTATCGCTAAGCTCAAGCAGCTTAAAGAGGAAGTCTCTGGTCATAATCAGCAGATGAGTACCAAAGCCGATCTTGATGTCAGTGTTCTTCCCGAGCATGTGCAAAAGTTGTTAACGACCGACAACCAAAGTGAGGTATTTGATCCATCCTCTGCCAAGTGCCATGACCTTCTCCAACAAATTGCAAAATTCCAAGCCAATCAAGATGACAAGGTAGCCAAGTTTGCCGATGCCTATGTGGCAGCAGCATTTACTGAATCTGGTTTAAGTGGCATGTATTGGGGCATGATTTCCTTTGAAGCCAGAGCAACAGCAGAAGCCTTAGCCGGAACGTCGGTACAAAGCCTGACGAGTGTACTGTCTCAAGTGGGTGATGCGTTCAATGTGGTTGGACAGGCACAAATGGTGGTCGCTGGCCTAACTAAAATGGGTCTTGGCATTCAAGAAGCACGCTCGTTGAATGAATGGCTACAACAGATCCGTGACTCAAAAGTGTTAGACAGTTCAGATAAAGCTCTTACCGAAGTTAAAGGTATTCTTAGCCAATTTAACCGTCATCAGCGTAATGTCGTGATTGCCGAAACCATTGGTAATACGGTCCTTACGGCCGGCCAGCTTGGCATGATACTCGGTGGACCACTTGGAACAGGCATTGCTCCTGTGCTTTATGCTGGTGTTGGCGCAACAATTGGTGGCGTTGGATTAAGTCAAATTGCGGCTCAGTACTCCAACAAAATATTTGAAATCTCTGATGAGATGTCAGACAAAGAGAAGGAAATCAGTCGCTGGTCAGAACCTGGAAAAACGCCTTTTGAAGTGATTCAACGCAGGATCAAAAAGCTCTATGAACTGAGCCAAGATCAAGCGATGCCAAAAGTGTGGTTAAACATCTTCCAAACAGCGGTTAAAAATCCAGACAAAAGCGCCAGCGAGATTTTACAAGCGGCAGGCAAGCCGCTACTCAAATATGGTCAAGAGCACTCTGGTCATTACAGAAAGCTGTATCGTGAAGCCTTTGATAAGATTAAGGCCGATAGTTCCACGCTAGATGTGATAGGCCAAGCACAAAAAGCGCTTAATAAGCAAGACAACTACACGGCTTTTTCCGCCTTTGTCGCGCAGCATATTGCCAAGCAGCAAAACATTGATCTCGAGCCGCAAAATAAAAATGAGCGATTTGATCAGATTGATTCTTTGTTTAAGTTTGCTGAAGAGCAGGGCTTTGCCAACGACTTTGAGCGCCGTATTGTCAAACGGCTGACCAGCCGAAATGGTTACCTTGGTAATAGAGAAAGCAAACTTGATTCAAGCGATTACATCAGTGTGATTGAAGCCAACAAGTCGAAAAAACCTTGGCAGATCCCCAATCCTGTTGCTCCTGCGGTAAACTTATATCGCTTGGCCAAACAGCTGATTAAGCCAATGGTGGGTCGAGAGTATATGTCTTCAGCGCTGACGATTCCAGGTAACTGGGGCCATAAAGACACCTCAGTTTACGTATTTAATCGCGATAAGTTTTTAGCAGACTTAGCCAACCCAAGTGATAATAGCGCTCATCTTGATGAGATATGCCGCGCCATCTTTACCCCACAAATGACCAGCGAAGTCAAACACTGGGTCGGTAAGGACAACCGCCATGTGTTTGAGGAGTCGATGCGCAAGATAGGCAAGCAAACTCTGCGTGATAATGTGCTGCGCCCAATCGTTCACGGCGCATCGGAGCAAATCAAACTCGCCGATCAAATCGAAAGCCTTCAGTAATCTAGGCCCATAAAGTAAAACCCACCTAGCTTTGAGAGAGGTTGGGTGGGTTATTCTTATCTCACCAAGAATTAGTGCTTTGCATTTTTACTTGGTACGCCAGTTCTTTTTATTGGTAATAATGGGAACAAAGTCTTAAACATCGCTTAGTCAGTTGCAGTTCGATATAAGTCCATGTACATATGCGGAGGTTTATAACTAACGACTTGAAAGTATGAAGAAACTGCCTCTGCTTCTATTTCTGTTTATTGTGCTGACATCGGCATTTATGAATGGTTACAACCATTATGGTGACATGGTGGAAAAAGCGATCGCTATGGTTACGCCTTTGTTGACCTACGCTGTCATTATCGCTTTGTTTGTCAAATTTAAGGGCGTGGATTTATTCAGCCGAACACAGCTCCGAGTGATGGCGGTTTTATATGTGATCATGGTGCTGATTGAGTATGGCTACCCTATGATTATTTACCGCGACCAAACCCTACCTCCGGATTATTTAACCTTTATGAGTCTCCAATTTACACTCAACGTGATTATCGCAAGGACTATTATTAATGAGTAATTTAAGTGCGGCTTTTAGCCAACTTGGTAAAGCTTCTCCACTCTATTCAATGCTTATCAAAATGGCGCAGCAGATTAGCAATCGCAATAATGCCAATGAGGTCTATAAAAACTAAATGCCACTACTAGATGATATGCTTGCGAAGGGATATGCATTTGAGTCAAAGGAAATACAGTCGATCGTTGTACTTTTAAGGGAGTTGCCAAAAGACCCAAACGCGTTTAACGGTCAAGGTTGTTGGCACTGATAAAAGGGCCCTTCTTGATTTCTTGGACCTAGTCAAACTTAACCCTCAAACTGTTTTGATCACCCTGCTTTTTTGAGTTTTCCCTTCTCCGTGTATAATACCCACGTCTTGTTTGCAATTACCCTAGTGTTAAACCTGAGTTCACCATTGGATAAAATGCGTGTCTCGATGTTGTAACTTGCCTCTGTCCTACTCTTTGGGGGACTGAAAGGGCGAAGTTGAGCAATATTTTAGCTAATTCGTGGTGATATTGATTTTTATAAGTTGAGGTTTTACGGTGTCTAGGCCTGATATATCAAAGGATTTCAAAGCTAACCGATTTTCCATTGCGCCTATGCTCGATGGGAGTGATTCTTTTCTTAAGTGTCTGAATGCTAGGTGGTTTTGTTTTTTAGGGGGGCACGTAAGGGGACACGTTCACTTTCACATGTGAAAGTGGGATAGATTGCTACGCAAATCAAAACTTGATGACAGACAAAACAAAACCCGCTGATAACGGAGTTGGCGCTCCTCGCGGGTTTAGTCTTTCATTCGAGGATTAGTGTAGCAAAATGTGGATTTTTAACAAGTCAAAGTTGTTGAGATTGCACTACTTCTCCATACCGGAGAAGTGCCAAGGTGTATTCTAACAATTCAGAATTTTCAGAATCTTTTAAATGGCTACGAGACAATGACGGCCTTGATAACAATAATCAAAAGATTCACTATCGAGAGACTCTAGTTCCTGCTGAGTTTACTGATTTACTTGAAATCGGTAGAGAGAAATACTGTAGGTATGTTTGGTCACCTCACATCAACCCAGGCAAGTCGGATAAACGGCCCGCGTCATGGCAAGCTATTGGGCGGCGGCAGTCCGGTAAGTCTGTATCTAAGCTGATTGATATTAAGCTACAGGCCGAAGGGTACGTCGCGAAAACTGGAGTGCGAACCTGTAGTCTGGACTTGTTTGTCTCACCGAATCAATTTTTTGACTGGCGTAACACTAAACAGCTTGCTCAGCTCCATGCCAACTGGATCGATATTGACACGCTTGGTCATGATGTAATTTCATCGGATCAACAGGAAATCTTGTTTACTGAGATCTTACAAATTCTGGGTGAGCGAAATCTACCAGTTCCGACATGCTATGTGGCATCCGGCAGTGGCGGTATGCACCTTTACTGGATTTACGAGGGTGTTCCCGCCTATAAGTGGCGTGTGAGAGTCTGGCGGGAAATTAGTTTGGTTTTAGCGCGAACACTCAAACAAGCACGCCCTTCGAATGCTAATTGGATAGTTGATTTTGCCGCTTCGCGTGACCCGGCTAGGGTTTTGAGGCTACCGGGAACATTCCACGGAAAAAGTGGGCGGATAGTTCGGTCGTTCGTTGGCGGTCCAACGTATGATTTCGAAGAACTTGCAGAATTACTTGTTCGTTCGGAACAGAATCAGCAAGCAATCGTGCTGCACCAAACAGGTTGTCTGGAAGACCTGAAGCCAAGACCAAAAGCGAAAGCAGCAGCCAAGCCACCCCAATCAAAACCGACAAAACATAACGGCAGACATACCATCGGACAGTGGTGGTTTCGGATCTACTCAGTGATTTGTTCGCATGTCAGACGCGAAGGTATACCAGAAGGAAAGCGTGATCTTCATGCTTTTATACTTTTTGTAGCCTTACAACACATTAAACGTTCTCCGCAAGATGCTTATGATGCGATCAAGGCTTTGAACGCAGAATTTATACACTTGACGGAAGATGAGTTGGCAGCATATCTGAAAACAGCACATCAAAAGCATTACAAGTACACAAAAGACAGTATTGCTGAATACCTTGAAAATAACCTGAACATTGCATCCGACTTCCTGTTTGAAAACACTAAAGAAACATTAACACGTGAAGAAATCCGCAGCAGGCAGCACGATGCTGCGAAGAACACGGCTGATGCTCGCCGTTCTAAAACGATGACAGCACTCCAGACAGCACTAATGCAACTTGTGAAGACTCGCGTAACAGTCACACAGGAAGCGATAGCGATGCTTGCTGGTCGCTCAGCTCGCACAGTGCGTCGGTACTGGCAGGAACTAAAAAAATTCGAGCGGTCATTCGGTCCTCTTCTATATATTCCCGCACCCAGAGATTTGTCCTGATGCCAAAAAAAGAGCTCTTTGTGCCCGATGAGGGCAGATTCACGTTATGTCTTGCGTATTGAAATGCCCGAGAATAATTGAGCTCAAACTGAAAATGGAGATTGTTATGAATACTATTTTTTTGTTGATGGCTGAATTTAATACGGCTGTCGTTCCGCTTTCACTGATCTCTGAAAAATATTTTGGCTTAGCACCTCGCACTGCAAAAGATCGAGCGACGGCTAATCGCCTACCGGTTCGCGTTTGGCGTGAATCACAAAAGTCTGAATATTTAGTCAGCTTAATCGATTTAGCTAATTATATTGATGAAAAAAGAAAGGCTGCTAATGTGAAATTTTAGACAAGTAATTTTTCTAGCAGTTAATGCTTTTAACGGTGTTTAATATTGTAGTAGCTCTGTAAAGCGGCGATGAATATGTTTGAAAAATTTCTCGGTACTGAGTTTTATTATCGAGAATAAAAGCCACTCTTAGATGCTCCACATTACAGGTAGTTAGAATCGATCGTAGCCAACCAGCAAGCGAAGTATCTAATAGAGCGTCGCAGTTGGTAAACCAAACCCAAGTCGGTTGTTCATTGTTCCCAATGATATTTAAGATTTGTGACACATGTCTGTAATCCTCGCCTAAGGTAAGAAGATCAATGTAAACCGTATTTACACCTATTTTATGATTAATTTCATTGTACGTTTCTTGGAGCGTTTCGTCACACTCATTGGTGAACGTGTGGAGCCTCATAATGCTCAACAGCCAGCATCCATGTATTAAGCGTTCTGACGAACCTATAGGCCACATATCAATATTCGGGGGAAAAGGCTGTGGAGTTGTGTTGTATTTCAAGCTATCACCTTTATCAATCATAGCCAGTGGAATAACAAATGGCTTGAAGGTTTCAATGACCTAAATTTTTTAGAAAATAGCTCATAGTTGAGCTACTAGATTTGTTCTCTAGCTCAAGCTTTACCATTAAAGAGTAAAGTCTGCGGCTTCATAAGTTATTCTCTTTAAGCATACAGCCCTTTTTTTGACTGCATTCAGATTTATGCCCAATGGTATGTTTCTTAGTATTCTTTGGTAGCACTGTTTTCGTTGCTCATTTGTGGCTCCTGGCCAATTTCCTGCTTTATAGCCATCAACTATCTTGTACGATGCAGTTCTTCTTTTTCCTTCTTTCGTTAAAAATCCAACACCTTCCCAAGCTCCTAATAGGGCTGCTGCTTGCGCTTGACTTTTAGGGGTTCCTATTCCATTCATTAATCGCGATTTTTCTATTGGCGATGTTGTAGCCCAGCATTGAAGTGTAGCAAATAGTAAGCGGTGAATGAGTGTATACGAGATCATTGTTTGATTCGGCATTCTTTGTCTATCCGCAGGGAGCATTGGGTAATTAAATTCACTAGAATTTTCAATCGATAGCGACCACCAAAAGGAGGTGAAAAATTTAGGTTCAGAGCTCCCATATCTCACAGCTTTTTCACTTGGCTGAATGTTCGACCAGCTTTTCGTAATCAATGGTGTGACACTCACCCAGTTTTTCGTAGCACCATTGGCGATTTTTTTGGGTATTTGCCTGCTTCCCAAGCCACCAAGTAACGTCAATTCCTGCTTTTCTGTAATCATTAGTTCTCTCCTCTAACTCATTGGGTGTGATCGCACTTAACTGAACTTCATGGGCAACAACCCATCCATTAGGGAAGATAAAAGCAACATCAATGATTCGCTTTATGGAATCAACAGGACATTCGAGCTCTACACGTGCATTACTATACTCATCAAGATCTTTGGCTAAGTCCCTTGAAAGGAGCTCTTTAAAGAATAAGTGTTCGGGACTTTCTGGATGATGTTTGTATTCTCCTTTGCACTCATTTGATAGGTGCATGAAGTGTATTTTGGGTACGCTTATTCTAGAGTTTCCTCTGATCACCAATTCCTCTTTACAGTATCGACATACTATTTGACCTCGTTTAAATATTGCTCTCGGGTCTTCGTAGTTAAGGATGTTGACGCGTTTGTCATTAACCGTGTCATGTCCAATAAACGGCATATGAATTTTCCTTCGCAGCGTAGCTTTATGTTTCTCATATCAAAATACTATCTCAAGATAGTATTTTGATTAAGGCAACAGGTATGTTTGTATGTGTTATGTTTGAAAGCCCTCGAAAAGTTGCTTTTGGATTAATAGCTGTGACGATAGGACTGAAAATTACGTCGAAAAGCAACCTAAAAAGCCTCTTTGATAGCAGTTGACACACAGACTAACGACACTATCATAAAGGATGGAATACCGCCCTAAGTCGGTCGTTGGTAGCTAGTCATCGTTACAAAGAAATAGCATAAACCACTTCAAAATACTTACAGCCGAATGGCTCTACATAGTTAACCCATCTGGGGGATGTGACCCCTGATAGGGCACTCCTCCGCCTGAAATTTAACAGAACGGAGGAAACATAATGTTTCTATTCTTATTGTTTGCAGCGTTGTGCTGCTGCATTGCTGTATGCGTTTTGCGCAGCACAATGCTTCTTACCTGCGACCAGCCAAAGGTCTCAGTTTCTAGGCTCCCTCCTGAGCTAGTCAAAAATACCCGCTCTCCTCCTGAGCAACAACCTGTAACAGATGTTGCTATTGCTGCGGAGCTGATGCTTCGCCCCCGTCTCTGTCTACCGTCAGGGAACAGAGACGGGGGACGAGGCACCCGACGGAAGCCGCGCCGCTCAAGGCGTCGGGGCTTTCGCTCCGCGCGGGAATCCGCGCGAAACATCCCGGCTTCGCCGGGGCCTTCCCATAATTTGGGAGGCATCAGAGACGACATCAGCCGGATCTGCCGTCAGTTTGCCATTCCAGGCAGGCCAGACGGTTGAGAGCAGAGCCCCTGCCATAGCAATGTTTGGTCGTAACAAAGTAGACGTGGGCATCGTCTTATCTGCCCTCTGTAGCGGCGAGAACCGCTTAGCCAGCAGCACGCAGAGCTGCCACCAAAAACTGCATATCACTTAACACCAGTTCGGGGCATGGCTAATTACGACAGAACAACTAAGAGGAGTGCATCAGTGCGATGTGAACGAACGAATCCGGATGTCAGAAATTTTGGCCTCAAAAGTCGTGACATGGGTTTCGCAGGGCTAAATGCGCTGAAAGAAGAGTACAAGTCATTTGAGTCTATTCGCACGATCCATGATCGCTGGAATGTATTTTGTTCCTGGGCCAAAGCTGAACAGGGAATTAAAGATCTTAGAAAAGTTGAAGTTTCGCACTTGATGCAATATGCCGATCACCTTAGAGATCGATTTGAATCTGGAGATATTAAAGCCTCTACAGCACAAAATTATTTAAGTGCTGTGAATAGAGTTATGGAAATTGCGCGTGGAGATAATAAGGTTCGTGTTGATCCAGTAAAGCAAGGTGATTTACCTAAACGGAGTGGCATTAGTGAAGGGGACAAAAGTATTTCCCAGGAGCGCCACGATAAAGCAACCTACAATGCAACTGAGCGAACTGGGGCGCTGTTGAATTTACAACGAGAGCTAGGGCTTAGATTTGAAGAGTCTGCAAAGCTGAATGCAAATAAAGCTCTGAATCAAGCCCAGATTAAAGGAGCTGTTGAAATAAGGGACGGGACCAAAGGAGGTCGGCCTCGTGTTGTTCCTATTCTTGAGCAGTCACAAATTAAAGCGCTGGAGAATGCCAGGGATATTCAAAATGGTCGCAGCATGATCCCAGCCGAACAGAGCTATAAAGAGTTTCGCCAGGATGCTTACAAAGAAGTGGCAAGGTTGGGTGTTAAATTCCACGGTGAGCGTCATGCGTATGCTCAAAATAGATATGAGAAATTATCTGGTGTGAAATGTCCTGTCAAAGCGAGAATAAAACATGGCAATGTACATCATAAATATATCGCCAGAGAAAAAGGAATTAGCGTTGAAACAGCAAAGTCTCTTGATCGCGAGGTCAGGATGCAAATAGCAAGAGAACTGGGTCACGGTCGTACTGACGTGACAAATTCGTACTTGGGGTGATTCGGTGTGGAAAAATGGATTAAAGAACGGTCGCATTCATACCTACGTCATGGTGGCAAGCAGACAAGGAGAGCTCAGATTCGGCTGCTGGTAAATGCGTGTAATGACATTGCAGCCAATGAACTAGGAGTGAGTACGCCACCTCAAATCGGCCGGGCACACATCCACCGATACTATGCCAGAAAGTCAGATCTGACTCAGAAAACACAGGCGACTCACTTTTATGCTTTTCGTGTGCTCTGGCAGGTGCTGCTAAAGCGCCCCGGAGATCCACCGAGACCTCCGGGACTGTGAAGAGACTACATGAAGTAGATGTCACGCTCACGGTTAAATTCGCGCAGGATAGACGATGCTTCGGAAGGGTGTTCCATCGGTGTGATTAGGGTTTTCCAGAACTCTTCGTCAAACGAACGCTCCAGGTACAGGTAACGGCAGATCTTGATGAGATCGACGCGATCCCATTCACTACCATAACCACCGCGAACGCCTAGTTCATCTTCTAGGGCGTAGAACGTCAGTCCTTCTTTGGCGTCCCATGCCGTACATAAGCGATCAAACAGTCGTTGCACTTTGTCTTTTGGGGTCTTGAAGAACTCGGTATAAGGTTCATGAGGCATCCTGATCACACTGCCGTCGGTGTCTTGCAGAAGCGGGTAGGTGCCAGACTCCCAAGCGTGGAGGTAAGAATCAGAAAACTCATCATGATGCACGCCCAGGCTCATAATTTGCAAGCGCTGCTGGATGAACAGTGCTTCCATTGCTGTACTGTCGGTCATAGGTACTCCAGAGGTTAATTAACCCTTTTTATATGGGGATCAAGTTGCTGATTTCAATGGCGGAGCGGCTCCACTTTCACATGTGAAAGTGGCCGTCTTGATGGGCTGAGCCGTAATTGGTGCTCAAATGGGGTTAATGGTTTCTTTAGGTGGAGATCTGCTTTCTTGGGGGCGGGAGCTGAACAGTCTGACGCCCTAAAAAGGCAACTGGAGCGATTTGTCTAAGTAGGACAAGCTGTTATCTTGGAAGCTCATTCAGCTCTTGTAGCTGATAAGTGCGATAGCTGGTCGCCAAAAACAAACAGCAAATTAACTTTGAACCCACTCGGGAGCTAATCCCGTGTGGGGATAGCTCTCTCAAAAATATGAGGTGAAGCTATGTCTGCAACCACTTTTTTCTTAGTCATGATCGTTACCGTCGCACTGTTTGCGGTTTCAGCATCTCTGCTTGCTCGCGGAATGCTGTATCTGCTTAAAGCTGCGTTAGGTCTTTCTAAGAAGCGGCCTGTAAAGGCCGTCATGCCTACCCAAGTGAGTGACAACGCTGTTGTCGGTGAGTGGCTTAGCCATGAGCCTAAAGCTCACAAAACGCCTCGTGCTTTCATCGAGTCTGCGCCAATTGACGGCCAGATCGTTCGTGAGCCACGCCGCTTATCAGCGTTTAACCGCTGCCTGGAGGTGTGCTAATGAGCCTGTTCGATGTGATCACTGAGGAAACTGCTTTGGATATGATGAAAACCACCTATCAACAAGCAACTGGAGACGAGATTAGCCCTTTGTTCAATCAAGTCTCTCTGCTTCCTGATAGTGATGGACGTCTGTTCCTGGGGCTTTACGAAGATGAGTACGGCCTGCCTAAGCAGGTCACTGACCGTACTTATGACTCGTATAGCGATGCAATGGCCGCTTTTGGCGCGTTGGTCGATAAAGTAATTAATTAAATCAAACAAACCCTTGCCGGGAAAAATCCCGGTGGGGATTCCCGGCCTAACCGTACTAGGAGACTGTTATGTCGGTACAAACTCAATGCGCTATGCGTAACTACGATGTTGTTGGCACCATGTTTTACGCTTTCAACAATCACAAACATCAGGAACTGTTTTCAGAGACGATTTCAGCGACATCTCACGATGAAGCTGAAAACCGTTATCGGGAGTTGGTTACTGAACAATGTGAAATGCGGTCGCTGGAACTGGATCGCATCGAGCTGGAATTCGTTATCGACCTGGATGCAGCTGAAAGCGGTGAATCTTGGGAGAAAGCGTTCGGTGTCGATGAAACAGTTCATTGATCGTGAAAAAAGCCGGGGTTCCCGGCTTTTTTCGTTTCTGGCCTAGCGTTCGTAGGCGGTGATGAGTGTTCTGGTGCCCTGATCGTTCAGTATCAGGAAGTGGAACTCACTGCTCGGATGGCCCCATTCCTCCACATTGTCAGCGGTGCCGTATTTCTTGGCTTTGCGACGGCGCTCTCGCTCCGGAAGAGGGTAAATGCGAAGCTCTGGGTTCTGGATGCGCTTCACTAAGGACAGCCACGGGGCTTTGGGCTTACCTGAGGTGATCCGCTCGCTGTATCGTGATACAGCGTGAGCTGTTACCAGAACCGTGCCCATTGCAGGCGTTTCGATAGTATCAAAGGTGCCTGCGTAGTGTTTACGTTCAGCCAGCAGTTGCTCTGTAACTTCCACCTTGATATCGGCCATGAACTCCGTTTTGGTGGAGACCTCGATCAGCACTCCAGCCAAGCGAGATTGCAGGAAGGCCGCAAACTTTTGGGCGTACTTTTTGTCGGATTTTCCTCGTGCCAGCTTCTTAATAGCACCTTTTGATACAACCAGTTTGTAGCCCTTTCCTGTACCTGGCGCACGCCCAAACACTTGGCTCTCAATCAGTAAGTGACGGATAGCACATAGCTCGCAGAGTAGGGCGCTATCGTCGTTTTCAAAATCTAGGGTGACATCGAGGATACCTTTGCGCTGGGTGCCAACACGCCAAAATACTCGGCTTTGGGTACTGCTGAGCCGTTCGGATACGGTAGTTAAAGTCATCATGGTTTTATCTCCTGTGAGGAGCTGGTAGGCAGCGCCGTCAGCTCCCCTGTTGTTGTCTTAAGCGTCATCGTGGTGAATGAACAGGTTCGGTTTGCCTTGTTCCAGTAGATAGGGAACGGTGACGGTTTGCTCGTCCAGCTGTACTTGTCCACGGGCAATGTAGATGAACGCCCAATCAGGCAGGTTGCGGCTGATTGCACGAGTCAGAGGCTCCTGGAGCCCCTGAGCTTGTTCTGGAAGCAGCACTTTGAAGCGGTGATAGCGGTACTTGTCTTTTGAGTTAAAGCGGTAAGAGGTCGCTTCTGAGCTCACGAATGCAGGGGTAAGGCTTGGTGTTTTGGGCTCGATAATTTGTGCTTGAACGAAGCACAGTTCTCCCCAGTCCAGTTCTGGATTTTCAGCGTAGTCCGGACAGCCAAGGGGCTCACTATCAAAGCGGATCTCGACTACCTCGCCTTTGTGGCCGGGGCTTTTAACGTAGTTCGCGCCTAGCTCATCAAGAGATAGTTCAATGGCTTTTGTGAATGCCTCACGTAGCTTCTCTGCGGTTTCTGATTTAGACGCAGCATCGCTCTCAGGCATCCAGGCTATGATGCTGTTGCGGTTCGCCGGAGTTGGGTTTTCGGCCAGCGACAGAGCGAGCCCAATTCCGAACCCGTCCGCTAGATCCAAACCAGCGCCAGCTGAGCTGGTAAACAGCAGGGTTTTATCCAGCGTATTTCCAGCGCATTGGAGGTCCTCGTAGTTAGCACGAGGTACGATGCGATCACTGGTATCGTAAATGCCTCCGGCCTGAGCGATATTCAAAGCTCGGCTTTTGTCATCATTATAACTAAGTGGTTCTGATGTTGAAGCACATCCTGTTGCTAATAATGCTGCCGTAAACAATGACAGTATCAATTTATGATTCATTGAATTATCTCCGTTAAAAAACATTGCTTTCATATCTAAGATCTCACGGAAAGTTGGAAACGCAAGGCCCTGAAAATGACTTTTTGGGGAGTTTTTAAGTTG
Organism: Vibrio zhanjiangensis; assembly: GCF_030161235.1. GTDB lineage: Bacteria > Pseudomonadota > Gammaproteobacteria > Enterobacterales > Vibrionaceae > Vibrio > Vibrio zhanjiangensis. The sequence continues at coordinate 29,974 of NZ_BSPW01000019.1, read as the reverse complement.
TTGCGTCAGAACAATTTAGGAGAGGTTGAAAATAAATTGAACTTACTCCCGATAGCACCCTTTTGGGGCAGTTAGACAGCTAAGAATTAGATGAAAGGGCTGAGAAAATAGAAGCTCATTAAAGAATGGAGCTTCTGTTATGCGGAAAACAATTTTGGCGGCGATTATCGCTGCATCGACAGTAACCGCCCCGGTTTCCGCCGGGGGGCTACAGTCTGAAATGGATCGCTTATTCAATGAAATGAGCAATACCACTTTGCCTGGTGTCCATGAGTCACAGCGTCGGGGGGTCTTCACTGGGGGGCGCTATACCGTTAAGTCACGCATCTATGAGCAGAACCTTGTTTCTTTTACTCCGCCATCCTGGAAGGCAGGATGTGGTGGGGTTGATATGTTTGGCGGGTCGTTCTCATTTATTAATGCTGAGCAGCTAGTCACGATGATGCGAGCAGTAGCGGCCAACGCAAAAGGTTATGCGTTCCAGTTGGCTCTGGATAACGTTTTCCCGGATGGAGCGAAGTGGATGGAGAACTTTCAGAAAAAGGTTCAAGCATTGAACCAGCACTTAGCGAATAGCTGCCAATTGGCGCAAGGGATTGTTAATGACGCGACATCAGCATTTGATATTCAGCATAAAACCAAGGCATCTATTAAGGCTACGGGGGCTGGGCTTTATGACGATATGTTCGGTTCGGTACAAGAACAAGACGGAGAAACGCCACTACGGAAATTGAAGAATAACGATCCAGCCAAATATCAAGAAATGATCGGTAATATTGTTTGGAAGCAACTGAAAGTTAACTCTGTAAGTGCCTGGTTTCAATATGGTGACACTGCCCTGCTTGAGGCGATGCTTTCACTTACTGGTTCGGTGATCGTTGGCGATTTGGTAGCAGATGCCAGTGGAGGTGATACTAACCCTGTATCGCGCCTGCCTGGGGGGCTAGTTTCCCTTTCGGACCTTGTAGGCGGTGGTCAAGTCAAAATCTATGATTGTGATGATGATTGCTTAGCGCCAGCGAGACAAACTGTCACCATAACCAGCGTTCGTCAAAAAATTTATGAAGCGTTCGCAGGAACAAATTCTCGACCGGGAATTGTTTTCAAGTACAGGAGTAATATTGGTTCGATCACTTCAGATGAGCAAGCACTGATCACAAACCTTCCAGCCTCAGTAGGCACAATCATTCGTAATTTGGCAGTTCTCTCTGACAGTGTTGCCAATTCATTTGCAGATGAAAGTGCTACTGTTATTGCCAATGCGATGGTGTACGACCTAGCGACACAGATGATTTCGGCGGCAGAATTAGCGGTATCTAATGCCGACTCACCGCATAAAAATGAGGTGATGGTTCAGTTAGAGCGAGCGCGAAAAAACATCGAGAATGAACATCGGCAGATGGTCGAGCAGTACGGTTCAGTCAGTGACATTGTGACTCGCTACAATCAAATCATCAAAAATGTTCAGGCGCAACGTCTCAGCCTCACCAGTTCTAGTGGAGGTGCATGATGCCTGAGTTTACGATTTATAGCATCGGTGATTCAGCACTACTAGAGCAGGTACTGATTGCCGTTGCGATGATCACTGGTACGAATGACTTCACTAAAATGGCTTCCATCGGGCTCTTGGTCTCCGTGGTTATTGTGTGTGTCAAGGGGGTAGTACAGGGAGGGCGTGGTATTGAGATCCAGCAGGTGCTTATCGGCTGGATTGTATATGCAATGTTTTTCGGGGCATCAGCTCTGGTCAAAATCGAGGATGCCTACACTGGTGATGTCCGTGTTGTTGCCAACGTACCCATGGGACCTGCGGCGATTGGGGGAATGATCTCGAATATCGGCTATGTCCTGACCGACAAGTTCGAGACCGGGTTTGCGACTATTACACCTCAGATAACGCGGAAAGGGTTTCTGTCCTCATTAGAGTTGATCAGTGCGCAACGCCAGCTTGCGGGAAATGCCGCACTCTGGGCTAGCTGGGATAGTGCTGTCGGAGGTGGCTCAGTGGACATGCAGCGTAGCTGGCGAAACTACGTTGCTGACTGTACCGCTATCCGTTATCAGTTGGCTGACGTATCCGAATCGAATTTGAAGAATCTGACCTGGCGCGAGGCATTGCGCTTTTCGTCAACGGTCTATGGTACTGAGATTTTTGTGTCACCTAGTGGGTCGACAACTCCAAATTGTACTGACGCCTGGACTGATCTAATGGTTGCCACAGATACGGCATTCGACTCTGGAACCTCTCATGAATCGATCAATTACCTACTGGGTCTGACCGTCGCTGGTACAAGTGGCGTTAATCCTGTGGCGGAAACAAGCAACGCGCTTAATGACCTGTCGGCAACTGGAATTATTAGCTCTGACATGCTCAAGGCAGCTATCCTAACTCCGGTGTTAACCGAGGGCATGGGACAATATTACGAGTCCATACAGCAAGGCACTGCCTCACTGATGATTGAGCAGGCGGTGCAGCAGCGAAATACTCAGTGGACTGCGGAGCAATCGGTATTTGCTACTGTTGTCAGGCCGATGCTGACATTTATCGAAGCTCTGGTATACGCCATTGTGCCGCTCATGGGGCTGCTCATCGTGCTGGGAATGATGGGGATTCAACTGGTCTTTAAATACTTTATGACGTTGATCTGGATTCAGCTATGGATGCCAGTTTTGGCTGTGGTGAATCTCTTTATCTATAACCGCAGTACTGCCTCCTTACAGGACTACATCACTTCTGGCGGTGATCCAACAAGCTTCGAGGGGATTGTTCACGTAACAGATATGATGAGCAATGATCTTGCTGTAGGTGGAATGATGGCTTCTGCCATACCAGTCCTTACTTTGTTCATTGTTTCTGGGTCAATTTACTCACTGAACTCACTGGCTGGCCGCATGAGTGGTGGTGATCATATCAATGAGAAGATCTCTTCCCCTGACATACTACAACCTGCGCCGTTGGCCCAACAAATGCCAGCCTACGCTTTCAATGCTCTTCAGGGCGGCTTACAGGGAGGTGCCAATGGCCTAATTGATAAAATGAATTTCTCTAAAATTTCTTCTGAAATGGTAAGCAGTGGACATGCAAGAGCTGCGGTTGCCCAAGACGCTTTTCAGAATCAGCTCTCGAACTCATTCTTCTCTGGGAATAGTGCTGACAAGTCCTATCAACGACTCCAGAGCTTTGGGCAGATGCTGAGGGCATCTGATAGCAGTCAAGCCAAAGCGATAGTGAATGCTGGTCAACAGTACGCTAAAGAGCATGGCCTTGATGGATCTCAAACCAACGCAGTTATTGGTGCGATTGGTGCCAGAATGAGTGCTGGCGTGGATGCAGGAAAGTTGGCTTCTACTTTAATGGGGCCAGCTGGTTCGGTTGCCAGAAAAGCTGCTAAAGCGGCTGGAGCAGAAAATCCTGTAGATATGAGAGGAGACCTCAGTGCAAATGCTGAAACCCGCTCAACTGCCGCAAGAACTCAAATGACGAAGGATTTGGATCGAATTGCTAATGACATTGGGTTCTCCAAGGATGATACAGCAGCACTGACCAATGATGTTGCTAATCAGATTAGTGACGATAAAACGCAGCGGTTTACTGAGTCTGTTGGTGAGGATCAGCGTCGTGGACTGACTCATACTGCCTCCCAGATGCTGACTGCTCAGGATACCTATCAGCGGTTAGCAAGTGCTCAAGAAGTGCTGGGCAGTGTGACGTCAGCAGACATGCAAGCTATTGCTGGATCGGTTTTGGGTGATCAGGCGTCAATGGCGAATTTGAGCCAATACATGCGGCAGGCTCCTAGTGAGTTACGCCAGGCCGCAACTAATCGAGCACGACATTATAAAGGTCTTGGTATGGACGGAGACCGGGCTTCAGTGGGTGGGGCTCTGTATGCGATGCTGAACTCAGAAGATTTGCAACATAGAACTCAGGCAGCGGAAATTGTTGCAGGAACAATTGGAGCTAAAAACCCGATTGCAAATGCCAGTGAGGCGCAAAGGTACAGCCATTTAGATAGCGGGGCTCCCCAAATAGATAGCATACTAATCACCCAAGGGGAGAAAAACTTGAACGCCCCTAAATTGATGACAGCTGAGCAGAAAGCCAAACCTAAAACGGATCTTCCCGGAGGGGATGGCGATGTTTATGCCGCTCACGGTGAGAACCTGGATAACGTAAACGCGCAACACGGTCAAAATCGGAGCGATTTTACAGGGCAACGTTTAGGGGAGCTACGCAACCGTATTATGGCTAATGATGTTGCTCCCTCAACTTCATCTCAGGTTTTCGCTACAGCCGAAGGAGCTGGCCGATTTATCGAGAAATTATTTGGTGGAGCAGGAGCTGCTGTAGATGGCTTCTCTGATAATTTTGGAAGCTCAATGGGTCGTCTTGCCAGTATGACCTCTGAGCAGCGTGAGCAATTCATTGAAGATGCTAAGCGTGGTGATGAATACGTTGAGCAGGAATGGGGGGGTGCAGGTAAGGCATTAACAGAAATGGCTTCCCTTGGTCGCGGTATTATGGGAGCGGGCGTATCAGGATACAACGCAGCTAAAGAGTGGCTGACTGGTGAATCGGATCTCTCCGAAGCAGCTAAAGGAATGAGTCTCCAGGAGAGAGGGATGTTTTTTGCGTCAGCATTGGCTGCTGCTAGTGAGCACAGTGTTGAAGCTGCGGAACAGTTTGTTGAGCAATATGGTGATGAGTTTAGGAGTATGGCTACGGTTGCCGGGGCCGAAGCCGGGCTTAATCAAACAGGTGCTCAGTTGTTCGCGGCTTCATTGACAGGGGATGATCAGCAAGTCTCCAACTTGAGGGAGCAGATGCGAACTGAGGTTGGCGACACTGAACTTGCTGACCGTATGAGCGACATCATCCAGACTTCCGCAGACGCGGGTAAAGATCAAGCTGCTGGGTATCTTAATCCAGTGGCGCGATATATGAGTGTAAGCAGAGGTCAGTAGGTTCGTTCAACCGAGCTAATGTGCGGATCGTATGGGTGCTCATTCGGTCCGTAACAGTAGCTTGATGAGTAGGATTGAGTGTCTCTAAGCTTGTTCGTTGTGGCTCTATCTTCAACATTATTGATATTCAGTGTTGAAGATGGGGAGCGACCATTGAGCCATTGGGCATAGAAGCACACGGCAATGATTAAAACAATCAGACCAAAAATTCCGGCTACTTTGACACAAAAGAACAAAGCAGCTATGAAGGCTGAAAACTTAATTGTTTCTCTGAACATTACTGATCCCCTATTAATTTAGATGTCCCTAATTGAGATTTAACATGGAATTTATTTTTGTCAATGCGAATGGAGGAATTTAGATGATAAATAAAAATAGAGATTTAAGTTATTTACTTGAAGAACTTAAAATACAAATGATCAGGGGGAGAGGTCCCTGGCTTGTAGGAAGAGTATCGCTTGAATACGAGGGAAAAGTGATTGTGGCAAGCGGTAAATCCCTAGAGCTTATGTTGGAAAAAACAGAGTCTATATTGTCGATGATACATGTTCGGGCGACTATCATCGCTGGACAAAGACGGAATCCTTTTCTCCTGTATTCAAAGGAGTATGAGAAATTATTTCTCATCATAGTGAAAGAGAATGAAAAGTGCTTAGCTTTAAGAGGCAAAATAAGGTCAGACTATAAAATTAAAAGACCATAAAATGATTTCATGAAAAAATATCATGTGTGTTTTTTTATCTCCCACTTGACCCCCAAGTGGGAAGGTGTAAATTTATATTTAGGTTATTTATGAAACATGTTGATTTATTAAAAATGTTCCGTCAGAACAAAGGTGAAATTGTGATTCTGCGGGAAGTAAGAAAAAACTATTTTCAGATTGAAGTAAACGCTGAAATTCTTATTTCAAAAAGGGGAGGTAGGCGTGAATTGAAAATTGAGACAGCTAAAAAATATTTGGAACAGCTAGGGTGTGAAAAATTTGTCGTATTACTAAAGGATAAAAATAATGAAGAGGTTAATTTATTGGGTAGGAGTTAGCTATACGCTGGGTGTAGCAGCAACTGTAACATTCAGCGGTATTGAGACAAAGCAATGGTTATATGCACTAGCGTTTCCGGTCGTGGTTACAGCATTGTTTATTGCTCGTCCTAGCTTAGTCAGAAAAAACTGATAGAGGAGAGCGTTTCAATGACATGTAATAGCAGCTCCTTGATTCCGAAAATGATAGGTCATGTTCAAAAGAGTTTTGGCGTAGCCCGATTTAATGAAAACGTATTTGAATTTGATCTGTGCCTATGGACTCTTTTGAAAAGCCTGTCCAGCCTTTATCCGAAAGAAGTCTCCGAACAATTTTCTCTCCCATTGGATACTGTGGCTGCTTTGGCTTCGGCAAGCGAAAGTCAACTCAAACTGTTGTCATCTGGTGCCATAATCTCCTTCAAGCTCTCTGGTTGTGAAAAGGACTACATTGAGTACCTAGAAGGTCACTATGATCACGTCAGCCTTATAAATAATCAGGATGCTGGGCTCAGCTCCGCTTATTGGCTGCTCATGGGCCGAATAGCACATGACGATACGGACATAGCAGCCCAAATATTTGATGTAACTACATCTCTAACCAAATTGGTGGCCGAAGCCACCGACAACCAGCTTCGTAGCTTAGCCTGTGTCAAGGATATGCCATTCGCAATCCGTTTCTCTCCCGAACTGGTGAAAGAAATTCTGGAGAGTGACGAATGCCACGTTACTCATCTCATCTTAAAAAAACATCAACAATCTTTAAGCACTGGAGGTAGATATGAGCTGTAACAGTAACTTGTCACGATGGGGCATAGCTAGGAATATGGCACTCGTAGGCTACATAAGCCAAATTATCATGATCGAAACCGGGCTAACTTATAAGCAGATTCGCAGATTATATAAAGAACTCAAAGATGAAGGACTTACGATCTTTAGGAAAAGCCACAAAGTTCGTGGTGGTGCAACAATTATCCATAGTCACACCTCAAAGATAGAAGCATCACTGCTAATGCAGCTCTATTTTAATATCACAGGAAAAGCAGCATTGCGATCTATCAACATCAATGCTCTTCATTCTGCGTATAAACTTTACAGCGCAGTCAGAAGTGAAACGCTTGGTATGCAGAGAGCGCGCTGGCAGATGCTAGATATTACAGACGCATGGTGTTTAGCCCAAGAGCTGCGGTCTGGTGAAGCCATGATAGAGAGATGTCCTAGCTGTAAGTGCAATTACTTTACATCAGTGAATCAACGAACATCTGTGAATTGCCCTTTCTGCTTAAGCTTACCGCAAGCTAGTAGCACAAAAAAAGAAGCAACGAGTACGACAGTTTGATGCCAAAAACACCACAAATGGGCACTTACAGGTGCGTAAGAATTTTAAATACTGAAATAGCATGAACCATGGAAAACGGAGGTATCATCTATGGTTCATCACACCACAACAAGGTTTATCTCGTGTGTGCTCATTGTCACAATGTCATTGTTGCCAATCCACGGATATACAAATCAACCAACAAATCCAGCTGGGACTGGTCGAGAAGCTCAAAAGTTTGGCCTTGAAATGGCTGCAGGGTTTGAGCAGCCATCATACAAGGGTGGCAATGTTCATTTTAGCGGCGGTGAAGCCATCAATGTGAATGATCTGTTCCCTGGTACATCCGGTCATAACGATGATCCGTTCAGTGACTATTTTGCAGATGGTACACAACCTAATGTGGACGCCCTGGAAAATATCTGGGATTCCAGTGATGGGATGGATGACGTAGGGAGCAACACTAAAAGCTCCCTGTGGCAAGATGCTAACAGCGATAACCCTTCGATTTCCGGAGCTGCTTATAAGGTTCTCCTCGATGCCACGAACCAGTCAAAGCCCGATTTCAGCAATGATCCGTTGATGAATCTGAGCAAAGAAACCTATGACAATATCGACGTCATTGCCGAGGGATTTGGAGATTGTTCTGCCGAGACGGTTATCAACAACGCCACTATTAAAACCCGTGTTCCGGATTATCAAACTTGCGAACGGGTTACTGACCGTAGTGCTGACTGCGAAGTGCTTCACGAGTACGACGCTGAGATCATCAAGTACCATGATGGGCCATTCAATATACAGCCTTGCGGTGATGACTGTATTGAGCTTTGGATTGGTAAGGTAGGAGACAACTATTGGTCTGGTTGGTGTTCGATCTATGAGGAGTTCACTCAGGTAAAGGTCGATAACCCTGACGCTATTATTTCTGCCACGTTGGAGTATGCCAAATGGGATGACTACATGCAGGTCTGGGTCGGCAAAGAGGGTCAGGAAACCAAAGTCTGGCAAGGACCTAATAACAATTTTCCGCCTGAAACAGGGGGGAATTGTGAGCTGAGTACCAGTTGGTCAACGAACCCAAATACCGACGTAACTCAATACTTCAAGGAGGTTAATCCGGGAGATGTGGTGACATTCAAGATCCGAGTGTCAGTTGCGGGTGAAGGGGAGGGTTTTGGCCGTATCAAGATACGTTACGATCGTTCTAAAGCGATTGTGAAAGACAAATGGACTCCCAAGAGTTGCATGGATGCAGCTGTGGGGGGCATGGATGGTTTTGCCTCTGGGCAGTACAGCTGTATTGAAGAGCCTACAGATCGCGACGCCTCAGGATGTGTTGTGCGTAACGGCTTCCGGATCTGTGAGGACATGCTTGATGAATCTCCATTGACGGGTGTACCTAAGCTGTGTACCAAGGTTCGCGTTCAGACCGACTACGACTTCTACAAGGGGCCGATGGAGTGCTGGACAGATCCGGATGGAAATGAGCAATGCCCTACCAATGAAGGCGGCAATCTGAACTCGTGCCAGGAGTTCGAGGATAACCCTCAATGCGGTTTTATCAGCTCGAAGTGTGTTGATGGTGCGATGGGTGATTCTGGCCTGTGTTATGTCCAGGAAGACACCTTTGACTGCGGTGTGGACGTGGATGTGCCGACTCTGGAGACGGAAGCCGAGTATAGCTGTGGAGGCCCGATTTCGTGTATGGGAGATGAATGTCTCGACATCAATAAAACCCAGAGTAGCGACTTTGCTAGGGCGTCGGCATTGCTGAACGCAGCCCAGTTCATGACACAGGATATGACCTGTACTGGAACAGATGGTAACGATAACCCTACCGGAACTGAGAATGTAATTTGTAAGGCATTCGCTGGGGAGTCAGGAGAGTGTAAGAAAGCCGTTGGTGGAGCTCAGAACTGCTGTGAGAAACCATCGGGTATTTCGATGGCTGACTATTTGACCTTGATAATGTCGGTTCCAAAACTTGATGGTGCTATTACTGCGCTTGATAACGGTAGTGCAATAAAAGGCGCTTACCAAGCTATACGTGATCCAGTATTAACTGGCTGGACCGAGCTTACAAAGCCATTTTCCTCATATATAGAAAACATTTCAGGTGCGGTTGATAATTTTACACAGCCAGTAACAGAGTTTGCGACAGAGGTGATCTCTGGACTTAAGGAAAAAATAGCGGAGTTGACTGGTCAAACATTAGGAAATGCAGCGTCGAGCTCTGGAGGACAGGTTGGAGTTGGTGCATCAGAGGGCATGATGGAGCAGATTGTTGGTCAGCAAGCTGCAAGTGTATTAAGCGGTATTATGGCAGCATATACAGCTTATGTAGTGACGATGTTAGTGATACAACTTGTTTGGGAGTGTGAAGAAAAAGAGTTTCAAATGAATGCTAAGCGTGCTTTGAACAGTTGTCATCATGTCGGTACTTATTGCAAGAATAAGACAGCCTTTGGGATTTGTATTGAGAAAAGGGAAGCTTACTGCTGCTTTAATTCTCCATTATCTCGTATCATTCAGCAACAGCTTCGCCCGCAACTTGGGATGAGTTGGGGTACACCTAAAGCTCCCCAGTGCGGTGGTATACCTTTAGATGAGATTGCAGGTGTTGACTGGAACCGAGTCAATCTGGATGAGTGGTTAGGTATTCTTCAAGCAAACGGACAATTTGCTGATCCTAGCTCTATTAACCTAGATACACTCACTGGTGCAGGAAGTGCTTTTGATGTTGATGGCACACGTCTGAATGCCGAAGAAAGAGCTCACTCTCGGATGGATGGTGCTGATCTTGATAAGATTCGTAAGAGTGCCGCAAACTCATTATTGCCGGATGTCGGAGCTGGCAAATAATTATTGCTGATATATGCCTGTGTTTGGTCGATAAGTGCTGCACAGGCTCTGGAGGAGTTATGGAATTATGGATTTGGTTGGCTGGTCTTATCGCCACAATCGCCAGTGTCGGTGTTGTGTTCTGGTTCGCAGGGCACTACCAAAGCAAGCCGAAACAGGATGGCTCTAAATGAGCTCTGGAGTTAGGTATCGACCTCGTTTGTATTGTTGCTAGCAGCGACCCTACTCGATACCTTATCAAGTGATAAGTTAATAATTTCAGCTGCTTATAGTTAATTGTGGGAGTAAAGTGCCAAGTGTACCGTTTTTAAACTGTACCGTTTGGCTGGTACAGTTGTCAGAATTACTTGTAGCTATAATTCATACCTATTCCTTGTAAAGTAAGCACTTTCGATATATTTGGACTTGCATCTGGTTTGGTGAAACTGTACCGATTCGCGACAAAACGGTACACCAACTCCTGGGGCACTGTACCGTTCGCCGATTCATTTGAGCCAATAAGGCTGGCTTGTAAAACAAATGAGGGTTTTCTTTCCAAGATAGACTTCTTTCTCATTTCCTCAAGAAAGCTAAGTTATTTTGTAAATAAATCCGTAAATTAATCAATGTAAAAATAAGGATGCTAAAGTTTACAGGAGGAGCTATGAGAATAACTCTTGTCTACTGAGTTAAAACTTGTTTCCCAACAATAATCCCATCGTTATCACTAGTCATATAGTGTTTTTGCAACTGTCTTCTTGGAGTGTTTATGCGTAAAATATGCGCATCAAACGAAAGGAATACCGAATGAAAAACAGATGGTTAGGTTTAACATGTACATTGCCTTTATTAATCGCTTGCAACAGTGGCTCCAGTATACAGCTCTCTAGTGAAACGGTTTCTAAGCAGCAAATCGAGACCATTGTGTCGAACATTGATGCGCGTTATCCAGAAGCGACGCAGGAGCAAAAGCAAAAGGCGGCTGAAGCTGTGGTTCGCGCTATTGAAAATATGGTGTTTGTTGAAGGCGGCAGCTTTGATATGGGCGATTTTAAAATGGATTGTGATTTTCCGACCAAGACAGAGAATCGCCTTGATTGGTCTCCTGATGCCGAGTGCCTTAGTCATTTTGCTAGCAGTATGTATGGTGCTCAATACTTACATAAAGTCACACTGGATTCTTACTCGATATCGAAATATGAGACCAGTTTTTTGGATATGGAGTGGATGCGCCAGATTAATCAACTGCCGCCTGCCATGACCTACTATGTCAGTATCATCCCGATGCAAGCTAGACCAATGAAGCGCACAGATGATCAATACCACAATGCGATGAAGTACAACTTAAAACATACAAGAGCGACGTATACTAAATCGTGGCAAGAAGCCAAAGACTACTGCCAATGGCTGGGTGACATGTCTGGTTTAGCGTTTGATTTACCGACCGAAGCGCAGTGGGAATACGCGGCAAGAAGTCGAGGTCAGCATTACTACTATGCTACCAATAATGGTTATCGCTCTTTTTCTGAAGGTCAGTATTTTGACCCTGTTACTGACAAATATGTTGAGAACTTACCTTCAGAAGTAAATAGTGACACCAGCAAGGAAAAATATATTGGTTATTGGCCTGCTAACCCGCTTGGTATTTTTGGTATGAGCAATGGGATCAGCGAATGGGTTAATGATTGGTATGCAAAGGATTACTATTTAAGTTCGCCGGAGTTTAATCCGAAAGGACCAAACTCTGGTACACAAAAAGTGATGCGGGATAGCCGAAGTAACGGTATGTCATTTGGCCGTTATGCAGAAGATCTCGTTTTGGAACACTACTCAGTAACAGACAGTTTTCGCTGCGCTGTACAAAGTGCAACGCCTATCAACTAATCGTGGCCCGTCGGGGCCACGGTTTTAGACATAAGGGTAAGAGGTAGGATTTCCATATAAAGCGGCGTATTGCTGCTCAACTTGGGTCCGCTTTTGAATAAAGTCCATTTGTTGATAGGCCTCAAATGGCGTGAGCGCCACCTTATCAGCCAAGTTGACTTCGGTGAGTGTCGCCACCCAGCGATTAAACATCGCTTGCTGCTTATTATCAAGAATGGCATTGATTCGCTCAATGCTTTCAAATAGCGCCTTTTCACCGCGCATTTTGCTACCTGTTGGGTTCATCCTTGCCAAAATTTCTTCAAACTTATGCCAGCTGTAGGTGCTCTTTTGTAACAGCTTGCAGATTGCAAGTTCTTGTTTTTCTTCCCAATTAAACATAAAGGTACGGGTTAAGGTATCAAGCATGCGGCCTATGGCTTCTGGGGGGAGCTGGTTAAAAGGAACCCCACTACGAGTCGAGTCATTGATAACCCGTTCTGCCAATACAATCGCTTCTTTTTCGAGATTTAAAGTTTCTTCCCTCTTTTCTTTCATTTTATCGACAGCGCTTTTGCCAGCAGAAACCACTAACTCAAGCGCGTTAGCAGGTGAAGTAATCGTTTTGACCGCAGTAAAGGCCATATAGGTAGCATCGACTAAATATTCATAAGCCTCGGGGTTGATATTGTTGAGTAAGCGGTAATCGATATATTGCAGCCCTTGCCAAATCACTTTCGCCAGTTGCCAGATAGCTTGTCCATCTATGGCAATGGCAAAACCGCCACCGCCACCGATCCCCCAAACCAACTTGGCTGAAACCTTCAGAAATAGCTGATTTCCATCCGAATACAGTTCAAAGTCAGCACTATAACCGCCACCCACAGAGATATTGCCTTCCAGTTTTATCTCTGCCAACGCACTGAAATCAGTGATAGTGTCTTTTTGTGGCTCTTTCCATTGAACGCCCCCTGCAAATTCACCGCTTAGCTGCCCGCCACCAAATATGCCCGCTTTAAAGCCTACTTGACCATTGATATTGCCCATGGTGACGTTTGGGTCAAACAAAATACCGACATCATCACCTGCTTCACGAGTTTTATTGCTGATACCCGCTCTTGCTTGCCCCGTGACACCGACAAAACAGCCCAGTTTTACTTTGGCATTAAATCTAAAACTGCCGTATGAGTAAGTGGCGGTCTGACCATTCGCGTCTTTGTAGCTTAGGCAAGGGGTATAGCCTGCATCGCTGGGCAAAAACAGCTCGGCGGCAACCGCCGCCTCAAACACAGAAAGCGCCGCTTGGACTCCGACTCCTAAGTCTACTTGCACATCCGCTCTGCCGTGCTCATCTTTATTAAACGGGTTGAGCTCTGCATCCACCGCGGCTTGCATCCCCCAACGGCCAAGCTGCGCTTCGGCACTGACGGCAAATATGGTGTTGTCATCGCTATCGCGCAGCAGTGAGCTGGTCGCTTTCCATTCGGCAATTTTTCCGCCCGGCGCTTGCCATTTCGCAAGGCTAGCCTTGAGGTCAGGGTTTAAGGCTTTTTTGACCGTATCTTCAGAGATGTCTTGAGCAATGGCTTGACCTAGGGCTTTAATATCCCCTTGGGTAAACGCGCGATAGGAATGGGTGGTGCTGGATAAGGTCATCCATGAGTGACGAATTCGAGTTTCACGTTCAAAAAAGGCTTCTCTAACGTAGAGATAAATACCGCGGTTAATCGAGTAGAGCTCGCGTACCCCAGAGCGGTTAATAATGCCGTCCAAACGGGTTTCTCTGGTGTTGCCTAACCTAGCAGGGTTAACAGACTGAGCATTGGGTGCTTCAGGGGGCAGCGCTTGCTTGGCGATGGTTTCCCACTTAGCTAGCTGGCTTTCCAAATTAGGGACCGCCGTCTTGGTCAAATGCGCTTTGAGTTTGTCGGTTGAGTCTTGCGTCCCATACCAGTGGTCATAGGCCTTGATGTAGTCAATGCGGTTTTTTATCTCTGTGACTTTTGCATTCGCGAGTCGCTGGTTTTCAAGCGCCTTCTCTTTCGCTTCCTTTTCTTTGCGAAGCTGCTCTGCTCTTGCAGAAGCTTGGTGTTTGTTTTTTGGTGCAGGCAATACGCCAGCGTAGATAAGCTTTTCACACAGTGCTTGGCGTTGCTCGGCGTGTTTTTCTATCTCAGCCCAAGTTTGTGTCCCTTGAGGCGCGCTGCTGACTACGTCTTGATAGCACTGGAATAGGGTTTGAGTTTGCTCAATTTCTTCATCAAGCTTTTCCACCGCTTCTGCGGTTAAGCAGTAAAAATGATTACCGGGCTCACCGGTAGCAAACACCACATCGTCAATGTCTTTGGTCTCGCATAAAGGGGGCATGACAAGACGCCCTTTTTTCTTGATGCACATGGCCGTCACTGGCTCGACGGGAAAGTCGGGCTGCACAGGTTTGGTCTCTTGCGGCGCAGGAAGCTGTAGGGTATCACCCGCCACAATCAAGTCAGGATTGGGTTGATACTGTGGGTTTAATCGCAACAAGGTCGTAAAGTTAACGTTTTGCGCGATACCGATACCAATCAAGGTATCGCCGGGTTTAATCACATAAGGTTGGGTGCTCATGAGTTCATCACCATTGCTGTGCGATACGTTGCATCGTACTGAGTTGTTCTTGTGAAAGTGTCCAAGGCTCTATTGGCTGTGTGGGCGTCACGGGGGCGTTTAATGACACGCTCATCCATGTGCCGTCATGCCATTGCAGGCGAGACAATAAGGGAAAGAGAGCTTTCCGAGCATCGTCACTGAGCGATGCCATTAACGGCAATAAAGCTCTGGGTTCGTAATAACGAAATAGCGTTTCACCGCTCCCTGTAGGCATAAAAAGGCGCTGGCGTAACGATGTTGCGACCGCTTCTGTGGCGATGGTGTTTGGGCTCCATACTAAACATCCGCAAGGTGAGGCACTCATCTCCTCAACGCAGGCTTGAAGTGCCTCTTGAAGGTTGTTTAAAGGAATAAACATTGGACCATTAGGCAGATGAGACAATCGCGTTCCCGCCATCAAAGGTTGAACATCAAGGGGTTCTATATAAGCACTGAGAGTGGCCCTCCAATCCGGCCAAAGCTGGGGCTCGATAATGGCATACACACTCTGCCCTTCAACTAGGTGAGGCACACTATCACTTTGAATGCGCCATTGAGTCGTTAACTGTGTATTTGACATGTGCCGCTACTCCCGCAATCGCAAAGTTCCTGCATAAGACTGCCTTCTTCAACCAAGCCTTGATAGGCAGCAGGCGTCATTACAGGCAAGTTTTTTTTCATAATGGATAGGCCCTTAGGGTACTGGGTGTGCACGCTGACGTTACCGTGCGATGCACCGCTGGGGTTAATCTTGACTCGACCACCTATCGCTTTGACATCACTTGCCCCATCAATGGTGATGGCGGTCCCGTTAAGGTGAATGGTGCCACTGCTTTTGAGCACCAAGCTTGATGCGCCGACTTGAACTTTGATTTCATCTGCTGAGACAATGGCGGTGCTGCCTTCGGCTCGAATCGACGTATTGCCGTTGACTTCCACTTGAAGATGATTGCCTACGCTAAGGCTGTCATCGGCACCAATATTGGTTGAGCGAGAAGCCAGCGCTACACTGCCTTGGCGTTCACCGACTTCTAGAGTGTCATTTTTCCCGATATGGGTGACACGATGCTCATCCACATACCAATCTCTGTTTTTCCCGACATTGATGGTTTGGTTGGCGTTGTAGGTGACCGTCACATCTTGCTCGACCTGCTCCATAAACGTTTGTTTTGTCACTGAGGTTTTGTGGCCGTGAATGGTTTCTTTGCGATCGCCATGGACGTTATTTTCTTGGTTTCGGCCCACTTTAAGTTCTTCATCGTTGCCTATATCTCGGTAGCGATTATTCAGTACCTTGGTTTTCATGTCCTTTTGCGCGCGAAAATGCACCATTTCTTGGTCATTATCATCTTCAAAGTGCATTTCGTTGTAACCATCTGCCTTATGGCTTTGGGTGCGAAAAACGGTGCGGGTTTTATGCTCTGGAAGCTCATAAGGTGGGGTATGCAAGCCGTTATACACCGCCCCTGTGACAAGCGGCCTATCAGGATCACCTTCTAAAAAGGTCACCACCACCTCATGGCCGATGCGCGGCAGATACACGGCGCCCCAGTTCGGCGCGGCCATCGATTGGCTGACTCGCAGCCAGCATGAGCTATGCTCATCACTTTGCCCGTAACGGTCCCAGTGAAATTGCACTTTAATTCGGCCAAGCTCATCGGTGTAGATTTCTTCGCCCGCAGGCCCAACGACGACCGCCGTTTGCGGCCCATCTACCACAGGGGAGGCCATTTTCGGCGCGCGATAGGTCACATCACGCGGCAGACAAACAAACTGATTTTGGTAGTGGGTTGGGGCATCGGCACCTTCTTCTTCGTGCACGCGAGGGTTGTCACCAGAATGCATCACAGAGAGCATTAGGTAATCACGATTGACCGAGGAGCGCGGATGCTCGCTTATCTCAAAACTTAAGCCTGATGCCAAACGCATAATATTACTTGAGGCATGAATTTGATGGCTATCAACCTTGTATTCTGACATCCATTCCTTGCTGCGCTGGCCACCAAAATCTGGAGAAGTGTAACGTCCAGGGTAATCGTAGCGCTGCAAGTCCCAATTGACCTTGTCTTCAGCATCTTGGCCTTGGGGTATACTCGGAGTGAGGTAGTTATAGTCGCTGTAGCTCACATAACCGGTTAAGGCTCGGTGTACTTGTTCTAAATCGAAAATGTGCTCTTTATCGGACACGCCGCCGCCCTGAGAGTGAAACAGCATAGGCCCAAGATAAGAAGCGTTAAGCGGCGTGCTGACAAGCTCAGGAATAGCGTCGTTACTGTCAACAATCACCATGGTATGCGCGCTATCACTGTGCTCAAAGTAAAACCACATGCCGTGCTCGGCTAAAAGGCGCTGAACAAAATGGTGGTCATTTTCGCGGTATTGCAATACGTAGTCTTTTTCTTGATATTGGCCTGCCAGTTCAAAGCGGTAATCGCTCATCCCCGCGTCATCAAACACATGGCGAATAATATCTGGCGCGGTTTTGTTTTGGAAAATGCGGCAATCTTGGCGCTGGGTCAAAAACCAAAGCTGAGGCACCAACGTAATCTGGTAGCGAGAGTAACGCCGACCAGTGCCTAGATAACTTAGCTCTGAAACGCTGCCATTAAAGTGGCGAGCCGCCGCTAAACCTTGACCATAAACACTCAGCACGCCGGTTTTTCTGCTCAGCGCCTCGAAGCTAATGTCATCATTTTCAGATAAGACGGTCAGGCTCATTTCAAACGGGGCAGACAGACCCTCCGTTACCTGAAAACTTTCTACTTTGAACGCCCCTAAAAACCCAGAGACCTCAAAGCTAAACTCAATATCATTCGCCATACCGCTTCACTCTTATGACCCAACCACTGCGGGTAATCAATCTACATGCATATTAAATGGCGGAACTGTAACAATTTTTGTTGAAAGTATCACTTTGATAAAACATGGAGTGAGCGATCAAAGAGGCTGACAAAGTGACTGATTTGATAGTGGATTTGCTTCGGGGGTATTTAAGAAGACCGTAGAGCTAGTGAAAATGACGGTTTTTGCTCTCAGCAGATAATTGTGGTTTTGTGATGAGGTTTGCAGTGCGGAGGGATATTGCACTTTGTTCGTAGTGCTCAGAGGACCATTTATGTATCAGCGTAGACTTTTATTAAGATTGTCTACTTAGTATGCTACAAATTATCTAGTGTTACTTTCGAGCCGAGAGGGGGAACTATGAGTAAAAAACGGTTGCGAGAAAAAGACGTTTTAAAAGGTTTAACGAGTCATACGGCACACGCTGATGAGCTAGCGACTATGCGTGATTGGGAAGCTTATTCGAAAGATGCGGACAAGGCAGATAGCGACTTTCTCGTTGAACGACGTGATGTTTTTGACTGTTCCCAAATTGAATTTGACGAAGATGAGCAAGACCGAGAACTAGTTAAACAAAGAGATAACTCTCCAGAAATTGACATTGATATTGATGATTTGTGAACAAGAATTTTGTGTTATGGGTTTTATTATGCTGCCCCAAAAACTGTTTAGGTAAAAACTCATTCACAAGTTATTGACGAGCAAAAGCCCTATAAAAAGTTATCCAAATTGGCAATGCTGTTTGCTGTAACCTCCTGCGATGTATTAAGAGGGTAAATTCGATGGGCTATCATCGTCTGGACACTTTAATAAGATGATCGTCTTCATACCAAGTTGAAAAGCTATGTGATCATAAACATCTATTTGGATTGCGTTGTTGATTCTGTTACTGACGCAAACTACATTGGTTGCAGTGCAACTAAAGTTAGCTAAAAGGGAACATATGAGTAGTTGGAAGAATGCTTATGAGTCAAATTCAGATTTAACTGAATATGGAGATAATGGATTAGCACTGTTTTCTCTTGCCCTAAAGTTTGGTGTAGACGATCTTCAAAACATAGCTGCTGACGCAATTACTGATGGGTATGATGATAAAAAATTAGATCTCGTATATATAAATACCGAAGACGAATACGCTGTAATTTGTCAGTGTTACTACTCGACAAAAGAGCGTCCTACAGCCCCTTCCAATAAGGCGTCTGATCTTAATACAGGTCTTGCATGGCTTATCCAACGTAACATTTCTGATGTACCGGACCGAATTAAGTCAGCAGCTATTAACTTCCGAACAGCTTTAAGTGAAAAGCAGATAAAGACGGTTTACATCTGGTATGTCCATAACTTGCCCGAGTCTCAAAACGTACATGATGAGCTTGTATCTGTACAGCAGACTGCCATAACGGCACTTAACGCAGCCTTCCCAGCAACTAAATTAGATGTCCATGCCTATGAAGTCGGTCAAACAATGCTGTCTGACTGGTATGAAGAATGTCAGACCCCGATTTTAGTAAGCGAAACAGTCACGATACAATGTAACGATGGCTATACGGTTAAAGGGCCCCATTGGGAAGCATTTAACACTGCAATTTCTCTACAAGATTTATATCGATTATACAAAAAGTATAAAACGAAAGTATTCTCTGCGAATATTCGTGATTACTTGGGTTCTCGTTCGAGCAATTCCAACATAAATAATGGAATAAAGAATACTGCGGAGAACGACCCACAAAACTTTTGGGCTTATAACAACGGTCTTACAATTTTAACTCATGGTTTTTCCTACGAAAATGACCAATTGATGTTGGAGGGTTTATCCATTGTAAATGGAGCACAAACGACTGGCGCAATAGGTAGTGCGAGGAGGTTGCCTTCAAAGTATGCAATGGTTCAAGCTCGTTTTATTGCAATAGACAACGGTGATGCAGACCTTGTACAACGTATAATCCAGTTCAACAATAGCCAAAATAAAGTTGAAGCTGCGGATTTTAGGAGCACAGATAAAATACAGAAGCGCCTCAAAGATGAAATGCGTTATATCCCAGAAGCAGAATACGAAGGAGGAAGGCGTGGTGGAGCTGGTGACGCGATAAAAAGACGGCCTAACCTTTTAGCATCATATGCTGTGGGTCAAGCGTTGGCAGCTTTTCATGGGGATCCAATTGTGGCCTATAACCAGAAATCAGGTATTTGGGTTAACGACAGATATTACTCTAAATATTTCAATGAAAATACGAAAGCGACGCATATAGTGTGCGCATACAGTCTTGTAAAAGCGATCACAGAGAAAAAACAACAAATTTCAACAAAAGCTTCACTAACAAAAGTTGATGAGGACATCTTAGCATTTTTCCGACAACGTGGTTCTATATACCTTTTCACATCAGCAATAGCTGCCTGTACTGAGGTATTTTTAGGTAGACAAGTACCAAACAGGTTTAGAATTGCATTTGGGAACATGTCACCGTCTGAAGCAAAACAAACTTGGAGTTCTGTTGTAGAAACAACCCTACCACTATGTATACATCTGAATGACGCGTTAGCAGGTGGTTTAAAAAACACAACTGACATTGAGAAAGCTATTTCGTCTTTTCGCGCTATAGTTTCATCAGTAAGTATGAGTCAACCGGAACTCTACAACGGCTTGAAGGCTGCAATCAAAGCTCCATAGTCAATCAGATGATTCATTTTCTAATAACGATTAAGGCTCCTAATGGAGGATTTTTTCTAATTATGCTGGACGGTTTAGATGCGCAAACTAAAAGTAGTAGTTTTGTGCGTTTTATAGGCTTTGAGCAGGCTCTTCGATAGCAACACTGTACTATTGGGCGTTATTTTGTGGTGTTCTAAATGATTTGCAGTAGCTGAGGTTATCTACAGTCCAAATATCGGCTGAAATTCGTAACTCACTTTTGTCCAAAAAGTGAGTTTCAAACTTTGTCCAAAAATTTTGTCCAAAAATTGTTTTCAAACCTAAGCAGATGCATATTTGCTAGCAATGAACTCGATGGCTCCGGTAAACGCCAAATAAAGAATTCAGTATAAAGTAGCTGTGGAAAGTAGTTGTAAAACAAAATTGACGATTGAGCAGTTAAACTCACGGGGCTTCACTAACGTTGTTCAGGCACTTGTTAGTAGTGAAACAGTCGATAAGTTGGGACTAGATGCTAGTGGTGGTTCACTTTCTGATACGCTTCAATTGATAGGGACTAATATCTACTGTTCTGACCTTAGTGCTCCGTACAAGGCTGTTTTGAACAGCACGGAGTTTAATAAAAAGCATCAGCACTTATCGAAGATATTGCATACTTGGGATGAAGTGGTTTCTCAGAGCGAAGCAATCCAATAAAGGCTAATCCAAAGGCTAAATTTCCGTGAAGCAAAGGAGGTTAGGTGTAATCCTCGATTGTAGCATTAAAGCTCTTGATCCATTTGTTTTAGCCTTTGGAGTGAATTGAATTTTTCATGCACGCGATTTGGAAAAAGCTCAGTGTAAATTTGCCAAAGGGTGTTTAGATTCCTATGACCAGTCACTTGAGCTACTTCCTCAATGGAAAAGCCTTGTTCAAATAAACGGCTTGCTCCCTCCCTCCTAAGATCATGATATCTAAGGTCTTGGATTCCTAGTGAGCTTCTTACACGTTGGAAGCCAGCGGAAACACTTTTGCTGTTGTAGGGAAAGATACGGTCGCAGCTCTTCGGCTGTCTATTCAGGATTTCCCAGGCCTCTCCTAAAAGTGGAACCCACATATGATTCCCTTCTTTTTTACGGGGGTCTTTACGATCTCGTACCTTAACAGCTCTAGTTCCTTCGTCTACGTCTTCCCATAGAATTTTGCACACTTCACCAATCCGCATACAGCTCAAAATAGAAAAATCCAAAATATCTAAAAACGGGATATGAGCAGCATGATGTTCTTGTCTTTTCCGAAGTTCTACCTTGATTCTGTTCAACTCCGACGTATCAGGGCGTCGGCTTCTTCGGTTTGATTTGGCAATGAGATTGTGTTGATAAAGAGTATAGTAAGCTTCCTGTACGACAGAATCGTTAACATCGATACCAAAAATTGGCTTTGCTGCTCTAAGAACACTGCGAAGATATGAAATATCACCGGACACTGTTTGAGGGCTTGTTCCCGCGTCATTACGATCTTTACAGTGCTGAACAAGGTTGGCTACGGTCAACTTGTTCGCTTGAATTTTCGCTAATTCTGTATCGATTAGCATGTTAAGACCATAACGTTTTGAACGACCAATACTTTTCGCAATGTAAGGTTCATTTAAGTACATGATGAGCAGCTCTCGAACAGTAACTTCCGGATTTTTGCCTGGTAGGCCATGCGTTTCGAGTTTAGATACAAGCGCCGTCCCCCAGGCTTTTGCGTCGGCTTTTTTCCCGAAAGTACGAGATTCACGATATACTACGTCATTACCTTTTTTTAATCGAACAACACATCTATATCGCAGTACGCCTTTGCTGGTTTTACGTTTCTCCAATGTAAAGCTGGCCATCTATTGTTCCTTGATAGTTGTTCGAATGCGTGCCCCTTATAATACTGGGATATATATGGGGCACGCAATAGCGAAAAATGATTGAGAATAATTGAAAATGAACCGAGAACAGAAAACAGATAATTCTTTGCAAAATATATACTTGTCTAGTAATATTGATGTGTCAAAGAGTGGCAGATTTAGCGTAGCGCCCATGCTCGATTGGACAGATCGCCATTGTCGCTACTTCCATCGTTTGCTGACCAGTGAATCTTTGCTCTATACCGAGATGGTGACGACTGGCGCGATCATTCATGGTAAAGGTGACTTTTTGGCTTATAACCAAGAAGAGCATCCGGTGGCGCTGCAACTTGGTGGTTCAAACCCGAAGGATTTGGCGACATGTGCCAAGCTCGCGCAGCAAAGAGGCTATGATGAGGTGAACCTTAATGTTGGTTGCCCGTCAGATCGAGTGCAAAATGGCCGCTTTGGCGCATGCTTAATGGCAGAACCTCAGCTGGTGGCCGATTGTATCGCGGCAATGCGTGAGGTGGTGGATATTCCCGTCACAGTCAAAACCCGTATTGGCATTGATGAGCAGGACTCGTATGAGTTTTTGACGGATTTTGTCTCCATTGTGTCTGAAAAAGGTGGCTGTGAGCAGTTTACCATTCATGCGCGTAAGGCTTGGCTATCTGGACTGAGTCCAAAAGAAAATCGAGAGATCCCGCCGCTCGACTATCCGCGTGCTTATCAGCTCAAGCAAGATTTCGCTCATCTCAACATTGCCATTAATGGTGGTGTAAAGAGTCTCGAAGAGAGTAAAGAGCACCTAGTGCATTTAGATGGTGTTATGGTTGGGCGTAAAGCCTATCAAAACCCATATCTACTTGCTAAGGTTGATCAAGATATATTTGGTTTGGATAAGCCAGTCAAAAAGCGTACTCAAGTGGTAGAAGAGATGTATCCCTACATTGAGCAACAGCTTACAAATGGTGCTTACCTTGGTCACATCACCCGTCATATGTTAGGTCTATTTCAAAATATGCCAGGGGCGCGCCAGTGGCGTCGTTATATTAGTGAAAATGCGCACAAGCCAGGTTCAGGGGTAGAAGTGGTTGAAACTGCGCTGAGCAAAATTCCTCAAGAACTTAATGTGTAAATATCACCAATCTTTACTTGTGGATTGGTGAATTTCGCCAACGTTACTATTTCTCCAAAGCTCGTTTGATAAAGACGAGCTTTTTATTTGTTAAAAATCAATGAATTACTTAATTTTAAAACTTGGCGTGGTTTCTGCTATGTGAAAATTAATAAAGGAGAAAACTATGCTAGAACTCATTTTTATACTGGTTTTTGTTGCAACCTTGCTGGTTACGGGCTTAACCATGCTGACGGTTTTCACGGCTGCGGGATTCGCATTACTCGTGATGGCGCTATTTGGAATGTTGGGCGCTGTATTTAAGTTAATTCCATATCTTATTGTAATTGCAGTGGGTATTTGGTTTTTCAAAAATTACGTGTATAGCCACCGTTAATTCGAGCAGGAATTTGACAATTCCCCACCTGTAGAATGTGTTACTATCGCTGCAACATTTTAGGATCGATAGGCTCAGGAGTTCAATCAATGAACAAAACAGCACTGGCAGTCATGACTGCAGTTGCAATGTCAATGGCAAGTTTTTCAGCGATGGCAGAGGAGTCTACTGTCGTAAAAGTAGGTGCTGATGCTTGGTGGATAGAGACAGAAGTCAATGAGATTGACCGTGATAAAGAAGTCACTCCGTCTGTTTATGTTGCCATCGAGCATGACTATAAGTATGTGCCAAATGCTAGGTTAAGAACCACGGGTGTTGATAACGACTACATGGCGTTTGATAAGCTGGATTTGACCTTGTACTACCCGATTTTGAGTCGTGATCTATTGCACTTTGATGCCGGTATTACTTTTAGCGATCTGAGTAATACCAAATATAAAAATGCTGATAACGGACAAATCAAAGACTTTGACGGGTTTATCTGGGCTTTTTATGGTTATGCAGAAATTACTGTACCAGATACCAATTTTGATATTATCGGTGAAATGAATTTTGGTGATAGCAGCGGAATCAAGAGTACCGATTTAACCGCTGGAGTTCAGTATCGTATGCCGCTCAAAGAGTCGACAATCACCTTCCGAGGTGGCTATCGCGCGATCGATCTCGAATCTGATGAATTTAAAGCTACCACAACCAATACGATATTGGGCAAGCCATTTATTATGGCTGACGGTTTCTTCCTTGGAGTGGAATACAGCTTCTAGTCTGGCTTAACTATAAAACGCTGCGTAATATCGTGGCGTTTTTTTATGTCTATTAGTTATATGATGTTGGTTTTTTTAGTAGTTTATTGCTCCATATACCATGATTAATAGTGGTAATTGTCATTAGTGGTGGGAAGGACTTATATGACGATAAATGAGCTTAGAAACCTGTATCGTGAGCACCAGCTCGTTGAGGCGATTATTGAACCCTCTGCTGAAGAAGGCACTTGGATTGTAGAATTTCGCAATACTCGAGGTGGTTTAGTGTTGTTAACCGATGTTCATGGTGAAGAATGCCACTATTCGGATCTGGACTTGGCGTCAAAATCTGCCATGGCCGTCGGTTTTTCTCAGGTTCGAGTGGAAGTAAACTAATCTGTTTCGATGAAAAAACAGTCTTTCTTTAATTCAAAAAGTTATAAAACATTCATTTCTATTCTTTCTTGTTATTAGCCTGAGTCGTTAATCTAGCATCATGCAATGAATAGGGATGTCGGGACCATGTCTTCAAATAACAAGGTGTCACCTTCGGGACAGATACCAATAGAACTACCATCAATCGTTTCCCCTTTAAATGACCAACAGCTGAACACTCTTCAGCAGAGTGTGTCAGATCTGTCGCCTTCTCAATTGGCGTGGGTCAGTGGTTATTTTTGGGGACTATCTCAAACTCAGTCACCTGTTTCCGTCAAGGGTTTATCGAGTACTCAAGTTGCACTTGCTGCTCAGCCAGCGGGTAAACTGACCATTATTTTTGCCTCTCAAACGGGTAATGCTAAAGGGGTAGCTGAAGCTTTAGAAAAAGAGGCGACTGCTCTTGGCATTACGGCTGAGCTTTATGACGCCAGTGACTATAAAGGGAAACAATTAGCCAAAGAAACTCATGTGATCATCGTTGCCTCGACCAACGGCGAAGGTGAGGCACCGGATAATGCGATTGAGTTACACGAATTTCTTCAGTCGAAGAAAGCGCCTAAGTTGCCAAATTTGCACTATGGTGTTATTGCTTTGGGTGATTCTAGCTATGAGTTTTTCTGTCAAACAGGCAAAGATTTTGATTCTTACCTTTCCAAGCTAGGAGCCACTCCATTTATAGAGCGTATTGATTGCGATGTAGATTATGGAACTGATGCTAAAAATTGGCGCCAGCAAGCGTTGGATCTGGTCAAGCAAGATCTTGCATCAGCAAGCAATGAAGCACAGGTTGTGCAATTACCATTGAGCCAAGCTGCGGTTTCATCACCTTATAATAAAAGCCACCCTTTTCCAGCGACGCTAGTGACCAATCAGAAAATCACAGGTCGTGATTCTGGCAAAGATGTACGTCATATAGAGATCGATTTAGCAGGCTCAGGTTTGAGTTATCAGCCCGGTGATGCGCTCGGAGTGTGGTATGAAAATAGCTCAGATTTAGCCAATGCTATCTTATCTCAAGTCGGTCTTTCTGGCGTTGAAAGCATCGAACTTGACGGGGAAAGCCTCTCTGTTCATAGCGCTTTAGTGCGCCATTTTGAAATTACAGCCGCCAATCCACAGTTTGTAACCAAGTTTGCTCAAGCTTCGGGGAGTCAAAAACTGCTGGAGCTGATAGACGATAAAGATAAGTTGCGCCACTACGCTAATCAGACTCAGATAATCGATGTACTTGGCGAGAAGAAAACCCAACTATCGGCACAAGAATTAGTGGGACTACTTCGTCGATTGACCCCTCGTTTGTATTCCATTGCATCAAGTCAAGCCGAGGTTGAACAAGAGGTTCACTTAACCGTGGGAGTGGTTGAGTATCAACATGAAGATGAGCAACGCTTTGGTGGCGCATCGAGTTTTCTCTGTCATCGCCTCGATGAAGGCGCACAAGTGAAAGTGTTTGTTGAACACAATAACAGCTTTAAGCTGCCAGCCGACGATACCACCCCCATTATCATGATAGGCCCTGGAACAGGTGTTGCGCCGTTTCGCAGTTTTCTTCAAGAGCGAGAGGCTCGTGAAGCACAAGGCAAAAATTGGTTGTTTTTTGGCGATCGAACTTTTACCCAAGACTTTCTCTATCAAGTGGAATGGCAGAAGTACTTAAAGTCTGGAGTGCTCAATTATCTTGATGTGGCATTTAGTCGCGATCAAGGGGAAAAGGTCTATGTTCAACATCGAATTTTGGAAAAAGGTGAAGAAGTTTGGCGCTGGCTTGAGCAAGGCGCATACATCTATGTCTGCGGAGATGCCACTCGAATGGCAAAAGATGTTCATCAAGCCTTGATCCATGTGGTTGAGCAATATGGACACCGTTCGCACAATGATGCCGAAGAGTTTATCAATCAACTGCGTAAAGAAAAACGTTATCAAAGGGATGTATATTAATGAGCACTTCTACCACTCACACTCAGTCTGTACTAGGCGAAGAGCTTGGCCCATTGGCCGATAACGAACGTCTAAAAAGAGACAGTAACTTTCTGCGCGGTACGATCGAGCAAGATCTGCAAGATCCGATCACGGGGGGATTTACTGCCGATAACTTTCAGTTGATACGTTTTCATGGCATGTATCAGCAGGATGATCGTGACATACGCAACGAACGGGCTAAACAAAGACTAGAACCATTACATAATGTGATGCTCAGAGCGCGCATGCCTGGCGGAATAATATCGCCACAGCAATGGCTCGCGATTGATAAGTTTGCAACAGAGCATTCTCTCTATGGCAGTATTCGGCTTACCACACGCCAGACTTTCCAATTTCATGGCGTACTAAAACCAAATATCAAGCTTATGCATCAGACGCTTAACAGTATTGGTATTGACTCGATTGCGACTGCGGGTGATGTAAATCGTAATGTACTGTGTACGACGAACCCTGTTGAGTCAGAGCTCCATCAACAAGCTTATCAGTGGGCGCAAAAGATCAGTGAACATCTATTACCTAAAACCAAAGCTTATGCTGAAATTTGGCTAGATGGAGAAAAAGTTGAGACGACAGAAGATGATGAACCGATTTTAGGTAAACACTATTTACCGCGAAAGTTTAAAACTACCGTGGTGATACCACCACAAAATGATGTCGATGTTCATGCCAATGACCTTAACTTTGTCGCGATTGCTGAGCAAGGTAAGCTGGTGGGCTTTAATGTTCTCGTTGGCGGTGGTTTGGCAATGACGCACGGTGACACGTCGACGTATCCAAGGCGTGCTGATGACTTCGGTTATATTCCTCTTGATAAAACGTTGGATGTGGCCACAGCCGTTGTGACCACTCAGCGAGACTGGGGAAATCGGTCTAATCGCAAAAACGCCAAAACAAAATACACCCTAGATAGAGTAGGCAGTGATGTGTTTAAGGCTGAAGTAGAAAAGCGTGCTGGTGTAAAGTTTCAAAAGAGTCGGCCGTACGAATTTACCGAGCGAGGTGACCGAATTGGTTGGGTCGAGGGCGTAGATGGCAAACATCATTTAACACTCTTCATTGAAAATGGTCGTTTGCTTGACTATCCCAATAAGCCGCTTAAATCGGGTGTGGCGAAAATTGCCAAAATTCACCAAGGCGATTTTCGTATGACAGCGAATCAAAACCTTATTGTTGCTGGTGTGCCTGTTGAAGACAAAGCTCAAATTGAACGCATTGCAATTGAACATGGTTTAATGGATGAGACGGTCAGTGAGCAACGAAAGAATTCGATGGCTTGCGTGGCGTTTCCAACCTGTCCGTTAGCAATGGCAGAAGCGGAACGTTTCTTACCTCAGTTTGTTACCGATGTGGAAAACATCCTACGTAAGCATGGCTTACCTGAACAAGACAATATCATATTACGCGTGACGGGGTGTCCCAATGGATGTGGGCGTGCCATGTTGGCAGAGATTGGTCTGGTGGGCAAAGCTCCAGGGCGTTACAACCTGCATTTGGGGGGAAATCGCGGCGGTACTCGAGTGCCCAAAATGTATAAAGAAAACATTACTGATCAACAGATTTTGCAAGAAATTGATCACCTCGTTGGTCTTTGGTCCAAAAAACGCATAGAGGGTGAGTGTTTCGGGGATTTTACCATTCGCACTGGAATTATTGAGGAAGTGAAAGTGTCAAAGAGGGATTTTTATGCATGATAGCGTGATTGAGAAGCCTGAACTTGCCGATCTACTCAGGGCAACAAAGACTGAGCAAACCTTGAGACTGGCGCAGATCAACATTCAGCTTGAAAAAAAAACGGCTCAAGAAAGGGTGAATTGGGCAATCGAGAATCTTGATGGTGAGCAGATAGTATCGTCGAGCTTTGGGATTCAAGCAGCAGTCATGCTGCATCTTGTTACCCAAGCAAAACCTGACATTCCAGTGATACTTACGGATACTGGCTATCTATTCCCGGAAACTTACCAATTTATTGATGAACTGACGAATAAGTTAAGTCTTAACCTTAAGGTCTATCGCTCACATCTGAGCCCATCATGGCAAGAAGCTCGCTATGGCAAATTGTGGCAACAGGGAGTGAATGGCATAGAGAAATATAATCACCTAAATAAGGTTGAGCCGATGCGCAGAGCACTCAGTGAGTTGGAGGCGAAAGTGTGGTTTTCTGGACTTCGCCGTGAACAATCCAGCTCTCGTGCTAATTTGCCTATATTGTCTGTGCAAAATGGTGTCTTTAAGTTGTTGCCTATTATCGATTGGACAAATAAAGACGTGCACTACTATCTGAAACAATACGATTTAGCGTATCACCCTTTGCGAGATGAAGGCTATTTGTCTATTGGTGATATACACACAAGTCAAAAATGGCAGCCGGGCATGACTGAAGAGCAAACTCGTTTCTATGGACTAAAGCGAGAGTGTGGCCTTCATGACGACGATGAAAGCGATGGCTCTGGTATATAGTAGAGACTGCTCAAAGGTTAGAGGCTTATAAAATTGTCTCTAGCCGCCATAAAATAAAGACGACACAAGGGCGACTGTGGATAAAACTGTGAATATGTTCTTGAAAGTTTATGGGAAAACGTGAATAAATAAAGTGTTGGGTGAATATTGGACGTTTAGCTGGTGTTTTTGCATTTTTTTTAAATTTCCTCTTGCCAATGTGATTACGATCTCTATAATGCCTCCTCGTCGACAGGGCAAGGGCTAGTAAGCTAGAAAAGCAGTGTCGACAGGTCAAAAAAGAAAAGCGAAATAATTGGTAAAAAGTGGTTGACACTCAAGTTTATCTCGCTAGAATAGCCGCCTCTTCTTAGGGAGCGACATGCTAAGAAGAAATGCTCTTTAACAATGTAAACCTATCAATCTGTGTGGGCACTCGTTGATGATAATCCAAAAGATTTATCAATGAACTGAGTGACCAATCGGTAGCAATACCGGCACAGTCAATTCAACATTACAC
>NZ_BSPW01000019.1:0-330 GCF_030161235.1 Vibrio zhanjiangensis | reverse complement strand
GCATCTTAGATGCACAAAACTTTAATTGAAGAGTTTGATCATGGCTCAGATTGAACGCTGGCGGCAGGCCTAACACATGCAAGTCGAGCGGAAACGAGTTATTTGACCCTTCGGGTGACGATAATGGCGTCGAGCGGCGGACGGGTGAGTAATACCTGGGAAATTGCCCTGATGTGGGGGATAACCATTGGAAACGATGGCTAATACCGCATAATAGCTTCGGCTCAAAGAGGGGGACCTTCGGGCCTCTCGCGTCAGGATATGCCTAGGTGGGATTAGCTAGTTGGTGAGGTAAGGGCTCACCAAGGCGACGATCCCTAGCTGGTCTGA
>NZ_BSPW01000018.1 GCF_030161235.1 Vibrio zhanjiangensis | reverse complement strand
AGTTAACGTAATGACAAAGTCGCTTGGTAATTAAGGTACGACAGAATCGCTTGGTGATCACAGAACAAATGGACGAGGAAGCGATTGACCGGTTGACAAAAATTGCTCAAAGACAGTGGAAAAGAACACTCGATGACCAAGCTGGCGTATCTTGGATAGAAAAACAACGCGCGGGTGAGCGTCAGCCACTGCCTGTTATGGAGCCGATATTAAGCGATAAAAGAGTTCATGAAATCCCTTGGGCCCAAGGAGAAAGTCCACAAGATATTTGGACAGAAAAATTCATTCTGGAGCCTGGAAAACTAAAATACCATCGTGGCGAGCTTTACAACCTATCCATTCGTTATGGAACCTTGAATGATGAGGAGCGTTTTATGATCAACGACCACATCATCCAAACGATTTCAATGCTAAGTCGTCTCCCCTATCCAGAGCATCTCAAGAATATTCCCGACATCGCAGGAGGGCACCATGAAAGGATTGATGGCAAGGGCTATCCCAGAGGTTTAAGTGAGGAACAACTCTCAGTACCGGCTCGTGTCATGGCCATCGCAGATGTTTTCGAAGCGTTAACATCCAGCGACAGGCCATATAAAAAAGCGAAGAATCTTGCTGAATCACTAAAGATTATGACCCATATGGCAACATCTGGGCATATTGACCCTAAACTCTACCTTTTGTTCCTTGAACACGAAATTGATCAAGAGTATGCACGAAAATTCCTCAAACCAGATCAAATCGTGCCAGTCGAGCGAGAAGATTATATTCACACGGTTAAAACGTATCTGAAATCGTCATTCTAGGTGATGCTTGATAGCAAATTGGGTATTTTTGAGAGAATATACGCGATCATATCTGGTATCGCACATCGAATACGCCAATAATCAGTCAATATTTAATCGATTGCCTTCACAAAGGTTGATGTATGTTCAATAGTCATGGACAATACGCTGCCTAATTGTGATTTATCTCATGGCTCGAAATAATTCATTTCTGGCTATCAGACTTATAGGCATGACCGATTATCAATTTTGAATTGCCGTTGGTAGGGTTGGCTCTCTGAGTTCACTGTATGAACGACATATGATAACTACCTCGTTTCTAAGGGAAAGATGATGGTAATACCAGAAAACAGCAGCATCGTTATTTTTGGTGCTTCGGGAGACTTGACGTATCGTAAGTTGATCCCAGCTTTATATCACCTTTATGCGAGTAAGCAGCTTCCAGAAAACTTCGCCATCTTAGGTGTCAGCCGCACGGAATATAGCGATGAGTCTTACCGTGAAAAACTGAAGCGTTCACTTCAGGAAATGGAAAAAACTGAGCCTGCAACACTCGATGCGTTTATCAACCATCTACATTACCAAGCTATCAACACGTCGGATACTGCAGACTACAGGAAACTGGTCACCCGCCTCGACCAACTTTCACAGCAGTATCATTTTGACCAACGTAATACTCTTTTCTACCTTGCCACTCCGCCTAGCCTATACAGTATTATTCCTGCCAGTTTGGCAGCACATGGCCTCAATAAGGAAGAAGATGGATGGAAACGTCTAATTATCGAAAAACCGTTTGGTTATGATTTAGAGTCGGCCCAGAAGCTCGATAAAGAAATCCACGGACATTTTGAAGAACATCAGATCTACCGCATTGACCACTACTTAGGCAAGGAAACGGTGCAGAATTTATTGGTGTTTCGTTTTTCTAATGCCATGTTCGAGCCATTATGGAATCGCAACTTTATTGACTATGTGGAAATCACTGGCGCAGAATTTCTTGGTGTCGAAGAGCGTGGCGGATACTACGATGGTTCAGGCGCTGTGCGTGATATGTTTCAAAACCATCTACTTCAAGTTCTTGCTATGGTGGGAATGGAACCACCAGCACAGATCAACGCAGACTCAATGCGTGACGAAGTGGTCAAAGTGCTTCAGTGTCTTAAACCTCTCGATGAAACTGCACTCAGAAATGATTTGGTGCTTGGCCAATATACAGAATCAGAAGTTCGCGGCCAGCACTTGGTCGGGTACCGTGAAGAACAAGGTGTGGCGGACGATTCACGCACAGAAACTTACATCGGCCTGAAAGCCTATATTAACAACTGGCGTTGGAATGGCGTTCCTTTTTATGTTCGTACAGGTAAAAGACTGCCGACTCGAGTCACCGAGGTCGTTATTCACTTCAAACAAACGCCGCACCCTGTGTTTGGTCAGAATGCTCCTGAGAATAAACTCATCATTCGCATTCAGCCTGACGAAGGAATCCAGATGAGCTTTGGCCTGAAGGAGCCGGGAGCTGGGTTCAAAGCAAAAGAAGTGTCTATGAACTTCCATTATGCTGATCTGCCTGAGACACAAATGCTAACGGCCTATGAACGTCTTCTTCTGGATGCGCTCAATGGGGATGCCACGCTTTTCGCTCGAAGTGACGCCGTGGAAGCATGTTGGCAATACGTACAGCCAATTCTAGACTTCAAACAGGACCCACAGGCCCTATTTGGTTATGCTTGTGGAACTTGGGGACCGAAAGAATCGGACGACCTTTTGAAACGTGACAATAGAGCTTGGCGTTTCCCTTGTAAGAATTTAACCGATACGGATTACTGTGAACTATGATCAACCATAAGATCTTCGATACAGCACAACAGGTTGTTGAAAGCCTCGCAAACGATGTAAAAGCGCTTAGCGACCTCGACCGTCCAGTGCACATATCACTGTCTGGTGGTAGCACACCCAAGATGTTATTTAAATTATTGGCGACCGACACGTATTCATCGTCAATTAATTGGAAAAATCTTCATTTCTGGTGGGGAGATGAGCGCTGCGTCGCCCCTAGTGACGCAGAAAGCAACTATGGTGAAGCCAACACTCTGCTTTTCAGTAAGGTTGATATCCCCGCTGAAAATATCCACCGTATTCGTGGCGAAGAAAACCCAGAGCAAGAAGTAGAAAGATTTGCCAATGAGATGATCGACGTTATCCCAGTCAAAAATGGCACACCTATTTTTGACTGGATACTACTTGGCGTAGGTGCAGACGGTCATACCGCATCTTTGTTCCCGGGCCAAACCAACTATGAAGATGAAAAGTTAGCAGTGTTAGCTTCTCATCCTGAATCAGGCCAGATCCGCGTTTCTAAAACCGCCAAGGTTTTGCAAGCAGCAAAACGAATTAGCTACCTTGTGCTAGGCGCTGGCAAAGTAGAAATCGTTCATGAAATTCATACCATTCCTGCCGCTAAGCTGCCCTATCCTGCAGCGAAAATCCAGTCACAAGCTGGTGAGACGGAGTGGTACCTAGATTCTGACGCAGCAGACAAAATCGCGTAACGCGAGCGTCCATTAAAAATTGGAGAAAAATAATGAAAGGTGATATCGGTGTTATAGGCCTAGCAGTAATGGGGCAAAACCTTATCTTAAACATGAATGACCACGGCTTTAAAGTCGTGGCTCACAACCGTACT
Organism: Vibrio zhanjiangensis; assembly: GCF_030161235.1. Lineage (GTDB taxonomy): Bacteria > Pseudomonadota > Gammaproteobacteria > Enterobacterales > Vibrionaceae > Vibrio > Vibrio zhanjiangensis. Next base: position 143,259 of record NZ_BSPW01000018.1, on the reverse strand, counting down.
GCTGCTAAAGTAGATGAATTCCTCCAAGGGCCAGCAAAAGATACGAATATTGTTGGTGCATATACACTTGAAGAGTTAGTCGAAAAACTAGAAATGCCTCGCAAAGTCATGCTCATGGTACGAGCCGGCGATGTGGTGGATACCTTCATTGAAGCACTTGTTCCACTTCTGGACAAAGGTGACATCATTATCGACGGTGGTAACACCAACTACCCAGATACTAATCGCAGAGTCGCCACCCTAAGAGAAAAAGGCATCCACTTCATAGGCACAGGTGTTTCAGGTGGTGAAGAAGGCGCGCGCTTTGGTCCTTCAATCATGCCTGGCGGTGCACCTGAAGCTTGGGAAGCCGTCAAACCCATCTTCCAAGGTATTTCTGCAAAAACTGAGGCTGGAGAGCCATGCTGTGACTGGGTTGGTAACGACGGCGCAGGTCACTTTGTTAAGATGGTTCACAACGGTATCGAATACGGTGACATGCAGCTTATCACTGAAGCCTATCAGTTTATGAAAGATGGTTTGGGTATGTCTTCAGACGAGATGCAAGCCGTCTTCTCAGATTGGAACAAAACAGAACTAGATAGCTATCTAGTCGAAATTACAGCCGATATCCTTGGCTATAAAGACGAAGATGGTGAGCCTCTGGTTGAGAAAATCTTAGACACAGCTGGTCAAAAAGGAACCGGAAAATGGACTGGTATCAATGCCCTAGACCTTGGTATCCCACTCACTCTTATTTCTGAGTCTGTGTTCTCGCGCTGTTTGTCGGCACTCAAAGACCAGCGCGTACAAGCAGAAACGCTTTTTGGTAAAACAATTACCCCAGTTCAAGGTGACAAGCAAGAGTGGGTAGACGCACTTCGTCAGGCGTTACTTGCATCTAAAATCATCTCTTACGCTCAAGGCTTTATGTTAATGCGTGAAGCATCTAACGAGAATGGCTGGGAACTGAACTATGGTAACGTCGCTTTGATGTGGCGAGGTGGCTGTATCATACGTTCTGCATTTTTGGGCAACATCCGAGATGCGTATGAAAAAAATCCTGATCTTGCTTTCTTAGGCTCGGATGACTATTTCAAAGATATTCTGCAAAACAGCCTAGCAGCATGGCGTAAAGTAGCCGCAAAATCTCTAGAGACTGGTATCCCTATGCCATGTACGACTTCTGCCCTTACATTTCTTGATGGTTACACAACGGCTCGTCTGCCTGCAAACCTACTTCAGGCCCAACGAGACTATTTCGGTGCTCACACATATGAGCGCATCGATCGTGAACGTGGTGAATTCTTCCATACAAATTGGACAGGGACAGGTGGCGATACGGCGTCTACGACTTACGACGTATAAATTCGCACTCCGACAATACAAACAGCCAGTATCACTGGCTGTTCTTTGTTAGCGTGAGCGCTTAACTTTGTACATTTCTTTATCGGCTCTTTCTATCCGCTCTTCTATCGACAACTCACAATCGTATTTGTGGCAACTGACACCACAACTAAATTCAATATTATAGGGCTTACCACTCTCTTGGTTTACTTTTGCCATATTGTCACTAAATCCAGAGAGGCTAGATTTGACCATTTCTGGAGTCGTATCAGACAAGAGTACAACAAATTCATCTCCACCCCAGCGCCCAACGACATCAGATTCTCGAAACCACCCGATAAGTTCCATGGCAAAAACTTTTAACACATGATCGCCCTCATGGTGCCCATATGTATCATTAATCGGTTTAAACTTGTTTAAATCAAAAACAATAATAGAACTATTGTGCTGCTTGCGCTTACATACCTGAAGAACCTGCTCTGCCAATGAAAGAAAACCTCGACGGTTAGAAATCATGGTCAATTCATCCAAGGTTGCCATCTGGACTGATTTGATCTCCTGCTCAATCATTGCACCTAGGTCTTGTAGAAGCTGACGATCCTCTGAATCCAAGTCCCTAGGCTTGCTGTCAATCAAGCAAAGTGTGCCAATATTGAGCCCCTGTCTAAGCTTAAGTGGGCAGCCCGCGTAAAAACGAATGTTAGGCGTATTCACTACCATAGGGTGATCACAAAACCGCTCATCACAAACAGCATTAGGAATAATAAATAGCCCATCACTATTAATCGCATGAGCACAAAACGACGTTTTTCTCTCTGTTTCTTCGACGTCAATGCCTTGGACAGACTTAAACCATTGGCGGTCTTCATCAATGAGGCTGACTAACGACATAGGGACACCAAACATGCGTTTGGCCATTCTGGTAACACGATCAAATCGCTCTTCATGAGCGGTGTCTAAAATGCCCAATGCTCTGAGCGCATGCAAACGTTCTGCCTCATTGTCCGGTATTTTCGGGGGTTTCATCACGCCTCCTCAGCTACACCTAAAGCAGCAATATGCCCGCAATAACATTAGCCAATTTCTCAAAAACAATAACTAAAGCTTAGTCCATATTGCAAGAAACAGGGGAACAGGGCTTAACCCACAATTGCATGCCTTGTAAAAATACAAAGAGGACAATGCGGCATTGAAACCACTACTTTATCGCATGGGTAATAAAACGCCGAATTTCATCATTTTGTATTGGCGCACGAAAAGAAGGCGTAATCTTAACTGGTGGAACAAAAATTCCTTTGTCCACTAAACGCTTTATCTCTGGAAGATGAATCAAGGCAGTTTTTCCGCAAAGCAAACTCATAAAATCGTCTTCTTTTTCATAAGTGTTCAACACCTCATGAAAACCTTTAAGGTAGAGATAATCCTTGGTGAAACCGCCACCTCGGTAGACTCGTGCTGTGATGGTAAACGCCAAATTATCATCAACACCATACTCCTCTTTCAGCATCATAAAGGTGGTTCTAAATGACTTTTCTTTGATCATTGAGTTCACCGCCAACACCCGAAGAGCAAGTATTTTAAGCCGTTTGATCGAGAGATGCCCTGCGAGATATTCACTAAGAATCGCCATTCCCTCTTGAGTCATGGTATTGACTGGACAGCCAATTGACAAAATCCTTAACGGCTGAGCTCTTGCATTGAGCGACGTTACCAGATGCACGCCTAGTTCATGGTGGGCAAGAGCATTCGCTTCAATCAATGGAACATTTGCTGTGACATTAATCTTTATAGAAGTGCCAGAGACAAGCGCGTTGGCAATCATATTATCATCAAGCACTAACTTATATTCGTAACCTTCATTTTGAGCAAATGTTTCCATAATAGACTGAATACCTTGAGCATCGATCAAAGTATTGTCATCATCCTCTGAATCAGGTAGATGAAGGATAAAGTTAGCGTTACGCATGTCTTTTTCGCTGGGTTCACCAAAGTATCGTAATGAGTTATACAGAAAATCTCTTTGACCTATGGTTTGTAGTTGATCGACTTTGTCAGCATACGATGCGATGACATCTTCATAGATTTTATGCAGATCGGGATCGCTAATGTCTTCAACGGGAAGGTTGTATAACGCACGTTTAAAATGAAACGCATTACACGGAACCTCCTTATACTCAAACTGAGGTTCAACCGAGTAGTTTTGCCTAAAGAAGTTTTCTTTTTCCTGTTTGTAATTCACTGGACTCACAGCATTCAGGATATCAATATCCTTTACCAATTGAGACAGTGATTCATCAACCAAAGCAACCTGTGTGAAGTCTACAGGGTCTGTGTTAGCGCCGTATTTTTTAGTCACTAGAAAGTCCTCTATGGGCCGCTTCGATAAACGAATTAGCTTACTATTTCAGTCAAATAACAATAAATTCAGTATGCTACCATTTCGCAAATTCGACAACCTCAGAGAGCCCAACGAAAAAACACCGACAGTATTTATACCTATACTAACCTTACAATATTGTTCATTTGGACATCTATAATGAAAAAGTCAGAAGCTATGCGAAAAGCTAGCGTAATCTACGGTGTGGATTTTCAAAGTAGTAATACGCATTTTTCAAAGATAAACAAATCACTGCCCGTATGGTGGTTGGAAGTATCACTTAAAAAAGTGAATAGTACAAAAATCCAAAATCTATTTTTTCTGCTGGAAGATGGCGATAGTATACATTTACTAAATATACCCACTAAATTCTTGCGTAAAAATAAGTCTGGTTTCTACACACGCAAAGATAATGACAAGGACCACATCTGCTTTAGGATAGATGTGAAGTCTTATCGGGAGCTTATGGGAACTAAGAGACAAATGATGAAGGAATTTATGGTTCTGCCACCCTCAGCATAAACCACCAAACGTCGTCTTCTTTGCTACTATAAGGATTTTAACATCCAGATGGAGACTTTAAGTAGCTATTATTAAACAATAAATTCAACATACATAAAATCAGTCCTCTAGAATTTTAGTCCGTATATTCAAGGCACACCTTTACTTTTGTGCGAATATTTCATTCTCACATATAATTTAAAGATCACGTATGCAAATGGTGGAATATAAATGGACTTTATCGAACGTATACAAGCACTATCAAAAAAATCTCACAAGTGTCTGATAACCTCGCTACTGAAGAAGCTACAAAAAATGCGTTAGTCATGCCTTTCTTACATTCTGTTCTGGGCTATGATGTTTTCGACCCAAATGAGGTCATTCCTGAGTTCACAGCAGATACGGGAACAAAGAAAGGAGAAAAAGTGGATTATGCTTTAGTAAAAGATGGGGCGATCCAGATACTTATAGAATGTAAAAAATATAGAGAACCACTGTCGACTAAACATGCCAATCAACTTTTCAGATATTTTTCAGTAACCAATGCAAGAATAGGCATATTAACTAACGGAGCAAAGTACCAATTTTATACGGATTTAGATGCCCCCAATAAAATGGATGAAAAACCCTTTTTGACACTAGATCTTGAAAATCTGGATGAGCATCTCGTTCCAGAGATTAAAAAACTAACTAAGTCTTCGTTTGACGTTGGGTCTGTTGTGGACGCAGCTGGAGAGCTCAAATATTTGAATCAAATAAAAAAAGTACTTCACGAACAGTTTAGTGAGCCAGAGGAAGACTTTGTAAAATTCTTCACATCTAAAGTGTACGAAGGCGTTCAAACAGCCAAAGTGAAAAGTCAGTTCTTAGAAATAACAACTAAAGCGTTAAAGCAATTTCTTAATGATAGCATTAACTATCGTCTGAAATCAGCTATTGGTGAAGAATCCAAAAGTTCTGAAAAGGTCGAACTTTCTGACTTTGCACAAGACGTAACCGATGATGTTACAGAAAACTCAAAAATACATACTACCGAGGAAGAAATCGAAGGTTTCAATATAGTTAAAGCGATAGTGAGACAGAAGGTTGAAGTTCATCGTGTGTATGCCAGAGATACGCAAAGTTACTTTGGCATTCTCTTGGATGACAATAATCGTAAGCCATTGTGTCGCCTTTGGTTTAACACTAAACAAAAGTACATTGGTCTTTTTGATGATTCGAAGAACGAAATTCGCCATCCAATAAATAGTGTTGATGATATTTTTAACTATTCACAGCAGTTACAAAATACCCTTACTTTCTATGATTAAATAACTCATAAGGGAGGTAATGTTAAAAAGCCGCCTCTCAATATCTTTATATTATTATATAGATTAATATTTTAAGTAAGACTTAATTGTATTTGTCACATATAATTTAACCAAAAAATGATATAGTCTTTAAATTAATCTATCGTATAGGATATATATGTCACAAAATGTCTCAATGAGGTGCTCAGGATATTATAATAAAAACTCAGACACTCAAAAAGCAGGAATTGATGCATGCTTACCATGGCTTCTCAATTCGATAGATAGCCCTTCATTTATTTGTCAATTTAATAGCAACCACATAAGCATTATGGATATAGGAACTTCAGAAGGGTCTAACTCTATTTATGCTTTTAAAAAAATAGTCCATTCAATAAGGAATAATACTGACAAAACAGTTTCTTTATACTTTTCAGACTTACCAACCAATGACTACAACCAGCTAATTTTGACATTATTTCCTCAAGGAGAAACAACGTTCTCTCAAGACAATATTCATACTTTTGTTAGTGCAGGTAATGCGTTCCAGGCTTTAATGCCTCCTGAGTCAGTACATATCGCAACTACTTACAATGTACTGGGATTTTTGGAAAAGACACCGGAGGCAAAGATACCGAATCATATTTTACCAATGCCACCAAGCACGTTGTCCCAAAATAAAAAAGCCAATCTCACTGAAGAGCAAAGACTGCCATTTAAGCTCGAAGCAGCAAAGAATCTTGCCGACTTCTTACATCATAGATCAATAGAGCTGTCAAAAAACGGAAAACTGTTGATTCAGACTTTTGGTAGAAATGAGAATATATCCTGCAGCGATGGAATTTATGATGTCTTGGCAGATGCTATTCTAGACTGTATTGAAGTCGGTTTTTTACCCTATGAATTCTATCAGTCATTAGTATTTCCTGTATATTTTCGGAGTATCGAAGAGCTACTTGAGCCTATTAAATACGATTCCGTGCTAGGAAAAAAGTTTGAAATCGAACATTTTGAATGTAAGGAAGTTGAAGTCCCATTTAATAGAGAGCTCGATAGAACTGGTGATTATGTTTTATGGGCTAATCGGTACACTTCTATGCTACGAGCTTTTTCCGAAACTTTTCTATATTCAGCCATACAGGGTTATCTTTCCGAGAATGATAAATCCCATGTGATCGACCACATTTATTCTAACGTGACCAAAAGGCTCATATCCTCACCTACTCAATATCCCTTTCGATACATAACCATTGCAGCTCTGCTAACGAGAAAATAACCACCTTGGATGGATTGCAAAAGACTAAAACAAGTAGGCTTTCGTCATTAGCTATCCATCTTAAAAGCTTCCTTGCGTAGGTGGTTTAGCGAGCATGATGTGAGGGGCCCATTATTGAGTTCCAAAAGATGTGAACAAACTACCAAACTCATTACTTGATGTGTTGGCAGTAATTTCGTTAAAGATCGCCTTAGGCTTGCTACTGAAATCTATAAGATTTCAACATTTATCCTCTAAATTTTTACATTCATTGAAGTTAAAAAATCACCCTATTTCTTTTTGACTATATACTTAATAGGTAAATTGGTTAGCTGATATGTTTGCGTAAAAAACTCTAACAGCAGCGACAAACTAGCCACCAACAACGTCGGTCAATTTAATCCTACAAGGAACGGATTGTATGAATATTGACAACACTATGAAACTCGTGTTTGGAGTTATCGCTATTGGCATCATCATAAGTGTCGCTACAGTGTTACAACTCAATGGATTACTGCAAAAAGTGGATGAAATGGCAACGATTCGTTACCAGTCTTATCAGGCAGCAGATGAGCTGCGACAAAGTTCTGATGATTTGACCCGTTTAGGACGAACATATGTGTTAACGGCCGATGAAGCATATGAAAAAATGTATATGGATATTTTGGCAATTCGAAACGGTGAAAAGCCGCGGCCAAAGAACTATCACACCATATATTGGGATCTTGTCATTAACTATGGACAGAAACCTAAAGCCGATGGAGAAAAAATTTCCCTGCAAAAGAGAATGGAAAACCTTGGCTTTACCGAATCCGAATTCAAACTGCTTAAACAGGCTCAGCAAAATTCAGATGCCTTGGTACAAATGGAAGTAAAAGCCATGAATGCAGTCAAAGGGTTATATCCCGATAGCTCAGGCAACTACACTCAAAAGGGAGAACCTGATTTAGCAATGGCAGCAAAGTTACTGCACAGTAAGGACTATCATCGTGAAAAAGCAAAAATCATGGAGCCCATAGAGACCTTTTTCCAACAGCTTGAAACGCGAACCAATCGCCAGTTTCAAACGGCAGCAAAAGAAGTCCAAACTACCGTTCTGATTGGTAACATTTCTTTGGTTGCTGTATTTATTATCGCCATTATTGGCTATGTCACAGTCAACCAAAAAGTCGTAAAACCTATTGATCAGATGGCAAAGTTACTGCAAAAAGTGGATAAAGACTCCGATTTAACATTACGTGTGAGTGAGAATAGTAATAATGAACTTGGTGTTATTGGCAGTACAATCAATAAAGTGTTGGTTAGCTATGCCAAAACCATCAGTAAAATCACTCAGGTTAACTCAACAATAGCGAACATCTCAAAAGCAATTCAGACGGTCACTCAGAAGAACATTGATATGGCTCGCCAACAAAATCAAGAAATGGAAATGGCAGCGACAGCGATGGAGCAGATGACGACAGCGCTCTCCAATGTAGCAGAGAACACCAGCACAGCAGAGCAGTATGCGGGTAGTGCCGAGAAAGAAGTCTCTACAAGCAAGTCTGTGTTTAACAAGACAACCAGTGAATTTACTCAGTTAGAGGGAGAGTTTACAAACACTTCTCAGATCATTCAGCAGTTAGCCGATGAATCAACTAATGTTGGTAACGTCTTGGACGTAATAAAAGCCATCGCAGAGCAAACCAACCTCCTAGCCCTCAACGCCGCAATCGAAGCGGCTCGCGCAGGGGAACAAGGTCGTGGATTTGCGGTGGTCGCCGATGAAGTCCGCTCTCTCGCTCAACGCACTCAAGACTCCACAGGAGAGATTGAAAGCATTGTAATGACATTGCAAGATAAAGCGAAAGAGTCAACGGGCACAATTCATAGTGGCGCAGAAAAAATGCAGTCTACGCGCTCTAACATGAGTATCGCTGACCAAGCCTTAAACACCATTCAAGGATCGGTAATAGAAATTCACAAGTTGAATACATCGATTGCAGCCGCTACGCAAGAGCAGTTGACCGTAAGTGATGAAATCTCCGGTAACTTGGCAACCATTAAAAACCTATCTTCAGACATGAATGACGCAATAAATCAACTAGGGCCAATTGTAGGCGATCTGCAATCTAGCGTTGGAGAACTCAATCAGGTGATAGCCGATATTCGAACATAGCGGTGTCGTGCAGGAGCAACGTAAGCATCTGAGTACCCTATATATTCATACCACTAGAAAGCTACCGCCATGCAAATTTGGCGGTTTTTTTATTGATATTAGGATCTCGGATATATCCTTGGAATATAGCAGCAATACACGTCTGGAAAACTACTCGTCAGTCTCTTGAACAATACAGTTTCTGCCCTTTGCTTTCGCTTGATACAATAACTTGTCTGCCCTATTTATTGTCTGCTCTATCGTTTCGTCTCGGCGATGAAAGGCGATACCAACACTAAGAGTGATAGAAAACTCTTGTTGGCCATGTTGAAAAATATGGCTGTTTACCGCTTGGCAAATTCGTTCGGCTAAAAGAAGGGGGGTGTCCGCATTCGATGACAATGTCACGGCAACAAACTCTTCTCCTCCATAACGAACACAAATATCGTCAGGACGCGCATTTTTTCTTATCTTTAACCCAGTCTGAGCCAACACCAAGTCACCTTGTGCATGTCCAAACTCATCGTTGACCTTCTTAAAATGGTCGATGTCCATAAATATTACCGACACAGATAGGTCTTGCTCTCGTTCAATTTTTAGTTGTAGATCATCTACCGTCTCATTTAAGTATCGACGGGTATATAAAGAGGTAAGTGGGTCTTTTATTGCCCTATCTTTGAGTTCAGCGAAGAGTCTTCGAGTGAGAAACAAAGAGGCGAGCGCAAAGAAAATAGCAAAGGCAAACGCTGCACCGATCACTCGATACCCATAATTTTGGATTTCCTTCTCAAGTTCATCGGTATAGAGACCGGTACCTATCACCCAGCCCCAAGGCTCAAAGGAAGCAACATAAGAAATCTTGGCGACGTTTTCTTCAGAATTCGGCTTAGGCCAGTGATAATGTACTAAGCCCCCTCCTGCGTTACTGACTCTAATAAATTCATTAAACATCTGCACACCATATGGGTCAACAAGGCCGCTGACATTGGTACCAACATACTTATCCGCATACGGATGCATGAGCAATATCCCGTCACCATCATTAATCCAATAATACCCATTGCGACCAAACCTCATGGCGCGTAATATGTCGATTGTTAATGCTTTTGCCTCTTCAACGGACACCAGCCCTTCAACTGAACGAGAATATTGCTGCCTCACGACACCAAGTGCTACATCGGATAGCTGCTTAGATTGACTTTGTTTTAAATCTGTCAGAGAGATGCTCAATCCATTGAAAAATATACCAAGAGATAGTGCTACCCCTAGCAAGCTTAAGGCAAAGATTATCTTTAATCTGCGTCCATGCTTTAAATCATAATATGAATCCATAACCATCAACTACTATCGAGACATTTTCCAGAACACAGGTTCCACAGAGACTTTTTGATAACATCATAAATAAAGAATAGTCGCGCGCTGATTTTCTGCATAAGATGCTGCAAGAAACACGTCCTTTTTCTTGCAATTTGAGTTGGTCTTATATTGGAAGATCGTAATTGTTCTGAGGGCGGTAATGCGGTTTACAAGCACTACTGCCTGAAGAGTTACACTTTAGCTTCCACAATTGCTGTATATATGATGACATCAAAAGCCAATAATCCAACCAAACTGAATCACGCCTTTGATCTCTAACTATTTAATAAAAAAATAAAAATATCATGAATGCCCGTAGCGATTAATAAACATTCAAAATAGCCTTGGTAACATTTTACTTCGTGATTCAGATCACCGTGTTGTATAAATTACGTGATAATTATTAACAAAATATATAGCCTTTGCGACTCCGTGAAAGACAAAGGTAACGAGCAAGTGAACGACATTCAAAATACGTTAACCGCTAAGACCAGACAGTGGACACTCCATGATACACAGTGGGTGCTTAGCCTGTTTGGCACCGCAGTAGGTGCAGGCATCTTATTTTTGCCCATTAATTTAGGCATAGGCGGAATGATTCCACTAATAATCATGACCATACTCGCCTATCCAATGACCTACTTGGCACACCGTGGATTTACCCGTTTTGTGCTCTCATCGCAAAAACCTAACGCGGATTTTACCGATGTAGTGGTTGAACATTTTGGTCCTATCGCCGGACAGTGTATATCGCTGCTCTATTTTCTCTCCATTTTTCCAGTCTTGTTGATTTACGGTGTCGGTCTAACCAATACCGTTGATAGCTTTATGGTTAACCAAGCAGACATGGTTGCTGTGCCACGTGTTTGGCTGTCTGGTATTTTAGTGGCAGGACTGATAGCAATCATGTTGGCAGGTGAAAAAGTCATGCTCCGTGCGTTCTCACTCATGGTTTATCCACTCGTTGCCATTTTGTTATTCTTGTCTGTTTACCTTATCCCCAGTTGGCAAGTTCCTGAATTAACCGTCACTTCAATGTCCTCTTTGACGAGCACTTTATGGTTAGCCACACCCGTCGTCATTTTTGCCTTCAGCCATGTCGCAGCTCTATCGTCATTCGCCCATGTTCAGCGTCGACACTATGGCAAAGAAGCCACACCAAAATCAGAAGAAATCGTGCGTCGCACGAATATAATGCTGATTGTGTTTGTAATGTCATTTGTTATTTCTTGTGTACTTGCACTATCTCCGGAGCAATTAGCGCAAGCTAAAGCACAGAACGTGTCCGTTTTGTCTTATTTGGCCAACGCTACAGATAATCCATTCATCGCAACACTTGGACCAATTGTCGCGTTTATTGCCATCACATCTTCATTCATAGGTCACTTTTTGGGGGCGAGAGAGAGTCTAGTTGGCATGTTGACTAAAAGCACAAAATTGTCTTCACGCCAAGCACACGCATTATGTGTATTGTTACTATTTTCCAGTATTTGGGCCGTCTCCATTATCAACCCAAGTATTTTGGGCATGATGGAAGCATTATCCGGCCCAGTCATTGCGATGATTTTATTTATCATGCCGATGATTGCCGTCTATAAAGTTAAAAGCCTACATGCATACAGAGGTAAGCTATCCACTTTCTTCGTGCTGGCTACCGGCACCATAGCGGTCACTGCGTTAGTCTATAAGTTAGTGCTATAGAACGCTAAAAGACCAATATATTAAATACTAAGTAAATAACGAGAGTCGTCTATTTAGGCGACTTTTTAACATTATAAGGTGTGGTTTTATGTGATTAGACAATCGTAGGCATGCTTAAAAAGCGACCGGAGTAGTTACGTAAAGGCCATTGGGCAAACACTCTTCATGTTGTACGCAAGCGTTGATATAGCGTTAGATAGGTGTATGAGATAATTTAGAAAATTTGGAGCGTGCAGCGGGAATCGAACCCGCATCATCAGCTTGGAAGGCTGAGGTAATAGCCATTATACGATGCACGCTTCATCGCGGAAGCAGGACTAATATGCCACAGTAATATGAAAAGAAAAGACTTTTTTTCGTTATATTGTCTCGTTTGCTTGCTTTGTGCGCAAAGTGGCAATTTTTCAACCTTTAAAATGCCTATAGGCATTGCTCGCGAGCCATATTGCATACAACTGCTCGATCTTTTCCTTGAGCTTTAGCCTGATACATTAGATGGTCAGCATCCGATAACTGGATTTCATTGTGTGCAGAGGGATAGTACGCGCATCCTAAGCTCAGCGTTACCTTGTATGGTGGCTGGCCACCAAAATCGATGTTTCTAACTAAATCACAAATAGCATGAGACAACTCTTGTACCCTGAGCTCATCTTGGTCGTTCATAACAAGCGCAAATTCTTCACCCCCAATGCGCCCTAACAGTTGATCCGAACCGACACACGCTTGAATCGTTTTAGCCACTGTTTTGATCACATCGTCACCAACTTGGTGTCCGTATGTGTCATTGATCATCTTAAAATCGTCAATATCAAAAACCATAACGCAGAGATCACCTGAGTTATCAAGATGCTTTTGAAATTCTGCAACAAAATGTCTCCGATTACTCAAACCCGTCAGATAGTCGGTTTCAGACAATTTTTTTAACTCCTCGTTCGCTTTAGCAAGCTCTCGGGTTTTCATCCGTACCGAATACCTTAATGCAAAGATATATAAAATGACGCCAAATAAGGCAATGACAATAAGGGCTGGGGCCAGAAAAGTAGGATAGACAGTGTTAATATGCATCCAGCGGCTAAGGATTCTTTTCTTTTCACTCTCTGTTATGGCGTCCTGACCTTTTATTACCAATTCCTGTAGTGTTTTGTTGCCCTCTTTAACTGCCGCTCTAAGATCTCCGGAATAGAGATTTCTTACGCCCACAAACGCATTCGTCCTATTACTGGTGAGAAGGTAAAAATTACCCACTTGTAAATCGGCGACAAAGGCTGAAATCTCTCCTTTGAACGCCGCATCAATCATTTTTTGGTTGTTACTAAATACTGCCAGTGTAAGATTTGGGTAATTCTTGCGCGTGAATTCCTCTTCATACCCACCCATAACCACCCCAACTGAGTATTCGTGATTACCCAACATAAAGTTGTTTAGGTCCAAACCTATCAAATCTCGACTAATATACATTTGCGTATCGATTGTGATAATCGAAGGAGTGTAATCAAGGTAAGCTTCTCTGCGCTCAGACCAGAGCAACCCTGCGTGTATGTCTGCTTTTCCTGTTTTAACCGCCTCCAGTGACTCATTCCAATCGAGCAATAAAAATTCAATCTCGATATTGTTGTGCTTGGCAAACAGTTTCCAGTAATCGATAAGAATACCAGCAGGCTGCTGATCATCATCTAAATAAGAAAAAGGTTTCCATGCCTTGGAATTCGTTACAATAAGCGGTCGCAGTTCTGGTTCCGCTTGTTTCGCCAATAAATCTGCCGAAAAGAACAGGATGCATATTAGCAGGGTAACACGTCCCATCAGGTTATCCTTGTGCCATAATTTCTGTGTATTGAGTGACTGAACCCACGTATTTATTCCAAGCCTTTGTACGCTACTTTGTCTCAAATATTGATATTATTAATATTAGACACTAAACACCTATACGCCAGCTCGTTGAATTTCTAATACCGATACCGTTCAGACAAGCACCCAGTTTGGCTGAGCTAACGCCCATCCACTCATGTAAAAAAGTGATTTCAATCACTTCAATATTGGGTATAATCCGCGCCCATTATGCGTTGTGTTGATAAACACAAGCTTAATTTGAACCAAGTAACGATAACGTTGACCTCTCATCGGTAGAGGTAAAATGAGAAGAAAAATGAGCAAGATTGATAAAGCGACACGAATACTATTAGCAGGATTCTGTATCAACCTCTGTCTTGGTATTTTATATGCCTGGAGTGTATTCAACAAAGCCTTAGTGACCAAATCAGGCTGGAGTGCGGCTGAAGCCTCCTCACCCTATGCTATCGCCACCATCACTTTCTCAGCTTGTCTTCTTATCGCCGGGATCCTTCAAGACAAAATGGGGCCACGCAAAATTCTTATTCTTGGAGCAGTACTTACAGGGTTAGGCATGATAGCGTCTGGCTTTGCGAGCTCACCAATGACGTTAAATATCACATTTGGTGTAATAACTGGTGCGGGAATCGGCTTTGGTTATGCCTGTCTTTCTCCGTCAGCAATGAAATGGTTCCACTCGTCGAAAAAAGGGATGGTTAATGGCCTCATCGCTGCGGGTTTTGGTCTTGCCGCTATTTATCTTGCTCCTCTAACTTCAACCTTAATCGAAAGTATGGGTATTCAAACAAGCTTTATTATACTTGGTATTGGCATACTCGCTATTGCAGTCCCTCTTGCGGCCACCATCAATAATCCACCAACTGATTACGTACCAGTATCGCCTAACAGTCGGACTGGACAATCAGCCGTGAGAAATACCGAAACTCGTGACTTATCTTGGAAGTCAATGCTGAAAACTCCCCAATTTTATTCGCTATGGATTATGTATGCTTTTGCCGCATCCGTAGGTTTGATGATCATTGGCAACATCACGACTATCGCAAGTGTACAGGCAAACTTACCTAACGCAGTGTATCTTGCCTCTATCCTTGCGATATTCAACTCCGGTGGCCGAGTTGTCGCAGGCATACTTGCAGACAAAATAGGTGGAATCAGAACCTTACTGATCGCTTTTGTCCTTCAAGGAATCAATATGGTCATGTTTGCCACCTTTGATAGCGAGTTCACATTAATCCTAGGTACAGCAATTGCGGCTGTGGGTTACGGTACCCTGCTGGCGGTGTTCCCAACTCTAACCGCGGAGTTTTATGGCCTTAAAAACTACGGAACTAACTATGGCGTGTTATACACCGCATGGGGAATCGGTGGAGCCATAGGTGCTGCCGTTGTGGGTTTCTCGATGTCCAATGGCGACAGCTATAACCTCGCTTACACCATCTCAGCTTTCATGATGGCTACTTGCATTGTTTTAGCTTTGTTCACAAAGCCATTATCACTAGCTAAACTTGGACGACTAAAGAACATCTGACCTAAGTTTAAATTTTCTATCAAAGGCTTAACTCAATAGTTAAGCCTTTTTTGTTGTCTGAAACAGCATGTAAAATCTGTTCAAAAATACCTAATTGATTGACTTTAAGTGGTGATTTATTTGCTATTTAAGTATCCTTCTGCTGCAATTATCGGACTTGTTTAGGCAGCTATTTTTCTCATGAATATACGTAAACTCCTCATACTTTCTTTTATTACAATATTTGCAGGCTGTGCGACATATGCGGGGTTTAACTATGATCAATTGTTTGGTGATGCCTATCCCAGAGAGAGGCTAGTGGGCACATCTTCACAGTCTAGTGATTTCTATCTTGATGAAGTTAAACCCATTATTGATAACCGCTGCGTGGTATGCCACGCCTGTTACGATGCTCCTTGCCAGCTCAAACTTTCCTCCACTGCAGGTATTGATCGAGGGGCGAGTAAAACACTCATTTACCAAGGTACACGCCTTACAGCGGCTACGCCGACACGGTTATTTGAAGATGCTCAAAACACTGCTCAATGGCGAGATTTTGGTTTTTATCCGGTACTCAATGAGCGTCAACAATCTCCGGTCGCCAATATAGAAGCAGGGTTAATGGCAAAGATGTTGATTCAAAAACAAAAACATCCCTTGCCAGAACAAGCACAACTTGAAGGATTTGATTTCGCTGTTGACCGAGATCAACAATGCCCCACTATCGAGGAATATAGCCAGTATGAAAGCAAGTACCCTGAGTGGGGAATGCCATATGGAATGCCCAACCTAACGCCAGAAGAATATTCAACATTAATATTATGGCTGCAAAACAATGCTCGTATGAATGCACCTTTATCGTTGACCTCAGATCAGGAAACCTTAATCAAAAACTATGAGCAATTCTTGAACCAGAATTCACGTAAAGCTCAGCTAATGGCAAGGTATATCTATGAGCATCTGTTTCTATCGCATTTATACTTTTCCGATCTTAACGAAAGTACACCACGATTCTTTACGTTAATCCGCTCAGCGACACCTCCAGGCCAACCTGTTGAGCGAATCTCAACTCGCCGCCCATATGATGATCCTAAAGTCGAGACAGTTTACTACCGATTAATTCCTGTCGAATCAACCATTGTCGATAAAACGCACATGCCTTTTGCACTCAACAAACAACGCCTATCCAATTGGCAGCAATGGTTTATTGACGCGCAATACGATGTCTCCGCACTCCCCGACTATTCTGTGGAAGTGTCAGCTAACCCCATGACCGCGTTCATCGATTTACCAGTGAAAGCGCGGTTCAAATTTATGCTCGATAACGCGCAAAATACCATCAACGCTTATATCAAAGGCCCCGTATGCCGTGGTCAGTTAGCTTTAAATGTGATTAACGATCGCTTTTGGGTTTTCTTTTTGGACCCTGATAAATCAGATATACCTGAAGTCAATGAGTTTTATCGATCTCAAGCAGACAATTTAAGACTCCCCGGAGAGCTAGAAAGTAACACAGTACCGATTACAAATTGGGTCGTCTATTCACGTCAGCAAGCCCGCTACTTAGAGGCTAAATCGGACTTCATCAACAAGTGGTTTAAAGACGGTCAAAACTTAACAACCGATGTCATTTGGACAGGCAATGGCACCAATCCAAATGCAGCACTAACGGTATTTCGCCATTTTGATAGCGCGTCCGTCGTTCAAGGCCTAGTCGGTAAACCACCTAAAACTGCATGGATACTTGACTATGCGCTTATCGAGCGTATTCACTACCTACTTGTGGCTGGATTTGATGTTTACGGTAACTTTGGTCACCAACTAATGACACGTATGTTCATGGATTTTCTCCGTTTAGAGGGCGAAAGCAATTTTGTCGCTTTGCTCCCCAAAGACATGCGTCATGTTGAACAATCAAGCTGGTACCAAGACCAAAGTACTCAATTGAGTGACTTCCTACAACGCAACGTTAAACCTTTTAATCAACCAAGTCAGGTGCCCTATCAGACCGACCAACCTAAACAAGAGCTGTATGACATACTAAAAACTCAGCTTTCTCCCGTTTTAAACCATCGTTACGCTATAGAACAAACCGGCCTTTCTCTAGAGCATGAAAAACTTCTCAGAACCATTGATGACCTGAGAGGTCGCGGCGTCGCATATTTCCCTCAGATTGTAATATTGCTCATTGAATCGCAATCAGGTGAAAGCCAAGTATTCACATTATTACACAACAACGCTCATACCAATATCTCAAGCCTGTTCGATGAACAAAACAACAGAGACTACGATAATGATGATTTTACCTTGGTGCATGGTGTTATCGGCAGCTACCCTGGCGCATTTTTATCCCTACATGAAAAACAAATTCCTCTACTTGTAAAAATGATCGCGCAAGTCAAAACGGAGCAAGACTACGTTAAGTTATTGGATAAATTTGCAATCCGAAGAAGCTCGGCAAATTTTTGGTCTTTTAGTGACAAAATTCACCAATGGTATAGGAAAGATCAACCTGTAGAATTTGGCCTCCTTGACTATAATCGTTTTGAGAATAGGTAAAACTATTCGGCCAAGCGTTTTAGAACGCAGGAGGTAGGGCATGAGTATTCGAGATAGTATGCGAGCTATCGAGCAGCAGATATATATTGCTTGCTCAGAGGGTGATTACGACACTGTCCAAATGCTTGAGTATCAATTGGAGAGTCTGCGAAGTCAAACTGAGCATCCACTCGACGATGATTCCTATGCACCTGAAGAAAGTAAGATATCCCCCGAAGACCTTTGGTATTGACCACTAAAGCCCCGTAAAGTACGGGGCTTTTTTTGGTAACACTCTCTACCTAAAAACACTGGTCAATATAGAGTTTTTAGAAGAAATCAATATCCGAGCGACCAAGCTTATTCTTCTTTTTGCCTGAGTTTTCTTTTTTAGTTTTATCTTTATCAGCTAGGGTGGCTTGATTTTGAGACTGAACATCAGGTGTGGACGTCTGCCCATCACCGTTTTCTTGCTCAACCAAACCAGCATTGCAGAGCACTACGTAAAACTCTTGGTTAAACTCAAACACATCACCATCGTACATTTTACGCCGCTTACGAGTTTCAAGCTCACCGTTTACTGCAACATAACCTTCAGCAATAAGGTGCTTGGCTTCACCTCCACCTCCGACCAAATTGGCTATTTTAAATACCTTGTACAACTCAATAGGTTGGCTAGATACCTCAACCCCTATCGCTTCAACCTCAATTTCTTCAGGATTTTTGTCGTCTTCTGTCATATTTTGCTTCAATTAAACGGCGAAAAAGCAAAGTCTAATGCCTATCTTGCCATAAATAAACTAAAGTTATTCATAGAAAGAGCGCATCAAAGGGACCCGCTTTGCTCAAATGGACACTGATTACACTTTTGCTTTCGTGGCAAGCGAATGCGTTTGAGCCACCCATCAAAGTGTTGGTTTATGGCGACGACGCATACCCTCCGTATAGCTACGTAGAGGACGGCATTGCCAAAGGCATCTACAGTGACATACTTAGGCGTGTGTTTAGGGACATGCCCGCCTATCAAGTCAAAATTGTTCCCATACCATGGAAACGTGGCTTGAAAATGCTTGAGTCAGGGAGAGGGTTTGCTTTATATCCTCCCTATTACTATGCCGATAAACGACTTTACATATCACCCTATTCAAAACCTATTTTGAATGAAGAAGTCGTTGTTTTTTGTAATACCGACAGTGTTAAAGATAGACCGCTTGGTAAATGGCCTAGCGATTATTTAGGGCTGACTATTGGAGTAAATGAAGCCTTTGCTCTTGGTGGAAACGAATTTTGGGATGCGGTTAAAGCTGGAAAAATCACCATATCCGAAGCCAAGGGCAGCCGACTGAGTTTGATCAAGCTGTACGAAAAGAAAATAGATTGTTATATGAACGATCGGTTATCCATCTTGTGGGAAATAAAACGTATGACCAGCGACGGCTTGCTCCCAGAAGGTTGGCAACTGACATTAGGCGCAGTCGTCAGCGCTGAGCAAGGCTACCTCGGTTTTACCACTATTCAGCCTGAGCAGTATCCCTATAAAGATGATTTCGTTAAAACCTTTAACTCCATACTCACTAAATTGGAAGAGACTGGGGAACTTGAAGGGATTGTAAAAGCCTACCTAGAACAAGACCTGTAATAGTGCCCACCTTCTTCATTTTCTGTCAGACTCTTAAAAACTGGAAAGCTCAACTAATTGTCTCGTGTATGCATGTTGAGGATTTTCAAATAGCTGATCAGTTCTTCCACTCTCTACAACCAATCCGTCTTTCATTACCATTGTATGGTGGCAAAGCGACTTCACAACATTGAGATCATGGCTAATGAACAGATAGGTTAAACAATACTTTTGTTGAAGCGATTTCAAAAGATCAAGTACTTGAGCTTGAACCGTCCGGTCAAGAGATGATGTTGGCTCATCGAGCAAAATGAATTCAGGCCTAAGCACCAAAGCCCTCGCTATTGCAATCCTTTGTCGTTGGCCTCCTGAGAATTCATTGGGATACCGATAACGAGTTTCGGGGTCTAAATCAACATCTTCCATCGCATCACAAATCATTGTATCGACGGTTGTTTCATCGAGTTCACCATGATGAACATACAGACCTTCACCAATCACTTGAGCAACAGACATTCTGGGATTTAGCGCTGAAAATGGGTCCTGAAAGACAACCTGCATTTTGCTACGGTACGGAAGCATGTCTTTTCGCTTAAGCCCTTGCAACTCCTTTTGCTGATAACAGATAGAACCTTCTGAATTCACCAAACGCAAAATCGCCATACCTGTTGTGGATTTTCCAGATCCACTTTCACCCACTATACCTAATGAATGTCCACGTTTAAGATTAAAGTCCATATCAGTTACTGCTTTGATATGTGAGACAACCCTTTTAAACAACCCGCCTGTGACAGGGAACCATACTTTAAGCTTATCGACTTGTATCAAGCTCTCAGAACCTTCAGAAACATCGACAGGTACACCCCGAGGATCGGAATGGATGAGTGTTTGTGTATAAGGATGCGCTGGCTGAGAAAAAAGAGAGTAACAATCGGCCTGCTCAACTAACTCTCCGTTTTGCATGACCGCCACTTTGTCTGCAATCCGGCGAACTATGCTCAAGTCATGCGTAATGAAGAGCATCGCCATACCTAACTCATTTTGTAAGTCTCTCAATAATTCCAATATCTGTGCTTGAACCGATACATCGAGTGCAGTGGTTGGTTCATCAGCAATGAGCAGCTCTGGTTTATTTATCAGGGCCATAGCAATCATTACCCTTTGCCTTTCACCGCCCGATAGCTCGTGAGGATAGGCATTGATCTTCACTTTGGGGTAGCGAATACCCACTTTCTCCAACCACTCAATGGCAACCTCTTCGGCTTGGGTTTGACGGACACCACTGTGTATCGCTAACGTTTCAGTCAATTGCTTGCCCACTTTATGCAGTGGGTTAAGCGACACCATGGGTTCTTGAAAAATCATTCCTATACGCTTACCTCGTATTCCTCTTAGTTGGCGTTCAGAACAATTAAGTATGTCTATACCATCAAAGTTGATCGAACCGTCAAGGTAATGAGAGACTCCTTTAGGAAGCAGTTTGAGAATCGCATTGGCCGTAACGGATTTACCAGAACCACTTTCTCCAACTAACGCCAATGTCTCGCCTTTCGCTATAGTAAAAGAGACCTTTTTTGTCACTTGCTGTATATTTTTCCCAACACCAAAGCCGACCGACACACCATCCAATGCAAGTATTTCTTTCGTCGTCATAGTTATCTACCTTGATGATGAGGGTCAAAGGCATCTCGCACCGCTTCACCAATAAACACTAATAAGGTGAGCATGATTGACAATACCAAGAAAGCGGAGAAGCCAAGCCAAGGCGCCTGCAAGTTAGCTTTCCCTTGTGCTAGCAATTCACCAAGAGAAGGTGAACCTGCAGGGAGACCAAAACCAAGAAAGTCCAATGACGTTAATGTTGTGACTGATCCCGAGAGAATAAAAGGCATCATGGTTAAAGACGCAACCATGGCATTGGGCAGCATATGCCTTCTCATGATTCGGCTATCATTTACACCCATAGCAAGCGCTGCCCTAACGTAGTCGAAGTTTCTGCAGCGCAAAAACTCAGCCCTCACAACACCAACCAAACTCATCCAACTAAATAGCACCATAATACCCAGCAACCACCAAAAGTTCGGTTCCACGAAACTCGATAAAATAATCAGCAAAAACAACGTTGGCATCCCAGACCAAACTTCAATAAATCGCTGACCAAATAAGTCAAGCCAACCGCCATAATAACCCTGTGTTGCCCCCGCAATAACCCCAATTACGCTGGAAACTACTGTAAGAACGATGCCAAACAAAACGGAGATACGAAAACCGTAAATGATACGAGCCAAGACATCACGACCTTTGTCGTCTGTACCAAGCCAATTTACGCTATCAGGCGCTGAGGGCACCGAGCCAGAGATGTTATAGTTTATTGTGCTGTAGCTAAATCGTATGATCGGCCAAATCATGTAACCTTTTTCTTTAATAAGATCTACAACATAGGGGTCTGTGTAGTCAGCTTCCGTTTCAAATTCCCCCCCAAATACGGTTTCGGCGTACTGAGTCGTGATAGGGAAATACCATCCACCATCGTACTCAACCAAGATGGGCTTATCATTGGCGATAAGCTCTGCAAATAAGCTGATAACGAAAAGCACCAAAAAAACACTTAGCGACCAAAAGCCTCGTTTGTTCGCTTTAAACCTTTGCCATCGAGCCTGATTTAACGGATTAGCGACTTTATTTTTTTGCATCTAGCGGGCCTCAAAATCAATTCTGGGGTCGACCCAAGTGTATGTTAGGTCAGAAATAATGCTCAAAATTAGCCCTAGTAAGGTCATGATATAGAGAGAGCTAAACACCACAGGGTAATCTCGCTGTATCGTCGACTCAAACCCCAGCAAACCAATTCCTTCTAATGAAAACATCACTTCTATTAGCATTGAACCTGTGAAGAAAATACTGATAAATGCTGCAGGAAAACCAGCGATAATAATTAACATGGCATTACGGAAAACATGCTTATAAAGAATGCTCCTTTCATCTAGACCTTTCGCTCTTGCCGTCACGACATATTGCTTATTAATTTCATCCAAAAACGAGTTTTTCGTTAACATACTTAAAGTGGCAAACCCACCTATTACCATCGCAAATATCGGCAAGGTTAGGTGCCAAAAATAATCGAGGATCTGCTCGTACCATACCAACTGCGCAAAGTCGCTTGACACTAGCCCTCTCAAAGGGAACCAACTAAAGTAATTACCACTGGCAAATAAAATAATCAGTATGATCGCAAACAGAAAACCAGGAATTGCGTAACCGACAATAACCACTGCACTCGACCATATATCAAATCTTGAACCATGATGAATAGCCTTCAGGACGCCTAGTGGAATGGAGATAAAGTAGATGATCAATGTGCTCCACAGCCCCAAAGAAATAGAGACTGGCAATCGCTCCACAATTAAGTCAATGACATTTCCACCCTTAAAAAGACTCTGGCCAAAATTAAAAGTGGCATAATCTTTAAGCATGTTTATGTAACGCTCAAGAATTGGCTTATCAAAACCAAACTGCTTTTTGATTTCTTCTACTACCTGAGGGTCGAGGCCCCTTGAGCCTTTATACCCACTTGGACTAACGTCCTTACCGAGATCAAGGGACACCTCACTCCCACCGCCAGCAAAGCGTTCCATAATACCAGAGCTATTTCCTTCAAGCTGAGCAATGGCTTGCTCAACAGGACCGCCCGGTGCAATCTGAATAATAAAAAAATTAATCGTTATGATCGCCCACAAAGTCGGGATCACTAACAACAATCGGCGAAAGATATAAGCAGTCATCTATACCTCTCAAATTTAGCGACGTTTTTCAGGTAGCTTGGCAGCTTTGTCTTTAGAAACCCACCAAGTATCAACACCAAGGTCGTACTTTGGTATAGTTTCAGGGCGTTCAAACTTATCCCACATAGCAACACGATATGTACTTACGTGCCATTGGGGAATAATGTAAAAATTCCATTGTAATACTCTGTCGAGAACACGTCCTAATGTAAGCAAAGCATCTGGATCTTGTTGCTTTTGTGCAATTTCTGAAGTGAGACTATCAACCACAGGGTCCATGACTCCAGCATAATTATAAGTTGAATCTATATAATTGGAGTTCCATATGATCATCAAATTAGGGCTTGGATAGGGGTTGGCAGAATACCCCCTAGAGATCATATCAAAATCTCTATCTCTCAATCGCTTTGTGTATTGCGTAGTATCGATAGTGCGGATTTTCATATCAATACCCATTCGCTTCATATTTTTTTGTAGCGGTATGGCAATACGTTCATCGGTTGGGCTGTAAATCATCAATTCAAAACGAAAAGGTTCACCTGTCTTGGTGTTAGTTAACACTTTATCTTTTAGTTCCCAACCCGCTTCTTTTAACAGTTTAAATGCCGTTCTCATCTGAGCACGAATGCGACCAGAACCATCCGTTTTAGGTGGCTGATACTCTTGAGTTAAAGCTCGTGAAGGAATTTGATTTTTAAACCGCTCCAAGACTTTGATTTCTTGCTCTGTCGGCAAACCTTTCGCTTCATAGTCCGTATTTTGAAAATAACTTCTGGTTCTAGAGTACTGACTATAGAACATGTTTTTATTCATCCATTCAAAGTCCATTGCGTAGCTCAATGCTTCACGCACTCGGACGTCTTTAAATAATTCCCGCTGAGTATTAAAAACGAACCCCTGAGTGCTCTCTGGTTTTTGATGTGGAATTTCCTGCTTACTTATGTACCCCTTGTCAAAGTTAGTACCAGTATAGGAATTGGCCCAAAATTTTGCTGATGTTTCAAGACGAAAATCGAATTCACCTGCCTTAAACGCCTCGAGCATAACGGTATCATCACGATAGTAGTCGTATTGAATTTGCTTGAAGTTGTTACGGCCGATATTGACTGGAAGATCCTTCGCCCAATAATCCTCTACCAACCCATAGGTCACACTTTGACCAACCTTATAGTCGATGATTTTATACGCTGAGCTGCCCACTGGAGGAGTAGAGAGTGGCTCTGAAAAGGATTTATCTAGCCAAAAATGCTTGGGTAAAACAGGGGTTGATTGAGCAAAGCTAAACATTTTTTCACGATTTGGGGTTGCCATCTCAATGCGCGCCGTATACTTATCTTTCGCCGTTACTGACTTGATATCTTTGTAGTAGACACGGTATTGAGGCACACCTTCGGTCATGAACTTATCGAAGGTAAAAGCAACGTCTTCAGCAGTAATCGCTACCCCATCATGAAAGCGAGCCTTAGGATTGATGTCTAATTCAAGCCAAGTATAGTCATCAGAGTATCTCACTTTTTCAGCAATTAACGGGTAATAAGCATCAATTTCATCACTGGGAGAATACATTAAAGAGTCATATAACTCCCCTGTTGCTGCTGCAGGAACACCTCGAGATGCATAACGATTAAAGTTGTCGTAAGTCCCAATCTGACCATAGGTAATCTTGCCATATTTGGGGGCATTGGGGTTTACATAATCAAAGTGGGCAAAGTTGTCTGGGTACTTCGCTTTACCAAATCCTACCAAGCTGGTTGTTTCAATAACTTTGGCGTGCCCAACAGAACTTATGCTAGCGAGTATCACTCCTAAAATAAAGCGGCGTATTTGCGTCATAGGCAACATGCTTCCCAACCTTAGCTTATTATTAACAATTCAAACACTTAGATAAGTATAGGCACTTATACAACACCTATCGAAATACTCGCAACAAAAATGTGCTCTCAAGCCAATAATAAAATATGCTAAATGCCCTATGTGGTTTACATCATTTCCTTAGCAATCAAGTGTAGAAGAAATGTTTCTCGTTCAATACTCATGCCTTTTTGGGGGCTGTTAGCAATGGTCTCTTCATTGTGAGCAATCGCTTTGTGAATATTGACCCACATCGCTTCCATACCATTTTTGATCTCGTAGTCTTCATAAGATGGCTTTCCAAGCTTACGATCAACCTTACAGGTGTAACAATATGAGTGCATGTGTATTACGTCAGCCTCAGGTTTGTGCCATGGCCGAAACTCTTCATAAATGCCAAATGGCTTTATATTGTGGATATTTTGAGCGCCAGTTTCTTCCTTTAACTCTCTCACCATCGCAGAAATAATGTCTTCCCCATGATCGATACCACCGCCTGGGATTGTGTAGTCTTGATACCGATGGGTATAAAGAAGTAGAACCTCCTCTCCATCAACTACAATTGCTCTGGCCGCTATTCTCTGGATAATCGTTTTATTACCCAAGTGGTCAAGCTCAGGATGGATAGATGTTTTTAAGTGTCTCATTGTGATCTTAAGTAGTGATCTATTTGAGTCGATTCTACCATAACAATCAAAGCGTTATTTAAGCGAGTTTGAAGCGATGAATCATTGATATCAAATTATCTGAAACACGGTCAAGCTCAGTACTTGCACTCGCCATCTGAGCAGACTCCGCCGAAACCGACGATGCCATATCACTAAGACTAACCATATTTCGGTTCATCTCGTTGACAGTGAGCGATTGTTCTTCTGCTGCAGTCGCAATATGCTGATTCATTTCTTCGATGGTATGCACTTCCTGATTAATCTTGTTAATTGCAGAACCAGCTTGGCTTGATAACTCAGAAGCATTTGTTGCTTGAGCGGTACCATGATCCATGACTTTCACTACATTTTCTGCACCGACTTGGAGCTTCTCTACGATATTCTGAATCTCCAGTGTAGATTCATGTGTTCTTAACGATAGGCTCCTAACTTCATCAGCAACGACAGCAAAACCTCGCCCTTGTTCACCAGCCCTTGCAGCCTCAATAGCCGCGTTTAGCGCCAATAAGTTCGTTTGTTCGGCAACGCCTCGGATTACTTCGAGAACGGTATCAACATTACGAGCGTCTGAAGCCAATTGTTGTACGACTTGACTGGCGGACTGTATTTCCGCAGCGAGCTCATTTGCGCCATTCACGTTCTTATCGATGATTGCATGGCTCAAATTCGCTTCTTTCGCCGCCAGTCGACTCGCGTCATTCGCCTCTACCGTCCGTGCTGCTACTTCCTCAACAGTCGCCAGCATCTCCGTCATCGCACTGGCCAAGGTTTCCACATCGGTTCGTTGCTGATTGAGACTATGGTCGATATGCAGCGCAGACCTTGATAGTTGTCCAGCTGCACTCGATACTTCACTACCGGCATCACTGATATTGAGCATGATATCCTGAACTGATGCGACAAATTGGTTAAAATACTTGGCTAAATCCACCAACTCTTTACAGCCACTTTCCTCTAAGCGCTGCGTCAAATCCCCCTCTCCTTTGGATAAGGTTTGCATGGCTTGTACTGTGCGTTTTAGCGGCGCTGTGATAGTTTGGATAAAAAAGCCGATTGCTATCGACAACAGAATTAGAATACCTATGGCATAACTGATGGACGCTATTTCTGATTTATGCGTATCTTCTTTCAAAGCGAGCATATTCATACCAGAGCCAATCATCCAACCCCATGGTTGAAAAATAGTCGCATAACTTGTTTTAAGATCGGCCGTTGTAGAATCGGGATTTTTCCAATAGTAATCGACGAATCCACCACCTTTTTGAGCCAATGCATACAAATCTTGTACAAAGAAACGTCCTGTACTGTCCTGAAGCCCAATAATGTTTTTGCCGATAAGTGATTCCACGCCCGACGCAAGTTGTACACCTTCTCGACTTACTACAAAGACGTAGTTATTACCATCAAATCGCATCTCTGATATTGTTTTAAGCGTGCGTGACTGCGCCTCACTTTCCGAGATAATACCTGATTGATACTCTTGATAGTGGTGCTTTGCGACACCGGTTGCGGCTTCAACAAGCGTTGATACACCACGCTCGTAGTTCTCCCGCATATGCTCGCGAGATTTTCCGATATTTAGGAATGTATTCGCTAATAGCCCAATAGCAAATAAAACTAATATGGACCATGCACGTGTCGCAATGGACACTTCAGATAGCTTTTGTGTGATCATGCTTCAATACCCTAGCCAAAGATTAAACACTTATAAGCTCCCAACTACGACACTCACATAACTAACTGATAATAAAGCCAAGAGCAATTTTATTAATCTCTAATAATTTAGCAGCAATTTTTGATCTTTACGGGCAATTTGGATGAAATTTATGCGCTTTTTCTATTAGTAACAAAAGCAATATTACAACCATAGGTGGAAACTCACTTTTTATTCGGATTTATGGCTTTTTATCACTAAGGGTTTATGAGACTTTGATCTGATTTTTATTGCCTTTTTTAAGTCTTTGATACGGTAAAATCGGGGCAAAGGATAATATCTTCCTAGGTTAGACGGACAGATATCCATAAGTGTTCACAGCAAAAATCAATTACTTTGCAAAACGCTGGGCCTTGCTGAAAACAACAACACTACTATCTCACCGCGATTAAAGCCCTTTATTCTTCCCAAATAACTCAACAGATGAGAATCCGCTCTTAATTAGTTCTTTAACTTTGTGCAATTTCACGTTTCAATATGGCTAGTTTTTTCCTCACAGAAAATTTCGAGGTTCATATGTTAGATGTCGCCCTATTCAGTGCTAAGTCTTATGACGAAGTATCTTTTAATAAAGCCAACAAACCCTTTGGCTTCAAACTCCATTTTCATGATTTCCCGCTCACGAAGAAAACCGCCAAGATGGCTCATGGCTGTAAAGTTGTCTGCGCTTTTGTCAATGACGATTTGTCAGCGCCAGTACTAAAAGAGCTATCTTTGCAGGGTGTGGAGCTTATTGCCATGCGATGTGCTGGGTTTGATCGCGTCGACCTTACTGC
This sequence comes from Vibrio zhanjiangensis, assembly GCF_030161235.1. Classification (GTDB taxonomy): domain Bacteria; phylum Pseudomonadota; class Gammaproteobacteria; order Enterobacterales; family Vibrionaceae; genus Vibrio; species Vibrio zhanjiangensis. Next base: position 115,012 of record NZ_BSPW01000018.1, on the reverse strand, counting down.
GGCAAAAACCCTTGGCATACAGGTAGTGAGAGTACCTGCTTACTCTCCTGAATCTGTTGCTGAGCATACTGTTGGCTTAATGATGTGTCTGAATCGACGTTTTCACAAAGCATATCAACGAACTCGAGATGCGAATTTTTCTCTTGAGGGCTTGGTTGGTTATAACTTTCACCGCAAAACCGTAGGAGTGATTGGTACTGGCAAGATAGGCATTGCTACCATGCGTATTCTTAAGGGGTTAGGTATGACAATACTCTGCCACGATCCCTTCGAAAATCCCTTAGCGCTGGAACTTGGAGCGACCTATTGCAGTAAAGAAGAACTTTTTGAAAAAAGTGACGTTATCACACTGCATTGCCCAATGTCCGAAGAGAACTATCATCTTTTGGATAGCTCTGCTTTCGATAAGATGAAAGATGGTGTCATGATCATTAACACAAGCAGAGGTGGTCTATTGGATGCGGTAGCAGCTATTGAGGCACTCAAAACGGGCAGAATTGGTGCATTAGGACTTGATGTCTACGAAAATGAAAAAGACCTATTTTTCCGCGATAAATCCAATGACATTATTGTTGATGATGTCTTCCGTCGCCTCTCTGCCTGTCACAACGTTCTCTTCACCGGTCACCAAGCTTTCCTAACTAACGAAGCTCTCGGTAATATTGCCGACACCACTCTCGACAATATTGATACGTTCCACCGCAAGAAAACATCAGGAAATGAGCTAATCAACGGATAAGAAGTTGGGCTTTCAACAGAAAGCCCAGTTCACTTGCGTTTATTATTTTCGTAATGCGTTTAGTTTGGCCTGCGCGATACCAAATATGGTATCAATGGGGTAGCTACCTTCATCACTCGGCTCTCCAGCAGGCCTTCCCATAAACAATTCGATGGCTTCCGTCACATGGTCAATCGCCCATATATGGAATTCTCCACGTTCTATGGCTTTAACAACATCAGGCCTTAACATGAGATTATGCATGTTCGCTCTGGGAATAATAACACCTTGATTATTATCACGCCCCTTGATCCCACACACATCGAAAAAGCCTTCGATTTTTTCGTTCACACCACCAATCGGCTGAGCTTGGCCAAATTGGTTCATAGAGCCTGTAATGGCCATGCTTTGGCAGTTAGGTTGCCGTGAAAATGCTGAAACGACTGCGCAAAACTCAGCCATACTTGCGCTATCTCCATCAACACCACCGTATGATTGCTCAAAAGTGATGGTCGTTTTCAGTGGTACCTTGGCGGTCTTGCCAAAAACAGAGGACAAATAAGCTGTCAGTATCATCACCCCTTTTGAGTGAATACTGCCTCCCAAATCCACGCTACGTTCAATATCAATCACTTCACCATCACCGTAGCAGGTCGTCGCAGTAATCCGGTTAGGCGCTCCAAACATATATTCGCTAGTACTCAGCACTGATAATGCGTTAACTTGACCAACAGCGTTACCATGTGTTTGTAATAGTGTCGTACCGTTGATAAAACCTTCCATCACACTATCTTTCAATCGGCTAACACGAAGTTCTTGGTTGGCAAGCGCTTCTTCAACATGACTCGCACGGATCATGTTTGAATTTGCTTGACGCGCAACATAGTTTGACTCTCTGAGCAAATTGGCAATATTTGCTGAGTGCAAGGATAACTTGGTTTGATCCCCAGATAACCGAGAACTGTGCTCAATGATACGGGCAATGGCCTTTTTGTCACAATGTAGCATGTTGTTATCATTAACCACACTTGAAATAAAACGTGCATAATGCAGCTCGGATTCAGGACTTCGCGCCATTTCATCTTCAAAATCCGCTGTGACACGAAACAATTCGCTAAACTCAGGATCGTAGTGTTGAAGAAGCTGATAAGTTCGATAATCGCCAAATAGGATTATTTTTACATCCAGAGGTATTGCTTCTGGATCAAGCGATACAGTGCCGGTCAGAGTGACCTCTTTTTCTAACGAAGTAAAACTTATCTTTCGTGCTCTTAAAGCACGCTTTAAGCCATCCCATACGTAAGGCTGCTCCAACACTTTCTGGGCATCAATCATCAATACGCCACCGTTGGCTTTATGCAAACTACCTGGACGTATCAATGAAAAATCTGTGAACACTGTGCCTTTAAACGTTGCGGTTTCGATGTAGCCAAACAATCTATGATAATTGGGATTCTCTTCTACCACGATAGGAAATTCATCCGTCTTACGGCTTACAAGAACGTTAACCTTGTAGCGTCTGGGCAATTTTTTATCTAGCGATGCGGTAGCAACTTCGGCCTGCTCACCACTTTGCTCAAGAAAAATATCTGCATTATCGACAATATCTTGCTGCAAATCCGTCAAATACGTTTTGATAGTTGGGTAGCCGGAGTAGTCTTTTTTTAATTGTTTAATGAAATGGGTGATAACATCAAGAGTGACATCATCATTGAGTTTTTTAATCTTTTCACTATACGCCTCTTCCCACTCTGTGAGCTGTCGAACCATATCGCGCAACTTGATTTCAAGTTCGTCAATCGTCGCACCAAAATACTCTTGTTCCTTTTTGGTTAACTCTTCAAACGATTCTTCGGTATGCATCTCTTCACCATTCATAGCAACAAATTGATAGTCACCCTGAGTGGTAATGGTTAAGTTGATTCCTTTCGCTTTTGCTTCTTTTGTAATAGCAGCTAATTCAGCTTCTTGTTTCTGAGCCAACTGATTTTTGAGCTTATCTGCACGACTGTAATAAAGCTCATTATCAAAGGCTAACGGAATAGCATTCACCAACTTTGACATTAACTTTTCAATGTCATGTTTAAGCTGACTGCCAATACCTCGAGGAAGAGCCAGTACCTTAGGTGTCCGAATATCCTCGAAATTGGCGACATAACACCAATCATAAAGCGCTTTTGCGTCATGTTGATGGCGATTTAGATAACGCATAATCATAGTGCGTTTACCTAACCCATTTTGGCCGATAGCATAGATGTTGTAGCCCTTTTCTTTTATGGACATCGCAAATTCTACCGCCTTCTGCGCGCGCTCTTGACCAACAATTTCATCAATAGGAGCCAGCTCTTTCGTTGACTTGCATGGCAGCATTTCTAGCTGAGCAGCATGATACAGCTGGCTTGATTCAAGCCTTTGAATTGCCATCTCTATTTTCCTCATCGTTGTATTTTTTCTTTATAAGTTCCAAGTGTAGGCTAGTTTTATTTATATTTTAGTGACTTAGGCACATTCAGGGTTCAAGTGGCGAAATATCACTCAATTTCTCTCATAAACAACAATTAAATGATAATTATTTGCATTAGCGAATCAATTGCATTTAAATAGTGTCAGTAACAACTTTGGTGGAGTGAATAGAATATGGATCTACAACAGTGCTGGACCAACTATCTAAAAGCGGAACAATTACTCGAGCATGGTCATTGGTCACAAGCCCACCATTTGTACGATCAGGTACTTACCCATTTACCGGGCCATATTCAAAACGCCCTTAATGATGAAAACACTAAGCCATGTCAATTTGGTTGTCTACTGAGAAGCTTAAGAGATTCAGCAATATCACAATCAGAGATATTAAACAAAATGGGGCAGCATCAAAGTGCATTCGACGTTCTCAACCAAAGTTATGCTTTGCTGCAGTTTATATCCATTGAACCCTTTGAACTCATTGAAGCCACTCACACAATACTGGACAAAGGTTGTAGCGATCTTTTGTCACACATGGGGGCCTTTTGCAACGCCCAAAGAAATGCACAATGGATGTTAGAATTTGAGCATGTACAAAAGGCTCATCATCATTTTACCTCATTGAAGAGTTATGGCGGTTCTAAAGGCTACTCTCATTAAAAATATAAATAAAAAGGAATTTACATGTCACCAAGGCCGATTCTTGAGGTGCACAACCTCTCAGTGAATTTTAAAACCAATGATGGTATTGTCGATGCCGTCAAGAATGCCAGTTTCGAACTATTTGAAAGAGAAACTCTCGCGATCGTCGGTGAGTCAGGAAGCGGTAAATCCGTCTCAACAAATGCGGTAATGCAACTGCTGCCAAAAAACGCCATTGTTGATAGCAAATCACAGATTATATTTGAAGGAGAGCCTTTACTGACCAAATCAGAGCAGGCTATGCAAACCATTCGTGGTGACCGTATTGGGATGATATTCCAAGAGCCAATGACCTCACTCAACCCCTTTATGCGAGTAGGTATCCAAGTGGCTGAAGCCATCATGTGCCATCGTCCCGTATCACGCAAACAAGCAAAACAAAAAGTATTAGAGTTATTTAATCTCGTTCACTTACCTAATCCTCAGCAAGGATACAGCAAGTACCCCCATGAATTTTCCGGTGGACAGTTGCAACGCATAATGATCGCCATGGCTTTGATCAATGAGCCAGACATTCTCATTGCGGATGAACCAACCACAGCACTCGATGTCACCGTACAAGCTGAAGTACTCAATTTAATCAAAGAAATACAGGCCAAAATGGGGATGGCAATTTTGTTTATTACCCATGATCTCGGTGTCGTCAAACACCTTGCCGACCGTGTCATCGTCATGTGCAAAGGAGAAGTCGTCGAGCAAGGACAATGTCATCATGTCTTTGCTAACCCCGAACATGACTATACAAAAATGTTAATAGACTCCGTTCCTAAAGGCAACAAAGACCCTATTGAGCTTGGTGCTCCATTACTGCTGAAGGCAGAAGACGTGAGCGTTAAATTTCTCATCAAGAGCCACTTTATTCCAAGCAAAAATCAATATTTTGAAGCAGTAAAAGGCATATCTCTTGAACTCAAGCAAGGTGAAACACTGGGTATCGTTGGCGAATCGGGATCGGGGAAATCCACCCTTGGACGTGCTCTTATCGGGCTCCTACCATCAAAAGGTTATATCACCTTTAAGGGGCAAAATATGGAAACTCTGCTCAGCAAAGAAAAATTTGCCCTCAAAAAAGACATTCAGATGGTCTTTCAAGACCCTTATGGCTCATTGTCTCCGCGTATGACGGTTGGGGATATCATTACTGAAGGGTTAACGGTCCACCAGCCTCAATTAAATCACTCAGAACGAATGCAAAGGGCTCGAAGAGCTTTGGAAGAAGTTAGGCTCGATCCTCACTCAATTAACCGCTATCCACACGAATTTTCAGGTGGTCAACGTCAGAGAATCGCGATCGCTCGCGCGCTGATCTTGGAACCTTCATTTATTTTGTTAGACGAGCCGACTTCGGCTTTGGATAGATCTGTGCAGCTCACCGTCATTGATTTACTCAAGGATATTCAGAAAAAACACAACATTGGTTTTCTGTTTATCAGTCACGATCTCAGTGTTGTGAAAGCGCTATCTGACCGTGTTTTGGTGATGCAAAAAGGAACTGTCATGGAACAAGGAACCGCAGAAGAGATTTTCCACTCACCTAAACACGATTACACCAAAAAGTTGATTGAGGCGTCTTTTGACCTAGACCCAAAAGAGACCGAAGCTGCATAGGCAATAATGGCCTTAATAGTATTGAGCCGAAGTGTTAGCACCTCGGCTTTTCATCCCAAAAGAGAGCCTAAAAGTAATGCGAAATTTCAAGATACCGAGTGCGAATATGTTCTATCAGTAACTTAATCTTGTTTGGAGGCTGCCGAGTATATGGATATATCGCATATATACCCAATCGTTTGCCCACTAATTCAGGGAAGAGATCAATCAGCTGACCATGACGAAGATCATGATAGACCAAGCACCTAGGGACATAAGCAATGCCATGACCACCAATTGCTGCCTTTCTCAATGCTATCGCGTTATCCGTTGAAAAACTCCCCGACACTTTAACAATATAATTTCCCGAAGGGCCTTTGAACGCCCAGTCAGTTGCACCGGTTGTCTGATACGCATATTGCAAACAGTTGTGACCACTTAAGTCTTGTGGTTTGAGCGGTCTTCCACAGCGAGATAGATAAGAAGGTGAAGCACAAACAACCCATTGCGAGTCTATGATGTGGCGCGCAATTAGGCTTGAGTCCTCGAGGTATCCAGTACGAATCACTAAATCATACCCCCCATCGACAAGATCAACAAAGCGATTATCAAGTGACATATCTATCTTTAGATCTGGATACAGATTACAAAATTCGGCCACAGCGTCTGCCAACACCAACTCACCAGATATACAAGGCACAGACATTTTTATCCGACCACTGATGCTTTCTCCAAAACCGGCTACCGAGTCCATGGCTACTCGAGCTGCTTGCTTCACACTTTTTGCATTATGATTCAGAGCCTTACCTGCTTCAGTGAGGGTTAGCTTACGTGTGGTTCTATATAAAAGTTGAGTTCCTGCTTCTTTCTCCAAACGTGCAATTCTTTTGCTAACTACTGAATTTGTAAGGCTATTTACCTCAGCTGCCTTACTAAAGCTACCCAACTCAGCCACTTGAGAGAAGAGAATAATGTCATCGACTTTCATAATATTATGCAACTTTTGGAATAAATTTTTTTCATTATTTCCCTGTATCAGCAAAAAATAAAGCGTTAATTTCACTGGGAATTAACACAAAAATCACATTTCAAAACCCTGGAAGATTCAAAGAGTCCCAAGGCCTGTTTGTACGAGGATGTACTTATGAATGAAACAACACTGGCCTTGGTGGCCTTTTCACCAATAGTGGTCGCTGCACTTTTATTGGTTGGTCTAAATTGGCCAGCCAAACGAGCTATGCCTATTTCTTTTGCTCTCACGGTCGTCATCGCGTTTTTTGTTTGGAACATGTCAACGACGAGAATCCTCGCCTCAGTGCTACAAGGCATCGTCATCACTGTCTCCGTTCTTTGGATTGTCTTTGGCGCCATATTTCTACTCAATACCTTAAAACACACAGGCGCTATTTCTACGATCCGTAACGGCTTTACTAACATCTCTCCCGATCGTCGAATACAGGCCATCATCATAGCGTGGTGTTTTGGCTCCTTCATCGAAGGAGCGTCGGGATTTGGCACCCCTGCCGCCATCGCCGCTCCACTTCTTGTCGCTATCGGTTTTCCCGCGCTAGCGGCAGTACTCATGGGCATGATGATACAATCAACACCGGTATCTTTTGGTGCTGTGGGTACCCCTATAATCGTCGGTGTCAACAAAGGACTCGATAGCCACACTATCACACAATCATTGATTGAGAACGGCTCCAATTGGGAGAGTTACCTACAACAGATCACCTCGAGCGTTGCCATTATTCATGCCTGTGTCGGTACATTCATGCCTGTACTAATGTGTGTCATGCTCACTCGTTTTTTCGGTAAAAACAAAAGTTGGACGGAAGGATTAGATATCGTCCCATTTGCGCTTTTCGCAGGGTTATCTTTCACTATTCCGTACGCATTAACCGGGATTTTTCTTGGCGCTGAATTCCCATCATTAATAGGTGGCATGATTGGCTTATGTATTGTGGTTTATGCTGCGAGAAGAGGTGTTTTGGTACCTCGTTCCACATGGGACTTTGAAGATGAGTCAAACTGGCCCAAAGAATGGTTAGGCGCGCTAAAAATCAAGCTTCATAGTCAAGACCGAAGGCCAATGAACATCTGGCTCGCGTGGTCTCCATACATTTTGCTCGCGCTGGCTTTGGTCTCAAGTCGTATAAGTAGCGATTTTAAAGCTATGCTCACGAGTCTCAACTTATCCTTTGATCAGATTTTAAATCATCCAGATATCAGCGCCTCAATTCAGCCACTCTATTTACCAGGAGGTATTTTGGTTATTGTCGCTATGATAGCGGTGCTCATTCAATCTCAGAGTCCTAGACCTTTAATAAAGGCTTGTGGCGAATCAAGCAAGACCTTAGTCGGGGCTGGCTTCGTACTGTTGTTTACGATTCCCATGGTAAGAGTCTTTGTCAACTCGGGGATTAATGGCGCAGAACTCGCAAGTATGCCAATGACTACAGCCAATTTTGCCGCAAACTTAGTCGGGGATGCCTTTCCTGCTTTGAGCGCTTCAATTGGGGCACTTGGCGCCTTTATTGCTGGTTCAAATACAGTGTCAAATATGATGTTCGGCCAGTTTCAGTTTGAAGTTGCACGAACCCTATCTATATCGAGTGTGATTGTCGTCGCCTTGCAAGCCGTTGGAGCGGCAGCGGGTAACATGATCGCCATCCACAATGTCGTTGCAGCATCCGCAACTGTCGGTTTGCTGGGGCGAGAAGGAGCAACACTGCGTAAGACCATTTTGCCCACGTTATATTACGTTACTCTCACTGGCATTATTGGGCTCGTTGCGATCTATGGCCTTAATGTCACCGATGCACTCATGGTAAAAAATTAATTTTGCTCAAATAATGACCCATTCATATGCCAAGCTAGGACTGCCATTTATGATCATTTCATCTGCAAACGACTACCGAAAAGCCGCCAAAGCGAAACTGCCCCCCTTTTTGTTTCACTACATCGATGGTGGTTCATACAACGAACAGACATTAAGAAGGAATTGCGAAGATTTAGCCACCATTGCACTCAAACAAAGAGTACTGAAAGATATGTCTACGGTGACCTTGGACACTGAGTTGTTTGGTGAATCCTTTTCGCTACCCATTGCCCTTTCTCCGGTCGGATTGACCGGCATGTACTCTAAGCGGGGTGAAGTTCATGCAGCACTTGCTGCGCAGAATAAAGGGATTCCTTTCACCATGTCGACCGTCTCAGTCTGTCCTATCGAAGAAGTCGCCCCCAAACTTCAAAGACCGATGTGGTTTCAGCTTTATGTACTAAAAGATCGTGGATTTATGAAAAACGTCCTTGAACGGGCTATAGACGCAGGTGTCAGCACATTAGTATTTACTGTCGATATGCCAGTTCCTGGCGCTCGTTATCGCGATCTTCATTCAGGAATGAGCGGGCCTAACGCTGCAATGCGCAGAGTCTTTCAGGCGATGCGTCATCCAGACTGGGCATTTAACGTAGGTCTGATGGGAAAACCCCATGACCTTGGCAATATCTCTACCTATAGAGGGAAACCCACCAAGCTTGAAGATTACATAGGATGGTTGGGTGAAAACTTCGATCCATCTATTTGCTGGAAAGACCTAGAATGGATTCGTGACTTTTGGCCAGGACCTATGGTGATAAAAGGTATCCTTGATAAACAAGATGCCAAAGATGCCGTCAGTTTTGGCGCAGACGGCATCGTAGTTTCCAACCATGGTGGACGTCAACTTGACGGCGTTTTGTCGTCTGCCAAAGCGTTGCCATATATCGCCGAAGCGGTGAAAGGTGATGTAAAAATATTCGTCGATTCAGGGATACGTTCGGGGCTTGACGTCGTCAGAATGCTAGCGCTAGGCGCTGATTGCACCATGTTGGGCCGCTCCTACATTTATGCACTCGCTGCCCAAGGCCAAGCTGGTGTTGAACATTTACTCGACCTCTACGAGAAAGAAATGAGGGTCGCTATGACGCTCACTGGCGCAAACCATATCAATCAGTTAAGCCATGATTGCTTAATGCAGATCTAATCATTGAATAATGTTTCAAATACTGGCTGAGGTTATGACTCTCAGCCTTTTATCACGATAATCATAATGAAATAAAAGTATGACTTTAAGCAAAGGCGATCACACTACCAAAATGTAATGCATTACAGGTGCACTAAGGGTACATATGATACTTGTGACAACCCAACAAGAAACAAGGAACTGGATATGGAACTCGAAATGTTCGTCTGCGATGCATTCACCACTCAACGCTTTAAAGGCAATGCTGCTACAGTCGTTCCTGTATGCGAGTGGTTGTGTGATGAAGTAATGCAAAATATTGCCTCAGAGAATAACTTGTCAGAAACCGCATTTATCAAGCCTACGGGTGCAAGCCGATATGCCATCCGTTGGTTTTCACCAAGTTCAGAAGTTGATTTCTGCGGTCACGCAACCCTTGCCGCTGCATTTAGTCTCTACCAATTTTTTGACTTAGAAGGAAAGATTCTATTTGATACCCTCCAAGTCGGTACTTTAGAGGTAGAAAAAGACCTATCGGGCCGAATTCTCATGACTTTCCCTAATCGATTCCCAGTCGAAGCCGAATGTCCAGCCGAAGTCTTTGAAGCCTTATCTATTCATCCTGCTAAGGTACTGAAAACGCCACAGGCCTACTTCGCCATCTACCATAACGAAGAGGACGTCAAACACGTTCAAGTACGCAGAGACTGTTTGGAAAAACTGGCTCCGTTTGACCTCATGGTCAGTGCGAAAAGTCGAGACTATGACTTTATATCTCGTTACTTCTGGCCTGATGTCGGCGACTGCGAAGATCCTGTAACAGGGTCTGCGCATGCATCTCTTGCACCGTTCTGGGCAAAAGAGTTAAAGAAAAACAGTCTAAAAGCCTATCAAGCCTCAAAGCGAGGAGGCGTTGTATATTGTTATGTCGCGGATGATCATGTGATCGTTTCTGGTGACGCAACCCTGTATTCTCGTGGAAAAATTTTTATATAGTTTCAACCGATTAAGCTAAGATAAACCAACGGGGACAGAGACTAAACATCAAAATAGGTCGAATGTCCTCATTGACCGTGTTAACTTCACTCAATGTTTGAGAAATGCAACCAGAGTACACGCCCTCCTCCGGTTATATCGCCAATATCAGGCCAAATACCGATGACTTATACCTCATCCAAGTCGTCAAGTGGTTCATCCGTGTTCTTGTTATAGATATGAGCCTTTTGCTGCTCAATGAGCACGATGGCCGAGAGTGGGCTGACAGAGTGTACTTCGCCTTTTCGATAAGAAACAGGTCGTTTCCAAGCTCCATCTTTATACTCACCCGATTCATCAAATTGAATAAGAACGTTCATGTTTACCTCCAAACCACATGACCACATTTAAAGCTTAGCCACAAAATGAGTGTTTTATCAGCCATCGTTAGTTTATTTCTTCATTAGCGCGCTCAGGTATAAAACTAAAAAGGATATTGGGTAAAATCGCGTTCTATAATTGAATGACAACCTCCGACTCATAGACTCACTCTATGTTTGACCATCAACGAAAATATGGAAAATTTATTCGCGCTCAAGGTGTCGGCCAAAAAGATAACCTTGCCGACTCCGTCAAATCTTATGTCTGTTACCTTAAAGGTGTTCAGAAATATGCCAATATTCAAATTGACTCATCAAAAATAAAAATATTTTATATTCTAAACAAAATAATAATGAGTTATTAAATTTTAGATCCCCATCATTAATTACAACTCTTAAATTCCACTTTAAATATGGGCAATAAGTCATATTTACAATATATATTTCTTTATTAAATTATTGTTTTGTTATTTATTTTAGGAACAAGATTATCTTATCAATATTTTAGTTATCATTACATAATGAAGGGTAAGTTGAATGAAGAAACAAAATCTATTACTTAGCCTAGCGGCACTGTATTCAACAAGTTCGCTAGCCATTATCGATATTACACCTAGCCATATTGAAGTTCAGGGTGAGCAATGCGAAAGTGGCTATAGGCTTCTAAAACCGGCCGAAGCAAGAAAATGGTCTTCGGTACTCTATGACCAGAACAAGATTGATATGTGGGGCCGTTATTTTCTCGATAATGGCAAGACACTGGCGATTACTCAAGATAACAGCATTAACACTGTCCATGATGCTTTTGAGTATCTCACTAATATCGAAGACAACGACCCAAATATTCCAACTGGGCAAAGTCTTTGTACCAAGCAAATAGGGAATTTCTACGCGATTGATACGAGTAGTGAAACCAAATATCAAAAAATTATTTATAATGAACTGGCGATCGATAGAGAACTGAGTGACGGCGTATTACATACTACTACAACAGATCAAGTATCTGATACCAAATATGGCGACAACTTAATTAGTCGCATTAGAGTCCTTATTAAAGTTAATGCCGATAATAGCACCAGTTTTATGATAAGGGCGATAGGAGAAAACGCCACACCGGATTCACAGGTATCCATAGACCGTGATGGGTATTATGGATATGTTGGTCTTACAGGAACCATCAATGGAAACTTCCTTCATATGCGCTACAACGGCACTGGAGACCGAGCACTGGGGCCCACACCGCCACTTTTAGATTCTTATCTTTTTACCCCAGGCTCAGGTAACCCACTGATGAAGTACTGGGAATTTAAGCTAAACCTTGAGGAAAGTATTGAAGAAGGCTACGTTCTAGCAACCCTGAATATTTTTTCTGACAAAGCACAAAAGCAATTAATCGAAAAAACAAATATTTCTTTCGAGCTCAATAATGCTGAGTATTTCCCTGAAACTGGTGTGACCCTTGTCGGTAATTCGCTACTCAGTAGCCCTATCCACTTTAGAACCGATGAGTATTCACAAAATCAGTGGTCATCTTATCACCTTCTCTACAGCACAAGCTCTGAAGCAATTCAGGATCAGTATTTTAGTGGTCAGCATATCGGCGCTGTTTCTCCCCTTACTCAAGAGCATCGCTATGCCAAGGATGTAGATAACCTCATCTTAGCTCAACAAACCACCCTACCACTTGAGCTTCCTACTGCTCATCGTCGCCAAAAGCGGTGTGTTGAAGACTTTATACAAGCAGTGCAAAGCCTTGGCGCTTGGGCGTTAGCAAGATGGTGGGGAGAACCGAGCGTCTGTGGTGTTCAAAATAATCAACCCATCGCCAATGTTCCACCACTTATTGTCGATGAACCTCAATCGACAGGTAACGACAATAATGTGGTTTACGAAGTGATAGAAACACAACCACACAGCGATAACCCCGACGCGTTTAACACAGCCATGAATGTATTCGCGTGTGACGACAATGTGAACACTGACGCCAATGAAGGGACATGCACCACAGAACAAAATGACGCGATAAACCTTATCGGTGACCTCACCCGCGATCAATTGAGCACTGTGATCAATGAGGTCCATGAGCATCTTAATCTTGCAGCGCAAGGAGCAGGCCCTGCACTGTCGGTCAATACTGGTAATCCCAATCTGGACAGTTATATCAATCACCATCCTGACGTTGCGATAGAGCTGTTAAATAGCGCCATGCAAATTGCCGATGCGTCAAATGTGAAACCAGATAAACTGGTGTCACGACGCTCTAAAAAAGGCAAAAAACGCAATGACAACGTGGTGACTGGGTCTTGTGCAAATAGCAGCCCAGAAGTAAGAGAGGATGATGGCTTCCAATGTGTTCAAAAAATACGCAGAAGAGCCAATAGGCAGCCTACAGATTCTGTGGTTAGCCTCCCCCCACTGATGCAAACTGGCGGACAATATTTCACAAGAAGCTCAGATTCAGCAAACTTCCGCACCATGATAAGGGCCTTCAATAACATCGGTGTTAGTTCTCGTATGAACAGAAATGAAGTGGCCACCAATACTTGGGCAATCGCGTACGACGGCGCAGCGCCGGGCAATAATCGCAGATTTGTAGTGTTATCCGATGCCAATAATGGACGACGTGACCGATTCGGTTTTGGATTAGCCCACATCTGGACAAACAGAGATGGAGGCCACCAAAATGACTTCACCAGTGTTGGTATCAATAATAGGGAAATGTTAGCACACATGATTATGGCGGCGTTAACCAGTACTGACGGTAACGTGCGAATTTCAACCAGAACTGGTGAAGGCGGTCAACGTAGAGATTACGCCGAAGTGAGGTTTGTTTATGGCGGCAATCACTACGTATTGACCAATGTTGCTATCGTCGTTGGCAGTGACGGTTATGTGATTACCGCTTTCCCGGTCAAAAAATCGACACTCAGAAGATTAAAAGACGAGTTTTAACCATTAAATTCCAGCCTAATGACTAATATCGATAACCGCCAAGCCTATCTTGGCGGTTTTTAGTTTGGGTGCGATCTTTTGGCCCAACGTTTTATAACGGATTTCTGTGACTCAAATGAACGATTTTTTACTCGGCCGATTTTGGGATTGTACTAATAATTCAAAATGGCATAACATGTATTTTTAATTTTAAGTGTTTGATTTTAGTGATAAAAAGGTATTTTATGCAAAAAAAGCCATCCCATATTTCAAGCTTAGTTGGGTCCGATGCGGGTGTGAAATATAGCAAAAGTGAACAAAGGCCAGAATGTGGTCAGTATTTCGATTTCCATCATGTTGAAATTTGGGTCAGTAATACGTTTCAGGCAAAGATGTTTTACGAGACGCATTTAGGGTTTAAAAGTATTGCGTATAGTGGATTAGAAACGGGTGAAAAAAACTTTACTGCTTATGTTTTGCAAGGCGATCAGACCTATATCGTGGTTAAATCACCATTGAATCCAAACGACGACGTTATAGCGCCTTTTATTAAAGAGCATGGCGATGCCGTTCGCGATGTTGCTTTTTGTGTTGAAGATGTGCAAAAAACCTTTGAGCATGCAAAAGCAAGTGGTGCTGACGTTATCCTAGCGCCGACTTACAGTGAGGATGCTCACGGCCAAGTACTGATGGCGAGTGTCTTAGCCTATGGCGACACTGTTCACTCGTTTATACAGCGGGAACAATATCGAGGGGTGTTTCTTCCCGGTTATCAGCCGATAGCCCCTGATTTAATCAATACATTGGCTGAAAGATTACCTTTAGTACCTATGGGGCGAATTGACCACGTTGTGGCAAATCAACCACAGGGGAAAATGAATGAAGTCGTCGACTTTTATATCAACTCATTATGCTTTCGACGCTTTTGGTCTGTTGACGACAAACTACTGCAAACAGGAACATCTGGGCTCAACTCAATCGTCGTCAGCGATTTTGACGAGCGCATAAAGATCCCCGTGAATCAACCCTCAACTCGATTTGATGGACGCTCACAAACTCAAGAATTTGTTGATTTTCATGGCTGTGGCGGCATTCAGCATATCGCGATTTGTGTCGACAACCTAGAACACACCGTTCGTTCTTTAAAAGCGCGAGGGTGTTATGTCTTACCTGTTCCTCGTGCCTATTATGATGAGCTTCAATCGGCTCTATCCGAGAATGACTTAGATTTAGGCATCAGTATTGATACGATGCGAGAATTAGACATTGTTGTCGACTATGACGACAAAGGATTTATCTTGCAGATATTTACTCGACCGGTGGAAAGCAGACCGACATTATTTTTTGAGTTTATGCAGCGCAATAATCACGATGGCTTTGGCGCAGGTAACTTCAAATCGCTATTTAGTGCGATTGAAGCGCAGCAGAAACTAAGAGGAACTCTGTAACGGATTACAAGAGCTGACGAACCATGATGACAGATAGAGGGCACGGGCTTCAATGTACACACTTTGGTCAAAGTGTGTACATTGAACATCACGTTTGCCATGCCGACTGCCCATAGCTGAAAGGACTAGCAAAGTTTTGCCCCATTGTGATTTAGAGTCACTTTTTATCACACCTGTTTAACTCGTTACTTGCGTCGATTTTGGTAATGAATCAATATGTGCTTAGTTGATTAATAATTAGATTATTCTATGTCTACTGATTTGGTCACTATTCAAAGCAAGATGACACTGAGACGTACCTTCAGTGGAAAGAGCGGGTATATAAGCAGCAAAGGAAATGCGTAGGGCTTACAAATACTAATGTAATTCTTAATGAAAGAGACTTTACTGAATGTGATAGTAGCGAGGACAAAGCCTAACCAACTCATTCTCAGTTAGGAAAACATTTATTCATAAATAATGTGCCAATATGGTTACATAATGATCATAGAGTTGAACATTGGTTGAATGAACCGAAGCTGAGATTAGGCGGACAATGTCAAATAGACACTTTCCACCTAAGAATTGTTAGTAAAAGAAAAAGGCGATCATTCATGAAAATCGGTCAACTGGTTAAGAGTCATATAAAAAAGATATTTCTGTATTGTGATACTGTAAATCACGATGAACTGATAAAGCTAATGGATAAGAAATATTCCAAGAATACTTTTGGTATAAACTATCCGTTCTGCACAGAGTCAACCCTAATTCCCAAGAATGAATCTAAAAGATATTGGACGGATTTATATTTTGTAAGAGGGAAAAAGGTTCGAGTATCAAGTCAATGGGTAATCAATCACACCCAGCAATTCACAAGATACTTGGTCACTAGAGGGATAACTGATCAAGAAAAACTAGAGGGTCTAATGGATTCTCATTATGCACCTAGTGACAATCCAAGAATCAGCACCAGATTAAACTCAAGGTATAGAGGTAATGCAATCGGAAAAGCACAAAACCTCTTGGTTAGAAACATACTAAGCAACCTTGGGGAAGAGTCTTTCAATCAAGATGATTGGGAAAAAACAAAAGCATATTTCGAAAACAAATGTGCTTATTGTGGTTCCGAAGATGAATTAGTAATTGAACATGCAGTTCCAATTAACAAAGTATCACTAGGAGAGCATCGGCTCGGCAACATGATCCCAAGTTGTAAAGCATGTAATTCGAAGAAAGCTGATAAAGATTTCAAAATCTTTTTAGAAGGCAATCAACATCGAATAGGAATAATTGAAGAGTATATGGATAGTAGGGATTACGTGCCGCTGGGTGAAAATGAGCAGGTGGCAAAAATACTGGAAATGGCTTATCAAGAAGTGGCTATCGTTTCGAAAAGATACATTGAAATACTAAATGAACTATTTCCAAACAAGTAGCTACACTGGAAAAATAACCACTGCGCTCACATTCTTCCAGTAAGCTAGGCATTAGCCTCCATAGAAATTCTTATGCGAAATTCAACTTTTGTCGCGGATGACCTAACACGCTCTTGTCCATATTCACTCTCGAACACTGGGGACTAAAAGCGTCACTTTGAGCGTTTAAGTAGTCAAAATAACTATTTGGATGGCTAATGCATCAAAATGTCTTACTAAAGATTATAACTAGTTGAAATTATTGATACCATCGCCCTTATTTTTGTGTGAGTGAAATGCGGTATGAATCTTTCCCGTATGCCCCAGAGAAAGGCAAGAAACCACAAGAGTGTCTACCAATTTGGTGGCTATTCATACTGCAGCTCGGTGTGGCGTTACTCACATTTTAATTAGGAGTAGTAGTCAAATCGACATGCGTAAAAATATCTCTAAACATTCCATTGAAGAAGTAGTTGAAATTCTGTCTGATTTCGAGAATGTAAGCGCTCATCCTGAAGGGCGAAAGATTTTAGTAACTGTAGATAATACTCAAGACTACTATTTGTGGCCCTATGGGAAGCAATGGTGCCATCTAAGAAAAGAAGAGGAGCTTGATAGGTTCTACGGTGAAGCAGAGTGGTTTATTGAACGCTATATAAAAAAAAGTGATCATTGCCCAAAATATAGCGGAAAGACTTGGAACAAAATAGAGAACGAAGAAATTTTGGCCATGTGCAACGAAGGCTTTACCATCACTCAAATATCAGAGTCTATGTTTAGGCACCCTAGTGCCGTAGCGATGCAACTGGAAAAACTAGGTGTATTTCATATAAGACATGATTTCCGTTTCTGGGAAGTCTTATATGATATACCAATTATAGAAATACTTGCTTTTACAGAGCCATATCGAGGGCCAAATACAACCCAAGCATAATAAGTTAGTCAAGTTCGTTGCGGCAGAAAACTATGCTGTTGCAGTCCTTTCGGGGGACTGA
The DNA here is from genome assembly GCF_030161235.1 of Vibrio zhanjiangensis. Taxonomy (GTDB): domain Bacteria; phylum Pseudomonadota; class Gammaproteobacteria; order Enterobacterales; family Vibrionaceae; genus Vibrio; species Vibrio zhanjiangensis. The sequence goes on along the minus strand of NZ_BSPW01000018.1, from coordinate 97,412 downwards.
AATAACTGGTCAACGCCTTGTTCAAACAGTTATCTTATACCCAAGCGGAAGATAAACAACATGTCACAAGTTAAACTACTAAACCGCTTTTCCCTCGCAGGGTTAGCAGCAACATTGGTGGGAAATGGCATTGGCCGATTTGCCTACATAGCCTTGATGCCTGTGCTCATACAAAGCGGATGGTTTTCAAGCGAAGATGCCTCTGTTTTGGGTGCTGCTACTCTGATTGGCTATATCTTCGGGGTGCCTGTTTCAAGCTTTTTACTGCGATATTATTCTGCAGGTACACTTATACGGACCTCTCTTTTGTTGAGCAGCTTTAGCTATCTTGGTTGCGCTTTAAAATCAGCCCCATTTGAATGGTTTTTAACACTCAGAACCATTGCTGGTGTATCTGGAGCTGTTCTTATGGTGCTCGCACCACCTGTGATCGCTAGCCTTCACCCACAAGAGGTGAAAGCAAGAATTAGCGGTGTTGTCTTTTCAGGGATTGGTCTTGGTGCCATGATGTCAGGAACCATCATACCTCTGCTTATCGGCCAAAGTATTGAAAGCGCATGGTTAGGTATGGGATTGATTGCCTTTCTCGCAACTGTCCTCACATGGAACATTTGGTCTCTTGAAATTAAACCAAAGCAATGCGCTAAAAGCCCATCTACGTTTGATGCGTTATCTAGAAGTGAGCGTGTCAGTGTGGGTTGTGTACTTTTGGCCTATACCTTTGACGCTATTGGATATTTACCTCATACACTCTTTTGGGTTGACTATATTGTCCGAGAACTAGAAATGAGCTTTTCGAGCGGAGGGTTTTACTGGGCGGTGTTTGGTATAGGCGCGGCAATGGGACCAATAGTGACCGGTGTACTGGGTGATAAATTTGGACTTAAAAAAGCACTAATCGCTGCATTTTGTTGCAAAGCGGTGGGAGTTGCACTTCCACTATTAAGCACCAGTGAAATCGCACTTTTTGCTTCATCTTTGCTGGTCGGTATGTTTACACCTGGCACCGTAACACTGGTATCAACTTATACCTTAGAAATTGTTGGGCTACATCTCCATACGAAATCTTGGGGAGCAATGACAATGGCTTTTGCGATAGCACAAGGAGCAGTGGGTTTTGTGATGGCTCACTACGCTCCACAGCTCACCAGTTATAACGCCTTATTTATGATAAGTGCGAGTGCACTCGTTTTATCCGTACTCTGCGTTGCATTTACATCAACTAAGCAGCAGGTGTTAAACACTGCTCAAATAAATTCTTAGCAAGGAATCGCTCATGAAATTGTATTTAAATGATACTTCACCATTCTCTAGAGTAGTGCTAGCGACCGCTTATCTATGTAATGTACCATTAGATCTTGAATGGGTCGATCCATGGCAAACCCCTCAGGCACTGGTCACAATCAATCCATTCAGTACCATCCCAGTTCTAGAAACACCTGATGGCGTAGCGCTTAGCGAAAGTTTAACGATTTGCGAGTTCCTCATGCTAACTTACCCAACAGAGGATCTCTCTGCTACCAAGGCTAACGATACCAAACGCATGTCGTTATTAGGATTAAGTAAAACTCTAATGGAAGTGTCATTTCGCTGCGCCGCATTGAGCCGCTTCAACGCTGAACAAAATGTACTAGTGGACAAAGGAAAACAAGGGATACAAAGATGTGTTCAAACGATTATCGAGCAGTTAAATGGCACTCATGATTTACTCAAACCTGATTTCTCGACATTGTACCTGCATATCGCGTTGGACTACGTTCTATTCAGGCATGCTAGCCTTCTTTCAGAAAAGGAGAGCGACACCCTCAGAACGGCCTTACACGACTCACCTTTCAAAGACACATTGGCAAAGTTGAGCCTTAAGTCGCTTTCCAAAAAACTTTGCTACAGCGAATACAATACAATACCGACAGACGCCGTATAGAAGTAGAAAGTGTTATGCAAATGGGGTCAAAATGAGAATGGTTGAAGCTGACAGTTCGTTGAAAGAAGCGGTAGGTAGATTCTACAAAGAACAGGGTTATCATTGTACATGGTCTGATACTGAAAGAGTGTTAAAGACGGTGAGATTATCGGCTCAAAACCGTGCGGCCCTGTGCTGGATTAATAGCGCGAGAATTGGCACAATGACCTTACTTTAAAAAGTAAGGTTGCCAATGAATATTGTTATTCTTCATGGACTGTATATGCATGGTTTAGTGATGCAACCACTAAGCCAAAAACTGCGCGCGTACGGCTATAACACAAAGACAGTCAGCTATAACAGCTTGGCGATCGATGAAAATAAGGTGTTTAAGACCATTGATCATGCTTTATCACCAACTCAAACAAACGTGCTCGTTGGACACAGCCTTGGCGGCCTAATTATTAAACATTACCTCACTTCACGTTGCCCAAATACAGAGCGTGTTTCTCATGTTTTGGCTTTGGGCTCACCGCTTCAAGGTGCATCGATTGTCAATCGAATTCAAGATTTAGGCATGGGGGCGGTATTGGGAAACGCGCCAAAATTTGGCCTTAAACAGCATAGTGACAGCTGGACTCACCCACAAAAACTGGGCAGCATTGCAGGCACGCTCGCGATTGGGGCACGCACACTGTTGAGAATGGATGACAACACACTCTCAGATGGGACTGTCACCGTTGAAGAAACCAAAATTGAAGGGATGACCGATCACATCGAAATGCGCAGCGCGCATACCAGCATGATATACAGCTCAGCAGTACCAAAACAGATCGATCATTTCATCAAAACAAATAGCTTTATACACCATAAATAGTCGGCAGATTGAAACTCAGCAGGTAAGACAAGCGCTCCTTATTGATACGGAGCGCGAACTGTCAAATTACGCAGCTTGAACCGTATGTTTGCCAAGCAAACCAGAATAAAAGTCGTTGTCGTCCAGCACGCCAACTAACTCGCCGTCTTCTACCAACAAAATAGGTTGCCCACTGAGCTGCTTAAGGCTAATCGCCTCTCGCATACCAATGTCTGGGCTGGCAATCACCACACTTTGATTTGAAATATCATCCAGTGTCACATGTTCATCCCGCCAATCGATAAGGGTAAGTGACGTTTGTCCATCCAAATAAAGCTGCCTATCACGCTCCTCAACCCAAACTTTTTGCACTGGGCAGATCTGCAATCTCGCGGCTTCACGCACTAACTTACTGACAGGCTGCATTAGCGACCGACCTTTCAGTACATTAAGTGGGTTGGTGTGCGCCACGAAGTCTTTCACATAATCATTTTCAGGCGCGATCACTATGTCTTCAGGTTTACCATGTTGAATAAGTTTACCCGACTCCATAATCGCGATGTTGTTGCCAATTTTAAGCGCTTCATCAAGATCGTGACTCACAAACAAAATGGTTTTGTTGAGTTTTTTCTGTAGAGAAATCAATTCATCTTGCAACTGGGCTCGAATGAGAGGATCGAGCGCTGAAAAAGGTTCATCCATTAATAGGATATCGGTATCCATTGCAAAGGCTCTTGCAAGCCCTACCCTTTGTTGCATCCCTCCAGAAAGTTCATGAGGGTATTTATCTGCCCAATCAGAAAGCTCAACCATCGCAAGCTGCTCACGCGCTTTTTCACGCCTTTGAGACTTAGGTATGCCAAGCATCTCCAGTCCAAAGGCAACATTGTCAAGTACGGTCAGCCAAGGCATTAAGGCAAACTGTTGAAACACCATAGACACTCTACGAGTACGAAGATGACGCAAAGCATTCGCATCGCATGAAGACAATTCGACGTGATGATCACCATCTTTCACTTGCAAAGAACCACGAGTAATAGGGTTTAAACCATTGACAGCACGAAGTAAACTCGATTTTCCAGAGCCTGATAGCCCCATCAAGACACAAATCTCACCTTCTTTGACGCTCATGGTGACATTATCAACGCCTACGACTTGCCCAATTTGTTCAATAATTTCGTGACGTTTTTTACCTTGGTCAAGAAGGTCTAAGGCTTTTTGAGGCTGATCGCCAAACACCACATCAAGGTTTTGAATCTTAATTGCATCCATGATCACACTTCCTTTTGATTCGGTGATTTACACAAACGATCAAGAATGATCGCCACCAGCACAATCGCAAGACCAGCTTCAAACCCTTGGGAGATATTGACGGTGTTAAGGGCTCTCACCACGGGCTTACCAAGGCCGTCCGCACCGACTAGCGCAGCAATCACGACCATAGACAATGACAGCATAATGCATTGAGTCACACCGGCCATAATACTTGGCATCGCCGCTGGCAGTTCAACTTTAAACAGCAATTTGCTTTTGCTCGCGCCAAATGCTTGCCCGGCTTCAATCAACTCTTCTGGTACTTTTGTGATCCCTAAATAGGTCAGCCGTATGGGCGCTGCAATGGCAAAAATAACCGTTGAAATCAGCCCTGGCACAATACCTAATCCGAATAAGACAAGCGTCGGGATCAAATAAACAAAGGTAGGCACAGTTTGCATCAAATCCAATATTGGCCGCAGTAAGGTATACAACCAAGGTCTATGTGCTGCCATCACCCCCACGGGAACACCAATTAACACAGACATCGTCGTCGCGGCAAAGACCAACACAAACGTTTCCAGCATTTCCTCCCAGTAGCCAAGATTTAAAATCGTCAACAAAGCCGCTACCACAAACAGAACAAGTGGAATACTTCGATGTAGATACCAAGCTATAGCGGCAGTGGCAACAATTGGCGCTTCGGGAGGCATCCACTTAAAGATATCAACAACAGACAAAATAACAGTTTCAAGAAAAATGGAGATGGCATCGAAAAAACCCGCGGCATTAACCGTCAACCAGTCCACCCCCTGCTCCATCCATTGACCAAAAGGGATTTTGTTATTTGTAATAAAATTCACAATACAGCCTTATTTTGTGGGGCAGACCAAAATCCGCCCAATAACGTTATGCGTTTGAATTGACGTAGTCAGATACGGCCTTGATAGCATCACCGCCTGAGAGAGTTTGAACCCCTTCAAGCCACTTATTACGTTGCTGTGGATGACGTTTGAGCCACTGCTGCGCAGCTTTTGAAGGTTGGACTTTTTTATTGAGTATTGCGTCCATCAGCTCGCTTTCCATATCCAAACTGAACTCAAGGTTTTTCAATAATTGACCGACATTTTTGCATTCATCAAGGTAGTTCGACCTAACATTGGTGTAGATATTCGCACCACCATAATTGGGACCAAAGAATTCATCTCCCCCCGCGAGATATTTCATGTCGACCGTTTGGTTCATTGGATGAGGTTCCCAGCCCAAATACACAATCCATTGATTGCGACGCACAGCCCGCGCCACTTGTGACACCATGCCTGCCTCACTTGACTCAATAAGATTAAAGTCTTTAAGACCAAAGGCATCTTTATCGATCATTGACTGAATGAGACGGTTACCATCGTTACCAGGCTCTATGCCATAAATGCGACCGTTAAACTTGTCGGCATTTTTCATCAGATCCGAAAAGCTTGTGATTCCGGCGTCATAAACATATTTGGGCACTGCTAGGGTGTATTTCGCCCCTTCAAGATTCGCTCTGACGGTTTCAACTGTGCCCGCTTGACGATACTTAGCAATGTCGGCTTCCATCGTCGGCATCCAATTTCCCAAAAACACATCAATATCACCATTTGCCATAGAAGAGTATGTGACGGGTAAAGAGAGTAGATCCGTTCTAGTTTGGTATCCCATTCCTCGGAGTAACTCACTGGCAACGGCGGTGGTGGCGGTAATATCTGTCCAACCTACATCAGCGAATCGAACTGTGCCACACTGATTGGCATAAGCAGTGATTGTACTCGCGCTGAGCGCGATCATAGTCAACGACTTTTTTATCATAGACATAATGGTTTCCTTATCATTACTGGTTCCCTCAAACCTGAGTTTGCAACTCTCGGACAGGGGTATTGATTCTTTGTTTTTCTTCCCAATCTGGCGCTATCCACACTGGAAGATCTTTCGCTGCCATCAGTGGTTTACCTAAGATGAGATCCGCAGCACGCTCTGCTACCATGATGGTGGGAGCATTAAGATTCCCATTCGGAATCGTGGGAAAAATCGAAGAGTCCACCACTCTCAAGCCCTCAATGCCACGCACACGACATTGTGCATCTAGCACCGCCATAGGGTCATCATCCGCCCCCATTTTACAAGAGCATGAAGGATGATAAGCACTCTCGACATTTTGCTTAACCCACTCGTCAATTGCTTGATCGCTGGTGATGTGTTCTCCCGGCTGAATTTCATCACCTCGATACATATCCATTGCAGGTTGAGCTAAAATCTCCCTTGTTAAGCGGATACAATCGCGCCAATCTTGGCGATCTTGTTCAGTTGAAATGTAGTTGAACTCAATTCGGGGGTTGTCTTTAGGATCATTTGACGTAATGGCTACACGACCTCGGCTCTGGGGTTTGTTCGGCCCAACGTGAACCTGAAAGCCGTGACCATCAAAAGCAACCCGCCCATCGTAGCGCATCGCTGCGGGTAGAAAATGATACTGAATATTGGGCCACTTAAGCCCTTTACGCGAGCGAATAAAGGCACACGACTCAAAGTGGTTGGTTGCACCCAATCCTTTACGAGTCAAGATCCACTGTGCGCCAATCATGCCCTTACTGACTAGACCGAGTTTACTATTGAGCGTAATCGGTTGATTGCACTGATATTGAAAATACACTTCAAGGTGATCCTGAAGATTTTCACCGACGCCCGCTAAGTCATGCTCAAGGTTCACGCCTGCCTTTTCAAGCACTGATTTCGGGCCTATGCCGGAGAGCTGAAGAAGCTGTACTGAACCAATGGGGCCTGAACTCAATATGACTTCATGATTTACCAAGCATTGGATCGTTTTGCCTTTGAATTCATATTCAACACCTATCGCCTTTTTGTTTTCAAGCAATACCTTGTGTACCTGAACACCCGTTAACAAGGTCAAATTCGAGCGCTTTAACGCACGCCTTAAGTAGGCATTAGAGGTTGACGCTCTGACACCTTTGTCGACCGTCATGTGCATGGTACCAAAGCCTTCTTGCTGATAGCCATTGTAGTCTGAGGTTGTCGGGTAGCCCGCTTCCTCTCCGGCTTGAATAAAGGCCTCATACAATGGATTGAGCGTCATATTGTTACCGCTGCATGTTCCTAGCGGGCCACCACCACCCCGGTAGTCATCTTCGCCACCAATCCATGTTTCTGCTCGTCTAAAATAAGGTAAGCACGCTTGATAATTCCAGCCTACTGCGCCATGTTCTTCCCATTCATCAAAATCACATGCGTGACCGCGTACATAGACCATACCGTTAATTGAAGAGCTGCCACCTAATACTTTACCGCGCGGGCAATGCAACTTTCGCCCTTCTATGCTTTGTTCGGCAACGGTTTCAAACTGCCATGCGTACTTCTCTGTATTCATTGGGTAGGACAAAGCCGTAGGCATTTGAATAAAAATACTTTTATCGCTGCCACCGGCTTCAAGCAACAGCACTTGGTGTTGGCCACTCTCTGAAAGTCTATCGGCTAATACACAGCCGGCTGAGCCTGCACCAACGATAATATAATCATAGCTCCGTTTCATTTTTACCTCTCAGATAGCACAAACCTAAGAATAAGGACTTTCGTATCGGCCGAGCTCAACCAAGATACTTTTGGTCTGGGTGTAGTGGCGCAATGTTTCCGGACCATTTTCTCGGCCAAGACCTGAATGTTTGTATCCGCCAACAGGCATTTGAGCAGGCGAGTTGCCCCACGTATTCACCCAACAGATCCCAGCTTCAAGCTGATGGATGACTCTATGGGCTTTGGCCAAGTCTTGAGTAAATACCCCTGCAGCTAGGCCATAATCTGTGTCATTCGCTCGTGCAATAACCTCCTGCTCGCCTGAAAACTTAAGCACTGACATAACAGGACCAAAGATTTCATTTTTGACATGTGGCATATCATCTGAACAATCAAAAAAGACTGTCGGAGCAACAAAATTACCTTTCGCTAAGCCATTATCTGAGATTTGGTAGCCGCCAGTAAGAAGCTTGGCACCGCTTCGTTTAGCAACTTCAATGGCTTCTAAAACTTTATCGAGATGCTGACGAGAAATCAGTGAGCCAATTTGAGTATCCCTATCCATAGGGTCGCCGACGACAAGCTTTTCCGTTCTTTGTTTTAACTGGCTCAAAAAAGCTTCATACTGCGATTCATGCACATAGACTCTTGTTCCGTGAGTACACACTTCACCTTGGGTATAAAAGTTGGCCACCATGGCAGCAGACACCGCATCGTCTAAATTCGCATCCTCAAATACCACCATAGGCGATTTGCCACCCAGCTCCATAGTCACGTGTTTGAGCGTTGCAGCGCTATCAGCCATCACAGCCTTACCTGTTCCCGATTCGCCGGTAAAGGACACTTTCGCAATATCAGGATGTGCGGTTAACATTTGTCCAACTCTATGATCCCCTTGCACTACGTTAAATACCCCATCGGGTAAGCCGGCCTCGGTATAAATTTCTGCCAGCTTTAACACCGACAGAGGGGTTTCTTCAGACGGTTTAAAGATCATGGCATTGCCAGCCGCGAGCGCAGGTGCAGATTTCCACATAGCAATCTGAATTGGATAATTCCAAGCTCCGATACCTGCGCATACCCCTAATGGCTCACGCCTAGTATAGAAAAATTGGCTTTCACTCAACGGCTGCTGTTCACCTTGCATCGCGAGCGCAACTCCCGCGTAATATTCAATAACATCGGCACCTGTCGCAATGTCGACCTCGATGGCCTCTTGCAAAGGCTTTCCAGTATCAGCCACTTCCAATGCTGCAAGTTGATCATTACGCTGACGAAGAATTTCAACCGCCTTTAACAGAACTCGGCTTCGCTCGACAGGCGTCATTGCCGACCAAATTTGAAATCCCTTTTTGGCCGACGTTATTGCCAAGTCTAAATCGTCAACACTAGTTTGGCCTATCTCAGCTAGCGGCTCACCATTAGCTGGATTGTAAGTAGTAAAGGTTTCACCTGACGTGGCGTGACATGCACACCCACCAATATATTGAGATTTTATTTTCATGTTGTACTTAGTATCTTTTTGTTTTACATAGTCAATGTGCGAACAACTGCCTAGATTAACGGATGTTGAAACCTACCTTATGGCATCAAGACTAGCGTGAACTCATCTTCTTCGAAGCGGCTTTTTATCGATTAGGACCGCAATACCATACTCCGCTAATTCGCTTTTACATTGACGATTTACGTAAAAATAAAATGCCGCATAATTGATTAGAGTTCAAATCAATTTTCACAAAACTGCTACCTAGCACCATTAAAATGATCTACAGATTAACAACAAACTCATGTCAAAAAATGCGCTTTTCATTGTAAGATATCACTAACCATTGATGTTTACAGAGTTATCAGCAATAATGTGGGCGGTTTGCCAAGTAAACTTACTGAGTATTGTTTTGCTAAAAAGAATAAAATCAATAATTAGAACACTAATGATAGGTTTATTTCTAAATGATGTATGAAGTACTAGAGCTTATTTATCGACAGCGTCTATTTAGCGCTTCTGGCATGATTTTTAGGCCAGTGTCCGTTGTTGATGCTGCATCCTTATTTGATGCAATCAGTGTGCGGGCATTCCATACTGACCTACCACTTTCAAAACTTAAAACGCTGGGTGAAGCCAAGAAATGGTGTCTCGAACGATCTCTCGATTGGCAAACAAATGCATGTTTCGTCTGGACATGCCTAAGTGAGAATGATTTATCACTTATCGGCCAAGTCACACTACTTCCAAGAAGTGACAACTTTGCCCTAGCGTATTGGGTGATGCCAGATCGTAGAGGACAAGGTCATGCCACTAGCATGTGCCGAGAAATACTCAAACAGGTAAGCAAAAGTGGTTACAAAGGAAACATTTGGGCTGGTGTTCATGGCTGGAATGACAAAAGCAAAGCCATTTTACTTAAGCTTGGCTTTGATCCAATCAATACCGAGAATTCAGAGATAGATGAGTATTCTTTAACCATAACTTAAAGCTAGAGCATTCATATCCTTGCAGTACTTTTCACTGCTGCAAAATACAGTGAAATAAGTGCTTAAGTTTGTATCTAGACTATCCTTTCTATTACTGAATTGACCACTTTAAGGTAAGAAAATGAATAGTATGATACGTTACTTTTTGTGCCTATTGCTGCCTCTGCTTACAGCAAATATCGCTCTAGCCAATACTGTTAAACTGGCTAATGGAGAGTGGGCACCCTATCAATCCAAGTCTCTAAAAAACGGCGGCTTTATGACTCAACTAGTCAAAGAAGCGTTCGAAGCTGAAAGGTACCAAGTCGAATTTACGTATATGCCTTGGAAACGAGGCTTTGAAGAAGCCAAGCTAGGCAATTATGATGGCTCACTTATTTGGAGCAAAAACCCAGATAGGGAGCAATTTTTTATTTACTCCGATCCTGTGATTACGCTTAGCACTGGCCTATTCCAGCAAAAAAGTAACCCTGTAAGCTGGAGCACAAAAGATGATCTGAAAAAATACAAAATTGGTGGGGTAACAGGTTACGCTTATGGTATCGAAGACATGGAAAAGGCCGGTCAATTAGAAATTCAACGTATTGCAAGCGCGGAAAATAACTACAAAAAATTAAGTGCCGGACGTTTGGACATTGTGTTAGAAGATATGGACGTTGGGATGGAGACCATCACTAGCCTTAAACTGACTGACAAAATAGAGCCCAATGAGAAGTCACTGTCGGCCCGAGACTACTTCGTCATCATATCCAAACAATCCCCACGCTCAAAAGAGCTGGTTGATGCATTTAATCGCGGGTTAGCAAAGCTCAAATCTGAGGGCAAACTTAAGGCTTATCGTGAAGCTTCAATAAAAGGTGAGTATAAACAATAAAGACAATACTCACCTTTCGACCAAAGGCCCTGTCTGGATATGGGCCTCTATTTAGTCTTTGATTCACCCCAAATCATTGCAACAAACTCAGGGTGATCGACAAATGGGTTGCGATTGTTCTGAAATTGATACACCGCCTCATTTCGGTCTCGCTCTTTTCGGTCTACCGGGTCATCGGCATGCCAACGCTTGAGCATTTCAAGAACCCAAGGCTCAAACACAGAGTCACGAGTGCCATTTAACACAGCATCAGAATTACTGGTATTGCCTTCCCAACTTGCAATCTCATCTTCGTATCGCGTCGCCATATAGAAATACACTCGGGCTAAATCACCTTTAAATTCGTCCACAGGTTCAAATACGATACCGGAGTAATTCAAATAGTTTGCTGCGTAACCCAGTTTAGAGCCGTTTGATGATTGGTATTCAGAGACACCAACTTCACCAAATGGCCAATTCCCTCGCTTTGCATTCACATAACCATCTGATGCAAATAGATGATGACCATCTGAGTTCATCGGCTCGATTTTTCCACCAAACCAGCTTTTAGGAAATGAGTGCTCGCGGTTGTAGCAATCTCCCTCGCGACGATATTGGCCACATTGATCGACCTTAGCGGTATAGTTTATCGAATCGACACCGGATGCGTTTTCCGAGTAGATATCGAGGAGGCTGCCATCCTTTTCGTAATAGCGATCAACGTCTATTGAGCCGACCAAATTCCATACCGCCGAATAACCCTGCGGTTGATGCTGTTTGATGATGTTATGTAAAGCCGTTTTCAGAACAAAACCTGACTTGCCCCGCGCCGATTGGTAGTAGTCTTCCCCCTTGTCTTTGCCAGCACCTAACACAAAGCCATGCTCAATAGAATAACGAAATACGCCTCCCGAAGCTAACACCTGCCCATCAAGGCTGAGACTATAGGAGCCTTCACCATAACCGCAACACATCCCATCGCCTTCAGAATCACGTATCTCAAGCACATAATTACCGGATTCTAAACACATCGTCTTATGTTCGATCTGATTGTTACCATAGCCTGAGCCAGTATACAGCTGCTGATTTTGGCTATTTTTTATCGTCCAACTTGTCTCAGCGCCATAATCATCAGTGCTGAGCTCAAGAGTCACATTGTACAGTGGGCAAGCTCCCTTGAATTGTTGAAAAGAAACATCACTCACTCCAACATTTGATGGGGAAGTGTCAACATTCGCCAAGGCATTAGCAGTGACAAGAAATGAGATATAGAGGTACTTGTTAATCGGTAAAATCACTTTGCATCCTTTTTGGCTTAACAAATTTGCAACACAATCTACGTGATAACCGCTGGATGACAAATAGATAATTTATCGATACCAGTAATACGACCGCCTAAAAACCAGAAATTTGTACATGCATCTCAATTTTATTGCTTATTCTCTGCCACTTCGCCAACAAAGCGATTGATTTGGCCTGCGAAACTAGTGATTTAGCCACTGAAAAATTAAGCGAGTAAACTCTGGATGGATCAAATACCCAATAGAGGCATGAGGATTTGAGCGCCCTTCACTCACCGTAAGGTTATAGATATGGACGTCTTCAATTGGTTGTTCAAGCAAGCCCAATCTAGACATCTCAATGTAATCATTACTGACCTGGGTATCGTGTGAAATAAAGTCATCCTCTGCCGCCAGATTGCACCATCTTCTTATATTGGTGGGGTATTTCTTAAACCCTTGATTTTGACTCCCCTTAAGATGTTTCTTAATATTTTCATCTGCCAAAGGTGAGCCCAATGTGACAAAAAGATCGACTTTTTTCCTAGAGCCATACGTTCGTCGATATTCGCCATAGTGCGAAAGCTTCCATAGATCATCGAAGCAGATCATAGAACCTAAGCTATGTCCCACCAGCATAATGTCATCTCCGCTATCCAGCGCCTGTCTTAAAATTGGAGTTAACCGACTTCTCACATCACTCCCATAGTAGGAATCACTATTCCAGTAGTGAGCCATGTCGGGAGCAACCAGTTTAATCAAAGGTGTGGCAATACCGAGTTTGCCAAGCGGCGCCGAAAAGATGTCTGCCAGTGCTTCTTTGAGAAAGCCGGCTTGGGTCAATGCTTGATAGGACTCTTGATTAAACTGCTCTTTGGTGTAGTTTTTTAAGTTCTCTAATGATAGGAAGCGCAGCGCCGCATTTTCAGTCGGCTTGCGCAAAAACTCATTGGATAGGTCACCGTAGTAAATAAAATCCTTTTTGACTGATCGAAACTGCTCAATAGCCTGTTGACCAAAATCTCTAAAGAGGCCGTGATTTATTGCTTCATACCAGAGCTGTTCTAAGTCCTCTTTGGATGGTTTTTGTGCACGGCCATGCACAAGAATGATCCTTTTTACCATCAATTTACATCCTGTGATATTAAGTGTGAAATCAGTGTTAAAACATAGGTTTTTTATTGATGCCCACCATTACTATTGAGCGCTGCAATAGCCTCAATTTCTATTTTTAAGTCAGAGTGAATCAATGCCGATACCTCAACTAAAGAGCAAGCAGGTAGGTGATTTTGATAGACATCAAACAACTGCTGACGAATTGACGAAAGCTGGGTTATGTCTGTGACAAATATCGTCACCTTGATCAAGTCAGATACCGAACACGCTTCATAATCGAGTATTTTCAATAATTGAGACAGCACTTCCTCAGTTTGCTTACTCAGTTCACCGCACTGAACATCTGTACCAAATGCTGTTAGTCCGGAAATATACAGAGTTTGATTATGCTTTGTCGCATGCACGTAAGGACCTGCGATCACCGGCAAAAAGTCATAGCTACATTTTTGAATCATACATTACTCAGTTGGCTCAAATTTCTTTGTCATTCCTTGGCTAGCTGGAGAAACCAATTTGTATCCCAGCTTTTCATAAAACTTGGGCTCATCGGCTATCATCGAAACATAGGAACCTTCTAAAGCGACCGATGCGAGATAAGTATCAATGTATTGCATCACTTGTTTCCCCAATCCTTGGCCTTGATAATCTGGGTCCACCGCAACATCTACTACCTCAAAGTTACAGGCTCCATCCCCCACAACTCGGCCCATGGCAACCAGTGTCTGATCATCATGAATAGCGATGGCATACAAGCTATTTGGCAGTGCAATCGTGGCAGCCTGCAGTGATTTAGCCGAAAGCCCTGCTTTCACACGCAAATGACAAAATTCACTCGGTGATAGAAAATTTTCTACATAATTCAGGGTCATACAGTTTTATATTTCGATACAAAAAAATACATTGAAATATACTGTAATTATAAACAGGCAATATCAACCATTTTCTTCTTTTTGGTGAGAAAAATTTTCACCAACCCACAAATATTAAACTACTCTCATATACAGATACCATTTGGAGGTTGACATGTACAACAATGTCCAAGACCTACATAAATCGTATACATATATTGTACTCACGGTTATCATTGCCAACTTATTGCTGGGGGGATACGTTTTATTTAAAACACATACCTTATCTGTGCTCAAGCAGCAACTCAGCGAAAACTACGTAAACCAAATTCAAATTAGTCAAACGCTTGCCATGTTACAAACCGACATGGGGTACCTAGGCTTTATTCATCATTTCAAAAACTACGTCATTCGCCGAGATGATCAGTACTTCCAAGAGGCAAAACAAAGCTATCGGAATGTGAAGCAACATATACAAAAACTGTACTTTTTAGTTAGCGATGTGGCATTTTTGAAAGATATCTCGATTGTGGAGTCAACGGCAGATGAATATTATGAAAAGCTATTGATGGCAAAAGAAAAAGGAACCCGTTTGTCCACGGCTGAACTGGATAAACTGGTTAAGGTAGATGATATTCCTGCTCTAAACGCCATTTTGAGAACACATCACAAAGTTTTACCCGAAGTCAATCGAATATTAGACGTAACCGAAGACCAAGTCAGCAAACTGACAGCTTCTATGTGGATCTTTAATATTTTTCTCGTTCCTATCGTGTTCTTTAGCACTTGGTTCATATTACGTGTGGTACGAAAAACCAACGTATACGCAGAAGAATTGGGGGAAATATTTAACTTATCACCTGATGGTATTTTATATATTGATAATGAGGGTAATATATTAGGTGCAAACAAAATGGTCAGTGAGATTTTTGAATATACAAATAAGGAGCTAAAGCGGTTAAAGGTCGAAGACCTAATTGACCCCAACATAAAAGACAAACATATTCAGCTAAGACATCAATTTCAAAGTCAGCAACAATCACGGGTTATGACCGACCGAAAACAGCGCATTCAAGGTAAAACCAAAAGCCAGATTGATGTTGAAGTACAAATTGCTATTTCTTCTACCATCGTCGATGACAAACCTCGCACCATATGTGTTATACGAGACATGAGAGAACATAACGAACTTAAAGAAACCGCTGAACTAGATTATTTAACCAGTTTATATAACAGGCGAAGTATCGATAAAATTGTATTCAATGAAATCACTCGCGCTGATCGGCAAAAGTCACCTGTTTCATTGATATTAATTGACTTAGACAACTTTAAACAGGTCAACGATGAAAAAGGTCATGATGCCGGAGACCAAGTATTAAGTCAGGTCGCCAGATTTCTGCAAGAGCACACACGCAACTATGATTCAGTATGTCGCTGGGGTGGCGACGAGTTTGTTATCGTATCCCCTGGTATGTCAGAAAAGGACGTCACAAATTACGCCAATCGACTCATTGAGTCATTTCAGCGTTCCCCTGTCAGTGATGGCTTAATGAATTTTAGTATCGGAATCTCTACTCATACCCCCAAAAACCCCTACGATGCAGACTCACTATTTAGGCATGCAGACCAAGCGCTATATCACTCCAAAAACGCAGGGAAAGGACAGGCTACTCACATTAATGACATGGACCAAAGTGAAGTTAAAAGCAAGCCTGTCAATTTATAGACTCACTAGCTGCTCTCAGCTTAGTCAAGAATTGAAGAGGCCGTCACTTAAAATTAATCCGACATTGTCCAAATATAGACTTCTTAGCCTACTCTGAATATAAGATAAGTCTCCCTCAGACAAAAAGAAGAATTGGTACAATAAATATGACTGATCCCGTTCAAGCCTTAGTAAGCGATCCACAGAACTTAGTAACGGAAGCACTGAGTGCTTTATCCAACAGTCAAGACCTCACTTATTTAAATAATTTGCAAGATACCGAAATTGCAAACCTTATCGAGTCAGTCAATTTATCCCAACGTATTTCCATTATTGAAGCTTTGCCCGCTGAACGCTATTGGCCAATAGCGAGGCTATTACAATATGATACCGCCAAACACCTTCATCGATCACTGAGTGAAAGCGTTCTCAATGACAGAATGTCTTTTGTCACAGAGAGTGACATTATAAATTACGTGGGCTTTTTATCAGAAAGCTTCGTTGATGAGTTTTTATTATCCCAAAGCGCCGATACCGCGACTCACCTACAACAAGTGCTATCGTATGATGATAACAAAGTTGGCCGCTATACCGAACCTTGCTTTATTGTTGCGAACATACAAAATAGTGCTGGGCTTATAAAGAAAAAGTTATCTGAAAAAGGCGACAACCAGATACAAGTGGTCATTGTCCGTGACCAAAAACAAGTTATCGGAATAGTAAGCCCAAGTGTATTAATGTTATCGGAAGACAATCTTCGCCTACGGGAAATGATGACCCAGACCCCAATAGTTAATGACAACGACAACATTTACGACATAGGTATTCAGCTGCCTATCGACGGGTCAAGCCAATGGTTTCCTGTTATGGCTGAGGGAAAAATATTAGGGGTATTATCCTTGGTCTCTATCATCAGTGCCCTTCGAGAACAAAGCCTCCAAGCCGTAGTTCAAGAAAACGTAAGAAGTGAAGAGGATTTGTTTACTCCACTCCATGTCGCCGCCCGCCTGCGAGCTCTGTGGCTCATCATCAATCTCGCCACCGCTTTCGCTGCCTCGGCTATTATTGGGATATTTGACAAAGCAGTTGAGCAAGTTGTTGCCTTAGCCATTCTTATGCCAGTCGTCGCTAGCATGGGGGGCATCGCAGGCAGTCAAACACTTGCTGTTGCTCTTCGTGGGATCGCACTTAACCATTTACATACAGGAAACATAAGACTACTGGTTAAAAAAGAGCTTAAAATTGCCGCTTTCAACGGCGTAATAATGGGTGCTGCAATAGGAATCATTGTTTACATGGTTTTTCATTCGGCCCTACTATCTATCATCATTTTCATAGCGATAAGCCTCAACAGTTTAGCGGCAGCCGCGTCTGGAACACTGATTCCATTTACGTTGACGAAACTTAAAATTGATCCTGCCGTCGCCGGCTCTGTGGTACTCACAACGGTCACCGATATCGTCGGTTTTTTCGTTTTTCTAGGTTTAGGCGCACTGCTTCTCTTATAACTCAAAGCGCAACCACATTAGGTTACATTTGCATTTTAGGGGCGTGGGTTGTCATAAATATATGTGAAAATACCTTCAGGTAAGATATTGAAAAAACCTGTAATTTCCCAGCCTTGCTTAAGTTCATTGCCAAAACTTGTCAATAACTCGATATTAAAAGTGCCATTGGCGATATCAACGCTAACAACTCTTGCTTCATCAAAGCCAAAAAAGGTTTTAACATGAGGATACACCGCTTTGTAAAAGCTCTCTTTTGCAGAAAAAATCAACGTTATACCCCGCTCAAACGACATCGGACTGCCACAAAGTAACTGTTTTTCATGTTGATCGAGGATCTGATCAGCGAGCTCATCAGCCAACTTGACTGTCATCCAATGCTCAAAATCAATCCCGAGAAATCGATGTCTTCTTTGTTCCGCAACCGCCGCTGCTACCACCCTATCTGAATGTGTAATTGAACCAACCAAACCTTGTGGCCAAATTGGAGAGCGGTCTTTATGTGTACCAATTTGTGGCTTAGTACCATGAATTTGCTCTATTGCTTGGCGAGCAACAATACGACCTGCAAGATATTCCGCACACCGTTTATCAACCGCTTTAGCCAAATTAAACGGGAAATCGACTTGATGATGACCAAACAAACTCTGATGATATGCATTAACATCCAAGCCACTGTGCTGTACTTCAATCGTATCAGGAACGTTTAGCGGACCAATGGCGGATGGACAAAGAAATTTTGATATATTCAAATTACTAACTTTTTAATGATTGATTTAGGAGAGCTTAGACTAACAGCCAAGCTCTATTTATTCATCTATCTATAGGCAATTTAAACGCTAGTACATCTGTTTAAACACCTGCTCTACTCTATCTAGGCCTCTGACCAAAGTTTCTCTTTCTATGGTAAGAGGAGGCAAAAACTTTAACACACTGTCATTGGCACCACAGCACTCCAATAATAACTTTTCCTCAAATAGCTGTTTAGATATAAGCTTAGCGATATTATTTTCCGGAATTTCAAGCCCCCACACCATACCACGCCCTCGAGCAGACATATTTAATGCAGGAAACATTTTAACCCACTCATGTAATCGTCCTCCAATAACTTGGCCTTTACCCTCTACTTCGATAGAAAATTCGGTACTTTTCCAATATTCAAGTAATTCAGTGGCGGCAATAAATGCCAAATTATTGCCACGAAATGTTCCAGTATGCTCGCCGGGTAACCATTGGTCCCATGTCGGCCGAATCAAGTTTAATGCCAATGGCAGCCCACCACCGATAGACTTTGACATACAAATAATATCAGGTGTTATTCCTGCAAATTCAAAACTAAAAAACTTACCCGTTCTTCCGTTTCCGACTTGAATATCATCAATAACGAGCAAAATATCATGCTGCCGACAAACATCCGCTATTTGGTTTAACCATTGCTTAGAAGCCGGGTATATACCTCCCTCACCTTGCACCGTTTCCAAAATAATCGCCGCAGGCAAGGCAACACCACTGCTGCTGTCTTCTATAAGTTGCTTTAAGTATGAGGCAGTGTCCACGTCTGCCCCAAAATATTGGTCATAGGGCGCATGGTAGACATCACTTCTTCCACCATTCGTTGATTGGTGATAATAGTTATTGCCCGTAAGTGCAAGCGCACCTGCGGTCAAACCATGGTAACCGCGCGTAAACGCAATGACATTTCTTCTCCCAGTGACTCTGCGAGCCAGTTTTATTGCAGCTTCTACTGCATTTGTTCCAGTTGGCCCCGTAAACTGAATTTTATATTCCAAACCTCTGGGTTTTAAAATGATATCGTTAAACTTTCTGATAAAGTTTTCTTTAGCAAGCGTTGCTTTATCCAAACTATGTAAAATCCCTTTCTTACGAAGGTACGCAGATATAGCATCTAACATTACATCCGGATTGTGACCATAATTTAATGTGCCAGCACCAGAGAAAAAGTCGATATATTCATTGCCTTCCACATCCCATATATAGGCATTATCAGCAATATCAAATACTGCTGGAAAAGATCGAATATAGCTTCTCACTTCCGATTCCAAACTTTCGAAAATCTTCATAGCATTCCCTTTCAACTACATTAGTTTATTATTTTGATTTTTTATAAAAAGCCATCACACTGATTATTATCATTAATCCACATACACTATATAAAAAAGCAATCCCCCTTCCTGAGCCTGTACCAATAATGCCTCCTATATTATTTGCCAATAAACCTCCATCTTGAAACATGGGTTCAAAGATAAAATCAGCAAGAGGTCCAGCAATTAAAAAAGCCAAAGGTAAAGACATTTGTGTGACTAATGTTTGAACACTCAGTACTCGTCCTTGTAATTCACTCGGTACTGAAGTTTGCCATATCACTTGATTAATACTTTCAACCATGACGAATAATAAAGTAATCATCAACGCGATACCCATTAATAACCATACCGTAATGCTATGATTGATAAAGACAAGTGAAGAACTGATCAAAGTCATACCGATAAACAATAATATCCAACATAGGAAAGCATTTTTGTCTTTGATTTCACTTAGAAACATTAAAGCAACTGAACCTAGTAACGTTCCTACTCCCGCAGCAGTTAACACTGTGCCCAATTCTACAACTGTGGCAAAACTTAGCACTAGGGGTGTGAGTAAAACATGAACAATGCCAATACTGAAGTTAACAAGACCCATAAATATAAGCAGAGATAATAAATACTTGTGGTTAAGCAAATATTGGAAACCAAATTTTATCTGCCTAAATACACCCACCTTCTCTGCTTTATTCTGACTCTCTCTTCCATCATTTCGATTGATTCTTATCACAATGAACGAAAGAAGAAATATGGCACTAATAAAACTTACCACATCAAAAATAAAAATACCTTTTAGACCAATAGTGACAAGAAAAAACGCAGCTAGAGCAGGTACTGATAATTCCACAATACCTAAACCGCCCTGTGAGAAACCTTGATACTTTATCAAGTTTTCTCTTTTGACCAGTACAGGAACCAAAACTATAAAGCTCTGACTAATAAAGCTATTAAAAACTGAACCCAAACTGACAAAAACAAGTATCCACTCCAAATTTAGTATTTCCTTTGTGTATAAAAGCATCATAATCAGTGAACATAAACCAGCACCAAAGTGTCCAGCGATCATGATGCTACCTCGTGGGAAACGATCGAGAAGAGCACCGACTAAAGGGGTAAACACTAGCTGTGGTGCAAGGGCCGCAAAACCTATTATGCCGTATGCTGTTGCGGAGTTAGTTTGCTTGTACACCCATTGTCCTAATGCAAAGTCTGTCATGAGCGTTCCCAAAAGAGAGACAAGCGTAGCGGCAAGCATTAGAAAATAAGCCAGATTACTAAACCGGTTATCAGAGCTTTCCAAAACCGTATTGGTTGGTTGAAACATAGATTTATTCCATATTAGACAAGGCTATCCCCGCTCTAGTCACGAGCGGGGCGCTATCAAAGCATTACTTCTGATTGCTGGCAGCGATAAGTGACAACAGATAGTCCGCAACACCTACTGCATTATTTTTATCCAGCATGGAATTGTGCTCTCCAGCCACCTGCGCGCTCTGAATCATCTGTTCCGAGTAAAGATTATTCACCGCAAGTATCTCTTGCATATGGGGTGAAGTCTCTTCACAGCAAAGCAAATGCAAACTTCCAGTACAACGACCTGAAGGACTGTACGCACGATTCATTATTTCCTGTTGCCTATACACCTGCCAAAAGCCATCTATGGAGAATCCACCTTGTTGACAAAAGCCGCGATCTGACAATGCTTTTGCAACGACCTCTGACGCAATATCAAACTCAAAGGTGTTAGGTTCAGGCGAACTCGGAAGCTCTATGCCTAACCAATTTGAAATGCCCAATAAGAAAGAGGTTTTGATTTCAATTTCACTAGGAACCTCAGTGATTTCCTCAAAGTTCTGATTTGTTAAAATAGTATCAAGAAGAATAAGGCTCACTCTGGAATTCTCGGCTTCCAGCATACGCATCACTTCAAAAGCAACCCTTCCACCAAAAGAATGCCCTACCAGAACTATCGAATCATGGCTGTGATTGGCTCTGATCTCTTGCACATAGTGACTCACCATTTCTTTAAAACAATCAATAGGTTCGCTATTTCCAAACATACCCGGAGCATCAAAAGCATGAACATTCAGTTTTCCTCGTAAAGCATTGGCCAGCGGCGCATAAGCCATCGACATCCCGCCCAGCCCTGGGAAACAATAGATATCGTTCTCTGCACCTTCACTAAAAGACACTATGGTCTGTGCGCCAGCGCAGGACTGAACTTTATTGATTTTATCCGCAATACATGCGGCCAGATCTGACAACACAGGCATTGAAAACACCTCTTTTACCGAAAAGTTTATCGAAAACTTAGCCTTAACTTTATTAACCATCGACACAATCAACAGTGACTGACCACCTATTTCAAAGAACTGAGCATTGCGGCTAATCGGCGTATTAGGCTTGACTAATTGCTGCCAAATTTCGGCCAATTGCAGCTCTATTTCGCCGATTGGTTGCTCATAACTTTCTTGGCCAATATCAAGCGTTGTTTTTAATAAAGATTTACGGTCAACTTTACCATTTGGTGTCAGTGGCATTTCTTTGATCGCCACAATGGTTGAAGGCACCATATAGTGAGGTAGGTCAGCTCGAAGACCTCGATAAATAGCTTGTTTGATTAACGCCCATGGTGTATTCACATTGGAAGGATTCAAGTCATCAATCACAACATAACTCACTAGAGCAGACTCTGTACCAGTGACAGAGTGGACACAGGTAACCGCTTCACTCACCCAAGAACTTTTCAGCAATTGAGACTCTATTTCTCCGAGTTCAACCCTGAAACCACGAATTTTCACTTGGGTATCCAAGCGTCCCATGTAACAAAGTGAATTCTTGTCTAACCAACGAACTTGATCACCCGTCTTATATAAGCGACGATTTTCACCATCAATATCCAGTTGGATAAAAGCTTTTTCAGTAAGGTCTAGACGATTAAGGTACTCTCTAGCAAGCCCCATACCTCCTATATAGAGCTCTCCACCAATACCGATGGGAACCGGCTGGAGATGATGATTTAGGACATAAAATTGGGTGTTACCAATCGGACCACCAATGACGCCCAAACCATCCGATAAGCGTATGCGCCTAACACCTGACCACACGCAGGTTTCCGTTGGGCCGTACATATCATACAGCTGGTGCTTATCCGTAACCAGTAACCCTGCTTTCACCGCAGCGTTCATCGCCTCTCCGCCGCATAACATTTTTAACTTGATGTCAGGTTGCCAGCCATTATTGAGTAACAGTTGCCATGTCGCTGGCGTGGCTTGCATGGCGGTAATACGTTCGTAATCAATAAGGTTGGCTAATATTTCTGCATCCATAGTTGCTTCTGTACTTGCGATAACAACCTGAGCACCAAGGGTTAAGGGTAAGAACAGCTCAAGCGTATGAATATCAAACGACATGGAAGTGACTGCAAGCAAATTATCGGTCTTTTCAAGTCCCGGATTAACAGCCATAGAAGATAGGAAGTTAAGCAAGGCCCCATGTTCAATCGCGATTCCCTTCGGTTTTCCCGTAGAGCCGGATGTATAGATAACATACGCTAGGTCAGTTCGAGTGACATTTGGTAGCGTTTGAGTTGACGCAATCTCATACTTTACGCTGTCTAAGCAAAGCTTGGTTACTGGCGTATTGAGCTGCTCAGAAAGACTTTCAACCGTTAAAATCAAACTTGGTTTTGAGTCGTCCAACATATAGTCGATACGATCGCTTGGATAACGAGGGTCGAGCGGTACATAGCCACAGCCCGCTTTACCGATTGCAAGCATAGAAATCAGCATATCCAAACAGCGATCAAGATAGATACCCACCAATTGCTTAGGCAAAACACCCACCGCAATGATATGCTTTGCGAGACGCTCCGACGCTTGATTCAATTCTTCGTAAGACAGGCATTGATCGTCAAAACGGGCTGCTATTTGGCTAGGATGTAATCGGACTTGTTGCTCAAACAAAGACAAGTAGCTGCCTACGTCTGGAAGCTCCAACTGAGTCTGATTGTATTCACCAAATAAAGCACTGCGCTCAGACTCACTGATAAGAGGTAGTGCATACACGTTTGACCTTGGCGACGCTAGCATTTCTCTTAGCAAGGTATCAAAAGCACGATTGAATTGTTCTATGGTGCTTTTGTTAAACAAGTCTCGGCAAAACTCCCATGCTAATGCAATGTTTCCCTCTTTTTCGATGGCATGTAAAGTGAGATCAAACTTTGCAACAACACTCTCGTCATCAGTCAGATCAATGCTCCTAAACAGATCTGTTTCGTGTCCTTTTTGCTCATAGTCGGTAACAGAAAGCATGATCTGAAATATAGGGTGATGACTCAGACTACGTTCGGGTTGCAACGTATCAACAATTTGTTCAAAAGGTACCTGTTGATGCTCATAGGCTTCTAACGTCACTCTCTTAGATTGCTGGATCACATCGATAAACGTCGTGCCTTCGATAAGCTGGCTTCTTAACGGTAACGTGTTAGCAAAAAAGCCAATAAGAGGTAAGGTTTCAGAGAATTCCCGATTGGCAACAGGTGTTGCAATCACAATATCTTGTTGATGACTCAATCGGCTGATTAAAACACTTAACGCGGCATGCAATCCCATGAACGTCGTTACTCCCTGTGACTTACACAGCGATCTAAATGATGAGGAAAGTTCACTCTCAAGTTCAAACTTAGCTAATTCCCCATGATATGACTGGGACTTTGGTCTTGGCTGATCAAGCGGTAATGAGTGGGTGAGTGGAATCCCTTTAAGCTGGCCACTCCAATATTCTAGATGCTTATTTTCTTGGCTTTTTGCCGCGGGCTGCTGCTGCCAGTTCGCATAGTCACCATATTGAATTGCTAAAGGTGGCAGCTTAGTATCGGTGGCAACATAACAACGTTCAATCTCAGAATGTAAAACCCCAAGTGACCAGCCATCTGATGCAATATGATGCATTGTCAGTATCACAACACTTTTATGCTCAGAGATCTCGACGAGATGTCCTCTGAGCAACGTATCTCGAGTAAGATCAAATGGCGTATTTGCCTCTTGCTGCGCAATTGCCTTAAGCTTAGTTTTCACAGATTCAGTATCTTGGTGGCGTAAATCTGAGTAGCCTAATCCTATGCTTTTCGGACAAGGATTTACTTTTTGCCAAGTCTGGTCACTGTGATCAAGGTAACTAGTACGCAAGATTTCATGCCTATCAACCACGTTAAGCAGCGCATTCTCTAGCCTATTTTTTTCAAGCTTTTCCTTTGCCTCTATCGTGTAGCAGATGTTGTAGTATGCGTTTGCCCCTTCCATTTGATCAATAAACCACAATCTATGCTGCATGTGGGTAAGGGGTAATAATCCGCTGCGCTGACTTGGAGAAATAGCAGCCTTTTCCTGCTCTGAATTAGTCTGTGATATTAATGTGGCAAAATCACTCAGAATTGGAGTCATAAAAAGCTGTTTGACAGAAAATGACACGTCAAACTCTTTCCTGACCAAAGCCAAAGTTTGAATAGCACGAAGTGATTGTCCACCGATATCAAAAAAGTTAGCAGTACGACTAATACTGTCTTCTTTTACCTGTAAAACTTGACTCCAAATGCTGGCTAACTGACTCTCTGTCTCTGAGAGAGGAGCTGAATATTCTATCGTTTCAACTCTAAAATTTGGCTGGGGTAAAGCTTGTCGATTTACCTTTCCATTAGGCGTCAGTGGTAACGACTCAAGCACTATCACTTGACTGGGTATCATATGGGCGGGGAGCACACATGATAGATATTTTGTTAAGCTTTCGGTGAGTTTTTTCTCTTCAAATTTTGATTCTGTTGGGACCACATAGCTCACCAGCTGTTTATCCCAGCTGTTTGCTCCCTCGATATCGACTGTAATTGACTCCGACACATTTTGATGTCTCTGCAGCTGGGAATCAATTTCACCCAATTCAATTCGAAACCCTCGAATTTTAACTTGGTGATCAAGGCGACCCAAATATTCAAGTTCACCTTGGCGATTCCATTTCGCCAAATCACCTGTCTTATATAGCCGCGCATCATTTTGAGATGAGAATGGATTCTCGATAAATCTCTCTTTGGTCAACTCAGGGCGATTTAGATACCCTCTTGCTACGCCATCTCCAGCGATATAGAGCTCTCCAGCGACTCCAATCGGCGCTATTTGCAATTCGTTATTTAGTACATAGAGTTGAATATTATTGATAGGTTTTCCAATCGGTACGCTAATATAATCTGCATCAGCCCGACAAGCATGCCATGACACATCTATGGCAGCTTCCGTTGGCCCATAAAGGTTATGCAATTGTGCGTGATGATTTTTAGTCCATTCTTTTGCCAACTCTGATGGAAGCGCTTCACCACTCGTAAAGATGCGACGAAGATTCGCCGATTGCGTTTGGTATCTACCATCGAACATAAACATTGCCAGCATTGGAGGAACAAAATGCAGAGTAGTAATTTGGCTCTGCTCAATGACATTCAATAAGTAATCAACATCTTTGTGGCCTTCGGGCTTTGCAACCACAAGCTCGGCACCAACCATCAAAGGCCAGAAAAACTCCCACACTGAAACATCAAAACTAAACGGGGTTTTTTGTAACACCTTATCCGTTTCATCAAGGGCAAATTCTTGCTGCATCCATAGAATTCGGTTAACCAAAGCTTTGTGCTCATTCATCACGCCTTTGGGCTTGCCCGTCGATCCAGAAGTATAAATCACATACGCGAGGTTATTGGAAGTCAGCCCCGAACTTGTTGGATTGGGAAAATGATTATCCGAATGAGAAAAATCGAACGTATCCAAATTTATTTGTAAATGATCCGCTGAAACTCTACCTATTGTTGCATCACTGGTCAGTATCACCTGGGGCTGTGCATCTTCAAGCATCATGTCAAGGCGTTCGGTTGGGTAGTCAGGATCTAAGGGTACGTATGCTCCCCCAGATTTGAGTATCGCTAATAAAGCGATAACCATTTCTAGCGAGCGATAGCAGCATAAACCAACTAATTTATCCGGCCCAACATTGGCAGAATGAAGTCGCGCTGCAAGTACATTGGCTTTATGATTAAGTTCTTGGTAAGTGAGCGAATTGCTTTCAAACGTCAACGCGATGCGATTTGGAGTTCGTTCAGCTTGCTGCTCAAACATAGAGTGAATCGTTTCTGAGTCAGGGTAAGGCTTGGCAGTGTCGTTAAATTTTCCTTCTAATAGTGCCTTATCGTCATTAGGAACAATTTCATGCGACATAATGCTTTGATCTGGTGATTGAACCAAGTTAGCGACCAAAGTAACAAATATCTCGTTTATTCGCTTAACCGAGTCATGGGTCAAGAGCGCTGTCGCATATTCCCAACCAAGGCTAGCGCCGCCCTGCTCTTCAACAAAATGTAAGGTCAGGTCAAACTTAGACGTGTGATGAGTTTGGCTTTGGTCTAGCGGTACAAAATACGGATGGCTATCTTGTTGAGAATCACCACTTGCATAAGTTAGCATGATCTGAAATAACGGCGAATATGCCAGACTACGCTCTGGATTAATTAGCTCCACCAGTTGTTCAAACGGCATTTGTTGATGCTCATAGGCATCCAAGGCTTTCTGTTTCGACTGAGAAAGCAGTTCGAGATAGGTTGGGTTTGCACTCAAATCACTGCGAAGCACCAATGTATTAGCGAAAAAGCCGATGTTACTTGCAACATCGAGATGTTCACGATTCGCAATTGGTGTGCCGACGACAATATCATTTTCACCGCTTAAACGGCCAATCAAGGTCGAGAATGCCGCATGAATAGCCATAAAGGGCGTAACGCCTTGGGAGTGGCAAAGCTGCGTTAACTTATCAAAAACCTTAAGCGGAAGCTTACCAACAAGTAGTCCTCCATCAAATTTTTGCTGGGGAGGGCGAGGGTAATCTAGGGGTAGTCGGTGTACCATGGGCAGTGAGTGCAGCTCCTGTTGCCAGTACAAACGAAGCCTTTCAATATTGTCACCCGAGAGCCACGTTCTTTGCCAAACCGCATAATCCCCATATTGTAATGACAAAGGAGCCAAACCATGGCTTTTCCCTTGTAAAAAAGCGTCATAAATAATGTTCAGTTCATTGATCAACACTTCAAGTGACCAGCCATCAGCCGCAATATGATGCAAAGTGACCAGCAGTACATAGGCTTGGTCATGTTCAATGACAATGCGGGATCGAATCATTAGATCTTCACTTAAATCAAAGCCTGTCTTCGCCTCTTGAGCAAACAATTGCGATATGACGTGTTCTTGATACTCGGTACTGTGACCGCGAAGATCATCAATGCCTAGAGGGAAAGTTGAGATATTCGGTCCAACTTTCTGCACAGACTCGCCCTGAGATAATGCAAACCGTGTGCGCAAAATCTCATGGCGATTGACCATCTCGGTTAACGCCCGATTAAGCGCTTTAATATCAACAGCTTGATTACATCGAAATACCAAAGGCATATTATAGTGACTGCTGTCATCCTCCAACCGATCGATAATCCAAAGTCTTTGCTGCATATCCGTCAGTGGTAAAGGCTGGCTTCGATCAACAGGTAAGCATGGATATTTGGTTGTTACAGCAGCGGCTGATTGGCTCTCAATATATTTAGCGAGATCGTTTAGTACAGGAGAGATGAAAATGTTCTTCATCGTTATATCAACACTGAATACCTTATTTATCCCGTTCAATAGTTGGATCGCTTTAAGAGACTGCCCTCCGACTTCAAAGAAATTCGCCTCACGACTGATGGTCGATGCATCCAGCTTGAGCACCTCTGACCAAAGCTGACACAAACGCGCTTCTACCTCACCCTGCGGCGCTTGGTAACTCACGCCCATGCATAGCGACGTTGGCTCTGGTAGCCCCTTACGGTTTATCTTGCCATTCGGTGTCAGTGGCATCGCCTCTAATACTTGAATAATCGATGGCACCATATAGTGTGGCAACTGCCCTTTTAGATGCTCATACAAACTGCTTCGCGCTTCATCGATTCGCTCAACCCACTCGGAGTTCAGAACGACGTAGGTCACCAGCTGACTTTCACCACTCCCATTGCCTTGGTAAACCACGCTCACCACTTGATTGACGCTCTCATGGCTTTGCGCCGCCGCATCAACGGCGCCCAGCTCTACCCTAAACCCGCGCAGCTTAACTTGATGGTCAGTGCGGCCTAAATATTCCAGCTCACCCTCTGCTAGCCGGCGTACTCGGTCACCCGTTTTGTACATCCTTTCACCGAATACAAAGGGATTAGCCACAAACGCCGCATCGGTTAAATCATCACGATGCAAGTAGCCTCGCGCTAACCCTTCACCCGCGATATACAGCTCTCCCGCGACACCGGTTGGCACCAGCTGATGCTGCTCATTGAGCACATACAACTGAGTATTGCCAATCGGGTGACCCAAGGTGATGGCCGACGCTTTCTCAATCCGTTTCACCGATGACCAAACGGTGGTTTCGGTTGGACCATACACATTCCAAAGCTCAATGGCATCATGAGAGAGTAATGATGATTTCAAACTCTCTGGCATGGCTTCCCCACCGCATATGGCGCGAAGAGGCTGAGCGGGTTGCCAGTTGTCATTGACCAACATCTGCCATGTCGAAGGCGTCGCCTGCATCACACTCACTTGTTGCTCGCTCAGCAAACCCGCTAACTGGGAAGGATTCAGTGCATCATCACTCGATGCCACCACCACATGTCCGCCCATAACCAAGGGCAAATACAGCTCTAACACATGGATATCAAACGACATCGACGTCACCGCGAGTAACGTATCTTCTGCCCTCAAACCGGGCTGTTTCGCCATCGACCACAAGAAGTTCACCACTGATTGATGCTCAACCGCAATGCCTTTTGGCTCACCCGTCGAGCCTGAGGTGTAAATCACATACGCCAAGTCACGAGAAGTCGCATCCCGACGGGCAATCGGCTCGCTCTCTACGTTTGCCCACTGGTGATGCTCCACCACCAATACCGCCTCCGTATAGGACGTCATCACTTGCTCAGAGTCCTTATCACACAGCACCAAACTCGGTTGACTGTGCGACAGCATGCCTTGTATCCGCTCTTTTGGGTAATTCGGGTCGAGAGGTACATAAGCACCGCCCGATTTCAATACCGCAAGCAAAGACACCAGCATCGACATCGAGCGATGAAGGTGAACGCCCACCAAATCATCTCTGCCAATACCCCGAGATTGAAGCTCATGCGCTAACGCATTGGCTCGTTTATCCAACTCTCGATAGCTTAAGGTTTCTCCATTAAAGGTGGCCGCAGGCGCATCGGGTGTCAGTAAAGCTTGGGCTTCAAATAAGTCTGCAACCGACTTCTCCCTTGGATAGTCTTGCTTGGTTTGGTTGTGCGCATAGAGCTCGGTCTCTCGCGTCTTTGAATCAACCAAGGGCACTGAGAACGCGCTGCGCTCAGGGTTTTCAGCCATGGCTTCAAGCAAGAGCGTAAAGCTGTTTGCCAAGTTCTCAATGCTGGCACGGTGAAAGAGATCTGTGCTGTATTCCCAACTCAAACAAAGGCCTGATTCATTTTCTTCAACATTGAGTGATAAGTCGAACTTAGCGTTATTCGAATTTATCTCTACATCACTAAAGCTCAGTCCATCAAGTTGTAAATCACTAGATTGATTATTTTGTACCGCCAACATGATTTGAAACAGAGGATGGTAGCGGATATCTCGAGTAGGATTGATTCTCTCAACCACCTTCTCAAAAGGGGTTTGTTGATGGTTAAATGCATCCAATGCAATGCGCTTGCTCTGAGTAAGAAGATCGATAAAGCTTGCGCTATCATCGTGCTGCTGGCGAAGTACCAACATGTTCACAAAAAAGCCAATCAGGTTTTCGACTTGTGTCTGATCTCGATTGGCAGCGGTTGTGCCAATGACAATATCTTGTTCACCGCTATAACGAGAAAGCAGGGCACTTAAAACGCCATACACACCCATAAACAGAGTGGCATCATAATCATTGCATAACGCTTTAAAAGATGACGCTAAGTTCATCGGTACATTAGTGGTTACAGTATCTCCCTGATAACTCGGTAGCCTAGGCCTTGCGCTATCAAGTGGTAAATTATGCATACTGGGCATGTCAGAAAGTTGTTGTTGCCAATAGGTAAGCTGGCGTTCAAGAACCTCCCCAGTCAAATATTCATGTTGCCACTGTGCATAATCGAGATATTGAACGTCAATGGGTTTTAGTGTGTCTCCCCCCCCCATAGCAGCCTGCCGATAAAGTTGGTTAAGCTCCTCAGTGAGCACTCCCATAGACCAACCATCTGCGGCAATATGGTGCACTAATATCAAAAGTATTGAGTTGTCTTCATCCAACTGCCATAAATGACAACGCAGCGCAGTATCTCGCTCCAAATCAAAAACGTATTCCGTTCGCAATTCAAGCTCTGCTCTTACTGCCGAAATAGCCGCTTCTATACCGCATTCCTGAATAACCTCTGCAAGTTTTTGCTTACTATCGATCACTTCAAAACAAAACTCGACGGGCATAGACATGACAACTTGCTGAGCCTCATCATCCTTTTTTACATACCGAGTTCGCAAAACACGGTGTCGTTCGATAATTTGCAAAAAGGCAGACTTCAGCGCTTCAAGATCGAGTTTTCCATGAATATGCAATGCAGAGGGAATATTATAATGAGCGCTCCCCCCTTCCAACTGATCGAGTAACCAAAGTCGCTGCTGAGAAAAAGAGAGTCTCCCTTTGGTCCGCATCTTATCTGGAATCGCAATTTTACTGGCTTGTCTCTGAGCCAACTTTTGTTGTTTTTTCTTGGCAAGCAGCTTTTCTACCAAGGCACGTTTTTCAGGAGATAGATTATCAAGTTTATTATTATTTTGAGTAGTCATACTCTTTCATTCCATTGTGTTTTGGGTAAAGAAAGCCCTACTCCTGCAGAGCTTTCTCTTATACTTTCAGAGGGATTAAAACCAACTTAGTGCTGATATGTCCTTGTTATCTTTATTACTCAAGAAGCGATTCCAAATCGTCCAAGTCGAGAGATTCCAAGTCTTCAATATCGAGGTCTTCTACTTGTTTGAGAATGTCATCCAGCATGCTCGACTCTTCCAATTCACGACGCTGATCAATCATGTGTGCAATACCTTGGATTGTTGGAGACGCAAACAGAGATTCAATAGTAAGGTCAACACTAAATCTATCTTTGATCAGTGCATTCATCCGCATCAATAGCAGCGAATTTCCTCCCACTTGTAGGAAACTACTTACAACACTCATCTCGGTATCGTTTTGTAACAATTCGCACCAAAGCTTGGATACCCTATGTTCCGTGTCCGTTTTTGGTGTGACAAAATCACTATCGACCAACACCTCAGGCTCTGGTAGCGCATGGCGATCAACCTTACCATTGGCATTAAGAGGGAATTGTTCCATCAATATAATATGATCTGGCAGCATAAAGCTTGGTAGGTTTTGAGCGAGTATCGCCTTGATATGCTTTGAACTAACATCCATTTCGGCATGTCCTATCACATACGCGAGCAGCTGTTTATCTCTCGATTGCCCTATCTGCCTCTCTCTAACCACGACTAGAGCAATATCAACCTCATCAATTGACATGAGCTGTGCTTCTATCTCACCAAGCTCAATGCGATAACCACGAACTTTGACTTGGCTGTCAGCACGACCGACAAACATCAAAGTCCCGTCTTGTTGCCAACGCACTAAGTCCCCTGTCCGATACAAGTAACCAGAACTCTCTCCATTTGGAATAAATGGATTCGAGATAAAGCGCTCTTTGGTCGTCTTGTCCAGATTTAAATAGCCTTTGGCGACCCCTTCACCACCTGTATACAATTCACCAACAGCGCCAACTGGCACGGGCTTTTGATTGCGATCCAATACATACACTGAGGTATTTGAGATGGGTTTTCCTATTGGAATAGGCAGGGTAACATCCAGCTCCCTTGGTATTGGGTAACACGTCGTAAAGGTCGTATTCTCTGTTGGGCCATAACCATTGATCACAGTTACACCTGTTTGCTGCTGATAAAAACGAGCCACTGAATACGGATTAACCACATCACCTCCCGTCAGAAGGTATTTTAAGCTAGGTAAACTGTGCTTGTTTATCGCAGCAAATTGGTCGAACAAACCAGATGTTAACCAAAGCATGTTAACCTGATAGTCATCAACTATGCGGCCTAACTGTCCAGCGTCGACCAAGCTCTCTGGGTAGACAACCAAAGTCCCACCATTGAGTAAAGGCCCCCAGATTTCTAATGTTGCCGCATCAAAGGTAATAGAAGCACACTGCAGCATAACGGTGTCTTGGGTAAGGGGTAGCGCCAAGTTATTTTTTACTAGGCGAATCACACCTTGTTGAGTCACTTCCACACCTTTAGGCATACCTGTTGACCCTGATGTATACATCACATAGGCAGACAACTCTTTCGTATTGGCTAACTTCTTGCGATCAGGATTTGTTGAAGGGGCTTCAGCCAACATTGGCTGAAGCCTAGCATCATCAATATTGATTCTGGTGTAGCGCCCTTCAATAACGGAGTTCGCCATACTATGCTGCGTCAGCAGATATTGAACCCCAGTATCTTGCAAAATATGCGCTTGACGCTCAGCAGGATAACTCGCGTCAATCGGTACGTAGGCTGCATTGAGCTTAACAATCGCTAGCAAGGCAGTAATTAACTCAACACCCGAAGGCAGACAAACACCAATACGTTGCCGAGCCTCAATACCTTGAGTAGACAGATAATGCGCCAAGCGGTTTGCTGCGACATTTAGATCATGGTAAATGACATTATGATCCCCATGAACAAGAGCCAGAGCATCTGGTGTTTTAGCAACACAAGACTCAAACCACTGTGCTATATCCCAGCTGCGATCATAGTGACTATGAGTTTGATTCCATTCAACTAAGGTTAAGTGTTTTTCCTCTTCACTGAGCAAAGTCAGACGTTCAAGTGCTTGATCACCTGAGTCGAGCATCATGGTCAATAAACGCTCAAAATCAGCCGCGACTTGCTCCATTTGCTGTGATGATATGCTTGAGCCTTGATACAACCATTTTATTTCTGTTTGATGATCGGGAACGACGACTAAAGTGACGGGGAAGTTAGTTTGTTCTTCACCCTTAGATTCAATCAAGCGCGGTCGCTTATCATTCACGACTTGTTCACTTTGACTTATCGGATAGTTTTCTACCACCACTAACGAGTCAAACAAGCTCTCTCCACTGGCTATACCACTCCATTCCTGAATATCGCTTAGAGGGCTATATGCAAAGTTATCGTGACCGCTTTGTGCTTTGTTGAGTTCCTGCAACCACTGTCCTAGATGACACTGCATATCAGCAAAATCTACTCGAACAGGCAACGTATTGATAAATAAGCCAACCATTGTTTCGACACCGGACAGAGGTATGTTTCGGCCAGAGCGAGTCGAACCAAATACGATAGTCTCTTCTCCGCTGTATCGATGAAGAAGCAGAGCCCAAGCACCTTGCACAACCGTATTGATCGTCACCTGATTATGCTTAGCAAAATGGTTCAACCGAGCTGTTGTTTGCTCATCGAGCAGTTTCTCTATACATCCATCGCTCTGTTCGCTATTGCAAAGCTTAGTCTTAAAGTCTAATTTGCATGGTTCAGTCACATCAGACAAGTAGCTTTGCCAATAGGCTTTCGCCTCTGATTTCGGTTGCTTCTGAAGCCATTTCACATAACTAGAATAAGGTTTCACCGCAGGTAGCGGGCCGAGATCAACACCTAAGTCTGCCTGATACAATTTCATCACTTCGTCAAAGACAATGGGTAAACACCAACCGTCCAATAGAGCATGGTGATTGGTCCAGATAAAGCGTTGTCGTTTATCAGGCAATGTTACCATTGCAAAGCGCATTAATGGTGCACGAGTGAGGTCGAGCGGTTTAATTCTTTGCTCATTGGTAAGATCGCTAAAGCGAGCTTCCTGCTGATCTTCAGCAAGACTTCTCCAGTCAAATTCTTGCCATTCAATATCTGCTTGTTTGGTGACCACTTGCAGCAGCTCACCACGGCTTGACTCAACAAACGCGGTACGGAATATATCATGCCTTTCGATAACCCTTTGCCACGCCAGCTTGAAAGCCGGAACGCTTAATTCCTCAAACAACATATCCATCTGACACATATACATGCCTGTGCCTGCTGCCATTTGGCTATGCATAAGTAACCCTTGTTGCATTGGGGTACTCGGATAGATATCGGTAATTTCAGAGTATTGTGATTCAAACAAGGTAATATCATCAGCGGTCACATCCACCAGAGAGAAATCCGATGGTGTATGCCCACCCTTATTAGAGGTACAGTGCTCGATGATATTGATCAAACTGACCTGATATTGCTCAGCAATCTCGGATACCTGCGGATAAACCTCGGCATCATAGTCAAAGGTAAATTCCAACAAGCCATCGACAACAATACCGGTAATTTCAATGCCATGAGTTCTCTGTCTACGTTTGCTGACTTCATCTCCCAATTGCTTGAATGTCTCTTTCTCTTCGCAGTCTGTGTTAAATTGACCTAGATAGTTAAACACCATTTCAGAAGGTCGATCTGCTCGGATAATATCCTCATCTTTCGCGAGATAACGAAGAGCGCCAAATCCAAGCCCTTTATTCGGCGTCGCTCTTAGCTGCTCTTTTATGCCCTTTATTAGAGTTGCAAGACCGGACTCTGGTTGAGTAGTGAGTAATACAGGATAAACGTGAGTAAACCAACCGACCGTTTGGCTCAAATCAAGCTCATCCATCATTGGGCAAGCATCAGCAATCACTCCTGATTCACGGCCATGACCTTCCAAATCAATTTTGAGCGTATGTTGGCCAGATATCTGCCTATAACTATCCGCTAAAGCCGCCAATAGGAGATCGTTGATTTGAGTGTGATAGCATTCATTGGACTTTGAAAGTAGCGCTTTGGTCTCCGCGTCACTAAACTTCAAGGTCACACGCCTTCTATTGGCATTCATTGAAGCATCGGATTTCTTCAAATTACTACAGGCTAAGCTGCCACTTGAAGCATTGAGCACCGATAGCCAATGCACTTTCTCGCGGTTTACAACCTCAGAGCTCGCAAATTCATCCATAGCCGATGCCCAGGCTTGATAGCTATCAGATTTAGCCGCAAGTGAGACAGGCACACCTTGTATCACTTGTTCTAGCGCTAATTGAAGATCTTGCACAAGAATACGCCAAGAAACACCATCAACCATTAGGTGATGCATAATCCAAAGTAGCTTGTCACTTTGGCCTGAGGGTGTTTTACACCAAACCCACCGAATCATAGACCCTTTCGCTTGGTCAATCATTAAGCTTGCTTGTGCCTTATTCGACACTTCAAGCATATGCTCTGCCCATTGGCTTTCGTCGATAACAGTGAGGTCTTCAATCCATAGGCTCTGCGCGAACGCATTGTCAGCACTGCGTTCATCTATGGCGAGATAATCTGCGTTCCACTGTGCATTTTTCTGTGTAAAGCTCAATCGCATCGCATCATGACGCTGATACAAGGAAGCGAAGACAGCGCCAAGAGACTCTAGATCGATTGACTCTGATAACGTACACCACTGTGACTGGTTAAAGTGATGGCGATCGGTTTCATCTCCTGCAAAGAAATAGTGATCAATAGGGAGTAATTTTTGACTGCCTATACTCTTTTGGCTGCGTTGATTTGTGTCTATCAATTGTGCAACTTGTGCTAATTCTTTTACCGTTTGATATTCAAATAAATCACGCGTTGAAATTTTATAACCCACTAACTTAGCTTGCGATACCACTTGCATCGCTAATATCGAATCGCCACCTAAGCTGAAGAAATTGTCACTGATACCCACTTGGTCGATGACTAAAACCTGTTTCCATACTTCGCACAATACAAGCTCAATGTCGTTACTTGCTGCCTCAAACACAGTGCTAAGTAAGGAATAATCGGGTTCTGGCAACTGCCTACGCTCAACTTTGCCATTGGCGTTTATCGGCAGTTTGTCCATTTTTACGATAGCTGAAGGTAACATGTATCCCGGTAATAAATCCTTGATACGTTCTCTTAACTCATTTGACTCGATAGTCTCTCCAGCATTTGCTGACCAATAGGCGACCAAACGCTTGTCTCCTTGGTCCTCACGCACCAATACAAAAGCTTCGTTGACCTCAGGCTGCTGTAGAATCACAGCCGTAATCTCACCCAGTTCAACTCTAAATCCGCGCAATTTAACTTGGTGATCAACACGGCCTTGGAATTCCAATTTTCCTTGATTATTCCAGCGCACTTTATCCCCAGTGCGATACATCATCTCCCCTTTAACAAACGGGTTCTGGATAAACCGTTCCTCGGTTAAGTCAGGTTTATGAAGATAGCCACGTGCTGTTCCAGTACCACCAATATAAAGCTCTCCTGTCACACCAATAGGAACAAGATTGCGTTCACTATCTAATACATAGAGACGCTTACCTGGTATAGCAGTACCTATATCAATCGTCTGAGTATGTTCTCTTATGTCCCCTACTGTGGCACA
Organism: Vibrio zhanjiangensis; assembly: GCF_030161235.1. Classification (GTDB taxonomy): domain Bacteria; phylum Pseudomonadota; class Gammaproteobacteria; order Enterobacterales; family Vibrionaceae; genus Vibrio; species Vibrio zhanjiangensis. The sequence goes on along the minus strand of NZ_BSPW01000018.1, from coordinate 60,377 downwards.
AACTGTTGACTCCGAGGGACCATAAGCATTCATCAGTTGGCGGCCTTGCGCCCACTTTTGTGCAAGCGGCAGCGGACAAGAATCTCCTGCGAGTATAAGATGCTTAACTCCCTGCCACTTTTGAGCATCTAAAGCAGATAAAAGAGCTGGCGGCAAAATAGTGTGGTTGACTCGATGACGGTTAACCACTTCAGTGAGTAACTCAGCAGAATGAACGTGTTCTTGGCTAATTAATATCAAAGAACCTCCAGCATTGAGCACACCCACCCAATCGGCTACTGCGCCGTCAAAGCTGAAAGAGGCAAACTGAAGTACCCTTGAGGACTCGCTGACCATAAAGCACTGTTGCTCTGAGATAGCCAAGTCAACTAGACCATCATGCTGCAGCATCACACCTTTAGGTTTGCCTGTCGATCCCGATGTATAAATCACGTAAGCCAAATTACTAGGGCTAACACCCAGATGATGAGCCGAGAGATTATCGACACTTTGTCCATCAGCGTCTTCCATCAACTCTGTAAGCTCGATGAATTGCGCGTCTTGAGGCAACTTATCTTGAACATTTTTGTCGCCGACGATCAAACTTAATCGACTGTCTTGCACCATATACGCCAAACGTTCTTCTGGATAGGTAGGATCAAGCGGCAAATACGCACCACCCGCTTTTAGGACAGCAAGCATCACCTCAATAAGTTCGATTGAACGTTCACAGCTAATACCCACTAGCTGGTCTGGTCCAACACCTAATTCCACTAAACGATGAGCTAATTGGTTTGAGCGGTGATTAAGCTCTTGATAAGTCACTTGCCTATCTTCAAATATCAAAGCAATGGAGTTTGGCGAAGCAGATGCCTGACGCTCAAATAGCTCATGTATACATAGCCCTTTCACTTCATTGTGTTGGGAGGACAAAGGCTCGTTCCCCAAGTCTAAGAGCGTGCCTATCTCAGCATCTGTAAGGCCATGTATCTCACTCATTTTCTCATCAGGAGACAGAGTTACGCCACGTAGCAATCCAACCAGATGTTTGGCCATACGAACAATCGTTGCTTTTTCAAATAAACTGGTGTTGAACTCCCATTGCATCTCCAATCCATTCGCCTGTTGCTCAACGTTGAGCGTCAGATCAAAGGATGTGGTTGAGGTTTGCTTGTTAACGCTGCTTGTTTGCACACCATCAAAAGCAAAACCGTCTTCAGGCGTATTTTGCAGCACCAACATCACTTGGAAGATTGGATGATGGCTGAGATCACGTGCAGGCTTTAACTCTTCAACTAAGTGCTCAAAAGACACATTTTGATGTTCATAGGCTGCCAACGCAGTATCACGAGATTGCTCGAGCAACTGTTGGAAGCTCTGACTCATATCCACATGGTTACGCAGAACCAAGTTGTTCACAAAGAAACCAATTGTCTGAGCAAGCTCAGACTGAGCACGGTTAGCGATTGGAGTGCCGACAACAATATCTTGCTCACCGCTGTATCGGCTGAGCAGCATGGAGAAAACCGCATTCAACCCCATAAACAGCGAGGCATTGTTAGCATTGCATAGCTCGAGAAGTGAACGCAGATCTTGAATTTCAAGATGCTCTATCACAACGTCCCCTGAATAACACTGCTTGGCGGGGCGAGGTTTATCAAGAGGCAAACTATGTACTTCGGGAATATCTCTAAGCTTCTTAGCCCAGTAGTTCAATTGTGAGGTGAGATGATCACCCTGTAGCCACTGTCTTTGCCAGATTGCATAATCACTATACTGAATATCCAGAGGCGACAACTTTGCCTGTTGACCTCGAACCAATTGGTTATATGCGTTACTTAATTCACCAATAAAGACATTGGCTGACCAACCATCACTGGCGATGTGATGCATAACTATTGTCAGCTGATACTCATGTTCCGCCAGTTTGTATAAGGCCGCACGCAGCATAATATCGTTACTAAGATCAAACTCTTGCTCAGTAAACTTGTGTTGCAGATCATCTAACTTCTCTCCTTGCTCCTCTTTAGCTAAACCAGATAAATCATGCATAACTAGATCAAAGGTTTGAACAACGGGTTCAATATGCTGGTAAGCATGTCCTCTTTGATCATTATGATAGGTGGTTCTCAGCACTTCATGTTTGGCAATCACAGCAAAGAATGCACCTTGGAGCGCTTGATAATTAACCTCACCCTGCAATGAAAGCGTCGCTGGCATATGGTATTGACTGCTACGTCCTTCCATTTGGTCAATAAACCACAAACGTTGCTGCGCATAAGACAAAGGCAGTAGCGCTGGTTTGTTAACTTGTTTTTCGATGCTTGTCGAATCTAGCCCCGTTAGAGTGGCGTTTGTGCATGACAAGGCCTGTTGATGAAGCACAGGTGCTCGGAATACGTTTGTTAGTGGCAAGCTTACCGAGAAGTTTTGCTTTATTTTGTTTACCAGCTCAATCGCAAGCAGTGAATGCCCTCCAACTTCAAAGAAATTCGCCTCACGACTGATGGTCGATACATCCAGCTTGAGCACCTCTGACCAAAGTTGACACAAACGCGCTTCTACCTCACCCTGCGGCGCCTGATAACTCACGCCCATGCTTAGCGACGTTGGCTCTGGCAATCCCTTGCGGTTTATTTTGCCATTCGGTGTCAATGGCATGGCCTCTACCACTTGGATAATCGATGGCACCATATAATGCGGCAACTGCCCTTTTAGATGCTCATACAAACTGCTTCGCGCTTCATCGATTCGCTCAACCCAGTCAGAGTTCAGAACGACGTAGGTCACCAGTTGGCTTTCACCACTGCCACTGCCTTGGCGAACCACGCTCACCACTTGATTGACGCTCTCATGGCTTTGCGCCGCCGCATCAACGGCGCCCAGCTCTACCCTAAACCCGCGCAGCTTAACTTGATGGTCGGTCCGGCCTAAATATTCCAGCTCACCCTCTGCCAGCCTGCGCACTCGATCACCCGTTTTGTACATCCTCTCACCAAATACAAAGGGATTAGCCACAAACGCCGCATCGGTTAAATCATCACGATGCAAATAGCCTCGCGCTAACCCTTCACCCGCGATATACAGCTCTCCCGCGACACCGGTTGGCACCAGCTGATGCTGCTCATTGAGCACATACAACTGAGTATTGCCAATCGGGTGACCCAAGGTGATGGCCGACGCTTTCTCAATCCGTTTTACCGATGACCAAACGGTGGTTTCGGTTGGACCATAGACATTCCAAAGCTCAATGGCATCATGAGAGAGTAATGATGATTTCAAACTCTCTGGCATGGCTTCCCCACCGCATATGGCGCGAAGAGGCTGAGCGGGTTGCCAGTTGTCATTAACCAACATCTGCCATGTCGAAGGCGTCGCCTGCATCACACTCACTTGTTGCTCGCTCAGCAAACCCGCTAGTTGAGCAGGATTTAACGCCACCTCACTCGATGCCACCACCACATGTCCGCCCATAACCAAGGGCAAATACAGCTCTAACACATGGATATCAAACGACATCGAGGTCACCGCGAGTAACGTATCTTCTGCCCTCAAACCGGGCTTTTTCGCCATCGACCACAAGAAATTCACCACTGATTGATGCTCAACCGCAATGCCTTTAGGCTCACCAGTAGAGCCTGAAGTGTAAATAACATACGCCAAGGCACTATAGGTCGAATCGCCACGAACCATCGGCTCGCTTTCTACGTTTGCCCACTGGTGATGATCCACCACCAATACCGCCTCCGTATAGGACGTCATCACTTGCTCAGAGTCCTTATCACACAGGACCAAACTCGGTTGACTGTGCGACAGCATGCCTTGTATCCGCTCTTTTGGGTAATTCGGGTCGAGAGGTACATACGCCCCGCCCGATTTCAATACCGCAAGCAAAGACACCAGCATCGACATCGAGCGATGAAGGTGAACGCCCACCAAATCATCTCTGCCAATACCCCGAGATTGAAGCTCATGCGCTAACGCATTGGCTCGTTTATCCAACTCTCGATAGCTTAAGGTTTCTCCATCAAAGGTGGCCGCAGGCGCATCGGGTGTCAGTAAAGCTTGGGCTTCAAATAAGTCTGCAACTGACTTCTCCCTTGGATAGTCTTGCTTGGTTTGGTTGTGCACATAAAGCTCTGTCTCACGCGTCTTTGAATCAACCAAGGGTACTGAGAACGCGCAGCGCTCAGGGTTTTCAGTCATGGCTTCAAGCAAGAGCGTAAAGCTGTTTGCCAAGTTCTCAATGCTGGCACGGTGGAAGAGATCTGTGCTGTATTCCCAGTGACAATTTAAGCCTCCATCTTCATTGACGAGCACATTCAAACTGATGTCAAACTTCGCCGTACGGCTGGCCGTTTTATTTTCCGTGAGTGTCAATCCACCAAATGCCTCACCCGAACTGAGCCCCTGAGTATCAACATTGAGTAATATCTGGAATAAAGGATGGTGCCCCATATCTCGACTTGGGTTAAGCAAATCAACTATTTGCTCAAATGGTAATGATTGATGTTCATATGCCGCGAGAGCCGTTTCTCTTGAACGCTCAATGACTTCACTAAAGCTCGGATCACCAGACAAATCAGTACGTATGACTAAGCTGTTAACAAACAAGCCAACCACATTTTGTAGCTCAAGTCGTTCACGGTTCGCCACTGGCGTACCGATTATTATATCTGTTTCACCACTATAGCGGCTTAACAATAAGCTGAGTGCGGCTTGCACTCCCATAAAGATACTGGCACCGCTATTTTGACATAGTTGCTTAAACTGACGACTCACCTCAAGAGATAACTCGTGGCTGTATAGATCGCCTTGATAACTCTGCTCAATCGGTCTCTTTCTATCAAGAGGTAATGAATGAACGTCAGGCAAATCTTGCAGTTGGGTGTGCCAATAGCGGGTTTGTCTTTCCAACTCTTCACCCTGCAACTGACTGTGTTGCCAAACGGTATAGTCGACATATTGTATCGTAAGCGGTACGAGCTGCGGTGACTCATTGCGAGATAAAGCATCATAAATTGTAGTAAGTTCTCGCATGAGAAGTTCTGAAGACCAACCATCTGAGGCAATATGATGTTGGGTTATCATTAGCCTCCAGCCATCCTCAGATAGTTTCACTAATTGTCCACGCAGCATAAGATCATTTTCCAGATCAAATACTCGTTCAGACTCCGCATTCACCATGATTTCTAGATTAGCTTTCTGCTCAGTTGCAGACTGTATTGATAAGTCTGTTATAGGCAGAATGAAGTCTATCGGTAACGGTAAAATATGTTGGTAAAGCTGCTCATCATAGCTGCGAACACAGGTGCGAAGTGCTTCATGACGTTCAATTAGGATCTGGAATGACTGCCGCATGAGGTCAGGCTCAACCAAGCCCTCCAATGTATATACGCCCGCCATATTATAGGCATGTCCACTTTCTAGCTGCTGCATAAACCACATACGTTTTTGCGCAAATGAGAGCGGAATAACTTGATCTCGGTCGACTTGGCGAATCGAGCTCTTGTCAGTGAAAGACACAGATTCAATCACAGTGGCCATCTCTGCAAGTGTTGGCGCAAGAAAAACCTGTTTTACTGTCAATTCACGGCTAAATTGTGCGCTGATTTTTGCAATCAAACGTACCGCGAGAAGTGAATGCCCGCCAAGGCTGAAAAAGTTTGCCTCAACACTAATGGGTGATGAAATACCCAAGACATTTTGCCAGATTTGTACCAATTGCGTTTCTACTGATGATCTTGGCGCTATATACTCGGCTTGGGTTGTATAGCTCGGTTCTGGTAATGCCTTGCGGTCTAATTTACCGTTCGCATTGACTGGCATCGCTTCTAAAACTGACCAGGCACTTGGAATCATAAAGCCCGGTAACGTAAGCTGCAGAGCATGCTTTAATTCATCCACCAACGATGACTCATCGTCAGTATAAGCCACAAGATAAGCCACCAGCTGTTTATCGCCGTGAGTATCTTCCCTTACGATAACGGCCGCATCTGCAACTCTATTATCTCCACGCAACGCGGTTTCAATCTCCCCTAACTCAATCCTGAAACCACGCAGCTTGACTTGGGTATCAAATCGACCAAAGAACTCCAATTCTCCATTTGCAAGCCAACGAACTTTGTCCCCAGTACGATAAACACGCGCATCTTCTTTTTTGCTAAAGGGATCGGATATGAATTTTTCTGCCGTCAGTTCTTCACGATTCAAGTACCCACGCGCCACCGTCATACCACCAATCAATAGCTCGCCGGGAACCCCTTCGGGGACAAGTTGCATCTGCTCGTCGACGACATACACATCTGTGTCCATGATGGCAAAACCAATCGGTACGCTGGTACTAATATCTTCATCGCCTAACCAATGTAGGGTCGAAGAGATCGTAGTTTCTGTAGGGCCATAGTTGTTGATCAACTGACAAACTTGTTGTGCCGGACCTGTTTGCCACGCTCTGGCAAAGTCTGCATTAAGAACATCCCCACTCACAACCAATCTCGAGAGCGATGTTTGGGTCCAGAAAACCTCATCTTCTAATACAGGTTCAAGAAGCGCTTTAGCATATAGCGGAGGAAACTCAGTAATCGTGATGGGATTGTCTTTCAACCAATCGACAAACTCTGCGGATGTCCACAGCGTTTCTGGACGTATATAAAGAGTTGCACCGGTAACCAATGCTTCAAAAACCTGCTCAACAGACGCATCAAAGCCGATATTAGAAAACTGTAGGATATGATCTTGATCGGTAATTCCATATTCAAGGCAGATGCTCTTTATGTGGCTGCTGAGTGCTTGATGCTCAATCATCACACCTTTCGGCTTGCCTGTTGAACCTGATGTGTAAATCACATAAGCGAGGTGTGACGGCGTCACCTTAATTTCATGCTTCGGTAGATTTTGTTCGCTGTATGCCGATAACATACCTTGAACTTCTTGCGTATCTAGCAGCATGATGGGCACTGCTGAGCCAACCAATTTACCTTTGTGCTCAGTTTCACTGATCACAAGCTTACATTGACTGTCTTCCATCATGTAGCTGAGGCGATCAACGGGATAACTCACATCCAAAGGCACATACGCCCCGCCAGCTTTGTGAATGGCAAGGATAGTAATGATCATCTCAGCCGAACGAGACAAACACATACCAACCAATACATCAGGTCCAATCCCCTGCTTCACAAGATAATGTGCAAGCTGGTTAGCTCGTCTATTCATCTCCGCATAAGTGATAGATTGTCCACTAAATACCAAGGCTGAAGATTGAGGTGACAGTGCGACCTGACGCTCAATTTCTTGAAACAAACACTGGGTGATTGGCCAAGTTTTCTTTGCTTTGCCTTTTTCGAGCAGCCGTTGATGTTCAACTGGACTAACAAGAGACAGTTTTTCCAGCTCTTGATTTGGCTTGCAGATGATATCCCCGACCAGTTGAATGAAGTTTTCCGATAATCTCTCGATCGTTTCTGGTTCAAATAAATCGGTACTGTATTCCCAGCCCAGATCAATTTGGGCGCAACCCTTGGCATCATTACTTTCCACAACGTTTAGGGTAAGATCGAATTTCGATGTTGTCGTTTCTGCTTCTAGAGGTACAACCGCAAATCCACCCAGACGTTTCGCCTCCGCTTCCATCGTATCGACCACCAACATGATTTGGAACAATGGATGGTGGCTAAGGTCACGATTAGGCTGCAGCGCTTCGACTAATCGCTCGAATGGTAATTGCTGATGAGAGAGCGTATCAAATGTATTATCGCGACAGTTAGATAACAATGTGCTAAATGTCTGCTTGGGATCAATTTCTGTTCTCAACACTAGAGTGTTAACAAAGAAACCGATCAAAGATTCCACTTCTTTCTGGCCCCTGTTTGCGACTGGCGTACCGAGAATAATATCTGTCTCACCACCGTAGCGATTTAAAAGTAAGCTGAACGCGGCTTGCATACCCATAAACAAACTACTTTCTTGCTTGTTAAGATAGGTTTGTAAAGCAGCAGTAAGGTGGCTTGGCAATGTCTGTTGATAAAACGCTCCCCGATATGACTGAGTGTTCGGCCGAGGCTTATCAAGAGGCATACCGTGAACGTCCGGAATCCCTTCTAAACGTTGTTTCCAGTATGATAATTCATTATCTAACTGCTGACCTTGCAAGAAGTTAAGCTGCCATAATGCATAATCTGCATACTGAATTGGCAAAGCTTCAAGTTTTTCTTGGCTTTCGCCAATGTGACTGCGGTATAAGACATCCAGATCTCGTAATAGAATATCCAGTGAGACTCCGTCACCAGCAATATGATGCAAGGTAACGAGCAATACCGAACGAGTCAGCTGCTTGTGAGTCGTGAGCTTCAGCAGTCTGGCTCGTATCATCAAATCTCGGCTTAAATCAAACGGCGTTGTTGCTTCTTCTCTCCTAATAACACCCAATTCAAGTTCTTGATCTGCAATACTAAGATGCGAAAGATCCACTGAACTAAAAGGGACCACTAATAGCCCATGCGAAATACGCTGCTCAACCTCTCCTTGAAGATTGACAATACAAGTACGTAAGCTTTCATGACGAGCAACCAAATCATTAAACGCAGCTTGCAAAGCTTGAGAATCTAACTCCCCGTCTAACTCAAATGCCATCGGCATATTGTAGGTATCTTTTCGCTCTTCAAGTTGTTCTAGGAACCACAATCGTTGCTGAGAGTATGAAAGAGGGATACGCTCTGGTCGCTCCAAAGGCTTGATGCAACCATTCGCATCACCCTTTTCACTTGAATCAATCAAGTTTGCCAATTGGCACAGAACTGGGTGAGTAAAGATGCTACGAACGCTTAACGATACGTTAAAGTCTGCACGGATTTCCGCAAGCAGTTTGATCGCCAATAATGAGTGGCCTCCCGAAGTAAAGAAGTTTGCGTTCTGCCCAACCTGATGCTCACTATGAAGAACCTTTTGCCATACACCAGCAAGCTTTTTCTCAGTCGCTGTTTCTGGCGCTACATAGTCTCGTTCTATAACCATCTGAGGCTCAGGTAGAGCCTTACGATCAACCTTTCCATTCGGAGTCAGTGGCATCACATCCAGCATCATCCAAGCTGCTGGCAACATATGCTCGGGTAAATGACTTGAAACCCTCTGCTTAATATCAGCAACAACGGCATCAGAGTCTTTACCTTGGTTAGCAATAATAAGGTAAGCGGCTAGGAATTTGTCACCTAACCTATTCTCCTTGGCAACCACGACACATTGTTCAACCTCAGGTTGTTGCCCAATGGCAGTCTCAATCTCGCCAAGCTCAATTCTAAATCCACGTATCTTCACCTGATGGTCAATACGGCCAAGGTATTCTATGTCACCTTCTGGCAGCCAACGAGCAAGATCACCCGTACGATAAAGACGTGCATCATTATCAGATTCAGCATGAGGGTTAGCGATAAAACGCTCTTGGGTAAGGTCATCACGATTGTAGTATCCGCGCGCGACACCAACGCCCGCAATAAATAGCTCTCCAACAACACCGACTGGAACAGGGTTTAGCTGTTGGTCCAAGATATGGAGCTTAATATTGTCTATCGGCTTACCGATAGGCACTGAACGTCCATTAAAATCAGGTAAGCAGCGCCAAACACTAACATCAATTGCAGCCTCTGTTGGACCATATAAATTCTCAAGCTGAGCATGATGATTGGCCAAGAATCGATTTTGCACATCCACCGATAAAGCCTCACCACTACACACGACCAGACGCAGGCTTGGAGTCTGATTGGCGTAGCGACCATCGGCAATAAAGCTGGCAAGCATAGGAGGAACAAAGTGCATGACACTAATTTGCTCCTTGTCGATTATCTCAAGTAGATAGTCTACATCTTTGTGCCCTTCTGGACGCGCCATAACCACAGTCGCCCCAGTTGTCAGCGTCCAGTAGTACTCCCATACAGAGACATCAAAGCCAAACGGCGTTTTCTGTAAAACCTTGTCGTTTGATGTCAATTGATAAGTCTTCTGCATCCAGTTGAGGCGGTTCACCAAGCCAGAATGTTGATTCATCACACCCTTGGGTTTGCCTGTCGAACCTGATGTATAAATCACATAAACTAGGTTATTGGGTGATAGCTCCTCTATTTGGGGGTTTGCTTCCCAGTGGGAGTTCTGAGTCAACTCATCCCATAGAGCGGCATCATCCGCGACAATGAATCTATCAGCTTCAAGCTCTAATGAGTGTTGAAGTGAGTGCGATATAATCAGCACACTGGCTTGACTGTTTTCGAGCATGTAATTCAATCGCTCGACAGGATAGCTTGGATCTAAAGGAACATACGCACCTCCAGCCTTGCTTACCGCAAGAATAGCAATGACCATCTCAAGTGAACGATTCAAACAAATGCCGACCAAGTTTTCAGGCCCTACACCAAGGTCCATAAGGTAGTGTGCAAGTAAATTAGCACGCAGGTTAAGCTGCTTATAGGTTAGCGACTCATCTTCAAAAACCAACGCAACCTGATCGGGCGTCTTTACGACTTGCTGTTCAAATAACTGATGAATACATTCCTGCTTAGGATATTCACACTCGGTTTTATTCCACTGTGTCATCAGATCTAGGGCTGGTTGATCCACCAACGACAGTCCAAATACACTGGTATCTGGAGAGAGCAAGATGCTATCGATTAACAGTTCAAATTGCTTGCCCATCCGCTCGATGGTCTCACGCTTAAACAAATCGGTATTGTATTCCCAAGCCAGTTCCAATGCGTCCCCGCTTTCATTAACTACCAGCATAAGGTCAAATTGTGAGTGGCTTTCGACGAGTGGCAATGTCTCAGACTCTACTCCCGACAGCTCAAGCTTGGTTTGCTCGGTATTGACCGACAACATGACTTGGAACAAAGGGTGATAGCTTAAATCTCGTTGTGGCTGCAGTGCCTCGACTACCTGCTCAAACGGAGCTTCTTGGTTTGCGTATGCCTGAACATTGGTGGTTTTGCTTCGCTCAAGCAACTCGACAAAGCTTGGGTTATCATCAAGATCAAGTCTTAGCACTAGGGTATTGACCAAGAAACCTATCATAGATTCTAGGCCCGCTTGATTCCTATTGGCGACAGGTGTGCCGATAAGGATATCAGTCTCATTACTATAACGCGACAGTAAAACAGCAAATGCGCTGTGAAGGCCCATAAATAAGGTGGTATCGTTATCTCGACATAGCTTGATAAAAGCATTGCTCCGACTCTCGTCAAGATGAGTAGAGTGCCACTGCCCCTGATACTTCTGCTCAGCAGGACGAGCATAGTCAAGAGGCAAATTGTGCACGGCTGGCGCGCCGGACAAGTGTTCTTTCCAATAACTTACTTGCTTGTTAAAAGAACGGATGACCTCTGGTTGATGTTGCCAGTTGGCATAATCAAGGTACTGAATGTCCAAATCTTCGTGGTCTTGCTTTTTCCCCTGCAAAGCATCCTCATAAAACGCTTTTAGCTCGTTAAACAGAATCCCCAATGACCAACCGTCTGATGCGATATGATGCATGGTAAGCAGCAAGATGTGTTCGTCTTGTGCGGTTTTGATTAAACCAGTGCGCAGCATTAAATCTGACGATAGGTTAAATGGTTTAACCGCTTCCTCACCTTGCAGACGACTTACTTCTATCAATTGTTCTTCACCATCTAACTGGGACACATCAAACACGGGCATAACCCAGCTTTCTGGTACAGGGCGTAGCCTAGTTTCCGGTGAGTCTGACCGATTGATAAAGCACGTTCTCAAACTCTGGTGCCTAGAAATCACATCAATAAACGCCGAATATAACGAGTCAACACGAAGCTTGCCCTTTAACTTAATCGCCATCGGCATATTGTAATGACTGCTGCCTTGTTCCATTTGGTCAATAAACCACAGCCTTTGCTGGGCAAAAGATAGTTTGGGCTGATTAGAATCATGGTTATGAGTGATAGCAGGAAGCCCTGCTAGATTTGTCCCAATCATCGCCTGAAGAGCCTCGGCTTGATTGGTGAGGATTGAATTATCGAACACTAAAGTGATATTAACATCGGTAGCATAAGTTTGGTTTATCTTGGCTACCAATTGCATCGCCAGCAAAGAGTGCCCGCCTGAAGCAAAGAAGCTGGCATAACGATTACTGATCTCATGGCCTAGAACCTCACTCCAAAGTTTAGCGAGCTGCACTTCAGCATTATTGCTCAGTGGTTCAAAACGCTCATCATCTAAGTATGCTTGAGGCTCAGGAAGAGATTTAGTATCAAGCTTACCATTGGCGTTTAATGGCAAGCTATCCATAACAACGATCGCTGAAGGGAGCATGTACTGGGCAAGCTGATGTTTAAGCTGAGATTGAATATCAGCAAGGCTTTGTTCAGTGTTTTGTCGTGATTTATCATCCAGTACTAAGTAAGCAACCAGCTTTCGATCACCATGGTCATTTCTAACCATAACGTGACACCCAGTCACTCCTTGTATGTGGTTAATTGTGGACGCAATCTCTCCCAACTCAATCCTAAATCCACGTAGCTTAACTTGATTATCAGCACGACTGACGTAAACAATTTGATTTTGGCTATTGCGATAGACAAGATCGCCCGTTTTGTAGAGCTTGCGGTCGCAAGCTTCAAGATGAATGAAACTTAAATCGGTCAAATCAGGTCTGCGCCAATACCCTCGCGCGAGCCCCGGCCCCCCTAGATACAGTTCACCAATTACGCCTTGAGGAAGAGGCTGCAAACATGGGTCCATTACAAATGCATCAGCGTGTGGTAAAGGTTGGCCTATTGGGCAGACATCACTGATATCTTGCATTTCATACCAAGTGCTGAACGTTGTATTCTCTGTAGGTCCATAGACATGCCAGAAACTAATGGGTTTACCACTAGAGGCAATAACATGATTGACATGCTCAGGGGAGATAGCTTCACCGCCCATTGTAAGGTACTTCAACGAAGAGAATGCATCCGGTTTTTGCTCTGTAATTTTATTAAATAAAGCAGTGGTAACGAACATATTGTTAATCTTGGTCTGCTCGATATGTTGTTGGAATTTATCCGGTGATAAAAGCGTTTCTTTTGGCACATAAACCAAACTGGCTCCATTGAGTAACGCGCCCCAGATTTCATACGTTGCCGCATCAAATGAATGGTTAGAGGCCTGACCAAAAATCTGAGTAGAATCAATCTTTGTGTAGGGATTGTTATGTACTAAGTGAGTGATACTTCCCTGCTCTACGGCAACCCCCTTAGGCTTACCTGTCGAGCCTGACGTATAAATAATATACGCAAGCGCACTCGCATCCGAACACCAATTTTGATCACTAACGGCCAACTCAATCTCTTGCACCGTGGTTGGAGAGGACAAATCAATCAATCGCTCATGTTGAGTTTGAATCACAGTAGCAAGCTTGCCATGAGTCAATATAGCTTTAGCTTGACAGTCTTCCATAATAGCCGCTAAGCGAGCATGACCTTGTTCGGGGTCAAGAGGCACATAAGCACAACCTGCTTTAATGATGGCAAGCATAGAGACAATTAAATCAATCGAACGATTTAGGTAAAGGCCGACTCTATCACCTGTAGAGATTCCTCCATTTATCAGATACGCGGCAAGATTGTCAGAACGTTGATCAAGCTCTTGATAAGTCATCTTTTGATTGCCATAAACCACTGCAGTTTTATTAGCATAGCGCTCTACACTTTGGTTAAAGAGCTCCAGTATAGGCAGTAGTTTAGGATCAGGTTTCGTCGATAGGTCTACCTGACTCGTGAGCGCAATCCCTCTGATATCTTGCGTATCACAATCAATAAGTGACGTGAGAACATGTTCCAGTTGCTCCAACAAACCTGCTATGGTGACAGCAGTGAATATTGTTTGATCAAATAAAAGTTTCAGCTCTATAGAATCACCCGGAATAATCACAATCGACAACGGGAAATTGGTCTGCTCGTTCGCCGTTAGACCCTGTATATTGAGTTGATGATCGGTTCCAGAGGAGAGCTCTTTCGCATCAAAGGGGTAGTTTTCAAATACCATGATGGAGTCAAATAACGAGCTATCGATTTCAATATCAGAGTTCGCTTGGATATTAGTCAACGAAACATGGGCATATTGGTCATGCTCAAGCTGAGACTGATGAATACGTTGGACAAAATCAATGGATGCTTCTGCACCATCCAAAAATTGGACCCGTGTCGGTAGCGTATTAATAAATAAACCGACCATGTCCTCAACACCACTCAAGGACTCAGGACGGCCAGAGCGAGTTGTACCAAATACGATATCGTTAGATCGGCAGTATCGGCTTAATATCATGGCCCATGCAGATTGAAATAGCGTACTAGTGGTTACTTTCCTATCTCGCGCACTTTGATAAATTCGTTGTGTTAACGCCTGACCAAGGTGCGATTTCATCTCGCAAATGCCCTGCTTATCCAGTTTTTGTTCTTGAACCACTGCATCGCTGATAAGCGTCGGCGCTGTAAAACCGGATAAATAATCCTGCCAGTAACTTTCGCAAGTTTGACTATCCTGTCGAGAAAGCCAATGAATATAGTTCTTATACGCCGCTGGAGCGGGTAGTATCGCTTCCACACCACGTGATAAAGATTCGTATAGTGTGGCTAATTCTTTCAGAAGGATTGGCAAACACCAACCATCAACCAAGGCATGATGATGAGTCCATACCAACTTGTAAGACTCTTGTTCAACATGCACCAACACCAAGCGCATCAATGGGGCATTCTCAACATCAAGCGGCTGCTGTTTTTCACTGCGAAGTAAGCTTTCCCACGCTTCATTTTGGTGAGCGCCAATAGATTCTTCTCTCCATGGCACTTCTACCTGTGCAGCTACAAGTTGCAAAGGCTTGTCTAACCCTGTATGTACGAATGCTGTCCTTAGTGCATCATGACGGTTTATCAGAGCTTGCCAAGCCTGTTTGAGAGTTGTGGCACAAACAGGACCTAACTCCAATATCATTTGAGTAATATACAGGCCTGAACCCTGTGACAGTTGAGAATGGAACAGCATTCCGGCCTGCATTGACGTTGCCGAATACAAATCAGCGATATGATGGCTTTCTTCTAACTTTTCGAGTTGATTGGCCCCAATATTGGCGAGCGGAAAATCACTGGGGGTATAGTGTTTTTTAGCCGAATTACAATGACTGATAATGTCATAAAGGTGTTGATTGAAGCGGTCTAAAAGACCTTGCATCGTACTTTGATTAAATTGATTACGATTGTATTCAAAGCATACATTTAATCGCTCATTTTGTATGATGCTTTCCACGCTCAAGGTACTGAATCGACTACGATCTTGACTTATACACAAAGCATCATCTGCAAAGGTAACTTGAGAAATAAGGCCATCAGCCGTCATGTCTCTCGAGTCAAACTTACCTAAATAGTTAAACAAAACATCGACAGATCTGTGTTGATTGAGCGTTTCATCTTGGCAAAGATGTTTTAAAACACCGTAGCCTAAACCTTTGTTTGGAATAGCTCTAAGTTGCTCTTTAATCGATTTTATTTGCGAGCCAAGGTCAGTGCTATTTAAACAAAGCAAAGCAGGATAAGTAGTGGTAAACCAGCCCACGGTTTGGTTGAGATCAAATGAGTCATCCAACACTTCACGGCCATGACCTTCAAGTTCGACACAAATTCGGCTCGATTGTTGCCACTCGGTGAGAGTTCGTGTCAATGCCAGCAGTAATAGGTCATTAACTTGAGTGTTATAACTGTGATTTGCTTTACCAACTAGGTTTTGGGTGATTTCTTCACTCACCAAAAGCGATACTTTGTTGCTGTCATGCCAAGAGTTGAGATCTTGGTCAGGTAAATGATTCTCAACACTAAGCGGCGCCACATCACTATTCACCACTTGATGCCAGTATAACGCCTCTCTCGCTAGCATCTCACTGTGTGAGTAGGTTTCGAGCCATTGACCCCAAGCCTGATAGCTGTTCGATTTTATACCTAAATCAATCGGCTTTTCAGACTTAAGCTGCGTGAGTGCAAGTTCAAGATCAGAAAGCAAAATACGCCATGAAACACCATCAACGATCAAATGGTGAATGATCCACGAAACCTTAGATTCCTGCTTTTCTTGGTTCAAAACAACGCATCGCGCTAAATCGGGCTGAGATAAGTCAAATCCAGTCTGTGCTGTGTTGATTGCAGCATCAAAGGCCTCTTGCGTATCGTATACACAAAGGCTGGCCTGCAGCTTTTCTAATCGCTGATAGGCCGCACTGGAATCAGCGGTGAAAGATAACCTGAAGACATCATGGTGCTGATAGACAGAACTTAACGCCTCCGTAAGCTGTTCCATGCTCACTTGTTTTGAAAGCGAAAACTCAACCGCTTGGTTAAAGTGATGCTGTTCGACAGGATCGCCAGACAGCAACCAACGTTGAATCGGCAGCAAAATTTGCTCTCCCTCCACCGCTGCCAACTTTATCTCGGTGGAATCAACTTGGTCGACATTTGGTGCAAGTTTAGCAATGGTTTGATACTGGAATATTTGTTTAGTGGAGAGGGACAGTCCCGCTTTAAGAGCACGAGAAGCCACTTGTATTGCCAAAATGGAATCACCACCAATAGAAAAGAAGTTGTCCAGCACACCGACGGACTCTAGGCCAAGAACTTGTTGCCAGATCTCACACAGCTGCTGCTCCATTGGTGTTTCAGGCGCATGATAGTCCAACCTTGACTGATAAGTAGGTTTAGGCAGCGCGTTACGATCAATTTTGCCATTGGACGTTAAAGGCAAACTTGTCATCGCCACTAACGCACTTGGTAGCATGTAATGTGGCAGTGTAGATTGCAATGCCTCTCTTATCTGAGTTTCGTCCAATTGATGTTCAGATTGAGATGAATAATAGGCAACTAAACGTTTTTCTCCACTACTTTCTTCTGTCACGCACGCAAAGGCTTCTCGAATATTAGGAAGCTCAAGCAACGCGCTTTCTACTTCTCCCAGTTCAATCCTAAAGCCGCGCACTTTTACTTGATGGTCTATTCGAGTAATAAATTCCAAATTGCCATTCACATGCCTGCGAACCAAATCACCGCTTTTATAAAGCTTACGCTTGTTACTAAGTGGATGATCAACAAACTTTTCCCGTGTTAAATCGGGTTGATGCAAGTACCCAATCGCAAGCCCTTCGCCACCGATATAAAGCTCACCCACAACGCCAATCGGCACTGGCTGCATAAATTCATCTAGCACTAATACTTCAGCGCCAGGAATAACTTGACCAATATGTATGGTATCTTCATCTGGGCTTAGTTGACCTAAAGTCGCACAGATAGTGCTCTCGGTTGGGCCATACGCGTTAATGAACTTGCGGTTCTCTCCCCAAATAGAAACCAAATCTGGTGCGCACGAATCGCCAGCAACCACTAAGGTTTTAACATTGCGCCATTTATCGACTTCCAAAGCAGGAAGTAGTGCGGGTGGCAAAGTGGCATGGGTAATGTTTGCTTGGTCTACCGCATCGGACAAAGCATGGCCAGACTTGATACATTCCTCATCGTAAATAAAAAGTTGCGCACCAGAGCACAGCGTCATTACCCACTCCCATGTGGCCGCATCAAAACTAATAGACGCAAATTGAAGCACTCGACTATCACTACTGACATCAAGTAAAGACTGCTGAGCTTGGGCGAGATTGACCAAACCATGGTGTGATAAAAGTACACCCTTAGGCTTACCGGTCGAGCCTGAAGTGTAGATGGTATAAGCAGGAATGCTACCCGTTACATTATCTAAGAAACTTGGATTTCGAGTGGACTCCTGCAACCACGCATTTTGTATTTCAGGAGAATCCAGAACCAAAAGCTCAACTTCTGAGTTTTCAACACAACTTAAGGCACCCTGTTCAGTCACAACCATCTTTAACTGACTGTCTGAGACCATATGCTGCAAGCGCTTAACCGGATAATTCGGATCCAGTGGCAAGTACACTCCACCCGCTTTTAATACCGCAAGTAAAGAAACAAACAGAGTATCAGAGCGCTCAATACAGATACCAACGATATCTCCACACTTAACCCCCTGCTTCACGAGTAGGTGTGCTAGCTGATTCGCGCGAGTATTGAGCTGACTATAAGTCATGGTGTTAGAGCGCAAGTTCCCCAGATACGACAACGCTAAGGCCTGTGGATTATCCGCAACTTGCTGTTCAAACAAATGATGAACACAAGACGCTTTTGCATCTTGTCTCGTACCCATTGCCCAATCCTGAGTCAATAGCTGGATTTCTTTCTCGCTAAGCATAGAACAGCTTAACACTTTGGCCTCTGGGTCCACAATCACGGCATCAATCAATGCAACTAAGTGAGAAGACAGACGTTGAATGGTTTCGGCAAGGAATAGATCCGAACTGTATTCCCAATCAAGGACCAACTCGTCACCTAACTCTACCGCATTAATGGTCAAGTCAAATTTAGCTTTTACATTGCTAGGTTGCACAGGTGTAACAGTCAAGCCGTTCAAATCGTAATTCGGCTGCTCATTGTTCTGTAGCACAAGCATAATTTGGAACAGTGGATGATGGCTAAGAGAGCGATTGGGGGCCAGCTCTTCAACGAGGCGTTCAAAAGGCATATTTTGATTGCTCAGCGCCTCTAGCGATCTCGCTTTACACTGGACTATCAACTCATTAAACGATGGATTACCTGATAAGTCTGTTCGACAAATCAAGGTGTTAACGAAAAAGCCTATCATGGCAGACAATTCAGCTTGCTCACGATTGGCACTGACCGTACCCAGAACAATATCTTTTTCTTGGCTATATCGACTGATTAGGGCAGATACAAGCGCTTGCAGCCCCATAAATAGTGTGGCGCCCTGCTGCTGGCAAACTTCTTTAAACTTAGCGAGTTTCTTAGTATCAATAGTGACACCATAACGTGCGCCTACGAAAGTCGATTGCGTAGGCCTTGCAAAGTCCAACGGTAAACTATGGATTTCTGGTATACCGACAAGCCTATTTTTCCAATAAGAAAGTTGCGCATTCAAATTTCGGTGCTGTTCTGTACGTTGCCATGTTGCAAAATCGGCATATTGAATTGCCAACTCATCCAGAGGCTCAATCTTCTCCAATTGCCCTACCAAATAATAATGGCGAAGCTCTCGCTCAAAGATGCTTAGTGACCAACCATCAGCTGCAATATGATGGAATACTATGATAAGTTGATAATCACTTTCATTAAGTTCAACCACGCAAGCTCGAAGCATAACATCTTGGCTAAGGTCGAACTCACGGTCAATCAACTCATTTTGCACTTCTTCTAAGGCTGTTTGCTTGTCTATCTCGGGTAACCCTTTAAGGCAAACCGTTTCTAGCTTAAACGCCTCGATGGAATTAAGAACCATTTGCTGAGCTGAATCTGTGTCATCAAGCTGATACACAGTGCGCAGCACTTGATGTCGAGTAAGAATTTCCGTTATCGCATTGGTCAAAGCGGCTAAATTCAAGTCTCCTTTTAAACTCAGTATCAGAGGTATATTGTACTGAGCACTTCCTTGAAGTTGGTCAAGAACCCACATCTGTTGCTGAGAAAAAGATAGGGGGGCAGGCTCTTTACTACTTCGACGAGTGATAAGATCAGCTTGACCACGTTCTGCCTGTTCAACCAAGGTCGAAAATTCTTGTAGACTATTGCTAGCAAAAACGTCCGCAATACCAATATTTATCTCTTTCTCGATTTTCACTAGCGACAACATTCTCATTGCGAGCAATGAGTGACCACCTAGAGAGAAGAAGTTGGCTTTTCTACCGACGGGCTTTGGAAGTTGGAGTAAGTCCTGCCATAGTTCAGCCAGCCACCTTTCAGTCTCCGTTTCTGGAGCAACATAAGATTCTTGGACAGGCATAGCCGGTTCTGGTAATGCTTTACGATCAACCTTACCGTTTGGCGTAAGCGGCAATTCATCTAAACATACCCAGGCTGTCGGGATCATATGCGAAGGCAGTGTTTTTTCTAATTGCTCTGCAATGTCTGTAAACCAAAGATTTTGATCCTCTATTTCTGACACAGAAACAAGATAAGCAACCAGTTGTTTCTCTCCTAAACGATTGTCATGAGCAACCACGACATTCTGGCTGACCGATTCAATCGCACCAATAGAAGTTTCAATCTCACCTAACTCGATGCGAAATCCGCGGATTTTAACCTGATGATCAATACGACCTAAGTATTCGATCTCACCTTGGGGTAACCAACGAGCTAAATCTCCCGTTCGATACATGATTGCATCCGTGTCATCTTGTTGATGTGGATTGGCAAGAAAACTTTCTTTTGTGAGGTCTTCCCGGTTGTAGTAGCCTCGCGTGACCCCAACACCAGTAATGTATAATTCACCAACAACGCCGATTGGTACCGGATTAAAGTCACTATCTAATACGTACAACTTAATATTGTCGATTGGCTTACCAATAGGGACAGAGTTCCCCTCAAAGTCTGGGGTACAGAAATGATAACTGACTTCGATAGAAGCTTCTGTCGGACCATAAAGGTTGAGCAACTGAGCTCGATGTCCAGCAAGAAAGCGGTTTTGCACATCTACGGGTAACGCTTCTCCACTACACGCAACAAGGCGTAAACTAGCGGCTTGAGTTTCAAAACGCCCGTCTGCAATAAAGCTCGCCAGCATCGGAGGAACAAAATGTATTACCGTAATCTGCGCATCATTGATGACCTCAAAGAGGTAGTCCACATCTTTATGGCCGTCAGGTCTGGCCATGACCAAAGTCGCGCCTGTGGTCAAAGGCCAATAGTATTCCCACACTGAAACGTCAAAACCAAAGGGGGTTTTCTGCAACACATTATCATCAGCAGAAATTGGGTATGCCTTGCTTCCCCACAAAATCCGATTAACCAAACCGGTATGCTCATTCATGACACCTTTAGGCTTACCAGTCGAACCTGATGTATAAATGGCATAAACTAGATTGCTTGCAGATAAGCCATCAATACTTGGATTGCTTCTAAATTGTGGCGTATTTTCAAGACATTTCCAGAGTTCGATACTGTCAACCAATACATTTTGTACAGATTGAAAATGATGTGTAGCACTCAGTTCTTTGTCCGTTATCAACACTTGAGATTGACTGTTTTCAAGCATGTAGCTGAGTCTTTCGCTGGGATAGCTTGGGTCAAGAGGCACATATGCCCCCCCAGCTTTATTGACCGCTAGTATTGCAACCATCATGTCGATCGAGCGTGGTAAACAAATTCCTACTAATTGCTCCGGTCCCACCCCCAATTCAATCAGGTGATGCGCTAACAGGTTGGCGCGAACATTCAGTTGTTGATAGGTAAGAGCTTCATTGTCATAGCGAATGGCAATATAGTCTGGCGTCTTCTCTACCTGCCTTTCAAATAACGAGTGAATACAGATATCCCTTGAGAAGTCTGATTGCGTCTGATTCCACTGCGTCAAGACTTTTTGTCTATCGTTTTCATTTAATAAAGGTAGCGCTGAAATACATTGTTTAGGGTTTGCTGTAATGGCTTTTAGTAGAACGTTAAGTTGTTGGCTTAATGAAACCATCGACCTTTGACTAAAAATCGAACTGTTGTAAGACCAAATTAAATCTAGACCGTTTTCTAAACACTGAGCAGCAAGGTGTAACTCCTGTGGTTGGTGGGCCAAAAATGACCTATCGGCATCATATGAAAAACCTATCTGCAAAGAGAAGACGGCCTCCTTCTCCGACTCACCAGACGTAAGGTCTCGTTCAGTTTGCCCTAAAACTTGTTCAAAACTTGGATTGTCCGAAAAATCAATGCAAGTGGGAATAACCTGTGCTGATTCACTCCGCGCTATGCCCTCAACGCTGCCAGATGCTGCTATTCGCACTTCGGTGTCATTGCTATTTCGATGAACAAGACTTGAAAATGCAGCGAGTAATATTGTCCCTTGGTTTGTACACAAGATGGCAGATAATCTATCAAGTTCCAAAACCATCTCATCAGACAAGGCACTAGAGTATTCTTCTCTCATTTCATGGCTATAACCTTTGCGAGAAAAATCAGTGGGCAAATTATGCAATATTTCTTGTCTATTATATTTATCTGCTGATTTTCCCAAATGGCCACTATTGTCAAATTTGACGCTACAAAAATTCAAGGTCTTTTTATTCAAAATATTTCTCCTGATGCTAGGCATCGCCTCGCTATTAATAAAACGGGCATTATCAGTCTAACAATTTCGTAATTTATTTCCCTACACTTATAGAGATAATACTTTTTATAAATAAAACTTTAAACTTTATAACCTGCATGAGTTGCATATAAATATAACAAATTAGAAACACTTCTATCATCAACTGATAATAAAGCTCATATAGACATAATTAACATTAGTCATTGTGATATATTATTAATTTTGAAAGGTAAATTATTTGTTTTCAAATTAATGAATTACCTGATTCAACAAAATAAATATTGGCATTGAAATTGGATTAAGATGTTTAAATAATCATAATTCATAGAAAGTTTTATCTGAAAATAAGACGCATTAATAAAAATACTAGATAGACATCAAGTATCTAAGCACTATGCATAATAAGTGATAGACAATAATTTATTATTTAGAAAAAGAAAATATTCTTGTAATTACTAAAGATAGGAATTTAACGAAAAGTAACTTGAGCAAGCAATTTAATCTGTTGATCTGATAGCCTCTCTACCTCAAAATACCCCCCAGTATGAGATAATTGGTTCACAGCCAGCCTTTCTTTAGCAAGTTTATTAAACCAATATGGTGCTAAAGAGCATTGTGCAGAACCAGTTGCGAGGTCTTCATCAATACCAATTTTGGGAGCAAAATACCTTAGTACATAACCACTATTACCATCTTGTCCTGTTACCATCAAAGCATGGTGATGGTTCATTTTAGAGATTTCTTCATAGTTGGGTGTATAGGATATAACCGCTTCGACAGAAGGCAAAACCACCACTAGATCACGAGTAGAAAATATATCTATAAATTCGCAGGGGAGACGTAATCCGCTTTCATTCTTGGCCGGAAAGTTACCACTCCAACTAGGTAAAACGAGGCTATAAAGATTGCCTTCCTTTGAGATAGTGACGTTTCCATATTGGCTATGAAAGGTAATGTGTGTCATAAAATAACGATCGAGCATAACCGCTCCTGCCGCTAAACTGCCATGACCGCACAGATTAATTTCACCAGCTAATGCAAACCATCTAATATGAAAATCACCTGATAGACTCACCACAAAAGCCGTAACTGGTTGATTAATCCTTCGAGCTAATTGAAGCAAATCATCATCGCATAACCAATATTCAAGTTCAACAACTCCCGAAGGATTTCCTGCCGAAGAGTTACTAACAAACACATCACATATTATCAATTGAATAAAACACCACCCTGAACGATTCTTAAAATATAAATTCATTTACCAAATGGTAAAATTTAACCTAGCACAGCTATTTATGCAAGAAAAAAGCCTTATAAAAAATAAATTTAATTAAATAAATCATCTTTTTATATTTTAAAAATTTATAATATCATATGGGAATTTAAATGCTGTAAAATAGAATAAAGCCTCAGGATTTTAACGTATTCTGATATTGAAATTAAATTTTTAATCTCATAACCTCAATTACAATGCGTTTATTTTAACTTGATTTTGAAGTCAGTTTTACAAAAGTTCAAAATGCTGGTCTAATCAATTTACTCAGGAAAGATATCAGAATCATAGGCTCAAGCGTTCATTTCTTTTACGTCCCCCACCCTTCACAACAGCACCATCTTCCATTGCTTGTCCAAAGTGCATTAAAAGACCACATTGGCTCTTTTATGTCACTGCAATAGGCGCCACCAAATAATCAGCCCACATGTGTTATTAACATGCTAAACTCCTTACTTAACGTAAAGCTACCTACCTAACTAGAATGTTGAGTGTTATAGATGTCATTCGCAAACCTTGGCTTAAGCCACCCTATCACCCAAGCTATAGCAAAAATTGGCTATGATAAACCCACCCAAATTCAAACCAAGGCTATCCCTGCCATTCTGGAAGGCGAAGATCTTATCGCCGCAGCTCAAACTGGAACAGGAAAAACCGCGAGCTTTGTTCTCCCAATACTCGAAAGGCTCAGCCAAGAGAAAACACAGCGAAAAAAACGCTTTCGTGGTTTGATCATAACACCAACCCGCGAACTCGCTATTCAAATCGACAATAAAATTCGCCTATACGGACAAAACCTCAGTCTCAAATCACTCGCAATATATGGTGGAGTCGATGAGGGCAGTCAAAAGCAAGCACTCATTAGTGGCATAGACATTTTGGTTGCCACTCCCGGAAGGTTGCTTGATATGTATGGTAAACGCGCATTGCATTTTGATGAAGTTGAAGTTTTGGTTATTGATGAAGCAGATCGGATGCTGGACATGGGCTTTATCGACGACATGAATAAGATTTTAAGCCGCTTACCCAATGACATACAAAGCCTGCTATTTTCGGCAACACTTTCTCATAAAGTACGTGACCTTGCCAAAACAGCTGTCCATAGCCCAGTCGAGATTTCTATTGCCGCAAATCAAGCATCTAAGAAAAACATTGAACAATGGATCATCACGGTTGATAAAGATAAGAAATCCTCGCTACTTAGCCATCTAATTAAGGTCAATAACTGGGAACAGGCCTTGATTTTTATCGAGACCAAACACGGTGCAGCTAAACTTGCCCAACAGCTTGAAAAGCGTGAAATAGTAGCAGAAGCGTTTCACAGTGGTCGAAGTCAAGCTGTTCGCTCTCAGCTCTTGGAAGATTTCAAAGCTGGCAAAATTAAGTATATGATTGCCACTGGTGTTGGTGCTCGTGGTATTGATATTGAAGGTTTATCCCGAGTGATCAATTATGATCTACCCTTCCCAGCCGATGAGTATATTCATCGTATTGGTCGAACTGGTCGTGCCAACTTGCAAGGTGAAGCAATATCCTTCGTTTCTAAAGATAATTTTAAAAACCTATGTATGATAGAGTCTCGCCTTGGACACTTGCTTGAGCGCAGAGAAATCGAGGGCTTTGAACCTCGCAAGCCTGTTCCAATCTCTATCCTTAACTATGTCCCCAAAAATAAGCGTCAGATTAAGGATAATCAATGAAAACACCAACCCAAATCACTTTCTTTGAGTCTCTCATACCGCTTATTACTTCAGGTAAAAAGACCATCACAATTCGTGACAAGTCCGAGTCTTACTATGTACCCGATAGCCAAGTTGAAGTGTTTACTTTGGAGACAGATAAGAAAGTGTGCGACGTCAAGATTGTTTCAGTAGAACCCCTTCGATTTGACGACATCAATCAAGGTCACGCTGAGCAAGAATTCCTTCCATTGCCAAAGTTAAAGCAACTGATAGGTGATATTTACCCTAATGACGATGACTTGTATGTTATAACTTTTGAGTTAATCCATTGATTTGATAAAAACCGCTATTTTAATAGCGGTTCATTGTCCTTACTCAAAAGTAGATTCACATTTGATTCTCATACTTTCAAAATAACCATAAATTATGGTCTCATAGCGTCCATCCTGCCTCATTTGAGCCAGTACCTCATCGAATCGATTCAATAGCGCCTTGCGATCGCGTTTTTTTGAGAAGGCGATATAGCTAGGCGTAGCCTCAACCGCAGGAGTCAGTATTTCAATCGCTTTGTCTAAGCTCTCTTGCACTAGGATACTTCGCGCACCAAACTCGTTGTTGACCCATATATCTGCACGTTTAGTGCGAATTAAATGGGCACATTCTTGAGCGTTATTTCGCTGAAATACTGCTCTAAAGCCGCCTTGAGCAATCTTGGCATCCATTCTTTTGCCATAACTGACACCGTTTACCACACATAAGGCAACATCTGAAACATCACCGATCAAAATCTCTTCTGGTCGATAACCACTTCCCCTTAGCGCCATTAAACTGATGTTCTGAACAAAAAGTACGTTTTGACTGTAGTCTGCGAATGTTTCTCTTTCTGCATTCTTAAAAGCGGTAAAAATACCATCAGCTTTACCTCGTTGAACCAAAGCTAAAGCCCGTGCCCAAGGCAATACAGTAATATTCACCGGCGTCTCCAATTGGTGAAATATGTAACTTACAAGTAGAACTGCAACGCCTGAAACCTGACCATTTCTTGTTTCAATATAAGGAGGATATTCCAAAGTTACCAACTCTACTGGTTGACTCAGCACCGGCTTTATTACGAGCAATGCGCAAATGATGATAACAAGTCGTACTTTTGTCATTCAGGCTCCTCCTGAAAGTCCAAACATTGCAAATATGGGTGCATCAGCAAAGGGGAAATCATCCACAAACTGGCAATATTTCTATGCCCCCAACGTTAATAGTAATATTGATAGAGAATATCGCCCGATTTTTTTAGTCTTAACAACAAAGATAGCTTGTTATTTCTAAGTGGATTTTTTACCCATATCCTTCAGACCTTCCAATAAAAATAGAAAAAAGTGAAAAATAACCACTTAAAGTTTGGTAGCGATAGAAAGCATCTATCAACAACATAGCCATAAACTGTTTTCTATATACGCATGTGCCAACTATGCTCAATCCTAGGTACACAAAGTTAAAAGCGGCTGTTAAAGATAAAACACTGGATGTCTTAGTCATACTAAAAGGCTGATGATAAAGCATGGCAGTAAGGAGCAAGTCATGGAACATAAAAACGGTAAAACTGGTGGTCAATGTCCTATTATGCATGGAGGGGCCACTTCTTCTGACTCATCAAATGTGGCCTGGTGGCCCAAAACACTCAATCTCGATATACTTCACCAACATGACCAAAAAACCAACCCACTTGGCCAAGATTTTAATTATCGTGAGCAACTCAAGACGCTTGACGTACAAGCGCTTAAAAACGACTTAAAAGCCCTCATGACAGACAGTCAAGACTGGTGGCCAGCTGATTGGGGTCATTACGGTGGCCTTATGATTCGTATGGCTTGGCACTCAGCAGGCACATATCGTATTGGCGATGGTAGAGGTGGCGCGGACACGGGAAATCAACGCTTTGCCCCACTCAATTCTTGGCCAGACAATGCAAACTTAGATAAAGCACGCCGCCTACTTTGGCCGATCAAACAAAAGTACGGTAACAAAATAAGTTGGGCTGACTTAATGATTTTGGCCGGTAACATGGCTTATGAATCCATGGGGCTTAAAACATTTGGTTTCGCGTTTGGTCGTGAGGATATTTGGCATCCCGAAAAAGACATTTATTGGGGAGCGGAGCAAGAATGGTTGGCTCCTAGCGGCTCTGAAAACAGCCGGTACTCCGGAGAGCGAGATTTAGAAAACCCTCTTGCGGCTGTGATGATGGGGCTTATCTACGTGAACCCCGAAGGTGTGGACGGAAAACCGGATCCATTAAAAACCGCTCAAGATATGCGTACCACATTCGAGCGTATGGGAATGAATGATGAGGAAACCGTTGCGCTGACTGCTGGCGGTCATACTGTTGGTAAAGCCCATGGTAATGGCAGTGAGTCAAATATAGGCCCAGAGCCAGAAAGGGCAGAGATCCATGAGCAGGGCCTTGGATGGAACAACCATACCTCAAGAGGAATAGGCCGCAACACCATGACAAGTGGTCTTGAGGGAGCATGGACAACTAACCCAACTCAATGGGATAACGGATATTTTCGTCTTCTACTTGAATACGATTGGGATCTGAAGAAAAGCCCCGCAGGAGCATGGCAATGGGAACCTGTCGACATGGACGATGAAGATAAACCGGTCGACGTCGAAGACTCTAGCATTCGTACAAACCCTATTATGACCGATGCGGATATGGCACTGAGAATTGACCCCGACTATCATAAGATCTCAGAGCGCTTCCACAAAGATCAAGCCTACTTTTCAGAGACCTTCGCGCGAGCGTGGTTCAAACTCACTCACCGCGACATGGGGCCTAAATCTCGTTACTTTGGCCCAGACGTACCCGCTGAAGATTTGCTATGGCAAGATCCTGTACCAGCAGGAAATACGAGTTACGACATAGATGCAGCCAAAGCAAAAATTGAAAACTGCGGCTTAAGTATTGGTGATATGGTCTCGACAGCTTGGGATAGCGCACGTACTTTCCGCAATTCCGACAAACGCGGGGGTGCTAACGGCTCACGTATACGTCTTGCCCCTCAAAATCAGTGGCAAGGAAACGAACCAGAAAGACTGTCTCGAGTCTTGCCCATACTTGAAAATATCGCAGATGAATTCAATATGAGCATCGCTGATGCAATAGTATTGGCAGGAAACGTCGGAGTAGAAAGGGCTGCAAAAGCTGCAGGTGTAAACATTGTGGTTCCTTTTTCACCAGGCCGAGGAGATGCAACACAAGATCAAACGGATGTTGAATCATTTGCTGTTTTAGAACCCATAGCAGATGGATTCCGCAACTGGCAAAAACAGCACTATGCAGTAGGTCCTGAAGAGCTGATGCTCAACCATGCTCAATTGCTGGGTTTAACTGCTCCAGAAATGACAGTGCTCATCGGTGGAATGCGCGTACTCGATACTAACCATTCAAATACACAACATGGCGTTTTTACTGAAAACCCTGGTGTTTTAAGTAATGACTTTTTCATTAACTTAACCGATATGCGTTACAATTGGGTGCCCACTGGACGCAATTCATATTCGATCGTAGAGCGGAAAAGTGGCAACGAAAAATGGACTGCAACGAGAGTAGACTTAGTCTTTGGCTCAAACTCAATCTTGCGAGCCTATGCCGAAGTTTATGCACAGAATGATAGTAAAGAGAAGTTCATCAACGACTTTATCAAAGCATGGACAAAGGTCATGAATGCTGACCGTTTTGACCTCAATCAATAAGGAAAGACGCCTCTTGGGCATACCTATGACCAAGAGGCGTATACATTCGATTTTTGGCAATAATTCAATTTTCAACTAGTGTTAATAAGGCAAGACTCATTAAGAAACCACATTCATAATATAATCAATTTATCCATCAATTGTGGATTAACAAGGAGAGTTGGCTATGAAAGGGTTCGAGTTTTTTAAATTGTTCGACACACAAGAGTTTTTTATTTTTTACTAAACCACCTATGCAAGCATACGGTGAACACTCTCATCATTCAACGTATGCTTCATTTTTAAACGAATGTCTATATCTTCCCGCTCTATAACACACGCGTCGTTTTCATCGCGGTTGTTGGCTTTCAATTTACTCACATCAGGTAATATGCAAAAATAATCAACACTAAAAACATAAGTAAGCCTTTTCAATGAAATTCCAAGCCGCTATCTTTGATATGGATGGCCTATTACTCGACACTGAACGTGTTTGCATGCATGTATTTAGACAAGCATGCTCTACCGTAAACCTACCTTTTTACGAAGATGTATACCTGTCTATAATTGGTAGAAACTCTGTTGGCATTGAAAAAATTTTTCGTCAGGCCTATGGCAATAATCTGGATAAACTTCATCTTGAATGGCGCCGTAACTATGATGCAATAGTCAAACATCAACCGATTCCCGTTAAGGAAGGTGTGGTAGAGTTATTAAATTGGTTACGAACAAACAAGATTCCAACTGCTGTCGCCACCTCTACTCAACGTGATGTGGCTGAAATCAAGTTACAGCTAGCTGGAATAGACACATTTTTTGATGGACTAACCTGTGGCTGCGAAGTCTCAAACGGAAAACCCGATCCGGAAATCTACCTTTTAGCAGCCAAACGACTGGGCGTTGATGCCAAACATTGTTTAGCATTTGAAGACTCCAACAATGGCGTCCGTAGTGCTATCGCTGCCCAAATGACGACGTTTCAAATCCCTGATTTAGTTGAACCTTGTGAGGAAATTAAGGCTTTAGGACATACAATTTTGCCATCTCTAAAAGACGTACTGAATGTTCTAAATCTACACAGCTAGACACACCATCACTTGGCTATTTATAGCCTAAAATTAAAACTAATAACTCTTAAATCTAACGAAATCTACTTTAAAGGGTTCGGTTTCTCCTCACTAGCCCCAACGTCTATCACTACTGGCATATTCATATTGAATTAAGGGATAACAATGACGAACAAATATGTACCACCAACCGTATGGGCGATGAATAATGAGAATGGTGGCCAATGGTCGAATATCAATCGGCCGGATTCTGGCGCTCGTCACAACCAGTCATTACCATCAGGTAAGCACCCATTGCAGTTGTATTCCATGGGAACGCCAAATGGTCAAAAAGTGACAATTATGCTCGAGGAATTACTCGCACTTGGCGTAGAAGACGCTGAATATGATGCTCACCTTATAAAAATTGGAGAGAGCGATCAATTTGGCTCAGGTTTCGTTTCTATTAATCCCAATTCCAAAATTCCCGCACTGATTGATCGTTCAAACAAAGACGATATTAATGTTTTTGAGTCAGGCAACATCCTTCTTTACCTTGCTGAAAAATTTGGTCACTTTGTGCCGAAAGAGATCAAGGCTAGAACCCAAGTATTGAACTGGCTATTTTGGCTACAAGGCTCAGCGCCTTATCTCGGAGGGGGCTTCGGCCATTTCTATTCTTATGCTCCGGAAAAATATGAGTATCCGATCAATCGCTTTACCATGGAAGCGAAACGACAACTTGACGTATTAGATAAACAACTAGAACAGCACGAGTTTATCGCAGGTGATAGCTATAGTATTGCAGATATTGCGGTCTGGCCTTGGTACGGCAGTCTTGTGCTGGGTAAATTGTATGATGCCGGAGAGTTTTTGGATGTTAACAGCTATAAGAACCTTAAACGATGGGCACAAAAAGTAGCAAGCCGTCCAGCGGTAGAACGAGGGCGTATTGTTAACCGAACCTGGGGGGAAGCTTGGGAACAAGTTGCAGAAAGGCATAGCAGCGAGGACATAGACAAGGTACTAACCCTCAAACCATAGTCATTACACATCTGCCATATGATAAATATGGCAGCTCTCCTCGGTACTCGCCTTCTTTTACCCTTATTAATTGTCTGTATTTGTTGACTAGACACTCCGATATACTGCGCTTGATTTAAATCACAGCTCTGGATTTACGATCCAGCTCGCTAAATAGGAAAAGTCATGACAAATTACGTTGTATGCGCCTTGTATAAATTTGTGCGTTTGGAAGATTACAAAGATCTTAGAGAACCCCTTCGCTTACTGATGGAAAACCATCAGATCAGAGGCACTCTGCTGCTTGCCGGCGAGGGGATTAATGGCACTGTGGCATCGGACCGTGAAGGTATCGATGCACTTTTAGCATGGTTTAGACAAGATTCACGACTCGCAGACATAGTCTATAAAGAATCTTACGATCATCATCAGCCTTTTCATCGTTCAAAAGTCAAACTGAAGAAAGAGATTGTTACCCTGGGAGTTGAAGGCATTGACCCTCGGCATGTGGTTGGTACTTACGTCAAGCCCAGTGAGTGGAATAATTTAATCTCTGACCCTGATGTCTATGTTGTCGATACTCGTAATAACTACGAGGTAGAGATAGGAACCTTTAAGAACGCGATTAATCCTAATACAGATACGTTTCGTGATTTCCCTGACTATGTTGCCGAAAACATGGATCCAACGAAACACAAGAAAGTCGCCATGTTCTGTACCGGAGGTATTCGCTGCGAAAAATCAACAGCCTATATGAAAGAACAAGGTTTCGAAGAAGTGTACCACCTCGAGGGAGGCATTCTAAAATATCTTGAAGAAGTACCAGAAGAGGAAAGTCTATGGCAAGGTGACTGCTACGTGTTTGACGGTCGCGTCGCCGTGAATCACCAGCTAGAAAAAAGCCACTATGAAATGTGTAATGCGTGCCGACTGCCAATCACTTCGCAAGAAATGCAATCTCCCCTATTTGAAAAAGGAGTGAGTTGCCCTAAATGTGTCGATAAGCATACCGAAGAACAAAAAGCTCGATTCCGGGAACGGGAAAAGCAAGTCCAGTTAGCTAAGGCTCGTGGCGAGTCACACGTCGGTGGCAACGCTGAACAAATTATTGTGCAACGCCGACAAGAAAAAATAACTCGAAAAAATTTGCAAAGAAAATCAAAGTAATTAGTGACGGTACCTAATATTGAGTAGCCTTCTATACATAGAGACATAGAGGGCTACTCACTCTATCTTCAAAGTGGCTGCTCAAAGTCTATTGAGCAGCTCACCACAACACTCTATTTTGGGGCTATTAGGTCGCTTAAAAACAGTACTATATATGTCGGTAGCCGATTTATAAGAGATTTTTTAACGGCTACAGTCATCTATCGATGACTGAATAACCTAAAGCTATACTGACTAAAGCTTTGGTCAGCAAAAAGAAGTGCTTTTTCATTCAAAGTTACAGTGAGAAACAGGCTACTTTGTATGTAGTGAATCAATATCACTTAGGCAGCAGCCACGATCCAATAGAAACCGCTTGGACAACAGATACCCTACCTCGCAAAAGACATCCCTCTGCGGGCATTGAGCGTCCATGAGAATCAATATAAACTGCATTCTTCAAATGAAAATATTGGCTATCTCCAGAATTATCCCTTGTCAGTGCGAGCTGACAATCAAACGCAAGGTTTTCTGTACTGTCTTGAAGGTATTCATTGACAAGCTCAAAGTATCGGCGTTCAGATATAAGTTCTCCTGTCAGAATTTTCTCTCCCATGAATATTGTCACACCGACTGTAGAATCATCTTTGTCTGTGTGACTCACCATGTTCTGAAACAAGGACTCATTACGCTCTATTGTTATCATAGTTATTTTTCCTAGCTGAATTAGACGTCGTTAATATAAACGCTTGATACAATATTGTGGCGTGAATACATGTGAAGTTTTGTTTTTCATCCATTTCCATATCCATCATGTATTTTGATGGACTAGTCCAAATTCTATAGTTATAAATCACATAAATTCAACAAATTTCAGGTTTTTAATCAAGCATTTCAATAATTTAATGAACTAATCACCAACTAGGATTCTACACATTCAGAATATTTACTCTAGAGAAGTGTCTCCTCCTTCTACTCAAATTGAATTTAGAAAGCTAAAAGTGCAAAAAGTAGTGAACCGTCAATTACACAAACTATTTGAGCGCTTTGGTCGCATTTGCAAACACTGGAGCTTCCGTAATAGTCAATGCGTCTAGCTCATTAAGTTTAAATAAGTGGCCATTAAACATAACTCCTGTCTCACGGAATTCATTTAGTGTTGCTTTATCACAACAACACAACAGGTGTTCATTGGTCATAGCCAAAAGACCTGAATAGCCATTTAAGCCATTAATCAACTGATGGAATGGAACAGACTCTTTCTTTAAGATTCGAGTCGTTAGGATGCACTGTTTGAATTGATTCGTTAATGAAGTGGGTAATGTAAGCATAGTCAGGTTCCCCTAAAGCTAATGCAATGCAGCCCACAGCAAAAGCTGTGCTGTCACTTTGCGTCCCCGCCTCGCGACAGGTTTGCCCAGTTTGTCCTGTATTAAGTATAGGCAACATCAGACATGAACGAAAAAACTCCGATTTTTATTCGCTTTTAGGCAGTTTCTTGCATTCTAAGTTCTGTGTTACTTTTGCCAGAATGAAACCCTTAATAGCCTTTGTGTTTCACTCTTTAGTCTAAGGAAGCCAATTACTTGGCCCCTATTTTAATGATGTTAAACCCGCTGAACAGAGTTACTGCCTAGGATTTCTTGACGAACAAATTTCGCTTTCAAAATCGCTACGGTATGGATTGATATCAAGACCTCCTCTCCTTGTATATCTCGCAAAAACGGTGAGTTTTTCTGGCTTGCAACAACGTTTAATATCAGAGTAAATACGCTCGACGCATTGCTCATGAAATTCATTGTGTTGACGAAATGAAATCAAATAGCGTAGTAGTGCTTCATGATCAATTTTTGCTCCTGAATAACGAATATATACACTTCCCCAATCAGGTTGATTAGTCACCAAACAGTTGGATTTAAGAAGGTGGGAGCACAAAGATTCTGTAACGTATTGATCTTCAGTTGCCCCCAGCAGAGCATCTTCGTCGTAGTCAAATGAATCCACCGTAATATCCAGATCATCAATACAATTCACTGCATTGTCGACTGACGTTTCCTGTGGTTTGTCAACCGCTATAAACGAAACCAATACTTCAGCTCCAGCTGCCTGACTAAGATCTTTTCGCATTTGCTGCATCACTCGCTCTTGAGAATCAAATCGAGTCTGGTTATAGCTATTGAGGTACAGCTTAAAAGATTTGGATTCAATCAAGTTCTCCGAGGTATGGGGAACCACAAACTCTCCAATGGCAACCATGGGTTTTCCTTTGCTGTTTAGCCAAGAAAGCTCAAATGCTGTCCACAAATCGAAACCAGCGTGTGTCGCCTGAATGCACTCTTTGATCTCGGCGCGCCCTCTCGCACGAGGAATTGGATCAAGTAACTCGGGCTTGTACTGAGAGACATACTCTGTCTTTTTTCCTAGATTCTTGTTATAGATTGCCATTGATTACAACTCCTTGACATTAATTAACCGAGAAAACAGTTTTCTAGCGTAATAGATAGGTCCAACACTTAGTAACGCATAAAGAACCTTGATAGACACTTGGCTCAAGAACATAACGACGAGCACGTCGTTAGGTATCACATTATAGAAGGCAATACCAATAAACAAAGCACTATCTACTATAGAAGCAATACTGGTGCTTGTAATAATTCGAACCGCTAACCATCGAGAATTTGTTATGTGCTTAATCTTGTTCAAAATATAAGCATTAATATTCTCTGAAACAAAATATGAACTAAGAGAAGCAACAAAAACAGACATCATACTAGCAACAAGCGTTAAATATTGCTCATCCATTACTCGCCATGCTTCTATACTTGGAACAAGTGTAGACAAGTAAATAAAGGCCAAAATTACAGCATTGACTGAAGTTGATTTTATAATCGCTCTTCTCGCTAACCGCAACCCATAAAATTCGTTCAAAATATCAACAAAAATAAATGAAATAGGATAGAGAAAAATAGCGATTGGAACCACTAGACCAGTATCAAAAATTTCTATGGGTTTGATACCCGTAAGGTTAGAAAGAGTAAAGAGTGAGCATAAACATAAAACTAAAAATGAATAACTCATCCAGTAATTTTCGTGCCTGTCTTCTAATTCATATGCACCTTCAAAGCTCGATTTTGAATATGCCTTCTTACACACTTCAACTAATTCATTACGATTAAGATCATCGGCAACATCACTTTTTAGTAGCTCAGCTGGTGGAATATCAACCACTTTCCCCGTACCCTTTATCATAATACTTGCGGTCATAGTGGGATTTTCACTAAAACCAATCAGTTTGTATTTATTATTAAACACAATAGCGCTCCTCAAGAATGCTTCCGAAAAAGTAATCTTTAAGTTCTAGTGGTTCCTCAGAGGAAATTGAGCACAAATGGCTATCTCGAACAATCAGTTTACTAGAATGCTCCACATGGCGGTTTGAGCGGTCTACGATCAGTAGATTACCTCTTGTATAATAACGTGAAAGTGAACTTCCAATTTGAATAGCGACAACGTTTTTGCTTTGGGAAAAGTGGTACGTTAAAGGATAGTCCGTCACCATTTCGCTGATGAAGTGATCTCCCTTCAACACAAACTCATGTTCCGTCAAAATCGGAACTGCAATTGGGTTTTTATTACCATCTATTGATGACAACGGTGACCCAATATATTGTGATTCCATATAGTGTGATTCAAGGGATTCATTTTGGATTATGTAACAAGTGGTCCCAAAAAAATCCGCAATCTTTTCGACTGTTGCTGCTTGAACACGTTCAACTTTACCATCCAATATTTTGTATATCGTAGATCGGGTAATACCCGTTTTTCTACTCAATGAAGCCTTAGTCTCTTTTCCTTGATACAGACCAAACTGGATATTATCCCTTAATATAGCCAGTTGCTCACTGTTGCTTTTCATATGACACCCTAATTGAAATCAGTACAGATATAACAATACCAGATTTCATTATGATATCAGGAACATATACTAAGTCATATTACTACGTAAACATAAATGCATTACACATGTCAAAATATGGAGTTTTGATCATTAATTTTAGGTCAAAAAATGTCCTTTGTTTCAACATAGAGACGTATTTTCAGGAAAAGGCATAAATAATGATGAAGAGCCCTAGCTATTCACAAAAATGATAAGAATATGAATATCAACAAATTATTCTGGATAGCAAGATTTTTTATAAAATCAAACCTGATGTTAAAAGATAAAAAATAGAAATTTTATTCTTTGATTAGCGTAAATTTCATTGATACTTCATGAGTTTTCATTTACATCATTAATGTTAGATATGCTCTACTTTTATCTTCTGCATACCGAAATTACGAAAAAATGAAGATCATCTCGATTAGTCCAATATTTGTTTCTCTGGGAGATTCCTCTCGTTTCTCACCATCACTGGAACAATCAATAAAAGTCATATTGAACATTCATAAATCTCAACAAAGCCCTCGGCAGTGGTTATCAAAATCAGGCTACAATGTCACTAGCATCAGTCAATATGATATTGAAAATCTTAGCGATAAAATCTGGAAAACCAAATCGGCGACGCGTGTTATTAGGGCTCACGTATGGCGTTTTTTTCGCCAGTTAAATCCGGAAGAATGCGAAGTATTGATCAAGCAGTATATGTTTCATCAGGTATTAAGTGCTTGCCGTCACCAACTTGAAAAAAGTTCAAACCACACAACAGAGAAAGTTGCCGCTAAGCTTTGGCTGACTCGCTTATTTGACGTACCTATTTCAAGCTATGAACAAAAATCTGATACCCAAATTCAAAACCAGCTTTTAAGTCGCAACAAGCTATATCACAAATTGATTTACTGCTTACGAGACTTTGACATCACACCTGCGCTTATTGATACGTTATACTACCGAACCACTCAACACCTCCCTGTGGAAATCAAGCTAATTGCTGAGCAAATATTGCAACGGAAGTCCTACTATCTTTCCGACAACACCAAACTATCTCAAAAACGGTGTGAAGAGGTCATTAATTGCTTAAGAGGAGTAAATATAACTAGACATGATAATTAATCTTTAAGTCATATAAACTACCCACCTCATAATAAACTAAACCAATCTTCAACCTTGTGTCACAAACAACATGTGATAAAAACTGGGATAAGGAAAATCAGACACTTATCTCAGTTTTTATTTTCTTGTTTTCCTATCTTATTCAGCCAAAAAACAGCTAATCATCTGAAATTATTGACAAAACTAACCTCTAGTATAAAAAGCCAGTTAAGTTGCTTGAAATTATCGAGCGTATCAGGAACCTTTCCATCCACCCGAGTCAACGGATAGCGCAGGCAATATTGATAGATAGGAGAATATGTGATGACAGTAAAGTACCGCTGGCACCAAGGAGATCAAATATATCAATTCCGTTCTCTAGCGGACTTAATGGCTAAGGCAACACCAGAAAGGTCTGGCGACTTACTGGCTGGAGTGTGTGCGGGTTCAGAAACAGAACGTGTCGCTGCTCAGATGACGCTCGCAGAGCTTCCGCTCAAAGCCTTTTTGCAAGAGTCGGTGATTCCTTACGAAGACGATGAGATCACTCGCCTTATTGTCGATAGCCACGACTCACAAGCTTTTCGCCCAATATCTCATTTGACCGTCGGTGATTTTCGCAACTGGTTACTCAGTGAAAATGCAGATACAGAAACTCTCAACCAGATTCGCCTTGGCCTGACACCGGAAATGGTTGCTGCAGTTAGTAAAATAATGCGTAATCAAGATCTTATATCGGTCGCAAAAAAATGCCATGTTCATACTGCATTTCGCAATACCATTGGGTTACCTGGTAGGCTGTCCACTAGGCTACAGCCCAATCATCCAACAGATTCTCTTGATGGAATTGCAGCCACTATTTTTGATGGTTTGATGTATGGGAATGGTGATGCTGTGATTGGCATAAATCCAGCTACCGATAACGTCCCACAAACAATCAAGCTGCTTGGTATGTTAGATGACGTCATTCAGCATTATCAAATACCTACTCAATCTTGCGTACTGACTCATGTCACCAACACTATTGAGGCAATTGAGAAGGGAGCTCCAGTTGATCTGGTATTTCAGTCAATAGGAGGAACGGAAGGCACAAACCAAGCATTTGGAGTCAATCTCAATATCTTAAAAGAAGCTCATGAAGCAGCACTTTCTCTCAATCGTGGCAATGTTGGCAACAACTGCATGTATTTTGAAACAGGTCAGGGGACCGCACTTTCAGCAAACGCCTATTTCGGTGTAGACCAGCAAACATGTGAAGCGCGAGCATACGCTGTTGCAAGACATTTTGAACCACTTCTCATCAATACGGTGGTGGGCTTTATAGGGCCGGAATACTTGTTTGATCGGAAGCAAATTATTCGCGCAGGATTAGAAGACCATTTTTGTGCAAAGATGCTTGGTTTACCGATGGGGTGTGACGTCTGCTATACCAATCATGCATACGCAGATCAGAACGATATGGACAACCTTCTCACTTTGCTTGGTGTTGCTGGTTGCTCTTTCATCATGGGTATACCCGGTTCGGACGACATTATGCTCAATTACCAAACCACATCTTTTCATGATGCTTTATATGCCCGGAAAGTGCTCGGCCTCAAGCCAGCGCCAGAATTTGAGCGTTGGCTCATGGAGATGAATATTTTTGAAGACGTCGACAAAGTTCTTCTCGCTCAAGGGATAGCGAAATCCTTTTCCTCCTCACTACCTACTTTTCGTCGGGATAAAGCCAATGGATAACCGCCCAGAAAAAAGCAGCGACATTTCGCAAGTTACCGATAATCCATGGCAGTCACTACGCCAGTTTACTTCAGCAAGAATAGCATTAGGTCGAGCAGGAAACAGCATACCAACGGATGAAATGCTTGCATTTCAGCTTGACCACGCCAAAGCGCGAGATGCTGTGCATAGGCCACTCAATATCGAACAATTGGTAGCGCAGCTTTGTGCTAAAGGTACTATAACAAATCACACCCCTTGTTTACCTCTAGTCGTAAATAGCAAGGTTTCCGATAGGTTAATCTACCTGCAACGTCCCGATCTTGGCCGCCAACTTGATGATGTTTCTATGCAAAAGCTCATCAATCATCGAGACTCTTCCAAAAATAGCTATGACTTATCCATTGTCATCGCGGATGGGTTGTCTTCAGTTGCGATACAAAACCACGCTGCTGCTGTGATTGAACGATTGATCTCCCTACTGGCAAATGACCCTAAATACAGTTGGACTTTAGCGCCAATCACCATTGTCAAGCAAGGACGCGTAGCTTGTGGTGACGATGTTGGAGAATGCTACAAGGCTAAAATAAGCTTGATTCTTATCGGAGAACGTCCCGGACTGACTTCTCCCGACAGTATGGGACTATATATCACTTGGTATCCTGCTCGGGGGACACAAGACTCCAGAAGAAATTGCATTTCAAATATCCGTCCTGAGGGGCTTAGCTATAACAAAGCGTGTGAAAAAGCACATTACCTTCTAACCGAATCACTTCAACAGCAGGTATCGGGTGTTTATCTAAAAGATCGTAGCGACCACAGCGATGAGTATAACCTTGAAAACAATGCTCCTACCCATTTTTTAACGTCAAAAAAATAAAATGATAGAGGGAATTATCATGTCTGATAAACATCAGAATTATTTTGCCAAGAGGCAGCTTAAGCGGGGATCAGCTGGTTGGATACTCCTTGCTGGTTTAGGTGTCTCATATGTCATATCTGGCGATTTTGCTGGCTGGAACTTTGGCATTGCCCAAGCTGGTTGGGCCGGCTTTCTCATTGCAGCACTCGCCATGGCTCTTATGTATTTCACACTCGTCCTATCATTAGCTGAAATGTCTGCCGCAATACCGACGGCTGGTGGTGGATATAGTTTTGCTCGTCAAGCTATGGGACCGCTCGGTGGATATATAACCGGCCTTTCGGTATTAATTGAATATACCTTAGCACCCGCAGCAATAGTGATTTTTATTGGCTCTGCAATGAACGAGCTCATTGGGATAGATGGTCCAATTGTCTATGCTTGCTTCTACTTCGTCTTTATTGCGATTCACCTGTCGGGTATCGGACAAGCATTAAAAGTCATGATGATCATCAGCGCTCTTGCTGTTATCGCCATTATCATGACCGCCGTGGCACTAATAGGCAAGTTTGATGTCAACAACCTATTTGACCTCCCTCCGGTTACTTATGAAGCAAATGAAATTTTACCTATGGGTTGGTATGGTGTGTGGGCGGCCCTTCCATTTGCGATGTGGTTGTATCTGGCAGTAGAAGGTGTACCACTCGCAGCCGAAGAAGCGAAGAATCCGGCCAAAGATGTTCCTAAAGGCATCATTGGTGCCATGGTTTTTTTATTATTCACAGCAGCACTAGTCGTATTTCTACTGGCAGGTGCTGTTGGTGCTAAAGTGATAGGTGAAAGTTCAGTCCCCTTAGTTGACGCCCTAAATATAAGTGGTTATGCATCTACTGCCACTATGGTCAATATTCTCG
Source organism: Vibrio zhanjiangensis (assembly GCF_030161235.1). Taxonomy (GTDB): domain Bacteria; phylum Pseudomonadota; class Gammaproteobacteria; order Enterobacterales; family Vibrionaceae; genus Vibrio; species Vibrio zhanjiangensis. The sequence continues at coordinate 19,808 of NZ_BSPW01000018.1, read as the reverse complement.
GTCTCGCCGGACTTATCGCCTCCTTTTTCTCAATAATGTATGGCTATAGCCGGCTAGTGTTTGCCCTATCCCGAGCGGGCTATTTGCCCAAAAACCTATCACTAACCAATCAACACAAGGTACCCACTCAAGCGCTAGTACTGCCCGGTGTTTTGGGGCTTGTTGTATCGCTTTCGGGCGAAGGTGATTTTATATTAGCGATGGCGGTCGTCGGTGCGACCATATCATATGCGTTAATGTCATTAAGTCACATTTTGTTGCGCATTAAGATGCCGGATCTAGTACGCCCATATAAAACTCCGGGAGGTTTATTTACACCCACTCTCTCTTTCATTCTATCTTTAGTGGCCATGACAGGTGTTTACGCATTTTCTCCCACCGCTTTTTACATGACAATGGTCTTATACATTCTTGGCGTCACTTACTATTTCGTTTACAGCCGACACAACCTAGTTGCATCAAGCGCCCAAGAAGAATTTGAAATGCTCGCATTGGCAGAACAGGAACTGGAGACAGAATTTTCCAGTTAAGATGTGAAATAGGCAAAGAATTTGGTGTTTTTGCCTATTTCAACCTATGTAAAATCAAAGAACGAACTGAGCAGTGACAGCAACAAAAGCATGGTCACTTGCTTGGCTATCGTGTTCAAAGCTAGGGTTAATCAAATGAGAATCTAGGGTCCGATAGTGAATAATATCCGCCATAGAAAAGTGCGAATCGGGCTGAAACTCCTGAGAAAGCAAAATGTAGTCTAATACTTTACCCGTAGAAAAGTGATAATGTGTGGCTGGACGAAACCTATTAGGCAATCCTTGGTTAATAATATCCCAACTGTCGCGCAGTACCAATTGACCATTTCCCTGCTCAAGTGATTTGATCAATAGCCCTGCACTATCACTATTAAGAGGTTGGTTTAAATCCCCCATAAGGACTGTGGGCATAGGATGTTCACTGTAATTCTTCTCCATCGCTATTTTTATCATCAAGGCTTCCCAACCTCGTTGTTGACTCGATAGCCATTGTCCCAATAGAGCATGCCTCTGCGCGCCATTTTTTTCCGGTGTCTCTCGCTGAGACTTCAAATGACACGTATAGACTGCCACCTGCCCAACATCAGGTACATTAATTACCGCATGAATAGGTAAGCGGCTAAATTCCATATCTTGAATGCCATACCCCGCGAACAAATGATGAGGCGTCGTAACGGCACTTGAATGCAAAATGGGGTATTTGGATGCTAGAGCTACAACGGGGTGGCTGTAGATGTAGTCGCTTTCAACATGAGCATGGTCTACGCAGACAAAATGATCGAAGCCAAGTTGGCGAAGCATTTTTTGCACACTCTCTATACTAAACACCTCCTGAAGAGCAATAATATCAGCGTCTAAAGTTCTAATAGCGTCCATTGTCCAACGGCATTTTTTTTCCCATTCTTGCTTCGAATAGATATTTTCAAAATCATAAAACGCATCTGGAGGTTGAATAAAATTAAATAGATTAGCCGTAGCAAATGTCAGTTTTCTTTCCGTAAGCAAAACCTTTCCCCGCTTATTCACAACCAACTGTACACACCAGTGCCAGAGATACAAACCACAGGTGAGCTACCTATCTTCAGTTTAACCTAATTTATAGGCGGCTTGGCTGATTCTGATTAAAGAGGCTTACCAAAGTATGCTGAGTAAGCTTCCCTCCTAGACAGTGAAATAAAAATTCGACTTTTCTAACCGCAATAATATATCAGACTGTCTGTCGGAGCATACACCAGAGTAGCAGCCAAAATTGCATGGTAAGTCCAGAATTATTAACAAGTTATGACAAGATCAAATGTGTACCCCTACACTCTATGATATAGATATTACAAACAAGGTTGATTACAATCTGAAAAACGATAATAATTATCATTAACAATGATAGAGGTCAGTATGGATTCCCAAAGCCCGCTTTACAATGCGTTCTTCAAAGCGCAAGACAAGTTTATTGATCATTATATTCCCCACGGCTTCGAACCGGATATCGTTCACGAATATATCCACTCAGCGATGACCTTGTCTTCCTTCTACGCGCAAGGAACTGAACACGAAAATGCCTTGCTATGCGAGCTTTACTTGCGTCAAGTGTATTTTCACTTAATTGAAGCAGTGCAAGATCCATGTCGGAGCAAAGCATTTCGTAGAGTATGCTTAGATTCAATCCATACCCCCCTTTTATGTCTAAAACGCTACTACCACCAATGGGAAGACGGCGAAATCCGGTTTTTGCAACTCCAGCAAAGGTTGCAGCGCATTCGTATGCCACTCGACTAAATTTTAAGGACATTCTATGACTCACATTTCCTCTAAATCAAAATTTCGTGTTGAAAAAGACAGTATGGGAGAAGTCAAAGTACCTGCTCACGCTCTATATCAAGCACAAACACAACGTGCAGTTGACAATTTCCATTTCAGTAAACACACCATGCCTAGTGCTTTTGTCCAGTCATTGGCCTACATAAAACAAGCCGCTGCCATAACTAATGCGCAACTTGGCCTGATGGAAGGAGATATTGCCAATGCGATTGTCGATGCAGCACAAACTATTATTGATGGTGAGCATCAAGAACAGTTTCCTATCGATGTTTTTCAAACAGGTTCGGGAACCAGTTCTAACATGAACGCTAATGAGGTCATCGCCACGTTAGCAAGCGACCTTCTTGGTGCTGATGTCAATCCTAACGATCATGTAAACATGGGGCAAAGCAGCAATGATGTGATCCCAACAGCAATCCAATTGAGCTGTGCCTTGACGGTTGAAAACCAGCTTATCCCTGCATTGGGACATCTCATTACGACATTACAAAGTAAACGTAATGAAATCGGCCATTTAACAAAGACGGGCCGCACACACCTAATGGACGCAATGCCTGTCACCTTTGATCAAGAGCTAGGTGGTTGGCAATTTCAGATTGAGCAGGCAAAGCACGGAATTGAGCAAAGTATTATCAAGGTGGAAGCACTCGCCCAAGGGGGGACAGCTGTAGGAACTGGCATTAACGCTGACTCAAGGTTTGCCGCTACATTCGCAGACAACTTATCCCAAGCAACTCGGTTACATTTTACATCAAGTAAAAACTTCTTTTATAACCTCAGCAGTCAAGACGCCATTGTCTCGCTTTCAGGACAAATAAAAACTGCAGCCGTCGCCATCATGAAAATAGCCAATGATCTTCGTTGGATGAATTCAGGTCCGTTAGCCGGCTTAGGTGAAATAGAACTTCAAGGCTTACAACCCGGTTCTTCGATAATGCCAGGCAAAGTAAACCCCGTGATTCCTGAAGCTGCGGCAATGGCTGCCGCCCAAATAATTGGCAATGACACAACCATTACCATTGCTGGTCAGTCTGGTAATTTTCAACTCAACGTAATGCTGCCTGTTATTGCACACAATATATTAGAAAGTATAGAACTGCTTGCCAACAGCTCTTTAGCGATAGCAGACAAAGCTATTTCATCATTTACAGTACGTGAAGATAACCTAGAGGTGGCATTGGCAAAAAACCCCATTCTTGTCACCGCATTAAACCCTGTTATTGGCTACTTAAAAGCAGCAGAAATAGCAAAAAAGGCGTATCAAAGTGGGCAAGCAATTATCGATGTTGCCGAACAAGAAACCAAGCTCGACCGTACAACGCTAGAGCGTTTGCTTAACCCTGCCAAGCTGACCCAAGGCGGTGTAGCAGAATAGACATTTTGAGTATACCTACTTTAAGAACTGTTAACCTTTAGGGTTAAGTTTATCTGAAAGGTTAACAGATACTTGAAGCCATCAATCAATTCAAAGGATTATCAATAACCAATCTCTGTCTTAACCAACAAATGATCTGAACCCGTTGGTACCGATAAACTGTGGCGCTGACATATCTTTCTACCCGCATTAGCAGACTGTAACCAAAGGTGATCAATGGCAATCATTGACGCTGTAGGTGCGCGAAATGATGCTATCCAATTTGGCCAACTCGCAACAGGTGCTTTCTGAAAAGTAGGAAACATCTTTGCGAAACGTAGACTTGTCGCTGACAAATTGAAATCCCCAACAACAAGGACTTCATCACTCGGATACACAGCCAATAAAGACTCCACTGTTTTGATGAGAGCATTTCTCCTATACCACAACTCTTTGGTCCTAGGCGACGGTGGATGTGCAACGATAAAAGAAATAGGCGCTTGTCGATTTGGATGCCAAGTCCCACGAATAATACTTTGTGCGTCTGGAGTTTTAAATACCGACATGTTTTTTAGTGGTGAGACACTTAGAACCATTTGACTAGAGGGGTAGCCGACCCCTTCCTGACCTCCATAAAAATAGGGATAAATATCGTCCAACAGCTTTAATTTTTCACCCACTTCCGGTGCGACTTCTTGCATCACTATCAAATCAGCGGGCTTAGTCAATAAATAGTTGATGAAGGCGTTAATGCTTGGGTTTTCATAATAAAGGTTGTACTGAAGGATAGAAACAGAATTTGCACATTGCGCAACTAAGTGTGTATGAGGTTTTGGTGACATTAAACCAAACGCACCAGCTATAACAATACATATTGCACTTTGAACCCACCTATGGCCTGCTATCATTAGAAGCGCCAACAAGGAGTAAATCACCAAAAACAAGCCAGGATAAGAGACGATATTCTCCACCCACCAAGTCGACTCAAGAAGCGATAACGCAGCCCACGCTAGTGCCGGTGTATAAACGACCAACCAGATTCTCCAACTTCTCACTGTCAATCCTATTTGATTGAAAGACAATGTAATTATGAACCAAGGATTTGTAATTGGCCCAGATTTGTGATTCAGAAATTGCAACAGAATAATAAAAGAGCATTCTCTCAGCAATGAGAGGGAACAAGCGTATCCAATAATATGACATCAAAATAAATATTAAGCACTTGTTTTAAATGAAATTTAAACCGTGAAAACAATCAGGCTTACACAGTCACCATTTATCAACTAACTTTTAAGTTAGGGCCATCAAGAAATGTAAATATGCTCAAGTCATTTATTTTGATACTGCTTTTCCTATCGTCAAATACAGCATTGGCCAGCGAGAATACTAAAACTGTCCGGCTTGTTGTCGGTGAATGGGAGCCCTACACGAGCAGCTTCAGTAACCCTCACTACAAAATATCAGAAGAATTAGTCAGGGCCGCTTATCAGACACAAGGGTATAAGGTCATCATAGATCACCACCCATGGGCAAGAGCCTATCGCTATGTCCAGACTGGCAAGTATGACGGAACATTTCCTTGGTTTAAAACAACAGAGCGTGAATCTCTCTTTATTTTCTCTACACCTCTGTTTGTGGAGGAGGTCGTCTTTATATACCACCAAGACAGTCAGTTCCACTGGGAAAATATCGACGACTTAAACAAATATCGCGTTGGAGCAACGCAAGCATTTACTGCCACAGACTATCTAATATCCCAAAACGTAAACGTAACGATTGAAAACTCGGATGAGACCAATTATATCAAATTGGCAAAACACAGGATTGACGTATACCCTGCAGCACTCAAAAGAGGTGATTATATGTTGACGACTCTGCTGACTAAAGAGCAGTCTGAAAAGCTGCATATTCATCCTAAACCTATTATGGAAACCGAGATGTTCATCATGTTTTCATTACAAGACATCGAACGACGTAAATTACTAAGCGAAGCCTTTACTAGAGGACTGAATATGTTGATTGACTCTGGCCAGTATAAGGAGATTATGGAGGGGCTACCGTCAGTATCTAGACAACGTGAGTCACGTTAGTTTTCTACAATGCACGTCATCATGCATATATGAAATCACAGAAATATGATCAAACTAACCATTAAAGTTACCTCAGATATTTAATGCGTCACTTGCTTTTATAAAAAGCAACTATACTGCATTGTGTACTAACCATTAAATGAGGTTCAACCATGAGATTTTTGCTGCTTATCAGTGTGTTCTTTTCTGCATCGATTTTTGCAAATAACCTAAATGATTTAAACTATATTACCGAGTCGTATCCTCCTTTTAACTATCATGAAAACAAAGAGTTGAAAGGGCTTTCTGTCGATGTATTGGAAGCAGCGACCAAAGCCGTGGGAGAGCCAGTATCTCGCAGTGATATCAAACTGCAACCTTGGGCTCGCGGCTATGATGCGGCCCTTAAAGGTCCTAAAGTTGCGCTTTTTGCGACCACCCGAACTGAAGAAAGAGAACCTAAGTTTAAGTGGGTTGGTCCTATTATAGCGACCAAAGTTGTGGTTTTTTCCAATAAAAATGTCACCATTAGTGATCCTTCTGAGTTCAGTAACTATAAAATCGGTGTTGTTAGGGACGATGTGGGAGAAGCGCTTTTGAAAAAAGCAGGCGTACCCGAATCTGCAATGAAAGTCTCTCCCGGTGCTGACTTACTGATAAAGCAGCTAGCCGCGGGTCGAATTGATATGTTGGCCTACGAACAGAGCGTAGCAACTTACCTAATGAAGTCTGCCAATGTAGACCCAAGTAAGTTTAATGTCGCATACACATTGAGTGAAGGACAACTTTATTACAGCCTCAGCCCTGATACACCAGACGAGTACGTCACTAAGCTGCAAAAAGGTCTTGACCAAATCGCACAATCTGGTGAGTTGGATAAGATAAAAAGTCAGTATCAATAGACAAAAGACTCTCTAAGCGTCATTTTTTGCACTAAAAATAAAACCTTCAATAGCTGCTACGCCTCTGCAAAGCAGCTATTCTTTTTATTAACGTCATTTTCCAACCGGATCTATATGCATATAAATGAAGCATTGTTGACATATAAGTTACAATTCCGCTTCTCTATTCGATAGAATCACTATGACTTTTCCTAAATTGAGTAGAAAAATGCGTGCTTACCATTTGGCGATTTTTTCGTGCTCTGCTATTTTTTCCAGCTTTGTATTGGCCGCTAATATACAAGAACAATGGCAGTCTCTTTATCAGCACGCTTGGCAAGCTGCACCACTGGTTGTTACGTCTCAGCAACTCAGTCGTTTTCCCCAACCATTGCTCAGGGAAAATGCTCGTTATCCTGACTTTGAGCACTACACTTGGCAAGACATCCAAGTGTTGTATGAGGTTAAGCAAACTTGTCAAGCCGATAAGCCTATCCGATCACATCTAAAATTGGCCACCGAGTTTGAGCTAGCACTTTGTCGTAACCAAGCGTTTGACGACTCTTGGTTTTCCAAACACCCTCACCTACATCCTGCTGGAGGCAGTTATCTCGAGCGGTATCTGTCAATGAACTCAAGGCAAGAAATCGATGATGATCTGCGCCGCTATTTAACAATTTACGATCCCAGACATCCATTGTATAAGCCTCTTTCAGCCCTTTCAATTGAGGGAAGAGAAGCATTATTTAATGGCTATAGAGCATGGATGGAAGACAACACGCTATGGCTAAGTGCAGAGCAGGGTTGGAAAGCCATACCCAGTGTGGCTTGGGGCCCTATTGCCCATAAATTGAATATCCGTTTATCAGGCCCTAGCTGTGAGCTCAGATACAGCAACCTGTGCATTAGCAAACAAGCGAGTAACCTATTACTACAACGTTTTCTGATGGTCAGTATTTCACTCATGTTACTATTTTTACTGGCTAAAGGTGTGTACTCAAAGCGGCAACAAAATCGAGAGAAACGTTTTATTTTGCAGCTACTCACTCATGAACTGCGTACACCAATAACCAGCTTAGGGCTGACGGTTGAAATGTTGCGCAATCAATTCGACCAGTTAACAGAAGAAACTCAACAAGCCGTATGGAGGCTGGTGTCAGACCATCAACGGTTGGCTCAACTAACCGAAAACAGCAAAGTCTACCTAAGCACACAAAACTCCGCACAATTAATGAAACAAACTGCTCTTATTAGTGACTGGCTGGATCATATATGCGAGAAACATAGCCTGACTTATCAGCTCAATCAAAATAGGGAGCTTACCCTTCCTTTTTACTGGCTATCGATTTGTTTGGATAACTTGATTCGAAATGCAAAACAGCATGGAGATGGCGATATTGCTATTGACGTAACCTTGACTAACAAGCTTGAAGTTCAAGTTTCGAACCGAGGCAACTTTCCTAATGCCATTTCACGATTTATAACCAGCTTTTTTGTGCCACAAAAATCTGAAAATATGGGTATGGGCTTGAGTATTGTAAGACATTTAATGACTCTAATGGGGGGTAAACTCAAGATCTATCGTCACCCAACTCGCTGTATTTTGGAACTACCACTATGAAAACTCTGCTATTAATTGAAGATGATAAGCTACTCGGTCAAGGACTTATTTCATCATTTGAATCGAATGGTTACCAGTGCCTGTGGGTACAAGAAGCTCATAACGTACCCAAACACTGGTTTAAAGCGGATCTAGTTATCCTAGACCGGCAACTTAGTGATGGTGATAGCTTAAAACATCTGCCCAACTGGTTATTACTCAAAGCCTTACCGGTTATAATACTCACAGCGAAAGTCGAAACACAGCAAAAAATAGAAGGCCTAATGAGTGGAGCAAAAGACTATGTCACTAAGCCCTTCTCAAATCAGGAACTTTTAGCTAGAGTCGCGAGCCAACTAAGGCCCCTTGGAGACAGTGCCCTTCGTTATGCCAACATTGAAATACAGTTAGCCAAAAGGCTCGCTATGCTTGATAAACAGGCGATCACTCTAAAGCCGAAAGAGTTTCAACTGTTGGTATTACTCATACAGAATCAAGGACGTGTCTTCCACCGAGATGAACTACTCAATAAAGTGTGGGGCTATCAAGCATTTCCTAGCACTCGAACGGTTGATAACCATATTCTACGCCTAAGACAAAAACTGCCTGTACTCAACATCGAAACCCATCGAGGAGTCGGTTATCGGCTTAATGAAGCACTATGACAAAGAAAAACATATTACTGGCATTCACTATGTTCAGCCAAATCCATAGTGCACAAGCCAGCTGGTTTGCACAAACACCTCTTCAACCTGTATATCAAACGCTTGTCAACCACCAGCCTCAACTCGCATGGCAAGAACTTGTCTTAGCCATAAGCAATAACACTATTGATAGTCAATATTGGCTCCCAGCAAAGCAAGAAATTCTCAAACAAACGTCATGTGGCCAAGCGCTTTTTAACCATGACGAGCCTATTGTTGCGGATATCAGCATCACCTTTATTCGACGCTCAGGCCTATCATCACAGGGGTTTCAGATAAAGTTATCTGCCGAAAATACTAAAGCTGACAGTATAGTCGAGCTTATCTCTCCATCTTCTAAAGTACTCCTACATGCCAACTTATATCAACCATTGGCATATCAAGAATATGAAACAGAAGAAATGCTCAGTAAGCCAATGACTGGTATTTATACGCTGCGAATTAATAAGATACCTTACCCTCTTCTGATCACCATGCCGAACAATAAGCGCTGGATTACTTATGACAGCACTGAACACAAAGTTCATACGGCTCCTCCAGAGGTAATCAATCGATGTAGTCAGGCATCAGCAGTCTGGCAATGGTTTGATAGTACTTACACCATGTTGGGTAGCAAAATACCCATTCAAAGAGGTAAAGCATCCATACCGAGGCCATTGCCCCCCTACCAGAAAGCAAAATATCTCAGCGCTTCCGTATCTGTATTCGAATATCAGCAAGGAATTAAGGTTGGGTACATACAAAGAGTCTCGATACCCTTTTCTCTAGGAGAGAGCCAAGAGAAATGAGCTCAGTTGTAAATGTTATTTTTGTGCTTATTCGGTAGAACAATAGTGACAAATAGGAGACAAAACCCAAATTCAAACCCTTATTATTTGTCTACCAATACAACTCTCTATGGTTCACATATGTTCAAATACTTAATAAAATCGACAACACTACTAATAAGCTGCCTTATCGTTCAATCAACGACAGCCGCCGATTTAATAAACTTTTGGAACACCCCACAACATGGTGCCAATGTATTTAACCGCATGCCTACAACCGCGACAGTCTATCCAGATCTTAAAGCTTATAAGGCAACTTGGGTTCGTCTTGCTTATGACAAATGGGAATCAGACCATCGTGATTTCCTAATCGGCAATGCTGACGACTATCAGGGCTTGATCGCACAAGATCTCAATAAATTGATAGGTGAGGTAAACAAAGCGGGTAAAGCTGGACTCAAAGTCGTCATTTCTCCTTTGTCATTGCCTTTCATGCGTTGGTCACAAAATAATGGACAAAGGTACGATGGACGCTTGTTCGAAGACCAAAAAAATTGGGATAAAGCAATTGAATTTTGGGTGGATCTTGCCAAAGAACTAAAAGGCAACCCCCATATCGCCGCTTACAACATCGTTAACGAGCCTACCCCAGAAAAGCAAGGCGGATTAAAAGAACACGCTTCTACTCAAGAAATGCAAACTTGGTACAAACTCCATCAAGGAGGTAGCCGTGATTTGCCTCTTTTTTATGAGAAAGTCATCGAGTCAATACGAAAAGTCGATCCTGTCACTCCCATCATGGTTGATGCTGGCTGGTACGCCGCCGCAGATAGTTTTACCTACTGGAATACGGCACTTAGTGACGACAAAATTCTATACAGTTTCCACATGTACGAGCCATACCAAGCCACCAGCTCCGAGAATCTTAGGAGAAACAAACCATATCGATACCCTGGCCTCGTTCCCTTCGCAAGCCAGTCTGAGGTAATGTGGAACGCCGATATGGTCGACCAATATTTGGATAGTCCCGTCAATTGGGCAAATCGTCATGGTATCCCTACAAACAGGCTCGTGGCTGGTGAGTTTGGTTGCGTTAGAAAACTCAACAACTGCGCAGCATACTTAGATGATGTCATAACCGCTTTAGACAAAAACAATCTGCACTGGGCCTTTTACGCTTTTCGTGAAGATGGCTGGGATGGAATGAACTATGAGCTAGGCGCAAAAAAGGCTGTCGGTTGGGATTATTGGACAGCACAAGAAAAAGGTGAACCCGATCCAACCCAATACCAATCATCACCATTATTTTCTGTGATTCAGAAAAAGCTATAACTCTGTTTTCTGTGCCAATACAGTGAAAAGGGTATACGCCGATACGTTGGAGAAAGCCTGTCTAGAAAATATTGCTTTCACAAATGAAATTTATATTTTCATATTTATCATTTAACCAAAAGTAACATAAGTGTTACTTTATTTAACGTTGGTTACGCTGATACAAAGTCATTCTAAAGCGTCACGGATACTTTATAACAGTTTGGATATGGACATTAGCCAACAACCTCCAAACGAATAAAACATAATGAAATATAAATTGTTGCCCTTATTTGCCCGTACAGTCTGCCCACTGTGCGGGTTTTCTTTTCTGCAGATGACATCAGTAAGTGCCCATAATTCTTTTTATCAAGCAGAGATGTTCTGGATGCTGCCTAACTAAATCTTCTGTGTCGGCCAATTCCCAGTCAGAAAAATCAAAGCCGGGGGCTGTTGTGCACCCCACTAAAGAAAAATGCGTTTTATCTTTTACTTCTGCTGCGAACCACACATTTTGTGGAACCAATATTTGATACTCAGCCAACTCATCTTCAAAACTACAGCCAAGTGTCTGTTGTTGATAACCACCTTCTGGATGAAAAATATGTATAGTTACACTACTTCCCGTATAGTGATGCCATAGCTCATCTTGTTTAAGTCTATGAAACATAGACACATTGTCTTGCTGCAATAGATAATATATCGAGGTGGCATAAACATGTTCACCCGTAAACCTCTCAGGTTGGCATTTTATAATTTCATCAGAGCGATAATATTCACTGAAATAGCCCCCTTCTGGATGAGGTTTTAGATCTAACTTATTAACCAAATATTCGACTTTTTCCAAAAGCATACTCGTTAACCCAATCAACCAAAGGAATAATAGTATGTATGTCAAAATTAATTAGCAAATTATTTTAATTGGCGACTACTAGGTATTTACTTAACTAGATTCAATTAAGTAAATACCTAGTAGAGATCAAAGTAGAAGTTTGAGAAGATCTGGCATATGTGAAATTGAGATAACATTATTATCAGTATAAACTTGACCATCAATATTGTAATAACAAGCCCTCATTCTCGCTGCTAATGCTGCTCTAATACCAATTTCGGCATCATCAATCACAATACAATTTTGAGGATCAAAGCCCATTGACTGAGCTGCATGAGAAAAAATTTTTGGCTCTGGCTTCCAACTATTGATTTCATATGAGCTAAATATCGTCTGTTCATTGAAATAACTCGATAACCCAGAGACTTCAAGGCCGTGCAAGATTTTCTCCTTCGGGGCGCTGGAAGCAATGCATGTTGGCAAATTATTCGTTTCAAGAAAACACTTTACATCAGGCATAGGCTCTAAACGTTCGTTATAATATGTTTTCACCAATGCTCGATAGTGATCAACAAAATCGGCGTTAACAGTTACACCACTACTTTCTTCAACATCAGCAATAATTTTTGCTAACTTATAACCCTTATAGCGTTGAGCTGAGATCGACACATCGTATGCAATATTATAATCTTGAAACATTTTCATTAGTGCGTAGTTATTTATATATTCACTATCAACCAAGGTGCCATCAAAATCAAAAATAACGCAATTAATCATGTTTAATTACCATATCAATTATTATGCAATGGCTAACACTATATAGATAAAACCGCTTTAGGGCATCCTATTTAACATGTACTCGTTATATTTTATTAAGCTTAAATCTCGTATCATAAATAAAATATCAGCAAAGAGAGGCAGCACGAATTGCCTCTCTTTGTATTCATCATCAAGATGATATATCAATACGCTTGGTGCGTTTTGTTGCTTGGCTACGTCTCGGAACCTGAATACGCAGTAACCCATTTTTCATACTTGCTGAGATGGCTTCCTTATCCACATCATCAGGCAAAGATAAAGCACGTGAGAAAGAACTTATGCTGCGCTCTATTTGATATGAGTGGTGACCGCTTATCTGTTTTTCTTCTTTGCTATGTCCTTCGACAACAAGTACATCAGCATGACGTTCGATCTGAATATTATCTTCTGACATACCCGGTAACTCTAAAGAAATTTCGTATTCATTCTCAGAGCCTGAAACGTTCATCTTTGCTGCAAAAGAACCAACCCCAGTCGTTGAAGATAACGAAGGACGTTCAAACAAGGAAAATGGCCTGATAGGATGCAGCATACTCGGCATTGCGCATGATTGCCACGCCTCACCAAGCAACCTCTCTAGCAGCGAATCAAACCGTGACAGAGCATTTGACCTATAGCCTTGAGATGAATGGAGATCATCACCATCATGGTTCACAGGGATCTGTACCGTATTGTCTTGTTGCTTGAACCAGTTCCACGGTTTCAACTTTTCGATATTCATACAATACCCTCCTTAATAAGGTTGATATTTGATGTTTGATAGAGGGATGCGTCCAAGCACCCCTCTATAAGTTAGGCTGCTTCACTAGTTTGAGATTCTATTCCCTCCGCCTTATGCCCCAAAACTTGGCTATTTTCATTGATAGCGATAGTTTTGGGCTTCATCGCTTCAGGGATCTCTTTCACTAAAGTAATAGTCAGTAAGCCATCAGAAAGATTGGCATCCGTCACTTCAACATAATCGGCTAAGTTAAACTTACGTTCGAACGTACGGTTGGCAATGCCCTGATGAAGGTACTTACGCTCCTCGGCAGCTTCTTTGTGACCACGCACTGTCAGCACACCATTCTCAACCTGAATATCAAGCTCTTTGTGAACAAAACCAGCGACTGCCAGAGTAATGGCATAGCGATTTTCACTCAGAGCTTCAATGTTGTAAGGGGGGTAACCACTTAGCGTCGTTTCACCAGATAATGCGCTATTAAGCAGTGATGCTAAGCGATCATATCCAACACTATTTCTATAAAGTGGGGACAAATCAATTGAGTTCATAATATATCCTCCATAAGAAGCAACATACAATAAAAACAATATGCTTGAAAGACCTCTTTCAGACCGCCTTTCAACTATTTTTATAGTCAAAGTGCAAATTTGGATCAACCAAATTTTTATAAAATATCTTCATTTAAAAATGTGGTGACATGAATTTTTATTATAAACATTGTTTTCATTTTAACCACTCAGATATGGCTCTGATTGCAGCCAAAAATGGTATCGGTATTGCGATGAGGAGAACTTCTTTGATACAGCCAAGTCTAGATAAAGGAGAGTTAGTGGCTCCTTTCACTAAAGTGAGCGCAGGATTGAGTTACGACTTGATCTGTTTGAATGGTCAACAGAATCGACCCAAAAATGCTGCCTTTATTCAATGGCTAGAAACGCAGTTGTAAATGGGCTGGCGGATATCCACCAGCTTGGTAACGAACACGGCTAGCTTAACGCGAACTGGGTTAAACGCTCACCACTGAGTCGATACTTTATCCATTCATCTTGCGCTACAGCGCCAACAGAGTGATAAAATTCAATTGCAGATTGGTTCCAATCAAGTACTGACCATTCAAATCTCTCGCACTTTTTTTCCAAAGCCAAATTTGCCAGATGTTTTAGAATTACCTTCCCAACACCCAAATTACGATGATCTGGCGAGACATATAAGTCCTCTAAATACAGACCATTTTTTCCTAACCATGTCGAGAAGTTATAGAAATAAACCGCAAAACCTATTGGTTTTTCATCGACCAAGCATATGATTGCATGAGCTGTGGAATGCTTTGAAAATAAGCTCTCTTCCAATTCTACAAGCGACGTTTTTACCTCATTCTGAGCTTTTTCATAAATGGCTAAATCTATAATGAACTGTAAGATCGATGGGGCGTCTTCGATGCATGCTTCTCGAATTGTGATAGTTTTCATTTGCGTCCTTTTTACGTATAACAAGATAACACCCGCTTTTCGATAGTGATGATATTGACAGGCATTAGAGCTAGTGTAACCTCACTTTAAATATGAAAGAAATGCACTTTTTGCAGCAGGCTGATGTATATTACACATGACTACTCTATCCACTATCGATTTAAATCTTATCCATCTTTTTTCTGTGTTGTACAAAACACAGTCAGTAAGAGAAACCGCTGACACCTTAAATTTGAGTCAGTCTGCATGTAGCCATGCACTACAAAGGTTACGCGAGCGATTGAACGATGATTTATTCGTCCGTGTTGGCAACACAATGCAACCAACAGAATACGCCAAAGCAATCGCAGATAAACTCATACTAGGAATGAATCTAATTGAAGAAGGCATCACCTCTTATTCCGCTTTTAATCCAAACGACGATCACACGTTTAAGATAGCGGTCACAGATTATACCAGCTGGTGTATGCGCGCTTTTGTCTCAACACTCAGTCAGGATTACCCCAATATCAAGATTGAGTTTCTGAATTTGGAAGAAAGGTTGCCAGAGATTACTTTACGAGAAGGTAAGTTCGACTTAGTGTGTGGATTTGCTCATGACATCGAAAGTTTTGAGAGTATCAGTAATCAAGTATGGTTCGAAGATCACTATATATGTTTACATCACCGAGAACATCCATTTCAACATGAACTGAGCTTGGAAAAGTATCTCAACTATCGTCACGTTGTTGTAACGCCTTGGAATGAAGCTAAAGGAATTCTGGATATCACGTTATCAAAGATGAGAAAGAAGAGAAAAGTAGCCATTAAAACACCCAACGTATTATCCGCTCCAGTGTTTATCATTGATAGTCAATATTTGCTAGCGATACCCAAGAGATATGCAGATCATGTTGCTCAGCAATTGCCTGTAACAATATCCCCTCTGCCATTTGAAGTTCCCACCTATAAAGTGAAACTGTATTGGCATAAAACGCGGAATAATGATCCAAAAATTCAATGGTTATCGAATAGGATTATAAAATCATAATCAAGGCCAATTCTCTGTACTCTGATTACGCCATCAATCTTCAGCAAATTCAATATATTCTAATAGCTTTAGACTATTAGTGATATAGATATCAACTTCTTCGTAAAATCATATCAAACTCATATACTTAGCTTAAATAAAGGCTCGCAAATCAATTAATTGCAACAAACATGAAACTTAACATAGTGTTAATTCATTATTTATCTAAATAATTTCTTATAAGCTGAGACCCATATCTTCGGGAATTGGTTAATACAAACATATC
Source organism: Vibrio zhanjiangensis (assembly GCF_030161235.1). GTDB lineage: Bacteria > Pseudomonadota > Gammaproteobacteria > Enterobacterales > Vibrionaceae > Vibrio > Vibrio zhanjiangensis. Next base: position 3,638 of record NZ_BSPW01000018.1, on the reverse strand, counting down.
ATGCTCTTCCTTCTCTTTCATATGGGTTGAAGAGCGGCAATGAGAGGGCTACAGATTATGATAACTCGCATTGAAGAAGTAATTCGCTGCGCGAAGTTACTCGAGTTTAATGTAACCGACGACAACGTAATCGCCTGTATGGTAGCCGCCATAATGTGTCCAGGCCATGAGAATAACCTAGGAACAATGTTAGCTGCGATCTATACCAATCAGTCATGGGGACTGATTCAAGCGTTAAAAACGACGAAAGAATACCAATTATTGCATATTGAAGTGTCTAACATGTTACTAGAAAACCTCGCTTAGCACTCACTCTCTGGGCAATAACAGTTGCGCTTAATGCCGACCTACTTATACGCAAATTTGGAGATTAGAGTCCATTAACCCGTACAATCTTAGTTTGATTTCAATGAATATTTAGGTAACGTTATGTATAGAGAATTAACTGAAAAGCTTGACCAAATCGGGCTTAGCTATGACAAAGATGAGCTAAAGCTCAAAGTAAAACAAGCAGAAAAGCACTCCGTTGCTCAGGCATTAATAAAAAAGGCTAAGGAAATTTCGTTTGCCTTGGAATCCAATCAAGCAAAATCCGTTATCGCTGCGCTTAGCGAAACATTCGCACCTGATTGCCAAGCTGCAGAGAGTGCCCTTTTACACTACAGCCAGCTCATGGAAAAAGAACAGCTTGAATACAGGGAACAGCTTTACATGCAATTTATCCGTCATACATCTGTGTTTGATACAGTTATGCAGCTCAATGGTGAATTTGCCAGACGCTGGATCTGAAGTCGACATGCGGCAATAGGTCCGTATTCTTAACTATTGCCGTCTTGTAGCAAGGTTATACACAAGTCAGCCCCATCGCTCTAGTCAGCGCTTTTACTGCGGTTTCTCGATATTGCTCAATTAATTTTGAAATAAGATCAAAACGGTCTTCACCAAGTTGTTCAAGCATAGTCTGGTAAAGTGCATCATCAACCGATGTTTGTATCCTAAATCTACTTGTCTGGCCACGGCCCACGGCTGGCTGCCACTCAACCCAACCCAAAGCTTCTAAACGCTTGATGATCAGCGCCACATTGCGTCGAGAAGATGCCAAAGCTAGCGCTAAATCTTCAACAAGTACGTTGTAACTTTGATGACATTCATAAGCTCTTTGGAGTTGGTTTAGACGGCGAATACTACTCTCTGCCATAGTTCTTCTCTTTAAGTTAAGGTTACAGTTTCAATGAGGAGCGTCATATTTGCGAGCGCCCACCTTCCTTTGAGTTTTAAGGTATATCTTCAGTACACAGAGAAAAAGAGGCCTCTTCAACACAAAACTTTTGTGTAAATATCTGAAGAAACGTCGTTCACTTATCGCTATTGACACGACAAAACGCGCAAGTTGTAAAAAAAACTCTACCTATTTAGACCATTTCAAATTGTATACAATGGCGTTGCTGATTCAGTTTGATGGCCCCGCGCCAAGATGCTTGAATCCTCACCAATAGCTAAGCTATCTGCGGGCGATACCTGTCTGCGCCTGCGTACTTTTCCTCAGATATGCATTCATATCTGAGGCTTTTTTGCACCCAGCCGAGATGTATAGCTACACACATGGGTCTTTGTGAGGATAATATTGAAAATGCAGATATTGTTGAGCCAGTTTGCACAAAAAGCCACTTCTCCCAATATGGTTAACTTGGCGCTAGATTTGTTTGTCAGGCTAATTGAGTCATATAACCCAGTCGATTGTTACACTACCTCAAACCGGCATGAGCCAACATAGAGGTAGTCATCACCCAGCAAAGTTAGAATGTGTACTGCAATGACGCACCCTTTACCGCAGCAATAACCTGCTGATAGTTTGGTTCATCTGCTATTTCATTCACAAGTTGAGAGTGGAGAACTGTACGGTCTTCATCCAAAACAATCACGGCACGCGAAGCTAAACCTTTGAGAACTCCGCCGGAAATGGCAACACCGTGGTCTAATGCAAATGTTGGAGAACGGAAAAATGATGCAACAGAAACATGGCGAAGCTCATGATTTTCAACAAAACGGGAAAGCGCAAAAGGCAAATCGGCTGAAACACACAATACAACCGTATTATTTAGGCCTTCAGCCAATTCGTTGAATGTACGTACACTGTTGGCACAAGTTGGTGTATCGACACTTGGAAAAATATTAAGTACAAGCTTTTTACCTGCAAAATGTTCAGGACCGATGTCAGATAGAGACTGATCACATAATGTAAAACTTGGACCTATTTCGCCTTGCTTTGGCAGAGCACCAGATAGTTCAATTGGAGTTCCTAAAAATGTGACTGACATAAGTGACCTCATTTTATTTTAAGTAAGTTCGTTGTTTATCGACAGAAAGAGAAGCTTTTATACAGAGAAAAATGAATACTTTCGGCTATCTCTTTCAGTGACCTAGATATAATGCCAACAGACTCATGAGAGCACGAGTGAAGTTATAAAAACCTTTATGAATCACACCCATAAATCTCAAGATATTGTTTTATAATGGAAAATAAAAATATAAAAACATCAATCGTTAGATTATTTGCTCTAAAAAAGGCCAAAATAAATACAAAAACGAAACAATAGTGACTGTAAACTGGCGCTATTATGAATATGGGAATCTTAAGAAAATAAGCAACTGATATATCAGTGCCTGTAATAATTTGACTATAAGGCTATTGACGCCGAACAAGGCAGGTTACACCACCATCCAACAATTTTGTAAAACACACAACCTTACCTTGCTTATATATTAACTGCAGTTTTTCTTCGTTAATACGCCGCAGATTATGAGCTTCAATCTCAGTTATATATTTTGTGTCAGGCTCCCCATCGGGGAACGAAAAATCAGTAAACTGAATTAATTTATTGTCGTAAAATTGTGTGTAGTAGCTGAAGTAGCCCCCTTTAGGCTCACCGTAGATTTTTCTACTTGTATGAGATTTTTTATTGAAAAACAACCTGTAATTGACGGTATGATAATCCTCACTAAAAACCACATCTCCATCGAGGCTAAAACTGAGGTTATTTCCGTAATAAAGCAGGCTATCTTTACCATCCATCACTTCAGGTACATCACGCAGTTTCAAACCAACATTTGCTATTGTTGCAATCAAAACCAGACAAAAGAGCACTTTAATAATTTTATCTACAGACATCGCGCACCGTTTCTCCGATAAAATAGAAATTTTCACGTAGCGAAAAGTTCAAATTTTTAACCTGTTGATCCCCGCTGGCTTCAGAGCGATAAATACAGGAGAGGTAATAGTGGCTAACACCTGAAGAAATCAATAGCGCTGTTATAGGAGAATCATGTAAGTGGTTGCTATTCTCACTAAGATATCGATAAATAGCGTCACTGGCTTGGTTGTCAAAATAGAGATAGTCTCGGCCATCTCCCTTCACCTCAAGCCATGTATCCAAAGGTACATTCCACGCAAATGTCCAACGATGCATTGCCGCTGATCCCTGAAATAATAATGCAACCGCCAGAAAAAACGCGAGCAATAATTTAAACGGCTTGCGATAGCTAGTCTGTCTGATATCCTCAGGTTGCGCCTCAATTTGTCATTACTGAGGGATCTTGACGGGATAAATACCATTCGACTCTGTCGTATCCTTACATTC
>NZ_BSPW01000017.1 GCF_030161235.1 Vibrio zhanjiangensis | reverse complement strand
CTGGGTACTATCAAAACAGATCAATCACTTAAAGTCATGTCCGAAAATCGGGGGCCACTTCTGAGCAACAAGTATCACGTTCTGTAGGGCGCTTGGTTGGCTGGGATAATGCATCGGGCATTTCTTGTAGTGGGGGAAAACAGACATTACTTTATGCGGTGAAATCAGCCATTGATCGGATTGCACCCCAAGCTAAATTTCAAGGTGTACCTGATGATGTTGTTATTTTAACTGCACAAGGTGCGCACTATTCAATAGAGCACGTTTGTGAACTTGCTGGTATTGGCCAAGACGCTTGTATTCGTATTCCGGTCTCATCTTCGAGAGGCCTTGACTCAGAGACTCTTGAAAAAGTGTTTGAGCAACAAGTTAAACTTGGCAAGCGTGTGGCTGCAATCATAGCATGTGGAGGGACCACTTTGGACTTCTTATGCGATAATACGGCGACCATCTATCAATCAAGCCAAAACGTATGCCAACGCATGGGATTGTCGTATTCTCCATATTTGCACCTTGATAGTGTAATTGGTTGGTTGTGGTTCAACTTTATATCCGCATCAGAGATAGAGTTCTTTCAGCTAGGTCTCTCATCGAACGTAATCGCAAAGATCAAGTCAGTGACAGAGCGATTTTCTGCCCTTGATAGGTTCGATTCATTTGGTGTGGATTTTCATAAGAACGCATTATGCCCCTATTCAAGCAGCTTTTTTGTTCGCAAGAAGGCATTAGAAGAGGAACGTAATTGCATCCAACCCCTAACATATGGTGACTTGTCGGCTTTTAAAGAAACCTTTGAAAACTCAAGATCTTCCTCCGGTATTGCGAGCGCTTGGGTTGCGCTTCAGCACTTTGGTATTGAAGGGTTGAGAAAATACTTAGCTAGTTTGCTTGCTGCTGCGGAGCGATTGAAATCGGTGTTTGCTGACGACAAAATTACCATTTTGAATGACTCATCATGTGGCTGGGAAGTGATTTTTAGCATTGCGCCATCCAATGAGCTCAGTGGTCATTATAGTGTCAATTTACTGCTTGAAGGCTTTTATGCCTACATACAGCAGCTGGTCCTTTCAGGTCAAGATGTGCCCAATGTGAGTATTATTAAGTCATTTCGGCAGAGCCAACGAGCCGAGGATGTCCATGGTCTTATCATATATAACATGAACCCCAATTTAACGAATAAAGAATGTGAAGTGATGAAAGCCCAGATTATTCAGCGCTGGAACGAGTATTCCCAAAGTATTACACGTGGCATCACGGATCTTAACAAGTTAAGCATCAATGAACCCATTCGTTAGTCAAGGATTCAATTTTCTCAAAATCACAACATATGAACCTAGTAACCCGCTTGGTGAGTGGGTTTTCTCTGCCTTAGGAGTCACAAATGGTAAAAACGGTCATTACACAAACAGCGAATACTGAACCTCTTCCACACGCTGAAGGTAAAAGCGAGTCCAGCGGTACTTTGGCTATCAAATCGGTGCAACACAAACTCAATCGTAGTGAAAGCTTTGTGGAGTGCCGTCCTTCGGGAGTGACTCAAAAAATCAAGCCTCAGCGCCAAAATAGTATTGATGGCACTTTTGTAAGCACTGTGAGTCAGGGCGCGAATAAAGATATGATACAGGTTCAGGTGGTGGGTAAGAGCCATCTTGTACAAATAGACAACCACTCACTGGTTAAAGGGAAACTCGAACGTGAAGTGAGTGCACAAGATTTATTAACCATAGATGTGTCGAGGGCGGTGACATCACGCAGAGGCCCAAATCAAGAGATATTTGATCAAATTGATCTTCGTTCTCCTCCTATGTATAACTGGTATCCGGTTGAAAAAATCAATGGTGAAGCGGTATCCGAGAACTGGTTTGTGCGAGAAGACGCTTTTGTAAATGATAAAGACGGGCGAGTGATGGCAGAAACTCCACAGCTCCAAGCGGGCAAAAGAGGGCGTCCACAAGCTCGCCAGCCATTTGATTTTCCAGAGCCTCCCAAATTAGTTGGTAAAAGGCTTGATGCTAAGTATATTGATGACTATATAACTAAGTTGGATTTGGGCACCGAACCAATCGATGTGAAAGAAGAAATCAAAAAGTTCACCAATTTGCTGTCAGGTGTGTATGGTGGCAGCTGGATGTCGATACTTTATGGATCTTACGCTTCTGGAAATCAACGAGCGAGTACGGACCAGCAGCCAGGTTCAGATATTGACGTCATGTTTTCCTGCGATAATCAAAGCTATGCAGCCCATAGAGAGGAGTTAATACCTAAAATTACTCAATGTATTGCCGCGCTTCATAAACGTGTTGGTGCTGTTGTGGATGATGAAGTGCCCGCAGACTCTAAACATTTGATCAGTGCCGATGAAATGATGGAGGCTGCATCGCTCAATATGTATTACCCAACGAATACCGAAGGCCTTGCTAACAAAGTTCACATCGATCCGCTGCGCTTCTTTCTTGATAAAGAAGTTTCTTTGGAAGGTATCACTAAATCAGAAAGTGAGCGATTTAGTCCTGAATTTTTGCAAAGCAAATATCTAAGATTAAGATTACTTTTCAATATAATGACTACTCCAAATGTGATCCACTCAAATAATAAAGAAGCGATAAAGATACTCGAAGATAAAGTAAAACATGTGCTTTCTAACCTGCTTCAAGATTTAATCAATCAACTTAGTGAGTCAAAAGAACTTAGCATTGACCAAAAAATTGAACTTCTGTTGGGACAAGGTGAAAATAAGGGAGAATATTGGTTAGGTTATAAGCAAGATCGTAAGGGTGTGGTAGAAAAGTTAAAATCACTACTTACCTCAAACGATTAATCATTTCTAGGTTAAGTTAGCTTATTAAATCCTCAATGTGTATAAAGCCTTTCGTGAAGTAAGTTTGGTTATGGATTGTTAGAAATAACATCATATTAAACATAGAGTTAATCTTACTATCGAAAGGCGATTTTTGTTTTGTAATATCGATTGTATTTTTTCCAAACATCTGATTATGATGTGATTCATATCTTAAGAAAGGAATCGTAATGAAAACAATAGGTATTATTGGTGGTATGAGCTGGGAGTCCACCGCGAGCTACTATAAAGTAATAAATCAAGCAGTAAAAGCTGAGAAAGGGGGGCTGCACTGCGCCAAAGTTGTTCTTTATAGTGTTGATTTTGCAGAGATTGAGAGTTTGCAAAAAAGTGATGAATGGGACAAGGCCGCTTCAATTTTGAACCATGCGGCACAGTCGTTGGAAAAAGCTGGGGCTGATTTTGTTGTTCTTGCAACCAATACCATGCACAGGGTTTATGACGAGATCAAAGAGGGTGTATCCATTCCTTTTCTTCACATTGCGGACGCAACCGGTCAGAACTTAATTGATAAGGGTATTACTAAAGTGGGTTTGATCGGAACGGCATTTACTATGGAGCAAGATTTTTACAAGCAACGGCTTAAGAGCAAATTTGGCATAGAAGTGATTATTCCCAACGGTGTGCAGCGTAGGCTTGTCCATGATGTGATTTATGACGAGCTTTGTGTAGGAAAGATAAGTGCTCGCTCAAAGCAGGACTTTAAAACCATTATTGAAGATCTGACAGCGGAAGGTGCACAAGGCGTTATTTTAGGATGTACCGAAATTGGCTTACTCATCGATAGTTCTGACACGGATATTCCAGTGTTTGATACAACAGCAATACATGCTCAAGCAGCAGTAAGAGAAGCTCTACGCCAAATATAAATATTGGAGTTATTAATGCACAAACCTCGCAATTTCTGTAGGCTGATTAAAGGGGAGTTAAAAAGATGGAGTAATGCTTCCTCCATCTTTGGATGGTTGGTTACATCTAAAAGTTAAATTGGTCTAACTTGGTTTGAATAATGTCGTCAGCAATATATTTGTGAGTGGCTGTTGTTGGATGAGTCACTCCCCAGAAGACATACTTGTCCGAACCATAGTAAGCACAGTCATTGGTCAACACATGGCTTTGTAAGTAGTCTGCAGGTGAGTTTCTATTGATATTCAAACAGGCATCGGTTGCGTTCTCAAATCCGTACAGCTCGGGATTGGTCGTTATCTGGTCAAATATCGCATGTGCGTCATAAAGAATAACGTTGAGCCCTTTACTTTGATACAGCTCTGCCTGTTCCTTAATAAATGTATTGAGTTCAATAATATTTGCCCTAACGGAGCGGATTTCGTCTATTGTTGAATATTTAAATTGCGGTGCTTTTGTTGCGTCAGGCAGAGTAAATAGCAGAATATTGGTTACTCCAGATTCCGTTAAGCGAATAATGGCACTACTCAGATCTGCTTTTACATCGGCGACTAAGCGATGATAGTTCATTAAATCGTTGAGGCCAAATGCTAGAGTGACAAGACTGTTTTTGGGGTTGTAATTCTCGGCTTTATCCATGTACTTCAAATAGGATGTCACTTGATTATAAACTCCTGTTAGTACACCATATTGGTTAACACCGGCTGCACCGCCCACTGCCCAGTTGTAAAGTGGAAGCTGCTTGTGTTTTGCGAGATATTCTGTCCATACGAAACCGTTTGAAAAGTGTCCTAAATACCATGAGCTCCTATTTGGGAATACCCATTGCGACGCATTATATAAATTGCCCGTATCCGACAAGCTGTCGCCAAAGGTGATAATCCTGTTAATTTTGTCATTGCGAGTCCCATCATTTGTCCAAATACTGTGGTTGTACGACATCTGGGTGTCTGATGCGTAGTACATTATATCTGCTGTATCATGAGTTACACCTAGTGTCTCCCTACAGCGCTGTTCAATATCAGTTTGTGGGGTATTGGTATAAAACATGTTTTTGAGCGACACCGATGAACGCCAGTATCCTTGTATTTGATAATAACGCCCATCTTGTTCTCTTGCCCATTCCCAGTCAGCGTCCGTATCGTTGTGGCTTTGCGAAAGTCGATACCAACATCTTACATAGGTGCTGGTTTGTCGACCTTGAGCCATTTGGTAATGGTCAGTCTTGTAAGGTCCAAGATTTTTTGACGAGCCATCTGCGAGTGCTGGTGCCGCCAATATGCAACCAGCTAAAAATAGAATTTTATTCATGATCCTTCACTTATTATTCTGATTGTAGAGTGTTTGCTCATCTTTGATCGCATGCCATGTACTTGGCAGTCAAAATATTCATGAAAAAAATCAATCAAGATTCGACTGAGATCAAACTTTATACAGGAATCATTAGTTATCGGAGTGTTAAATTTGTGTAATTTAATGAGTGCTTGTTTCTATTATGAGAATTGTTTCTTATGGGGAGGAAGTGGATTGATTTGATCAGTGTATAGAAGGCTTTTTTTGTACAAAAAAAGCGCAACCAAGGTTGCGCTTTTCATTTGAGAGTCGACTTACAATTTCACGTCTATAAGTTTGGTTACTTTATCACCACTGTCATCCATTACAGTTAGGCGAACTTGATGGTCACCATAGCTTGGGAATATCGTGGTAAACATGCGTCCTCGTTTGATGTCACCGTTAGGGAGTATCCATTCGGTGTCAACGATTCGCCCATCTGGGTCAGAAAGAAGTGGACCCCAATGGTTGGACACATAAACTAATTCCTTAAGTGGTTGATCCAGCTTATG
>NZ_BSPW01000016.1 GCF_030161235.1 Vibrio zhanjiangensis | reverse complement strand
AGTTAACGTAATGACAAAGTCGCTTGGTAATTAAGGTACGACAGAATCGCTTGGTGATCACAGCTGTTTATCGTAATTAACAAAGACAGTCTTAGACACATCGATAAGTTCGCTGAGATAAAAATCGTCATAGGACAAGGTTGATTTACCCTTCTCGATCTTGCTTAAGTCGAGAACATTATTAATCAGCTTGAGAAGATGCTCCCCTGAACTGTGAATCATAGATAAAAAGTGGCGCGTTTGTTCATCTGAAGATTGGTAGTACTCTTTTTGACTCAAACCAATAATTGCGTTTAATGGCGTACGCATTTCATGGGACATGTTGGCCAAAAATCTGGCCTTGGCGCTGGCACTTTGTTCGGCATTCCTTTTGGCCTCTTCCATAATTTTTGTCTTTTCTTCTAGATCCTTAGCCAATCGAATTTGATTCAGATACATCCATGAAATGACTCCTACCATCAACATGGAACACAAAAAGATAATCCCGAGATATACATATTGTTTGTTGTAGAATGACTCTTTGAAATCAAGGAAATCAGCCTGTCTCTGCTGAACGTTTGCCACAAAACTCGACAAGTAAGCGTTTAATCGCATGTACGATTTATCAAAGTCCGAAATCACCTTTTGAGCATCTTCAATGCCACCTAAGGTAAGTCTGTCAATATCATCAAATGCCTTAGCAACCTGATCATTTATTTGTGTGAGCTCATCTAAGTCACCGTAGTGGGAATGCAAGTCGAGTGTTCTTTCGGCTAACAGATCATGGTATATACTCGCTCGAAACACCTTAGATTTGAACTTAAGCTGCGCCAAGTGTTTTTTGTCTCTGTGGGTTGTGTAGGTAAGGATCGCAGCCTTAATGGTCAATAATTTGGTTTTTGCGGTGATATTGTTGTTAATGATGGTGACATAAGGCTCAGGTGCGACATTTTTTATTTTTGACACCGAGAAAAAAACATAAATGATGACGAGAAAAAGTACTAGGCATAATGCAGCAACAATCGCGACAAAATGGCGCCCTCTTTCCCAAAAACCTGTATTCATGATAGCTACTCGACGATCAAGTCTCGTACCTGCCAAACAGACAAACCATAGTACAAGTCTCTATCGATTTCTGGGTGATCCACAAACGGAAACACGATAAAAAATGGCCCTTTTCCATCAATCGTCATCTTAATTCCGTCTTCATGAGTAGCCAGTAAAACGTCATACTTTTTTATATCTGAGATCGGAATACTCACCACATAATCATCCCATGCTATCACTTTAAGTGATGACCCCTTCGCCCCCACATAATCTAATAATGCCGTTAACTTGGGACCTCTGTATTCGAGAGCTTTTGCCTCAACATGATTGTGCGTGGTAATCACGCCTTGTTCTAGTTGCTTTATCATATCGGTATCAAATTCGACACCGTCTGGCGAATTCGACTCAGCAATGTTACCAGACACCCAAAGTATGGGTTCTCCCTTTGGAGCAGGCAGGGCATGGAGCAGATTAGGAAATATCAGCCCGACACTCAACATACAGACAAAAACGGTTTGTCTCATAGTAAACCCTCGAAGGTACTTGAATTATCATTATTGATATATCATTGAGTATAGACAAAGATTGTCGACTGCTCTTTCCCCCGATCATTCAATCGCCTTATAAAAATATCGAGTTTGCAAGTGACCGAAATAATGTTATCGGTCAGTTGAAGCACCTTCACTGGCCCATAGCTTGAGCAAAACTCGCTCTTCTTGGGTCATTTGAGTTAAGTTACCAGGGGGCATCACCTTGCTGTGAACAGCTTGAGTCAAAATAGCAGCAAGATTACGCGAAATATCTTGCGGTGTATCGAAGACGACACCAGCAGGTGCAACGGAGAATGCTTGATGTGTCGGCGTCTTCGAGTGGCAAACCGCACAGCGCAGCTGAATAACCGTATTGACTTTGGCAAAGCTGACGTATTTGCCTTTAACCTCATTTCCATCCTCTAAAAAGAAGCCTTTGGCGGCATAACCTGTTTCAAGTACAGGTGATAACGGTGTTTTTGTCATATTTGGCGATGACACAAAAGCCAATGCAACCATACCCAAAGCAGTAACAGGCAGCGCCCAGACAAATTTTTGGCTGTTATGGCGAGTATTGAAGTAATGACGCAGTATAATGCTCACTGCTGATAGTCCCGCTAGAATCACCCAGTTAAAGCTTGCACCATAAGTACTCGGGAAATGGTTACTGATCATAATAAACAACACAGGAAGTGTCATATAGTTGTTGTGACGAGAACGCAGTAGTGCCTTCGCCGGCAACGCAGGGTTTGGAGGACGCTGCTCTTTGATCGCTTGAACTAAATCACGCTGAGCGGGCATGATAATACGAAAAACATTGCCCACCATAATGGTTCCTAGCATAGCGCCAACGTGAATATACGCTCCGCGTCCACTGAATACTTGAGCAAGACCATAGCTCACAGCAACAAAAAAAGCGTAAAGAACAAGAGCCAGTAAGAAGGGACTTGCTCTCAGCGGTGAGTCACACAGGCCATGGTACACAAACCAGCCAAGAAAAAGAGACGCTATTCCAATAGTAATCGTACTGGTGGCTGACAGCTTAGAGTCTGGAGCCATGAGGTAAAGCTCAGCATTTAAATAGTAGACAACCGCTAATAGTAAAATGCCCGTTATCCAAGTAAAATAGGCCTCCCATTTAAACCAATGCAACTGTTCAGGCATGGTATCCGGAGCGAGCTGATATTTTTCCAGATGATAGATGCCTCCTCCATGAATGGCCCACAAATCACCTGACAGCCCTTTTTTAGGATTGAGCCGATTGAGGTTATTTTCCAACCAAACAAAATAGAAAGAAGCTCCTATCCAAGCAACACCCACCACCATATGCGCCCAGCGAATGACCAAATTCAACCACTCTGTGACATGAGGTTCCATTGTGAACTCCTGTTTAACGCCAGCTTAATCCCAATAAAATGGAGGGAGGGGTCGCATCTTTGTGCAACTCCAGCTTATCGCCATTCAATACCCGAGTCTCACAGTTATCCCCGCCACCATCACGATCCACAACCAGCAATTGATCTCTTTCTACCAATGCGAGTAAAGGATAATGCCAAACCCCTTTAAAATAATTCACACCTTGACGGCCGTTGGTGACAAATGCCTTAGTTTTAGAAGACTCAGGGTTATCACTCTTAGGCGCAACAACGATCAAAAACGGATTTCCCAAGAGTGGTATAAAGGCCTGAGAACCGAGTGGGTGACGCTCTAGCATGCTAATCGTGAGAGGATAATCGGGTATTTTCGCCTCAAAAATACTCATGATCACGGTTCCATTCTGAACATCTGCTGTTGCAAGTTGGTGGTATCGACGCGCTCGCCCCTCATTGATGACAGAATAATCACGATTTGCTATCTCAATAATTTCTCCAAATTGCGCAAACGCCTCAGGTGTTAATAACTCAACGTTTAATCGCCTCGGATTAACTGCCATCTCTTTCTAACCTATTCCGCCTTAGTTCCAAATAAGCGTAGGCGACTTATGCCTCCATCTGGAAATATATTTAAGCGCACATGTGTAATAGGCCCTAAACCGACCACTTCTGAAGTAAATTCATGAATATCGTCCGCATTGAGCTTTTGTGACGGCAATAATTCGGCCCAAAGCGCACTTTGACTGATCAAATCTTCGTCACTTTCACCTTCAACATAAGCGGCTTGAATCGAGCACCGATCAGGGAAATTTCCTTTGAAATGTCCTGTATCCACGACCACACATTCGACATTTCCAGCATGACCAAGCTCGACAAGCACCCAATCGTTTCCGGGCGTTCTTCTGCGAGCAGTCTCCCAACCATCTCCCATATTCTCGCCTCGACCTATACCCAAAATATTCGATTTATTGCCGTAATGTTGGTCGCTGCAAGCCAAGGCTCGGCCACCATTTTCAACCGCCGCAAGATCAACCCTTTGCCTTTGGTCCAACCCTTTCCAATCCACGCTTGGGCGACCATAAACACGCAAACGTGCCACACCGCCATCAGGATAGATATTAAGACGTAAGTGAGTAAACACTTCGTCGCTATCGATTTTTTCAATATGGTGGCTATTTCCATACAAGGTCATTTTAGGTAGAATTTCTTGCCATTGAGTTAGCGCGCAAGGATCACCATCCAACCAATAACAAGCATCAATCGACGCAGCAGGGGGAAAGTTACCGGTAAAAAACGATGTGTCTATATCTACGCCCGCCACCATGCCAGCTAAGCCAAGGCGTACAATACAAAAATCATGGCCCTCTTCACGCTTACGGCGACTTTCCCAACCATCCATCCATTTTCCGTTTTCATCGTAAACACCTTCAAGCCATTTGGGCTCAGCACGCAGGATTAAACGGCTTTTATCAGCAAAAAAGTCATCCGTAGCATAAATTACCTGAGCGCCAAGTTTTTCATCAGCTAGGTTAATAAAGTGTTCAAAGTCTAACGGCATTGCGGCATCCTCACGAATCAACTGAATCATTGGTGACATCTAAACGCTTAGAAGCTCATGGCATACAGCCTGTTTACTCACATGTCCCGTAATCGAAACAGAGCAATTTTATTCACCTCTTCAAGAGCAAGAGTAAATTCAAACTCCGGATCGTTGTGTATCCTGCTTTTAAAACCATCGATAATTTGCGCTTTGTTCGCACCTTTCACCGCCATAATAAAAGGGAAATTAAAACGGCTTTTGTATTTATCGTTTAAAGCAGTAAATAACTCAAACTCCTCTGTTGTACATTGGCTAAGCCCAGCCCCCATTTGTTCTGCCTGAGATGAGTGACTCAGCTGATTCTCTATCGCAGCTCGACCTGCAAGATCTGGGTGGGCACAGATAACACTGTGTTGCTGCGTTTTGTCAGCTCCGAGCAACACTTGAGCCATACGCTGATGCAAATGCTCAACTTGGTTATCTCTCTCACTCACACCTTGTTGGTATACAGCTTGAGCAATCCAAGGGCTATGTTCATACACTTGACCAAATTGATTTAGAAATGCGTCACAAGACATATTAGAGGGCACGCATGATTGAAACAGAGCCATTTAAGCCTCCCGTGCACGATATGGATGAACCAGATGCCAATGCCGTGCGATATCAACGCGCCGGCAGACCCATACTTTTTCATGAGATTGCACATAATCCAAGAAGCGCTTGAGCGCTGCAATTCGTCCCGGACGACCACTCAAACGACAATGTAGACCGACAGACATCATTTTAGGGGCGCTTTTTCCCTCCTCATATAACACATCAAAGCTGTCTTTTAGATATTGGAAAAATTGCTCACCACTATTAAAGCCTTGTGTGGTGGCAAAACGCATATCGTTGACATCCAAAGTGTAGGGGATCACCAATTGAGGCCGCTTTGCTTGTGTGTGCCAATAGGGTAAATCGTCATCATACGCATCCGAGTCGTATAAAAAGCCACCTTCCTCTGCGACCAAACGGCGTGTATTGGGTCCCGTTCTACCCGTATACCATCCAAGAGGACGGCTTCCTGTCACTTGCTCAATAATACGGATTGCTTTTGCCATATGTTTGCGTTCAACAGCCTCTTCGATATGCTGATAGTCAATCCAGCGATAGCCATGGCTACAGATCTCATGCCCTGCTTTTACCATTGCTTTCGCCACATCAGGGTGCCGCTCTATCGCCATAGCAACCGCAAATATTGTCAGCGGGAATGAGTATTGTTCGAACAAACGTAACATCCGCCACACTCCCACGCGGCTGCCATATTCATAAACTGATTCCATACTAATATGCCGCGCCCCCGAAATCGGCTTGGCAGAAGGGATTTCAGATAAGAAAGATTCAGATTCGTCATCACCATGCAACAGACAACGCTCCGCCCCTTCTTCATAATTGAGGACAAATGACAACGCGATACGAGCATTTTCTGGCCATTTAGGATGAGGGGGACTCACGCCATAACCCACTAAGTCTCGGCTATATTCCTCATCCATATCAGCTCCTTGATATCCAAGTTATCAGAACTCTCATTAACTCTATAAATTTAGCCTAAACGACAAAATGTGAAATAGCAGAACCTCTTGTTAGCTTTGACCCAGTCGAAACCATGCTGTTATCGCGGTTTACATAACGATGAATAAAGATAGGCGAATAATCAAACGCCACCCTTATCCAAGTGGCGTGCTGCATCTAAGGATTGATTTTCTTGAAGAGATAAATATCATGGTGCAATACGTCTAGAACACTATAAAAGCATACAAAACGTATCATTAAGATTGATATTAAATTTTTGTACATAGTGTCATCATAGTCTCTGACACCGCGTGCTCTTCTATCCGGTAACAATCTGACATTTCGCCAACGGTTTCAAAGCCACATTTCAAATACAAGTTTTTCGCCGGAAGATTGTTAGTAAGAACATTGAGATCCAACCAATCAATACTTGGGCTTTGATTACAAAACTGTATGACACATTCAATCAACTTTGCACCTAAACCCTGCTGTCTTAAATTTGAATCAACCCCCATCCCCAAAAGTACACGATGAAATTTATACTCTTCAGAGTAATGATGTAAATCAATATGACCAACCACGCCTTGATGAGAATCTTTGATGAGCCAAAGCTTTCTCCAACCATGCTCACCAATACTGTGCTCAAAACCCTCGCGAAACTTAGCCTTAAAATTTTCTGAAACGCGACAATGTTCTTTAGATAGTGGTTGAAAAAGAGGAGAATCATCATCAGCATTTTCAAGAAGCTGTACGCCAATATATTCAAAGAAAGGGTCGAGATCTAACGGTGTTGCTTCAACGATTCTCATAGACTGTCCCTATAATGTGCTTATTATGTGCCTGTCTCTTTAGTACCATCTCAATCTAAGCTATTCAATCACTTTATTTTTCATCACATATTCTGCTGACGCCTCAAGACGTTTAAGCAAATGCGACTGCGTTATGTGCAAATAATGATATAGATACTCTCTTGAGACAGGCGAGCTTGATACATGAATAGTAGGATACTTTTCTTTTACAAAATCATATGACTGCATCGCAGCAACCCAAACATCGGCATCTCCGTTGATTAGCATCAAAGCGGCTTCCTCAGAAGTGACTAAGTGAAGACTCTTGTAATGCTTGATTTTATCTACATAAACGGCCCCCTGTACGGAAACCACATCTTTGTCATGAAGATCTTGTAAACTCAAATCTAAATGTTCACCCAATGAAAAAATGTATATATCAATATTTCCTATAGCTACATTAACCTTAACCAGTGATTGACTATGATCGTATTCCAGCTCACTAATCCTCAGATCCAATGCGTCATATTGACCGTCTAAAACAGATTGAATCGCCAGCTCGTCAGGCATATACGTTATCTCGTGACTGATTCTTGCTTCCTTATAAATGGCATTAAGTACTTCTTCTGCTGTCATGCCATAACCTATATCCTTTAATTTGCCTTTGTAAATATCCCCAACAGCCACTTTCACTACATTACTTTGGGCTACCAAAGTCGGTGAAAAAGTCATCACCATAGAGATCAGAGATATAGCAACTAAATTTTTCATTCATTTCACCCTTTGCCACTGTTGATAACCGAGAATTGGGTCTTGCCTCAATACATAATAGATAAAAATATCATCATCAGCATTACCCGTATCAATAGCTCAATTTGGGGGGCTTATATCATTTCAGCTTCCTCCAACATAATTGACACATCAGTTACTCATGACTAGCTTTAGAAAACAGAGGTGATGGGAATTTTTCAACATAAATCACTACTTTTTGGAGATATTTCCTATCTTTTTGGCATTTTAACTTACGTACGTGCTCGTGAGAGGATCTGAAATGGATAATACAAAGACAGTCCTTGCTTCACTTCTATACGTCTCTCTTCTAGTAGGGTGTGGGGGAGGTTCAGATGGCGGAGCGAGTAATAGCACAAGTTCGGGATCGGGTTCAGGATCGGGAGACGGTAGCGGACCTCATGAAGGAGCTGATATAGCTGCAGTCAAAATTGTAGATAGCAAGACTAATCAAGAAGTTTCAGTGATCTACAGCGGAGCTAGTCTTTCTGCTTTAGTGATGCAGCGAAGTACCCCAAGCTTTGTATGGCGTGTCGACGCTCAGACTGTAAGTACCGACATAACTTACACCGTCACCAACAGAGATTGGCTAAAAAGCATTCAAGTCTGTGCAAGTAGCGAAGGAAACGAAGAGGTTTGCTCGAATACATACCCAGTCTTAGCGAGAATGCCTTTAACCATTGAAGATCCTAGTAACTACGTTGTATTACCTTACGATATACCATAGAGCATAGATAAGGACAAAAAAATGAAACGATTAAGCGTATTCTTGGGGGGACTGATTATGTCAATCTCTGCCGAAGGGCTTGCTGCTGGATGGCAAACTTTTTATAACCCCGACGGGACTAAGTGGACACAAGCTCAGTACCAAGGGATCAACGGGAGTACATTCCCAGTGGTGGGAGGAGGGAGCCTAACTGCAACGGCCCGAATTAACTCCACAAAGGATGCCGTGTGGTTTGATATACCTCTTCCTTCCAACACTAATCCATCAAAAGTGGACATCACCATCAATGACATTTCAGTAACGACCTGGACTGGGATAATGCCCACGTTCAGTAATGCTGCCGACGGATCAGTGACTAAAGCGGTTAACACTAAGACAGGGATGATTTTGAGCTTCGATGGCACTTACATGGGATATCTAAACACGGGGGGCGTAGCCGGTGCTGACGCCAAGACTTACCCTTGGTTATTGGCTGGCGTCAACCAAAAAGTCAAGGCTATTGGAGAAGAGTACCAGAATTCACCAAGCGGTGGTGGCAACCCACCTCTCAAAATAACTGCCGGGAAAATCAACAACAACTTTTATAACCGTCTGGTTGTCGGTTTTAGCAATGATAATACCAACAATACGACCTTTGTCATTAGCAACACTTTAATTGCCAATAATGGCGAAATTATGGCTTTTGCTGAATCGTATTATGCTGGTAGTGCATCAATTATTCGTCTTAACCCAGCTGATTTTGAAATCGATAATGTATGGGCTGTCGTTGAATAAAACTGTTAAGTCCCTCTTTTGTGCGGGGACAACACGTGGCCTCCGTTCCCTTATACAAAGGGTAGCGGAGGCATACGCCTAAAGATCGTTAAGACACTCACTGATACCTTCTTTTATCTCTCCTTCCAAATTATCAAGGAAGCGACCTATTTTTTCCTTCTCTAGCGCCTTTGTCAGATCGAAATTTGGTTTAAACGGAGTGCCATCAAAGTATTTGGCTTTGGTCCCGTCCCCGTCTGGAGAGCAATGATCCACATCGATCGATTCACGCCATCTTTGGGCATGGGTTCTCCATTCTTCAGTATTAACCAGCTCAGGCTCAGTAAACCAGACATTCCAAGTCAGCACATTACCCATTTGCAGCATATTGCCAGAAACCAAATTAAACACATCCATAATCAGCTTGTTAAACTCATCAACCACTGAGTAACCTGTCCTTAAGGGCGCTCCAATTTCTACCCCCAAATGCCCGACACTCCACGCCTGTGGATGCTTGGCAAAATCAGGGATGTCAAAATCGGTACTTTCGCCTTTAAGTAGCGGGAATATCGGCTGATCCGCTTGCCCCACTTTGTGGGTATAAACAACGATCGCACTCGATTTTCGAAAAGGAAAAGGTTGTTTACTCTTTTCAAAGTGAGACCATAGCAGCTTAACAATGGGGTTAGGTTCGGATTAGGGTATGCCAATTCAGGGTTTGACTGTTCAAAGCCTCCCTGCCAACCCGGTACAACACCAATATCTTTTTGAATGCCCATAAGCACTATCTTCCTTTTCAGTTAATTCAGCTCTAGCTTCAACAACCAAGAAAAACTTTGACTTCATCAAATAAAGATTCAGTAACCTGAGCTGCGGATAAAATTTGGACTCAAGCCTCAATCGTGATCAGAAAGCCTGATAAGCACACCCAGATTGAGGGCTTTGGAATAATTAACTTAGAAGCTGTCTAGACTGGTGTCGATGCACACCGATTGCTTTTTACCCAAAACAGTCCGCACTTCACTTAATTAGGACTTGAGGAGCGTGTAAATTATCAGTGATAGAACCAGTGATAACAGCAGAACGTCTCTAACTCATATGCAGCTAAAGATTCTATCCCTTGGAGCGGAATTTATTGGCAAAGCACTGATTATACATAGCATGATCGTATGTAAATTCGCAGATCATGCTAGTTTTCAGTGCTTTTTATCCACTGAGTTTGTGAGAAAAAACTTACAAAGCCAGATATAACCATAGGCCAAAGCCTAAAATTAAATATGCGGCAAACCACCCCCATAGCTTTTTATAGATGGTATAGATAGAGCCAATAAAAAAGCTTAAGGGACAAGCTATAAACATGATGACAAAATATAAGTTATCGGGAAGTAGCCCTGTTGGTGAAGGGTCTTCTGAATGAGGCTGCGTATCATAGAACAACCAATCTGGTGTAACGTCAACCCCAAAAACGAAAGTCAACCAAATATGAATAAAAACCAGTAGCGGTATAAACAACAGTATCTTTGATTTTATACTCATAATTCAAAATCCATTTTAGTAATAAATGGCTAAGCTTTTTAGAAGAAGATAAGGATTTCACATCGGAAAGTTAACCGGATTACTGCCCGCGAGAAGCAAAAAGACTCGAATATAATCCGTTAAATATGTGTTGTC
Source organism: Vibrio zhanjiangensis (assembly GCF_030161235.1). GTDB lineage: Bacteria > Pseudomonadota > Gammaproteobacteria > Enterobacterales > Vibrionaceae > Vibrio > Vibrio zhanjiangensis. The sequence goes on along the minus strand of NZ_BSPW01000016.1, from coordinate 2,852 downwards.
TGAATTAAATCAACACCTATTGAGATAGGCTCTAAATTAATTCGCTGCCCAACTTAGCAATGTAGGTCGATCACCACTACAAGTTTCATCAGTGATTCTCATATTGACCGATTTACCACCCATCCATACAGCTAATAACGCCGAATAATGTGTTTTACCGGGCTCTGTCGAAGAATCCATTGCAACAACGTTTTTTCCAGGGTGACCACAGCCTATAGATGAATAGGTTTTATCTAAAGTAACCGTGAATTGACTCCCATAAAATTCTATATTTTGGATCTTCGCACCAACAATTTGACTAACTCCAGCTTGAGTATGCACTGACAACATAGCCAAGCCTATTGCTAGGAAATGTTTTTTCATCATTTTTCTCAAAAATTATATGATATTCAGGATTCTAATTCTATGAAATAATTCACGTAAAATCAAGTGTATACTACTTAAAACAAAGCTAAGGCTTACTGGAGTTCGAAGTTTATAACATAAAATACTGTGGGATATTAAAATGTTACTTCACAAGTAAAGATAAAGCTTTTTCGCTGATTTTAATTGACAAAACCAATATTCCGGTTACCTGTACCTTATAAATAAACTCTATTATCCGATACTTGTGCAGTGAGAACAAACGACAAAATAGAATTTCCCTTAGAAATTTGGATTGAAAAAGATAGTGCTGATTTCCTGTTTGATAGAGCACAACTAACATAACCTCCGATAGGAACTAGTTATTCCACAAATTGCAATAGATTAATAAATAACGTTATGCTAAAACCCTAACTACACACCGCCCGCTCCTTCGCCAGTTAATTCTTGATTCTTGGCCTGAATAAGCTCGGTTAAAAAGCCAGTCACGGCTCTTATTCTTGTGGAGTGAATAAGGTCGGAATGCACTGCTGACCAAATAGGTTGGTCGCAGCCAACGTCTTTTTGTACGCAGACTAAGCCTTTTTTCTGGCCAATAAAGTGAGGGAGAATTGCCATGCCTATTCCAGCTTGGGCTGCGCTGACTTGCGCAGACATAGTGGTTGTTGTCATTCGGCAAGGTTTACCGCGCAACGTTCTAGCCAGCCACTGCGCTTCCGGAAGCTGCTGATTGTCTTCAGGCCAACCAATAAAGTCGTCTTGCTCAAATAGACCAGAGCTTTCACACCTTGGCTTACTCTGCAAATAGCCCTTTGAGGCATACAGGCCAAACCCAAGGTGACCGATACGGCGAATACTGACATTGCCACTGTCAGGTCGAACCATTCTTATCGCCAGATCGGCGTCGCGTTTATGCAAATTCACCACAGAGACACTGGTGACTATTTCAAGGGTTAAATTAGGGTGAGCTTCAATAAAATCAGGCAATGCCGGAATAATAAGCTCGTCGGCAAGCCCCTGAACCGTTGCCAGCCTAACATGCCCGCTAACCCTAGTATCCTTGCCTTTCGCTGCGGCACTAAAGGCAAATCCCGCCCGCTCTAACATTTCTGCCTGCGAGATCAAATCAGCGCCATCATCGGTTAAACGATAGCCAAGTTGTGAGCGAGTAAATAGCCGTACTTGCAAGGCATTTTCCAGCCTTTCCAAGCGGCGGGAAGTGGTGGCAATGCCAGTGCCAAGCAGCTTTGACGCTCCGCTCAACGTGCCTGTTCGGGCGATAGCCAAAAACACTCTTGCGTCATCCCAATGTAACTGATTTCCGATATCGGAAATCTGATTGCCGATTTTAAGCATATTCATCTCCATTTTTGGAAATCATACTAGAAAGACTTCCACCAACAAAGCAGGATAAAAATGAAAACACGTAAGTTAGGCAAAGCGTTAGAAGTGTCGGCAATCGGTTTAGGCTGCATGGGCATGAGCGAATTTTACGGACCTCGTGATGACAAAGAATCGATGCAAGTCCTCCATAAAGCCATAGAATTAGGCTGCACCTTACTCGATACCGCAGATACATATGGCAACCATCATAACGAAGAACTGATTGGCCTGTTTCTACAACAAACGTCAGCGCCTGTTAAGATTGCGACTAAATGCGGAATTGTTAGACGTCCAGGCGAGTACCAAAGAAGCATAGATAATAGCCCCAACTATATTCGAACCTCATGTGAGCACTCACTTCGGCGTCTTGGCATTGAATGTATCGACTTGTACTACATTCATCGCCTTGATCCAAACGCCTGCATAGAAACAACCATGCAAACTCTCTCTGAGCTTGTAAAACAAGGCAAGATCGCAAATATAGGCTTATCGGAAGTCAGTGCTGCCACGTTAAAAAAAGCGCACGCAGTGCATCCTGTAAGCGCGGTGCAAACCGAATATTCTTTGTGGACTCGGGATGTCGAAAAAGACATTCTGCCAACATGTAAGGAATTGGGTATTGGCTTTGTGCCTTATTCACCACTCGGACGCGGCTTTTTAACTGGGCGCTTTGATAAAGAAGCCAACTTTGATCAAAACGATGCTCGCCAAGGCCTGCCCAGATTTTCTGCCGATAACCTAGAAGCAAACCGTCCTTTATCGTTTGCTGTCGAGCAAATTGCGCGTCGTCAATCCTGCTCTCCCGCTCAAGTGGCACTAGCATGGCTTCTCGCACAAGGCGACAATATAGTGCCCATTCCAGGTACCAAAAAGCTCCATCACCTTGTTGATAACTTCGGCGCGGCTTCAATAAACTTATCTACTGAAGAGTTGGTTTATATTGAAAGTGTACTCAGGGAGTTTGAACCAGTTGGTGAGCGTTACACCGCTGAGGGAATGAAAGGGGTGAATGCGTAAGTAACTGCACACATTCAATGTTAGTTAAGAAGTGGACCCCAATGGTTGGACACATAAACTAATTCCTTAAGTGGTTGATCCAGCTTATG
>NZ_BSPW01000015.1 GCF_030161235.1 Vibrio zhanjiangensis | reverse complement strand
AAACCGAAATGGGTGATCGGATAATCCCGAAATAACTGATCGGAATGCTCCGAAATATGCAATAGGAACAAATAACTACGAGCTAGGAAAAGAGCTTGGTAAAGCTTTAAAATCTCAGTTACCCAATGGTGGCAATATTATTATTCAAAGTGGGCGCTCAGATTCTCCCAACCTAAATCTAAGAATAATGGGTTTACGCTCAGCGTTATCTGAAAAAGAGTATGAATCACCTCCTGGAAAGCGTTTGAAAGGAGAAAACGGTTGGACTGAATCTTCAAATCCGCTTTATAATTTTGACTCGTTTTCAACGGCGCTAGAAGATCTCAAGAATGTATTATATTCCCACAAAGAGAGAGGAATAAACGCAGTCGTCAGTGTTGCTGGTTGGGCTCAGTTTTCAGAAGGGTATAGAGAGGTAGTTGAACCGTATAGGCAAGAGATCCAGAACAAAGAGATAGTCATCATTTTTGCTGATACTGCTGATAAGCAACTGATGTATTTGAAAGATGGGCTTGCGCATACTAACGTAGGCCAAAACCCTTTTGAAATGGGTAAACAAGCGATAATGACTCTTTACAAGCTCGCAAACAAGAAATCTGTCAAGGAAATACAATATATCCCAATGACATATTGTAATCCCCAAAACTACCAAACCTGCACAAAAAAATGAGTTTTAGGCTAGTTAAGTTCTGTCTAATTAATGGTATACAGACTTTCTTCGGCAATACGGTCTTCGCATAGTGCTCGTTCTATTTCGTAAAGATCATAGGATTCAGCAATCGCAAACCATTTCACCTTTAGCCCCGCGGTTTCAGCAGCTCGTTCGAGATAGCGACCTTTTTCTAAATCTCGCTTCTTGAATTGTATCAAGGTGTGAACTTCAAGTGATAAAGGATCACAAAGTACAAAGTCTATATACTGTCGTGAAAGCTTGTTATACGCTCGTTGTCGCTCATTGCTATTGTAAATTCCCTCCCTAGGAACCATCACGTCTATAGCCTTAACTTTGATAAAAACCTCATACTTACCTTTTACAGCATGCTTAAGTGCCCGGTAGAACTTAAGCTCTTCAGGATTTGCCAATGAAGTCCGTACATCATATTGATAAACGGGAGTAGGGGCCATTTGTTGGTCATGTAATGATGCTTGGTTTGAGCGAGTGAATAAAGATATTGCAAAGATCAAAGCCGCAAAAAGTATGATAAGAACAAGCAAAAACATAGTTTACATCCCTATAAATGACTGCCATCAAAAACACTTCTTTATTTAAGCACTTTCGATAATCTCAACCAATGCATTTATAAATTGGCTACGGATTATTCAGTATTGATCAACCTTATACTTACTTTTAGTAAGGCTTATATCGTTAATTTGGAAGCCATCTTCCAAAATACAAGATATCCTGAGCAAATTTGAAATTATTGAAATACTCACTAGGTCTTCATAGATCTGATTGCAGCTAATAGAGGAAAATATTGATGAAGATTTCTTTGATGATGGGTATTTTGAGTACAGTTTCTTTCGCTGTTTTAGCTCACGAGAGCAATAATCAAGAGGAATATGCCAGCAGCCCTAAGCCGATCCCTGTAGAAAGCTATGCTAAGAAAACACAGCCTCAGTATGCTGAAGGCCTCACAAGACACATAGTACTTTTTGACCTAAAAGAAGATGTCACACAGTCGCAACGACAGGAAATTATTGACCGCTTCCTTCGCTTGAAGAACAGTGAACGTGACGGAAGAAAATACATAGAAAATATAGAAGTAGGTACCAATAACATGAGTAAAGAAGGGCAAGGTAAAGGTTACGACCTTGCGTTTGTTGTAAGTTTTGCATCTAGAGGGGACCTCAATTATTACGTAGGAACTCCAGCTATATCTGATTCTCAGTACTTTGATAACAACCATCAAGACTACAAGGACTTTGTTGGTCCGTTTTTAAAAGTCCAAAAGAATCCAGATGGCAGTGACTATGTCGGTGTGCTCGTGTTTGATTACCAGCTGTAAACAACCATGACTCTTGAAATAGTGTTGCTTATTATTTAATAAGTGATCTTTCTTCCGGCGACAAATGATATTCATTCGATTTATTTGAGTTTAGTGTTAATAGTGACTTTCTTAATTCATACTATAAATACAGTGAGGACTTATCTCTATGAAACTAATAAAGTTAGTATCAATCGTGGCACTACTATCAAGCTCATACTCCTTTGCTCAGAACAGTGATAATCGTGAGTCAGAAGTCATCAAACATGAAGCGCCTTCATTTGCGCTAGGTCCTTGGGATCGAATTAGTTAAGAAAAAATCCCCGCAACTGGCTGGTTTCAGTTTTAGCAGAACAAAAGTCACTTGCGGGTTTTACTCTTGGCTTCATACTAACAAGTAGCAAAACCCATTTAGTGAGTCTATCTATGTTCAAAACAGCGATCATCCTATTAACGACAATCATTGTTCCATTCTACTCTTGGGCCGATGGGAGTTTGATTATAGTGCCAAGCCAGCACTCAGTCTCTCAAACCGCAGATCGGTTCGTAGACATAGTCCAAAAAAAAGGATTTAACATTTTTGCTCGTGTCAACCATCGAGAGAATGCAGAGAAAGTAGGGATGACCCTTAGGCCAACAGAAGTGATAATTTTTGGCAATCCCAAAGTGGGCACAAAGCTTATGCAATGCGATCAAAATGTGGCGATCGATCTTCCTCAAAAAGCACTCATCTATGAAGATGAGCAGGGAACCGCTTGGATTGCATACAACAACCCTATCTATTTAAAGAAACGCCATGATATTAAAGGGTGTGACCCAATAATTGATAAGGTAGGAGCGGTATTAAATAACTTAGCTAGTCAAGCGGCGCAATAACATTATATAAGGTAATAAGTTGTTAGATTTTTATGAATTTGTCATGGCATTTATATGTGAAATGTTATGACAAAATATAAAAACCAGATACACAAAAGCCTTGGCTCAACAGTCTGAAGATTTTCGAAACAAAAGGGCATCTAAAGCTGCGGCGGCCAGAAAAGCAGAGCAGACATCTCAGAAAATGACTTCAACAGATAAACCAAGAGGTATTGAAGGTGCCATTAAGAGTCTAGACAAGAATGGAAAGAAGCTTAATGACTTTATTGGAGTCTTGAGTATGTTTAAATAGATACTCATATGCATGTGTAAACTCTTCACTTTTATTCACTTGCCAGCCGCACTTATACATCTACTATGGCTGGTATAGATAATCGTTTTAAGACCATAGCATATGCCCAACAGTATTACCGTTATACCACAAGCATGGGATAGTGGAACAAAGAGTGAATCCGTCTCCACAACAACTCATAATGAGCGAACAGCGATTCAGAAGATTGAACAAGATATTGAAAGAATTGATCTAATTTTAACATTTATGAATAAATTTGCCGCTGATTCTAAGCAACTTATTCTCGCTATGTTGCTGGCTAAACTCAAAACGCAAATCATTCTTACCATACTCAATAACATCCCAAATGACTCCATCGCACTTGCTTTAGTTAAAGGCCTTAAAGACTTGATTAAAAAACTGTCAATGATGCAATCTGGTGAATCGATAGTCTTTGATGCAGATAACAAGATAACACCTGAATACTTAAATAGTATTTTGAGAGATAGTGTCTCAAAAACGTTAACAAATAGAGAACTCGACGAAATAGAACAAGCTATCACGCAATCAAAAGAACTTCAGCAAGCGCTTAAATACTGGCTGAATGATTTATCAGCCTCAATGGTGATTGGGCCACAAAATTCTCATTAATAGAAATTTTTTAAATAAACACTGAATTATAAATAGCTTCGTTCTAACCAAATGTTGGACAGTCATCTATACTCATAAGCAATCACTGCAATATCTAACTAGGTGTTCGTACTATGAAATACTCTTTATTGTTACTTTTATTGCCTGCGGTATGTAGTGCGCAAACCGTGACTATTGGTGCTGATGAATGGTTTCCGATGAACGGGGAGCCAAATAGCGCAACTCCAGGGTTTATGATTGAAATCGCAGACAAGGCTCTGACTGTGAGCGGAATGTCTCTTGACTATAAAATAGTACCTTGGGAACGAGCCATATTTATGGCCCGTGAAGGAAAAATCGATTGTATTGTTGGCGCTAGTTCAGAAGAAGTTCCTGATTTTGTTTTCGGAAAGGAAGAATACGCACGCGATCACATGACTTTTTACGTTAACAATGGCGATAGCTGGAAGTTTGATAATGTGGAATCCTTAAACGGCAAGAAAATCGGTATCATATCTGGTTATGGCTACAGTGAAATTATTGATGATTGGTTGGAAAGCAATGGACAAGCGATGGCCGGCAACAATGCACTGGAGAAGAATATTAAGAAACTTCAGTCGAAACGTATTGATGCTGTGATTGACTCAAAGCTAGTTATGGATGCTAAATTGAAAGAAATGAATTTGACCGGCCAGATCGTTTCTGCTGGAACAGTCGATGAGCAATACAGCCTTTACATAGCCTGTGGCCCAAATAATCCCAAGTCTCAAAGTATAGTAAGTGCTTTAGACACAGGCATTAAACAGCTAAGATCTCAGGGTGAAGTCAACAGCATAATGCAGAAATACGGACTAACAGATTGGAAAGCCAACTGACAGTAGCGCCATTAGATATGTGTTTTTGTTAGTTCTAGGTGCTCTATGCGTATCGTTGAGCATTTAAAACGATTGGCGATAGTTAAGGCGAGCTCCATATCGATCGTCACCAAGATTTCACCTGATGAAACAGTAAGATGAATTTCACCACCTCTAGAAAAAGAATGCCCAGTAATTATCCAGCCTTCAGTCGTTTCTACGACTGCTATTTGCACAATATCTTTCCTTTTTACAAATTCAAACATCTCTAGAAAGCTCATACAGCATGGCCATACAAAATGTCTCTGCTTAAATTATTGCTGATATCAATGATAATTGCCACTATTGGCAGGTGAACTTGATTATTCATGAGGAAGTCGAAAAACTAGGTCTATGAGATAAGGCGCACTAGGGCCTTTTCTTTTAAGCGATGGCCTATAGCGCCATTGGTTCTGATAAAATCCAGCAATCAAAGAGTAGCAAATAGGGCAACATTCATGCTTCGTTGCAAAGTGAGACTTTGGTGTTTGTTCAAAGTATGACTGATGTTTTTTGCACCATAATATAACTGGTGTTCTAGTATTGATGTAACGTGTTTTTTGATATCCAAATCTGTTACCCCACTTTTGACGCGATTTTTTAATAAATTGCTGTGTTGTATTTTTAGGTATAGCCATAATTGTGCTGTTCTACCTTAATGAGTTGACTTAAAACATTCCCTAGCTTGTATAGTGTAGTTGCGCATGGATATACATGTAGTGGCATTTTGGTGTTAGCTATTTTAGATTTGTCGGATGATGAAGAGGTCTAGCACAACGTAAAAACTGTGAAATTATTTCCTAAATCACGCTTATTACTGCTATTTGTGTCATTAATAAACTAGTGTTGGCATTGAATGTGCTATAGTAGATGTAGATAATATTTCGTCGCTTATGGGAATTTAAAATGTCCCATTTGTTAATTAGAATATGCTCATTGGTACACATCAGAGTTTGATGGACTACTCAATGCGTATTATGTGGTCCGTCATTATGTTGAGTGGTTTGGTGTCAGTACCATTGCGCCAGCACTGACACCCTTGATGCAGTCAAAGCGGGGCGAGGGCATAGCTCATTGTCGCCGTGTGCGGCGTACATGCCATGACAGCGCACCCAATTGGTTTTGTGATTTATGACTTCAAATCTCTGATATCAGAAGCATTATACTTATTTAGTATATTAATCCCAGATTCATTTATCAGGTCTTGACCAGAAACAAGCTCTATATTGTTTTTGAAGTCAATACGAGCATCATTAAGCTGCTTGGCCTTATGCTGTAGTTCGGTATCACGTAGATTGTATTTATCTACTTTAGCTTCCGCTTTTTTAAGAGTATCGTTAGCAATATTTATCCTAACCATCAGATTATGTTGATGCTTGCTTACTCCGTAAGTCTTGGTGTCATGATGATCATACCCGAATTTCTGGTAAAGTTTGTCCAATTTATCGGATTTATTTTCGGCTTGAATGCGGAAAGTATGCGCAGTAATGGACTTTTTAGTATTGCTGTCTTGTTTAACTTTAAGTATGTTTTTTGCTAGAGAAAAATCTCCCGTTTTTCTCCCTAGTTCAATCGCAGAGGAGGTGCTGTTACAGACCTTAGCTCTAAAATTCAATACAATGTTGTTCATAGTTCACCAATAATTAATGTTGTTTGTAAACAAACTGGAAGCTACCAACAATGTTGAGTATTGCTGAAGACACTCACATCACTGATGCACATTATGTATGTTATGTTAAATGACATACATTAGACTGCTAGATACACAATGCACCACTGCCACACCACCTAGCGTCATCATTCAACATAATCAATTTACCATAAAGTACCTAATATCTAACTTTTCATCTGACGATGCTAAGCTTCGATATTAGCAATTAAGCTTCAACACTAAATGTATGCAATTACTCAAAAAACAATCCTATTATTGACTTGGTTCTTTGTAATTAAAGAAAATATTTCAATACTTCTTTGCCACAATTCATAGTTCATCAATTTATTCAATTAAGGCGATACAAATCGCCTAATTTCAATGTGTTCACTCATAAACGTATAAGACCAACATGCAAAGACGTACATTTTTGAAAGGTTTGGCTGGTGCAGCATTTGTACCTAGCCAATTATTTGCTTCTACTGAGTGTGAGAATTCGCTATTTCCACATTCTATTATGCACGCAGATTTCACCCCTTCTAACGGTGAACTGCATTTATTGTATGGCCAGCTACCACATGATATTACTGGCCATGTTTTTTTTGCCGAAGGCATTCCTCTTGAACAAAATCATTTAAGTCCAAGCGGCAGAGGTGCGTTAACCCGAATCGATTTTTCTGCGGATAAATCTCTCTTCACTCGAAAAATGATCGACACTCCCTCTGCCATTATGCAACAGCACATCGATTACTGGCCTGATAAATTTAACTTATTGGGTGGTATGGCGTACCACAGTCCTACCATGGGATTTGTAAACTATTGTAATACGGCTCCAAATTACCTTGGCGACAATCGATTTGCGCTCAGTTATGAAGGCGGTGTACCGTACGAATTCGATGCAATGACCTTAGACCTAATTACTCCTATTGGTCACTATGATGAATGGCAGAGTAGTTTTCCTCCATGGATGGACGCTTTCACACCAGACAAGTGGCTATTTCCACAGGTGCGCACCACAGGACACCCCTACTTTGATCTAGATTCAGATGAATGTTTCACCATCAATTACGGTGGCAATATATCAAATACAGGAACAAACAACGGTTTCATTCGTCTTCTCAAGTGGGATAAGCAGAATCAACTTCGTGGATGGAATATCGTGGGTCGTGATGGACGCCCTGCATTTATAGCAGCTACCGCACATTCACTGGGAGTCACTCGTAATCATGTGCTCGTTTTTGAGACTGCTGCGCAAGTTGAGCCCCTTAGAATGATTGGTATTCGCTCTGTTTATGCCCAACAACATCGAACCCCTGTTTGGGTAATCCGCAAAAAAGACTTGCTTGAAAGTCGTGACATTGTAACAGCTGACTATATCGAACTCGATTTCGACACCTCTGATGTTATGTGCAATTACGATGATTATGACAACGAAATAACCATCTATGGTCAATACCTCGGGGCCATGGATAAATCAGAACCTTTATACAATAGAGACAAGTTACTATTTGGTGGAAGAGTATCTAGCGGATTATCTGGATACCCTGCTGCACCCGTTGATGTCGGTGGTCTTGTTCGCGCTAGAATTCAGGTTCAAAGTGACTCAGTAAGAGAAATTGCTGGTGATTTTAGATTGATCAGAGATGATCAGCTATTCTGGGATATGAACGATCCAGCTTACCGCGGGCACTTTCAATTCCCCGAACAATTTGATCACATATACTGGGCCGCCGTTGGCTACAGAAAAAGTCATGTCATCGAACGCGTCGCAGATGCATATGAGCACTACCCTAACCGGCTTTTTACCAATGACTCATTGCCTCAACAAGATCAACCTTCTGCACTAATACATATGGATTGCCGGCAGATGTCAGTGACGGATGCTTATCAGTTTCCTGAAGATTGTGTGATGAGAACCCCGCAATTTATGGCTAAACCAAACAGTCACGACCAAGATCAAGGTTATGTGTTTACCGCCGTCGTCCGCAAAAATCCGACTAATCAGTCCGGTAATGGTAAGGAAATTTGGCTATTTGATGCTCAAAACCTTGCCCAAGGACCATTGGCGATACTAGGTCATCCAGAATTAAACTTTGCAACCACCAATCACGCTCTGTGGGTCCCCAGTATTGGACCAAGGCCGATGAATGCTTATAAAGCGGATGTCGCTGAGTTTTTCGCAAGTCGAGCTCCCAAACATAGACGTGCTGTTCGCCAAGTTATTGAACAGCAGATCCTACCTAGATTCGGCTAGCTTATTGACAAGGTAAGTATGAAAACCGAATGGAATTGAGTATTTTAAAAAAGGAAGATTTAATGAAACTTAAGACCTTGGCGTTAAGTACAACGCTAATTATGGCCGCAATAGGAACAGCCTACGCTCTTCAAAGCGGAGAGGCGGAAACAGAGCTCTCCAACTATCAAGGAACTTATACCTGCCACCCAGAGGCCATCTATGACCCGAATTCAATTGAAGGTGTTCAGGAGATCGTCAAAGATGCATTAATGCGTGGAAAGAAAGTGATGACAGGCAATCGGAAATTTGCCAGTCAGATAGATGCGGCTTGTGCAGGCGATGGACAAGTCCAATTGACCCTAAAAAATATGGACAAAATTGTCCATTTTGATGCCAATAATCGCCGTATTACTGTCGAAGCCGGAATGAGGTTTAACGATCTAAATGACTTTCTGCGTGGACAAGGCTATGCCATTAACATGGTGACAGAGCTGGCTATTTTTACCGTTGGAGGCATGCTTGGTAGCGGAACTCATGGCTCTACTTTAGAAAAGCCTAGCAACATGCTCGCAGATTATGTGACACAGATTAAGATAGTCGATGGTGAAGGTAACGTCCGTGTTTTAAGTGGGGACTTGTTAGATGCGGCAAGGGTAAACTTAGGTGTATTGGGTGTCGTTGTAGAAGTCACTCTTGCTATAGAAGAAGCATTTAAGGTTAAAGCAGAAGTTACAGGGTATCGAGAAGTGGACCCCAATGGTTGGACACATAAACTAATTCCTTAAGTGGTTGATCCAGCTTATG
>NZ_BSPW01000014.1 GCF_030161235.1 Vibrio zhanjiangensis | reverse complement strand
GGGTACTATCAAAACAGATCAATCACTTAAAGTCATGTCCGAAAATCGGGGGCCACTTCTGTTATGCCTAATTTGAATAAGAAAAAGCGGCTTTAAGCCGCTTTTTCTATGGTATTTTGAAGTGCGTTTTCACACTTTTGAAGATTAATAGCTCAACGAAGCGAATCCAACTGGAGATATGTAACCGTGATTAACTTTTTCGGCGACAGTCTTCGATATTGGGTCTATGTAAAATTCTACAACTTCATCACTGTTGATTCGATTCATATATAACATGACACTTTGATCAGATTGAACCACGACACCATCGTTTGCTGTTAACCCAAGCTCACCATCTTGGTTAAGTGAGGTAAAGTCATCGTAAAGCTCAATTCCTGTATCAAAGTCATAAAATGTCTGAGTCTTAGTATCAAAAGCTGACACTTTGACTGTTACCCCTTTTTCTTGCCAAGATTGAATGTAATCGACACAAAACAAGGTGTGTTGCGACGCTCTTAACGCATCAAATGATGAATAGGGGCGATCTACTGATATAAGACTACTTTGACCAACGTAATCGTAACGAGTCCCATTTAATCGGTTGACGATACAACTCATATTCATATCGAAACCATCAATTTGTGGACTGCGCTTGTTGTACCATACTCGACTGTTTTCTGAGTCTGTAATTAGGTATTGACTAAGTGTAGATTCAAGCTTGTTTCCAACTGGCTCAACGAAAGAAAAATAGTCAGAGTTTGCCTTATCAATTCCTGCGAGTTTGCCATCAATTACTCTAAGGCCGTCATAACGTTGAAGAGTGTCTTGGTAGTCTATCTCCTGAAATTCATCTAACTTTGAAATATAAGCATAATGATTATATTCCTCGATTTCATATTCTGGAGGATCCTGATACTGAGCAAGAATGTTACCCTCTTTGTCTATCTGTATGTCTCGCTCATCAGCATAAACATCACTTTTTAACGTTTTAAATACAAAGGCATTATTTTTTAGCTCAGCTTTGAAAATACCTCGCGTATGCCAGTGAGTTCTATCGGTAATATCAAAGCTATACAACATATTGTTTGGGATTATATCACCCTGCTTCTGCTGACTAAGAAATGGACTTTCGTTTTGCAGGCCGTAGTCAAACTCTGATACTTTGCCATCAATAACGATAGGATAAAGTCGGCCAGTTTGCTTATCCATAATGACTGGGTAATCGCCGTGATAAACGATGCCATTCCAAGCTACCGTTGAATCCTTCATATTGAACATAATGTACTTTTGGTTTATATCAAAAACACGAGTAACGTTGGGCATTACTGGGGCATCACACTCCTCACATTCTTGAAAATCCACCTCGAACATTCGTTTATCGTCTGCTTCGTTACTGTAGGCCATCGCATCCAATGAAACGTCATTGGAGTCAACAAGCTCTATATCAGAAGGCTGAATAGTCTGAAAATTGACTTCCGGAACGCTGAGAGATTTTAGTGCCGGAAGGTTTGCAGGCTCAGGACTACTTCCTCCTCCCGTATTGGTAGAACTACCATCACCACCTGAGGAACCGCCACCACATCCAAATAACAAGGACGTGACCATCATAGGTAAAATAATTTTTGTAAACTTTGAACTTATACGAATACTTTGCTTCATAACTCATTACCCAGTTATTGCTAACAGAATTTGCAGCACGGTAACGAGGTGAAGAATAAAACAACAGAGAAACACTCCGAAACGCTCGGAAAAAATATAAAAATAGACAATTGCAGATATCAAGAAAAATAAAAATTATTTAAGCAATTGATTTTAAATAAACTAAAGCCATGGCGTGTTCAATTTTTGCAATCACTCTTTTTCTACAATCTTTCCCCATTTAAACTTTCTAGCCACTTAATGTGCAGTGATTGACGGTCAAGAAAGTTCAGCATCAACTCGCTATCGACCATTCATTAAGCAAAATTCGTTTCGCTAAGATTCCCTTAAGTTTCGCTTCTTACTTTTCTGATAGAAGAAAAAATAAAGGGGAATATCATGACATATCCAGCGACCACTGATACCAACGACTTCATATTAGACATTGTTGGCCCTATGCATCCTCTGTGGAGCAAAGTAACGAATCATGTGTCTCAACGTTATCGAGATGCATTCTTTGCCAACCTCAAACAGTTTATGCCAGCGTATCTGACGCTCATTGAAGGTAACGAGATTATTTCAGTGTGTGGCTTTCGTATTGCCCAAAACGAACCTTTGTTTCTTGAGCAATATCTTGAAGATGATGCGCACAAGCTCATTTCAAATGTTTTTGATTGCGATGTTAAACGCGCCAATTTAGTGGAGTTTGGCCACTTAGCCTCCTTTGCAAAAGGCATGTCATCACTGCACTTCTACCTGATTGCACAAAGGCTGGTCAGTCTTGGTTTTGAGTGGTGTATTTTCACTGCCACCGACCCTCTTCATGCCATGATGACGCGCTTAGGTTTAGAAGCTCACATTATCGCACCAGCTGATCAAAACAAAGTACCGGATGCTAAAGCGACTTGGGGATCGTACTACGAGCACCAGCCTCGCGTTCTTGCTGGCAATTTGGTTAAAGGGCTTGAACGCCTTAAAGCCGTTCAAAAAAGAATGCGTAAACAAGCTTAGTTATCAGTAGTAAATCACAACGATGACAACAAACAGGGGCGCTATGAACATTATCCTCAATGCCATCCAAAAATGGGCAAAGACACATCCAAACCACATTGCTTTCGTGGGTGTTCACGAAGGGCAAAGGGTGGAAATGACCTACTCTGAACTCATAAGCCAAATAGAACACGTCGCCAAACAGCTAAAAGCACAAGACATTAAAGCGCTGGCGTTACGAGCAGAAAACAGCATTCACTGGGCCGTTGTCGATTTAGCCGCTATGTCGGCAGATGTCGTTGTGGTGCCAATTCCAACATTCTTTTCTGATGCTCAGGTGTTACATACATTAGAACAATCGTGCGTCGATGCTCTGGTGGGTGATTGGCAAACATGGTTAACGGCTCACACCGAGCAGAATAAAATAACGTCCCCCAGCTCACTTTCAATCGCTCATTTACCTTTGCTGCGTAGACAGTCCGTTGGGCAAAAGGCTTACCTTGCTGGCACAGGGAAAATCACCTTTACCTCAGGCTCGACCGGTCAGCCAAAAGGCGTGTGTCTGAGTTACGAGCATTTAGGTAACGTGGCTCAATCTCTTGCTTTGACTGTACAAGGCCATGCTCAATCGCATTTCGTATTACTGCCGCTATCAACGCTACTTGAAAATATCACCGGCCTATACGTACCACTGCTATTGGGTGTAACCTCATCCATTCTGCCAGCCGAACAAACGGGTCTATTGGGATCAAACCAGTTCGACCCACACCGTTTTGCCAGCGCCTTAGCCACAATAAAACCAGAAAGTTTAGTTCTAACGCCTGCTCTCTTGCTTGCCCTAATTCAGATAGCCAAACAACAGCCAAATCTCACCAAATCGCTGAGCTTTATTGCGGTCGGCGGCGCAAGAGTCTCAGAGCAACTTATAAAAGCAGCTCAGGCTTTGGATCTTCCTGTTTTTGAGGGGTATGGACTCTCTGAGTGTGGTTCTGTGGTGTGCCTTAATACACCATCGGATTTTAAAATAGGTACATGTGGAAAACCATTGCCACATACAAAGGTTCGTCTCGCACAAGACGGCGAGCTCTTGGTCAAAGGCAACACAGCACTTGGATACTTAAATGAGCCATTCACACAACAATGGTTAGCGACAGGTGATTTAGCACAAATCGATGAGCAAGGGTTCGTCAGCCTACTAGGTCGCAAAAAGAACCTCGTTATAACCCTATATGGGCGAAATGTTTCACCAGAGTGGATCGAGTCAGAAGCAATGGCTTTTTTGCCAACAGTGCCACTGATTGTTACCGGAGACCATCAGCAAGCCTTATGTGCAGTTGCAAAACGACATAAGAATATCGAGCACGAGATTGCGAAATTAAACAGCACGCTGCCTGATTACGCTCAAATTCGCACATTGCTGCTGCTAGATAATCCAGCGGCGATCTCTGCTTGGTTCACAGATAACGGCAAACCCAAACGCCAAAACATCGAACAAGACGTGGAACACTTACTCAAGCGCAAGACCAACAACTTCACATGGGAACGCCAAAACATCCAACGTGTCGAGGTTCCTGTTTGCCATACACACGCCCATTTTCAAACCGCATCTTAATAGGAGAAGATCATGAGCTTATTTTTCGAACAACTCAAACAAGATACTGCCAAGGCGCAACAAGCCATGTTAAGTGCGCCAGTTATTGAGCAAGTGCAGCAAGGCAATATTTCTGAGCAAATGTACGTCGCTTTTCTCACTCAGGCTTATCATCACGTTAAACACACAGTGCCACTCCTTATGGCATGTGGCGGTCGTTTGTCAGCAGACTATGAATGGTTACGCGAAGCCATTGCTGAATACATTGAAGAGGAACAAGGTCATCAAGAATGGATCTTAGATGATATTCAAGCTTGTGGCTTCGATGCAGACCTCGTGCGCAATAATCAAGGCATGGGAAAAGTGTGTGATGCCATAGAGCTGATGGTGTCGTATTTGTACCATCATATCGACCGACGTAATCCCCTCGCCCTATTTGGTATGGTGTGGGTGTTGGAAGGCACCAGCGTTGGCATTGGTGGTCAAATGGCGGAGAAAATCCAGCAAACGCTAAACCTGCCATCAACCGCAATGACTTATCTGGTTTCACACAGCGTGTTAGACCAAGATCATTTGCAATTTTTTGCCTCTTTAATGAACCAAATCACCCGAGACGAAGACAAGCAAGTGATCATTGAGGCTGCAAATATGGTGTTCTCACTCTACGGACAAATGCTGCGAACTCTTCCCACCCAATCCACTCAGCAAGCGGCATGAGGTGTACCATGAAGATAGATAACAGCACAATCATCCTAACTGGCGCTACGGGTGGCATTGGCCAAGCCATTGCTCAGGCGTTGTCCAAACAGGGGGCGAACTTAGTACTGATTGGGCGAAATAAAAAGCGCTTAGCCGCACTCAAGCAAGCACTGCCCAATCAAGACAAGCATGCCGTCATTGAGGCTGACATTACATCAAAAGAAGGGCTAAACGCCATCAATGAATGGGTGCGAAGCAATACCAAAATCAACGCCTTGATCAACAATGCGGGCAGTAATGACTTTTCACTGCTCACTGATCGACGCCAAGCTCAAATCACAGATGAAATTCAACTCAACCTGATCGCCCCTATTTTGCTCTGTCAGTCATCATTGTCGTGGTTGGCGCAGCCGGGCGTTATATTAAATATTGGGTCAACATTTGGCTCCATAGGTTTTCCTGGCTATACCTCGTATTGTGCAGCGAAAGCTGGATTACACAGATTCACAGAAGCACTAGATAGAGAATTATACGCAACTGGCATCCGCGCTCTGTATTTGGCGCCCAGAGCAACAGAAACATCTCTCAATAGTGATGCTGTCAATGAAATGAATCGGCAACTAGGTAATAAGACAGACTCTCCGCAGGTTGTGGCAAAACACGTCATTACCATGCTGGAGAAAGAAATCTCTGCAAAGTGGATTGGGTGGCCAGAAAAGCTATTTGCTCGAATCAATCAGCTACTACCCAGTTTGGTTTCTTCTGCCATTCGCAAACAGCAAGACACCATCCACCAGTATATCAACAGAGTCAGCCACTAAGAGGATAGCAATCATGAATATCAAACCACGCGTTTACAGTTTGGCAATGTGTTTCGCGTTAGCTGCGCCAGTCACATTGGCAGAAAATACCCCTTTGCAAGAGATACAAGCTAAATGGGCAGAGTGCCAGTACCAAACACCTGACGGGGACGAAAAGGAATATTGTTTCCATCGCGCGATTGCCAAAACCAACATTTATCTCGACCGTACACCAGAAAACCCAGAACTCACCGTATGGCTAGCGATAAACAAAGCTTCTCTTGCTGGCGCTCAAGGTGGATTAGGCGCGCTCTCTCTTGCCGAAGAAGCTAAAGATCTGCTTGAGAAAGTCATCGCCTCCGCGCCACAAACTCTCGACGGTTCTGCATACACCAGCTTAGGTTCGCTGTATTATAAGGTTCCGGGATGGCCGATCGGCTTTGGCGATGATGAAAAAGCCGAAGATATGTTGAAAAAAGCGTTAGAGATCAACCCAGAAGGTATAGATCCTAACTATTTTTATGGAGACTTCTTAGCCGAAGAAGGCAGAGACAAAGAAGCAAAACTCTATTTGACTCGCGCCATGCATGCATCACCCCGCCCAGATAGACCTTTAGCAGACCAAGGTCGTAAGCTGGAAATTGAACAAACACTCGGGAGATTAAAATAATTCATGCGATTATTACTCGTAGAAGATGACAAGTTACTCGGCCAATCCATGGTGTCTTCTCTTGGGCACCATGGCTACACTGTGGATTGGGTTGAAAAAGGTACTATCGTAACCAGTGCCTTAAAAACCGACGACTTCACAGCGGTTATTTTGGATCTAACACTTCCAGATATCGACGGACTCAAGGTACTGCGTGATATTCGTAAAAATGGATTTAAACTGCCAGTGATGATACTCACCGCACGGGATGACATTCGCGATCGAGTGCAAGGCCTTGATGGTGGTGCCGATGATTACTTAGGCAAGCCTTTTGCACTCGAAGAACTACTCGCCAGATTGCGCGTGTTAATTCGTCGTCAATCTGGTTGCGCCGAGGAAATCATTCAAGTCGGCCAGCTGTCTTTATCATTGTCTAAACACATTGTTCTATATAACGATCAACCGCTTAAACTGACCGGCCATGAATTTAAAATCCTCACTAGCTTAATGACAAATGCCGGACGAGTACTCAGTAAAGAACAATTGCAGCAATCACTGCATGGCTGGGGTGAAGGTTCAAGTGACAATGCCATAGAAGTACATATTCACAACCTGCGCAGAAAAGCGCCTGATGTGATCATAAAAAACATACGCGGTGTTGGCTATGTCCTTCAAAAATAATAAATCTTACTCTATTAAACGGCAATTAACCTTGTCGGTTGGAATACTGGTTAGCGTACTCTTATTGATCTCTCTTTACTTTAGTTTCCATTCTGCAAAGCATGAAGTAGAAGAGGTTTATGATGCAAGGCTTGGGCAATCGGCAAAATTAATCTTACTCTCTCTTTCTCTCTCAACAGAAGAGCAAATATTTGCAAACCAGGGAGAAATCTACTTCGAGTGGATGAAAGACATTCAGTCCATGTCTCAAATCGAAGAAGATAAAGCAACAGAATTTGGCCACCCTTACGAACAAAACCTAGTGTTTCAATTTTACCGCAATAACCAGATGATCTGGAGCTCTGCTAGCGATCTAGAACCCCTTTCGTCATCTTTTGGCGACAATGGTTATGCAGATATCACCCGAGATGGTGTTGAATGGCGCACTTTCCAACTTTCTTTACCGAAAAATAAGCATAAAAAAGAATATGTTGTCGTTGCAGAGAAACAAGAAATACGCCAAGAAATCATCCAAGAAATTGCCTTATCAACCTCAATAGAACAACTGCTGTTGCTCCCCACTTTGCTCGTGTTACTTTTTTGGTTGATCGACAAACACTTCAAACCGATAGATGATCTTAGAAGTGCTATTGCACAAAGAAACGTGCACCGCTTGGATCGCATTCACGTCAAAGACGATACCACAGAGCTTTCCCCTTTAGTGGAGGCCTTAAACTCGTTATTGTCTGAACTTGAGCTCGCTTGGCAAAGAGAAAAACGTTTCACTCGCGCAGCCGCTCATGAACTGAAAACACCTTTGACAATTTTGCGACTCAATGTAGAAAGCGCGCTCGGTATTGATGATCCTAAGGAGCTTGAGCGATGCTTACAAAACACGCTATTAGGCATTGAAAGAACCGATCGACTTATTCATCAATTACTTACTTTAGCCAAAGTCGATAGTGTATCCGAGTGCATCCATGAACAAGTCCAACTGACACCTTTGCTACAAAACGTGGTTGCAGAGCTGGCTCCATTGACACTCAAGCATGATCAAGAGATTAGCCTGCTGTGTGAGAAAGCAATCACCTTATACGGAGATAGCATGTTATTGGAAGTGCTGTTTCGAAATCTTATCGACAATGCCATTCGTTACTCTGGACCTCGTAGCGATATCCAAGTAACCGTGTCCGACGATGAAGACTCACTGAAAGTGTTGGTTGCAGACACAGGTCCTGAGATACCGCTAGAAGTAAGAAATAGGCTATTTGAACAGTTTTACCGAGGCCATTCAGCCGAAGGGGATGGTGCTGGGTTAGGGATGTCTATTTGCAAAGATATCGTGGCTTTGCATTGTGCCGACATAGAATTACTGCCAAGAAGCAACAAGCAAAATACCTTTGTTGTCACCTTTCCCTGCAAAAACTAAACAGCCATCTTTATCTAAAAACAACTTACTGGATTAAAATAGCACTTCCAATAAAAGCCACCGTCATCATTGTCTGCAAGCGCGTTCGGAGAAGAAAAGGCCAATAATGTTAGTCCTGTTAGCACTAATAATCTGATTTTTGTCATATCAAAACCTCAAAATTTAATAAAAAATTAACAAAAACGAAACAATTCGATCGGATTTTATACATTATTTAAATGAAATCAAGTGCATTAGGTTAGTTCTAGAACGAATATCTATATCCAATCCTTTACGCTCACAAAATATGAAAGAGGATTTATGGTAATCGTGAAACTACGGTGTTGCCCAAGCCAGTATATTCCGGCTAGGCAGTTAAGAGGTGGCCATATGATCAGCGGTTAAAGTTGCTCAATCCAAATGCATCCCAAGAGGAAGGCTCTCCTTCCTTCGTCAGTGGATGTAACTTTTGATCAGGCTTTGCATAGCTCAAACGCCCGATTCTCTGTGTAATGTGGTAGCTGTCTAAGCCAGAAACCGTGACAATATCCAGTGCTTCAACATCAACATATCCGTCAGGCATCACTGCTGTATCAGACACCAGCACATTTTGTATCTCACCGATAACCATTTCAGTGCCATTCACAGCCAAAGTTTGATGGTCAACCAAATTCATCGCCAGCTTAAGTGGACTTTCCCTTACAAAAGGGGCATTAAATTCACTAATGTAATAAGGTGTTAGATTCGCCTTTTCAAATT
The DNA here is from genome assembly GCF_030161235.1 of Vibrio zhanjiangensis. Lineage (GTDB taxonomy): Bacteria > Pseudomonadota > Gammaproteobacteria > Enterobacterales > Vibrionaceae > Vibrio > Vibrio zhanjiangensis. Next base: position 77,158 of record NZ_BSPW01000014.1, on the reverse strand, counting down.
CTGATTCAAGCTTGCTGTATCTTGCTGATGTCTGGTGCGCAGAAGCAAGAAAATCATGTGATACAGCATTTATCGTGTAACATTTAGTCGCCAAAATGTTTTGAAGGGTATGACGTTCAACACTGCTAGGCCTTATGATAAGCCCCATCAATGGTGGCGTTGACCCCAAGTGAAATGCTGAACTCACAATCGCCAGATTTTCATTTCCCTCCAGATCGCTTGTCCCTATTAAGTTTGCACTTTTAAAACCTGACAAACTGTTGATGAAACGAGATCGAATTCTTGATTCCATCATGGCGATGCTGTGAGCGTTGTAATTCATTCGCTGACTCCTTGACTACTTATCCTTGTGAGTTTTTTCTGGGCACACTTTGTATTGGGCATCGCAACGTGACTGGCCAGTAAAAAGACGCGAAATAAAATAACGATTATTTGCAAAGTATAGATAAAACCGGTCCGCTACAGGTTTGATAAATCGCCACCTTAACGGCGCATATATCCATCCACGACCGAGAATATCCCAAGCTCGATAAGCAGCATCGAGTCCAAGCCAAAGATGTCCTTGGTCATCAAGTGCATGGAGTATGTTGTTAGCTTCCAGTGGATCTATATTCGGATACGCGCTAAACGCGTCGCTGTGTATATCTATGGTCGCAATTTGGTCACGAGTATCTTTGTTTCTAATCGCGAGCATTTCTTTTACACACAGTGGGCAGGTCCCATCATAAAATAGCGTCAATTTAGTCATAGCTTTATTTTCGGTTTCTCTGAAAATGATTACGCAAGCCGGTTGCTATCGATCAGCACGTGAGCCCATAAGTAATCAAAAAATCATCATCGCTTTCTTATCTTACATTAGCTTATGTCCACCTATACTGTAAAACACAAGTCAATTAGACCTCAGATTATAGAGAGGGGACCATGACACAACTCACTACGCACGTTCTCGATACGATGAGAGGACGTCCTGCAGCTGGTATTAACATCGAGATATACCGTAAAGAGAGCCAAGACTGGATAAAGGTTGGCACAATGATAACTAACCGAGATGGCCGAACTGATAATGCCTTGTTGCAAGGGAGTGAATTCAAAATTGGGAAATATCAGTTGATTTTTTATGTAGGAGCGTATTTTGAGCAAAGCGAAGATCCCAGCTTTCTCGACGATATCGTTATTCGTTTTGGCCTGAATGATCCTCAGTCACATATCCATGTTCCCCTGCTGGTCTCTCCCTATAGTTTTTCTTCTTATCGAGGAAGCTAAACAAGCTGGGAGCTCGGCCATTCCATGCTCGTAATCGCCACACTTAATGGTGTGGTTTATCTGCGGTCAGATTATACTCCAGCGAAGGAAAGAGAAGTTTTGGCTTGGGCAGCTGATGATCTCGGCTCTCTCTGAGAATCACAAAATCTTGTTGTGTTGTGCGTATATTCATCATCGGGTTGTTTTGCTTTTCCTCGCCGATGGTGGTTTTGTAAACAAGCTCGCTTTCTTGACTAGGATAGTTGTGGCAAAGATAAACGGCTGTCGCGTCAGTGAGCTGATACAGCTTAGATAACGACTGGTACATTGTCAGCGCGCTCCCACCAGGGAAGTCAGCTCGTCCGGTGCCGCGATAAAACAATGAATCGCCGACAAAAATGGCGTCACCAATTTTAAAAGTCAAATCAGACGGAGTATGCCCTGGGGTCTCAATCACTTCAAGACGAGAGTGACCAAACGTCAAACATTCACCTTCCATTAGAAAAGAATCAAAAGGATAAAGCTCAGATAAACCAAGCTCATCTTTCCAATTTTCATAAATCTCTCTCACGCGATCAGAAATGTAAATCGGCGCTTGAAACACTTTGTTTAAATGAAAGCAACCAGACAAATGATCAGCATGAATGTGCGTTTCTAAAATCGCCGTGATGTGAAAATGGTGCTGCTCTACGTATTCAATGATACTCTGTGCAGACTCAAAGCTGATTTTGCCATGTTCCTCATCATAGTCAGCCACAGGGTCGATAATAATAGCATCACGAGTAGTTGAATCAGAAACGACATAGCTAATCGTACCTGAAGGTGGGTGAAAGAAATGCTGAATTTTCTGATTGTTCATGGTGACCTTTCCAGATTCGCTGTTTAAACCGAGTATCTAGTAGTTTAGCTATTTTAGCGTGATGGTAAGAAATATTGGCCATAATATTGTATTGCAGCCCCTCGTTACAGTGTCAAAATTAGGGGACAAACTCGAGGGGGGCTCATCTAAGTTGAAACAACAACATCCAATCATTGGCCCAGCCTTTTCCAGAATTTACAATGTGAATTTAGGAGTGTACTTGGATATAGAAAAACCATACTGATCGATGGTTTTTCAATTACCTAAATCCCGCCGCTTCTAAATAATGACTTTAAAACGATTGCACTCTAGTGATCATTTCCAGCATAAATCCACATGGGCTCCGTATGTCCAGCTCGTTCAAAACCAAGGGTCTTATAGAACTCTATTGCTTCAATATCTGAGGTTAACATTTGCTGGTGGAAATCTTTGTACTTAGACTGCATAACTTGCATTATCTTTCGCCCAACACCTAAGCCCTGATATTTAGGATGAACAAGTAAGTGTGGAAAATACACAACAAGAGAGCCATCGGATATTGCGTTACCCAGTCCTATTAACTCATTATTTACCCTTGCAGTTACTAAAGTGTCTGAATTCAATAATGCCGGTATTAGCTTGTCTGGACAATCCGCTGAGGACCACCCATTCTCTCGATACAAACTCACGACTTCTGATTCGTGAATTTCGTTGCTAATTTGCACTAATACGTCCATATATCCTCTTTTTGAACTAGGTATAACCGATACGCTCGCGATGTGACCGTAACCTAGAGTCTTGGTTCTCAAGCTTCACTAATCACACCGAAGTGCCATTTAAATTTTGTTTAATATCAGCAGATTATATTCAAAACTATAAACAAAAGCACTCGGATACTGTTAAGAAAAACAGATGCTCACAAGTGACAATTCCCCTCATGGATTGAACGCTTTCTTCTGCAAGAAGAAATATTGGACTAAGCGTAGTCAAGCTGAAAGTTAGACGACAGTACCTTACAAAGGTGCTAATTTGATATGAACGGAAAATCAACCGGTTACTGAATTGAAAGGTTTAACTCACCGTTTGTAGAGTTATTCTAAGACATGGTTGACGGAGTATAACCTAAGAAAACACCACAAAGTCATCGTTATCTGGATCATCATTCCAAACGTATTCCGTTAAATGGGCGACTTTCTCTGCATGATCGCGGCCATATAATTCTTCTAGCAATGCAAGCGACATATCGATTCCAGCGGATACACCTGAGGAAGTATAAATGTGTTGTGATTTAACCCAGCGAGCTTTTTTTCTCCACTCGGTTGACTCACTAAAGCTACTAACCCATTCAAATGAAACCTTATTCGTTGTTGCAGAATGGCCATTTAAAACCCCAGCTTGCGCCAATAAAGCGGCTCCTGTACACACGGAGACCACATATTTAGCTTTTCTACTTTGCTCTTGGACCCAGTCGATCAGGGCCGTGTTGTTGACTTCTTTCCTCGAACCAAGACCTCCTGGAATCATGAGAATATCGCATGGTTCAAAGTCATTAAAGCTATAATCACAGACGCTTTTTGGTCCAGCGCTACTTGCTACGATACCACCATTCTCAGATACGAACTTAAGCTCGATACCATTATTGATGTATCGAGACATACCAAACATTTCAAGAGGTCCAAACACATCAAGTAACTCAAAACCTGAATATAGGAGAGTTGCTACAGTCACCTTCTTTACAGATGTCAACGAGGTTTTATCCAAGCTTTCTCTACTAGACGCATTGTCACTTGTCATGTTAACGCACTCCATCAGGTTAGAATCATGATATCCAAAACAAAAAGCGCCCCTTTCTACTTCACTCACACAAACATGCCTTGGACAAATCTTGGGCTTTACCAATCTATCGGCATAGTAAAGTAAAAAAGGGCAACTATTTATTAAATAGGCAAAGAAATGAGTTCAACACCGAGTACGCCACTGATACCCATTACAACCAACAAAGACACTTTAAATACCGCTTTTGACCACGGAATATAGCTTTCTTCATCAATTTTTCTAAAGGTAACTTTCATCCACATAAAACATGCCAATGCGGCCACAACTAAGTATTCATACCCAGCTTCACCCAACACAAACAATGCCATTGCACTCACAGTGAAAGCGACAACATACGCCTTCATATGACGATGGGCCTTATGAATACCCTCTTTTACCGGTAACACCGGTATACCAGCATCTCGGTAGTCTTGCATCCGAAACATGGCAATAGCATAGGAATGAGGCATTTGCCACAAACAAAACATAGCGAAAAGCAAAATGGCTTCCAGACTAATGTAATTGGTTACCGCTAAATAGCCAACCAGTGGTGGAACGGCTCCTGAGATACTTCCAACCAAAGTACCGTATACAGAAGTACGTTTGTACCACATAGTGTAGAAAAAAACGTAAAAAATGTAGCCCAATAGGACAACAACCGCAGACAAAGGATTGGCCATCTGGAACAAAATGGCGGTTCCACTGAGCAGCAAAATCAGAGCGTAAACAAAAGCAACATCAATATTAATGTTCCCTTTGGCGAGCTCACGATTTTGTGTGCGCTTCATTTTCTGGTCGATATCTCGATCAAAAATGTTGTTCACCACACAACCCGATGCAATCACTAGTCCTACACCAGCAAGAGTTGCCAATAATAAAGCTACACTGACGTTCTCCGTTTTTGCGGCAAGGAAGAACCCTGCCGCAACAGATATCAGGTTGCCGAAAATGATGCCTGGTTTAGTAATAGACAAATAACTTTTCAGCATGCTCCGACCTACAACTTCATGTTCACGGTCATGTTGTAGATGATCCACACAGAACCTGCGATTAGGATCAGAACAACAATAGCGGTAAACATCAGCGATACAAAATTCCAGCGACCATCATCGGTCTTCAATTCCATATGCAAGAAGTACTTGAAGTGAACAAATATCTGCACAAGCGCACAGCCGAACAATAACACATAGGTTGTCGTATCAGGCAGTGATTGAGACCAGACAAAGTAGAAAGGTATTACGGTCAAAATCAAAGAGGCAATAAAGCCTTTGACATAATCTGACGCACCAGTTTCTAAATGTTGAGCCATTACATTACCCCCAACAAGTAAACGATAGTGAAGACACAGATCCATACGATATCAAGGAAGTGCCAAAACAGGCTTAAACAGTTAAAGCGCATTGCCATGTTATCGTTGAGACCTTTGGTCGATAGCTGGTGATAGCCAATTGCTAACCAGATAAGACCAAAAGTCACGTGAAGGCCATGTGTCCCTACAAGGGTGAAGAAAGCAGATAAGAACGCACTCTTCTCAGGACCGTAACCTTCAGCAATCAGGTGATGGAACTCGTAGATTTCCATACCAATGAAGCCAAGACCAAGTAGGAAGGTAACTTTTAACCAACGTTTTAGTCCCGCCACATCTTGGCGCTTCATGGCAATCATACCGAAACCAAAAGTAATACTACTAAATAGCAGCAGCATGGTTTCTACGAACACAAAGGGTAGCTGGAAGATGTCCTTACCCGTTGGACCGCTAATCGAGCCCGTCTCAAGTACCGCGTATGTCGCAAATAACGTCGCAAACAATACACAGTCACTCATCAAATAAACCCAGAAGCCAAACAGTTTATTACCATTTGCATCATGATGGCCGTGAGCTACAGGATTAGCTTGCATACGTCACCTCCAGTTCATCCTTCTTGTCGCGTTGTTGGGGCTGCTTTTTCGCTTCTTCAAGCTGAGCACGACGCTCTGCTTCGATTGCTTTGATTTCTTCTACTTCAACATAGTAATCAACATCATCGTTGTAGCTATGTTGGATACAAGTCACGACGATACCGATAAAGCTTGCCGCGGCTAGCCACCAGATATACCAAATCATTGCAAAACCAAAAATCAAAGCCCAAGCAGAAACATAAATTCCTGTCGGTGTATTCTTTGGCATGTGAATGCGCTCGTATTCAACTTCTTTGGTTGGGTCAAACTCACCGCTTTGCTTTTGATACCAAAATGCATCCAGTTCATTACCTTTTGGTAGGTGAGCAAAATTGTAAAATGGTGGTGGTGAAGAAGTCGCCCATTCAAAGGTACGTCCACCCCACGGGTCACCGGTAAGATCGCGGTTCTGCTCGCGGTCACGAATACTCACATAAATTTGAATAAACTGACACACCACACCCATAGCAATCACCCCTGTACCTGCAGCAGCAATCGCCAATAGAGGGAAGAACTCTGGGTTAATATCCTGACTCAAACGACGGGTCATACCCATAAAGCCAAGCGCATATAGAGGCAAGAAGGCCATCAAGAAACCAACGATCCAAAGATAGAAGGCACGTTTACCCCAAGCCTCATTCATCATGAAACCTGTGGCTTTCGGGAACCAGTATGTGATTGCCGCAAAACAGCCAAAGACAACACCACCAATGATGACGTTATGGAAGTGCGCGATCAAGAACACAGAGTTGTGCAATACAAAATCAGCACCAGGTACGGCCATCAGCACGCCTGTCATACCACCAACTGAGAAGGTAATTAGGAAACCAACCGTCCACATCATAGGCGTGGTAAAACGAATACGACCTTTGTACATGGTGAACAGCCAGTTGAAAATCTTCACCCCTGTTGGGATAGAAATAATCATGGTAGCGATACCAAAGAAGGCGTTCACATTAGCGCCAGACCCCATGGTGAAGAAGTGATGTAACCAAACCACAAATGCCAAAATGGTAATTACAACCGTTGCCCATACCAGTGAGGTATAGCCAAACAGTTTCTTACGAGAGAATGTCGCCGTGACTTCAGAGAACACACCAAAAATCGGAAGTACAAGAATGTATACCTCTGGATGTCCCCACGCCCAGATCAGGTTGACATACATCATGACGTTGCCACCAAGATCATTGGTAAAGAAGTGGAATCCTAAATATCTATCCAGCGTCAAAAGCGCAATCGTAACCGTCAAGATAGGGAACGATATGATGATAAGAATATTGGCACACAGAGAAGCCCAAGTGAACACTGGCATCTTCATTATTGGCATTGAAGGTGTACGCATACGCAAAATCGTGGCGAAGAAGTTTACACCCGTTAACGTCGTACCAACGCCAGATATCTGCAACGCCCATATCCAGTAATCGACACCGACGCCCGGACTGGCCTCGATACCCGATAGAGGAGGATAAGCCAACCAACCGGTGCGACCAAATTCACCCAAACCAAGTGACATGTTAGTCAAAATCACACCAACAATAAATAACCAAAAGCTGAGGTTATTTAGATATGGGAAGGCCACATCACGCGCACCAATTTGCAGTGGTACAATAATGTTCATCAAGCCAATAACAAGTGGCATGGCGACGAAGAAAATCATAATCACACCATGGGCGGTGAAGATCTGATCATAGTGATGAGGCGGTAAATACCCGGCTTCTCCGGCAGAAGAAAGCAATTGTTGACTGCGCATCATGACCGCATCGGCAAAGCCACGAATCAGCATTACCATAGCGACGGCAATGTACATGAAGCCAAGCTTCTTGTGGTCTACTGATGTAAACCACTCGTTCCACAGGTACTGCCATTTCCCTGCTTTAGTTATCGCGACCATAACCGCTAAACCAACCAAAGCGACAATCGCCAAGGTGATAACAATTATTGGTTCGTGATAAGGAATTGAGTCTAGAGTTAATCTTCCAAACATTACGATTATCCTTGGTTTTCAGGCAAACAGTTCATTGAACCAGGATGCTGTGTCACGACATCAGTAAACAAAAACGGTGGCACACTTGAGAATAGAGTGACTGGCTCTGCAACACTTGGTGATGCTAGAGAGCGGAATTGCTCCCAGTCTTCAATACGATCAGGGCTTGCTTTTACTTCTTGTACCCAATTAAGGAAAGCGGTTCGGTCAGTCAAAGCTGACGCGGTAAACTTCATCTGAGAGAAGCCCTCACCACTGTAGTTAGAAGCAAATCCTCTGTAATCACCTTCATGGTTAGCAATCAAATTGAGCTTGGTTACCATGCCTGGCATCGCGTAAATCTGGGTACCTAAACGTGGAATAAAGAATGCGTTCATAATGTTGTCAGAAGTAAGTCTGAACGACACAGGTACATCTTTGGGGAAAGCGACATAATTGACAGTGGCAATATTCTCTTCCGGATAAATAAATAACCACTTCCAGTCTAAGGACACGACTTCAATGGTAATGGGTTTTACATCACTCTCAAGCGGCTTAGAAGGCTCGAGTTCATGCGTTGAACGCCAGGTTATAACGGCAAGAATAGCGATAATAATAATAGGAATCGTCCATACGACGAGCTCTATCTTGGTCGAATGTGACCAATCAGGCGCATACTCTTGATCGGTATTAGTATCCCGGTATCGGTATGCGAAATACACTGTCATTAGAATCACAGGTATGACAACAATCAGCATCAATAAAAGAGCGGTAATAATTAGCTCTTTTTCTTGAACACCAATCGCGCCTTTAGGGTCCAGCAAAGCAGAATTACATCCTGAGAGAAAAAGAACGACCGCCGCCATACTTCCCCTCGACAAGATGCGTTTATATCTTGAGGCTTCCATTAACTTTCTCGATGTTTGTCCGAATGCAGTGTTAAACCACTGAAACTCGGTTGTTATATTCATTAGAATGTTTATGTGTTGAGCGTGTAACATCAGCCACAAAGAAAAAGAACAAAGTAAACAAATCAGCTAAATAGTTAATAACCATGCTATTTATGCGGTTTATTCTTTACACTTTGAAATACAATGTTACAAGCAGCGCATTATGCTCAGTTCAAGATCGAAGCTCACCCCTCGAATGCGCAAACTAACATTTCAATAATGAAAATAAAAACATAAACATCAATAAGGTCTAACCAAAATGAAAATAAATATCAATATTTACAAAGGGTAAGCGGAAATTTCTTCACCTAAATTGCTTGGGGAGACGCCACATGCCGGACAAATTACCACCAGATAGCTAGAGTGATCAACGTCTCAAATATCAAATCACATATTATCAATATGGTATTTGAGTCGCCTCTGTTTGACTTTAAAGTGCATTCATAAGAAGAGTTCAACTTGGAGGGATATGCTTGAAGAGCAGAAAGCTAAAACTTCACAAACAAAGTCTAATTCAGGTCTGTTAGCATAAGGTGACACTAACAGACCCAACAGTTAACATCATACAGACCAATCATTTAATACCATACTTGGCCAAAATGTTATCAAATGTGCCGTTAGATTTGATTTCCGCTAAGCCTTTATTAAAAGCATCAATATATTTGGCATTATTAGGGTTAGCTAATCCAGAGGTGACATGGAGAGGATTAACCGACAAGGCATTATTGGTAAATTCAAAATCCGCCAGATTCATTCCCGCCCCAGATAGCGTCGATTTCGCCACTAATTCATCTTCTAGAGTAAGATCAATACGCCCAGCAATGAGCTTTTTGGCGTTTGAAACTAAATCATTGGCTTCTGGTTTTTTGAAATTGCTCGCGCCAAGAAAATCATCCCCGTACCCATAGTTACGAATGATACCCACTGTCTTTCCCGAAAGGCTATCCATACCATTGTATTCATAGCCATCTCCCTTACGCTTGATAAACTTGAGCGAATTTTCAAGATAGGGCTCGCTATAGTTGAGAAAAGACGTTCTTTCTTTTGTAAACCAAGTTGCCACCAGCACATCAATACGACCATCTTTCACTTCGTTTAATGCTCTAGTCCACGGCATAATTTTGAAATCGACCTCATGGCCTTGAGACTTCATAGCTTCAATCAAAATTTCCACAGAGACACCTGGACTAGCGGTATCTTTTTGAACAAATGGAGCCCATGGATCTTGAGCAGCTGTTACCGTATCCGCAATGCTCTGTGCTGAAAAAAAAGTCACAATGACTAGAAGTAAAACGTTTTTCATAACAAATCCTCAATGATCTAACTTAAGTTCTGAATTTCGCCATGTGCTTAGCGATGCTCTGGCTCAAACTCAAAACTTCCTCTGTCGTTTTTGCATTTTGATCGGCACCAGAAGATACTTCATTGGTTGCTTCAGAAGCTTCAACAATCGCTCGACTGATTTCCTCTACTGCCATCCTTTGCTCATCGGTTGCTTGAGAGATTTGACCACTACGATCTGAAATAACGGTAATCAGGCTTTGCACTTCCCCAACTGAAGCTTGAGACTCACTCACTCGTGCTGCGGTGTCTTCTAAAAGAGTCGCGATACGTGTAAGTTCATCTTCAACTGATTTGGTTGCTGACCCTAATGCTGCAATATTTTTCTGAATCTGCTCTGTAGACTCACTGGTTTTCACCGCAAGATTACGCACCTCGTCGGCGACCACAGCAAAACCCCTGCCTTGCTCTCCCGCACGAGCCGCCTCAATCGCAGCGTTGAGAGCAAGCAGGTTAGTTTGTTCTGAAATGTCATTGATCACATTGAGCACGGTCGTTATCTTCTCACCTTCCTCTATTAGGATATGCATCTCAGCATTGACGTGATTCATCTCCTCACGCATGTTAATGATGTCAGCGGCAGAGTTTTCAATTGCATCATTAACACTTGACGCAAGCTCAGTTGCAGATTGTGCCTGATTGGCAGTTTCGGAAGCAGTATCTGCGACAATAGCCACAGATTGGTTCAACTCCGTTGCTGCCGCAGCGACTGTGGTGAGCTGGTGTTTCTGAGAATCTAGGCTATCGGCGTTTGAGCGCGCTATTTCCCCATTGGCCAGCGCTTTTCTACCGAGCACCTCCGACGATTCATTGACTTCTTGAACAATAACTCTCAGTGATTCGGTAAAGCTGTTTATTCCCTTGGTAATAGCATCGAACTCTTTGTATTTCGCTGGCGCTAATTTATTGGTTAAATCACCATCACCAGACGATAGATCTGATATGACATTAGTAAGCTGAGCGATCGGCCTAAGCACGGTGAAAGTTAGGGCTAAAATAATGACGATAGATAAAATGAGATCCAGCACCACGAGCTCTATAATGCTAGTGCGAAGAGAGTCTGAAAGCTTGGCGTCCATGGCGTGTGTATCAAAGTATACAACGACTTTACCCACACTGTTTTCTTCACCATAATCAACAAAGGTGAGTTCTGTCGTTTGACTCAGCTCCTCAGGGTAAGCTTCTTTATCTGCCACATCAACGAGCTGCCTCTCTTCCCCTTCGCCCTCTTTAGTCAAAAACAGTAGTTCTGTGCCTTGTGCATCAATGAGTTTGATAGCAGCAATCTCTGGAAGGTCTAACTCAGCGGACATGGCAACTTTGGCAGTATCCAAGTCAAAATCCCACACTGCCTTTGGTAAGCTGATCGACATGCGCTGGCTGGTGTTGTGAACATTGATTGCTAACTCTCGATGCAAATCCTGCTTAAAATTCTGGTATTTAATGAATGCAGAAACGAGCAGCACTAATGTCAGCGCCACAATAACTTGGACAATAAATACTACCTTTAACCTTTTCAAAACTGACCCCTCATGATTTTCGGCAGTTAATAAAAAAGTAGTAAGTGATTTATCAATTAGCAAATAAGATAGTAGAAGAGATTTAAATCACTATTATATGCTATTGATAGCATTAAAAATTATATAAATTGAAAACTGGGCAAAGTTTAGACGTGTATAAAATTGTGCCTAAACTTACGTGTCAGTGATGGACATTACTAAACCTAGAAAACTGGAAATGAAAAAGTAAAGAAGACTTATTTATAACAATCCTACCCGTCAAGCTATATAAAGCTACGGTAGACGCATACCTCCCGCTTTTCTCCTCTTACCGTGATTGAGCGATTTTCTTTGAACTGTATGCCAATCTTTTTAATCACAGAACGGGATTGTTGATTCTCAACAAGATGCTGGACTTCAACTTCAGAAACCTTGAGCTCACGCTTTGCGTAGCCAATCAGAGCTTGTGCCGCTTCTAATGCAATTCCCCGTCCCCAGTAATCACTCCCTAACCAGTATCCCAAAATAGCAACCCCATCCTTTAGGGAAGGAAAACTTACTGCACCAATAATGCTATCACTTCCTTTGAGGGTAATAGCAAAAACAACAGCACTCTTATGCTCAAATTTCACTGAATGAGTCTCTATCCACTCAGTGGCCATTTTTTCGGTGTAAGGATAAGGGATATTTGCTGTCATGTCCGAAATGGTTTTTTGGCCCGCCAGTAAAGCAACTCTCTCGCTATCTGATACACGAAAAGGCCTTAAAATGAGCTGTGGTGTCTCTATCGTGGGTTGCATAATTTACCTCTCTGAACATTTACAGTGTAAACAGCTAAAAAGTTTCGTTTGAAAAGCAAAATCCCAATAAAATATGGCCCTATTTCGTCAAACATGGATTTTCCTCAAACTCAAACATCAAATATTTCAAGTGTTGATTGAGCTGCTGTTTCTGATCGTGGCTCATGCTCTGAAACAAGCTATGTTGTACCTGAACATGCTTTTCTATCACCTCGTCTATCAAGGTAACTCCTTGTTCTGTCAGCTGAACGGGAAGGCTACGACGATCAGATTGGTTGTGAAGCCTTGAAATCAATCCTTTAGAACTAAGCTTATCTAGACGATTAGTCATCGCCCCAGAAGTCAGCAGCATAGAGTCGATAAGTTCAGAGGGAGTGAGCAGAAATGGCTCACCACTGCGCCTTAGCGTTGCCAATACATCAAACTCACCCAGCGTAAGATCATAACTTTTATGAAGCTGAGCAACTTGAGTCTCTATATGTTTGGCAACCCTTAGAAGCCTTCCCATTATCGCCATTGGTTCAGTATCTAATGCAGGCTTTTCTCTCGCCCATTGCGCTATCAGCTGATCAATAGCATCCATAAGCCACTCCTAACCGTGTTTACCAAATATCTTAATGTTAAGATACTTTACAAGAGTACACATACAGCGTACATTTCTGGAAAAGTATCTTAACATAAAGATAAATTAGCATGAATATACTATTAGCCATGATTCCAGCTTTTTTCTGGGGAACAACCTATGCTGTCACTCAGTTTACTTTGACAGATTGGCCCCCTCTTTTGCTTGGAGCTTTAAGAGCACTGCCAGCAGGGTTGCTTCTTTTGATGATTAAGCCATCGCTACCTAAACGGAGAGAATTATCAAGTCTTATTAAACTTGGACTGATTAATATCGCAGCTTTCTTTGGCTTGATCTTTGTTATGGCATTGAGGCTACCATCTGCGATTGCCGGCGTAGGTATGGTATCTGTACCAGTGTTTGCGATGTTTTTCCATTGGCTGGTACATAAACATCGCCCAAATTTTATTCAGGCTCTGTCTGGGGCAGCCTTAATTATTCTTGCTTGGTTGTTATTTTCACCAAGTCAGATAGCGCTCGATCCTATTGGACTAAGCGCTATGTTTTGCGCCATTATGTGTATCGTTATTGGCAGTGCTTTGACTAAATCACTAGGTAACAGAATACATTGGTGGACGGTTTTAACTTGGCAAATGATTTTCGGTGGTTTCATGCTATCAATTGCCGCAGTGATTGATGCGAATTTCTCACCGGATCAATATACTGACGCAATCAGTCATTTCTCTGCACAAAATGGACTGGGTCTTATCTGGGTGATCGGCTTAAATACCGCTCTTGGTTATGGTATGTATGTTTGGTTACTTCAACGCATGACTGTGGTTGATTTCACATTCGGTGGCATTGCCAACCCAGTCGCTGGAATTGTATCAGGAATGATATTGCTTGGTGAATCATTCACATACATGCAATACGGCCTGATGTCAGGAATGATTGCCATGTCTTTGCTACCACAAATCATATTGGCGATCAGGCAACATAAACCTGCCGTGGATAAAGTCGAGCTTAAGTGAGCAAAAAAAACCGAGTGCACAGCACTCAGTTTTAATCTTTGGGACTTAAAGCTCAGCGTTATGATAAACCTGCTGAACATCATCACAATCATCCAAAAGGTCTAAAAACTTTTGGAATTTCTCTGCATCTTCACCGGAAACAGGCGTATGATTCTGAGGAACAAAAGTGATCTCTTCAACATCCAAAGTTAAGTCTGGATATTCTGCGTTGAGGGCTGTTTTGGCTTTAAAGAATTCAGTATGAGGAGCAAATACTGTAATTACTCCCTCTTCCAGTTCAATGTCCGTTACATCCACATCCGCCATCATAAGTGCTTCTAACACCGCCTCTTCATCATCACCCTTAAATTGGAATACAGCTTGATGATCGAACATATGAGCCGTTGTGCCTGGTGAGCCGATTTTGGCACCGGTTTTAACAAAGCACTGACGAACATCTTGGAAAGTACGGTTGCCGTTATCAGTCAAACAATCAACGATAACGCTAGCGCCTCCTGGTGCGAAGCCTTCATAACGTGCAGGTTGGTAGTCTTCACCACCACCGCCACAGGCTTTATCAATTGCTTTATCTATCACATGCGCAGGAACCTGATCTTTTTTCGCTTTCGCTATCAGGTGTTTTAATGAAAGGTTCATATCTGGATCTGAACCGCCATTCTTGGCACACATGTAAATTTCTTTACCGTATTTGGAATAAACTTTAATTTTTGCGCCTTGAGTTTTAGCCATTGAGGCTTTGCGCACTTCAAAACTTCTTCCCATCGGGATGTTCTCTCTAAGTCAATTTAACGCGAAGGATTTTAGCAAAAAACAAAACCATTTCAATTTCTCGATTGGTTGCACTGGAGATTCAAGCCAGCCCCATTACTCGCTTATATTTAGCAACTGAGTCGAGAAAAACCTGTCTTTCATCTGGATCGTGAATCTTGTCGGCATTGTGAGTGACTTCATCGGGACTTGCTTTTGCTTCCCTAAGTTTCCAAACCAGAAATGATGCTTGTTTATCAAGCTCGATTTTGTTTTTTTCTTTTGTTGGGAGTGTGGATAGGTTTATCGACATTTGACCACAAAGTTATTTTAACAATAAGTAGCCATCATATCATATGCGATTCAGTGTGTGGTAAATCCCGGAAAAAATAAAGGGTAGCCAGCATGCTACCCTTCTGTTGACTGTGTGTGGAATAGAAACTAGTGCCAAATCCCAAGTTCTTTGGCTTCTTCGAGCGTCAAACCGCTTTCTCGGATCTCCTTCAAGGCTTCGATACGACGGCGAGCTTCCGCGGATTTGACAGTTTTTGTTTGTCTTTGCGATTCAACTTCATCCTGAATATCCCACTTATCAGTGATCTCAGTCATTTCATCATGGTCAATAGAATTAATGGACATTGTAACCTCCGAACAAACCATGCATTGACAGCTAACGTATAGCAAAACCATACTGCCCTTGTTAACAATTTTAGACTGATAATGTGATTAAGCTAATATTTTGAAATCGATTAATGCTAATTCGATTAGTAAAGTTAAAAATAAAGAGCGGATAGAAGCATTTAACCTGTCACTTATACCCTGTCTTACTAACTCAATAAAGCACTAATAAGCCAAGAAAAACTCTAAATTATTTATCAGGTGAATAACTCAATTTGTATAGCTGGTGCTAACAATCTTACGATTGCGTTTATTAGACTAAGTAACCGTGCAAACCTACTATTTACCAATCCATCAATAGTGTTAGCCTTCCGTAGATTTATTGTCCAAAACTCTACGGGAGAGAAAGTGCATGATTTCACCACAGGCAGAAACAAATCTGACGAACCAAATAATTGAAATAGAAAGTTTACAGGGGTTACTTGCAAGAAACTCTGAAAATTTACAGGTAGACTCTGGCCCATTATCAATTCGTCCCGCACTGACTATATTTGAACCAGCAAAAGGCCCTCTGCGACTCTATTGGGAATTATCTCTAACTATTACCGCTATTTCACAACTTCTAAAGAGCAACACTCCCAACCAAGAGAAGCTCACTCTGCTGGAAACAAGTATCACTGCTTTATCAGATCAAAGAAAACAACTTAAAGCTGTTTTGAATGAGCATAGCTCCTCCGCAAGGATAAAAAACAGTCTAAAAATTAATAGGCTTAATCGACAGCTTTGCAACCAAGCCATTAACTATATTAAGGCCCCAAGTCATCCTTCGGCAAATATAAAAAAAGCGCTTCTTCTTGGGGAACCGGAAGAGTTTAGACTGGTATCTAAGCCTAAATATAGTGAATTACCTCAATCTTCAAATTACCAAGGCCACCCACTTCTTCCTGATATTACTGCGAGCGAGAATTATGTTCATTTTGGTGATGAGTTAACGCCAGATCAACAACGATCAGTTCGTCTAAAAGCGCACCTTCTCGATTTGGAGTTCGCAGACCGACTCAATATAACGAATCACGATGACGAAATAAGTGACACCTTACAAAAAGCAATTGAACATGCCGGTTTGATCAAAGATGGGTTATGGGAAACCTTCGCATTGGGCAGAGTCAAAGACCAAAATAGGTTTGAAAATGAATACCGAATACTCTGCTCCTCACACTTCATGTTATATGCCGCGAGAATGCACCATATTACCGAGTGGCAGCACCCTCAGGTAATAAAGGATTATCTCGAACGCAACGGAGAAAGCCTCCCTTCGAAAGTACTTTGTCGATTCAGCGATGATAGTAGCCGTTTAGTTAGCTACTATTCGATACATACACGCGATATGCTAAAGAGTGTTTTCCCCAAGCATGCCAGTACAGGTAACATTACCCTCTTTCTTGATGATAATAGTAAAATTATCACCGACAACTTGAAATGGATTTTTAACATCTACACCACAGGTCAACGTGATTCACTCCCAGCATTACCAAACTTTCACTTTACCCAGCTGAAAAAATGGAGCGAATGTGCCGATCAGCATGAATACTACCAACAGTTCTCCGATTACAAAAACGACACGCTCCCTGATGCCCTTCTGCTCAAAGACTCACAAACCTTTGCATCTTCTACCTTTGCACAATCTTCCATCAACCCCATAGACACTCAAGAGAAGGTCGAAGTCCTTGGTCGTTTTGAGCTCATCAGGCCATTTTATAAATACGATGAAATAGAACAAATGTGGCAGCGGTTTGCGACTTTGGATAGTGATGACAAAAAAGCGGTCGCAATCTCTAATTTTCTCGTTCAGAGTGACGATCCACTCTTAGTCCTGTTCGGCGTTTTTTTTAGGGGAAAAGTCGTAGTAGAAAAAACGGGAGAAGCCATTTCCAATGTTTTTGCCACAATTAAAAACCTGTTCAAGAAGTATCATACGATTTCTGGGCGAATGACCCTAATCAAGTTAAACACAGATCAGGTTATGATCGTCTCAACACTCATGCATGATGCTGCTATTGCCTACGTAGACCTGACACAAGACAATGAAATAACTCAACTCGTCAATGAGTTAATCAACGCAGGAAATCAATCTGTCAATTGGATCAGCGAAACCAAAGACAGCGCGAGAGCCTTGCTGTCTCACCTTGGTTACAACTCGGACACCGTCCTACCAACACCAAAAACGGACTCTGATGACAACCATGTCATGTTCAGAAACTGCGCATTTGATAATGAAGCATGGGAAGTCAAGAATGAAAGCGTTTTAGTCAATCTCAACCTCGTTACCGCCCTTACACTCAATGCGATTCCGGGGATTCCCATCAACGACATTGTCACCTCGTACGATACTCTATATGACTGTGTTGAAGATGAAGCACGCGAAGTCATGCTATATAACGCTAATATTTATAAAGCATTTCTCAAGGACGCCGAGTGGTGGGAGAAGCTTCCCTCATTCGTGCCTTTCTTCGATTTATTCAACTCTCTAGCAAACGATCCAAGTTATGAGTTTGATCTTTCCTCTGAAATAGATGGTATCCTCTTTGACGTATTTGATCTTATCATTACCGCCGTATGTATTGGCATTCCTGTCGCAAAGCTCGCCACAGCAGGCAAAGCGGCATTTAGATCTTCAGTAAAGCTTCATATCAAAAACGGGCTGAAAGGCAACGCTTTTAAACGTGCTGTCTCTAGAGATATGTTGAAGCTCGCCATGCCAGTGGTGAAAAATACCACTCGAGAGTTGTTCGAGTTCCTCGTAGTACCGCTCCCTTCACTCAGCAGCGCACCAAAACGCATGAGAGAGTCTAACCTCTACTCAGATCCTAGCCGTGCTCGATACGCAAGTAGTACTCGATATGAGCTCGATTTAGCTCCCAGCAGAGATCCTTCATTTAAAACACTCGAACAAAAGCACACCTTGAAAAGTCATTTTATTCAAAGAGATTTGCGTGACGAGTTGATATCAAAAGGTTCAAACATCCCCAATAGAGGTGCTTGCCAGCAAATTTCGGCATTGTGGATAAAAGAAAAGCTGGCTAAAAAAATTTTTGGTCGAACGGAATTTCCCGCCCTTAAACACAAACCCGTTCAAGAAAGTAAGCGGGCAAAAAAATTGTTCGAAAAAGCCTCTCAACTACAACAAGCTGAACGCAAAAATAACCTTTATGATCCTCAGGATACGTTAGATTCAATCAAGCTAGAGTATGATCCACCGATATCAATAGTTCCCAAAAATCCATCGAAGCCGAATATCACTGATCAACAAAGATGTGTTAACAGTTTAGTGGGGGGGATTTCCCGAAGAGCCGCGCAAGGTGACCTTCCGGTTGGCTTTTCTCTCAACTTTACTCTCACTGGCTCAGAAGCGGGTCACAGCGTCAGTTTTTTATTGGACAAAAAAAGAGGTCTGCGTTTTTTTGAGCCAAACAGTGGTGAGTATTTACTTAAAGTATCTAGCGGCAACAAGGGCATAGATTCAGACAAGCTAACAGAGTTCTTCAATGACTATTTCCAATGCTTGCAGGAGAAATGGCCCAACTATATGCCGATAAAGTACGATGACATCATTATGATTCCGGTAAGGAAAGCAGGTGGCCAAGGCACTAGTTCTAATCCCCTACTCCGATATTCAAGCAACCGATATGAATTAGATACACCTCTATCACGTCCGCAAGCGAATATACATCAGGAAGGGGGAATAATAACCGAAAGATCTAGGGCATCAGTCGTAGAGCAAGGGAGTTTGGGAGGCATACGTCAGCACAATCAACCAGTTCCAGCAGTGAGGAGTAGTCGAGGAGATTATATCTTCTCGGATACTCCTATTGGCTCCAAAGACATCATAATTTCAGGCAATAGCCGCAGTAGTATTTTGGATCACCTAAATAGTAACGCGACACAAAGAGTTACCAATGACGTCGATAGCGGTGCAATCTATGCTGGGTGGACAAACGCCCCCAGACCGAATAATAGAATATTGAACCCTATAGGGGATTCAGCAAAAGCCACAATTAATGGTACAACAAACTTAGCAGTGAGAGTTGGAGGAATACCATCTCCAGATATTCCAGGTACAGACTTGAGTGCTGGAGGGCTTGCTAAACCAGCGGCAGGAGCTGGAGCTCGGGCAAGGATGATAAAAAAATGGAGAGGAGAGCAAGCTGCTCGCAATGTAAACTCACGAGCAGCACTTGGTATTTCCTACATGCCCCAAGACGGATTTGTTGAAGTTGGACGGGGCTCTGTCACTTTTGGTGATATTGCAAACAAAGTTAATCCGCTTTAGGCATATTATGAAAGCATGATCAAGTGAGAACCTTGATCATGCTTCTGAAAAAATCGACGAGGCAAAAAAAAAGCGAGTTCTAAGAACTCGCAAAAATATTCAGAATGAATGTAACAATATGAGCCAATCTACAAGGGATAATCCAGATCCCTCATTTATTAGAAAGGACAAAAGGTTGTCTATTCGTGATAGATAATATCTAACCAACACAGCATAAATGTCAGTTCACTGTCAGCAGAATGTAGTATGTATGTCTGATATTTTCTGCTGACCTTTTACTTGGTTAAAAAAATGAAACGTCTGCAAAAACTGATTCTAGCATTCATAGACACTACAACCACATTCCCAAAATCATTCCGTTCAAACCGAGACTTCGTCCAAAGCACGGAAAACGCTCTCATCTAAATGCCCTTGATAAACCTGTTTACACACTTTTCTTCTCACTGCCAGTCCTGCAATGAGGCGCTCGATAGAAAGATGTTTAGTCTCATTTTGACTGTTATAGAGCTCGATAAGTTTACTTAGGGTTTCATATGGAATAACGTCTTCCCCTACCCTTAAAAAATCAAGCTTCTCCATAAGCTCTTTACACTCTTCAAGAATAGAACTGTGTGAATGGCCAGTCATTGCAGCTAAAGCGGTTACAGAGCGTTCTAGAGCCTCTGACGAGGTATATTTAGACAAGGTAATGGTTATCTCATCAGCATTTATCTCGACCAAGTGTTTTTTCACCTTAACTCGACGTCCAAGTTTTCCTTTTGGTGAACGTTCTTTTCTCTGTATCGGTTCAAACTCTCCATCGATAATCTGAGACATTTCATCAAGCTGCTGCTTAGTCACCATTTCATTTCGTAATGGGTTCGGAAGCGTTGGAGCCATGTTACGTTTGCCAGCATTTGTCATTCGGGCTCGGGCATAACGCAATACCTCGTCAGCATCGCATTTTATGTCCACCTGATAATCTTGATTCTTACTACTTTGATTAACTGGAGAAATAGTTAAGTGATAACCCCAAAGATTGACTTCAAAGATCTCATCGCCTTTAGACTGATCTTCCGATAGCTTTCTCAGCTCGCGAATAAGATCCATTGAAAAACGACGCCACTCTATATTGCGTGCCAATTTCTGGTTCAAGGTGCTCAACAGCATTACATCCGTGTGGCGACGAGACATACGGCTGCGAAAATAGCTATACAGTTGGAAAACAAGTGTATGCTGTCTAAGTATTTCCGGAGGGAATAGAAAAAAGTAATCTCGCGTTAGCAATTCTTCATAAAAAGAAGGCTCCCAAACCAAAATATACAGGTTGGGTTTGATACGAATCTCACCATCTTCGCCTTCCGTTGGTGCTTCCTCTGATGCTGTAATTGTGCGTGCTAAAAAACGAAAACGATCACTTTTGAATCCTTCAGGCATATTTTCGCTAAGCCATCTGCCTGTCAATTCGTGCAGTTGAAAGTCTGTAAACTCGATTCTATCAATACTATCTCTTATCGAATCTCTCGCAGGACCACTGTCTTTCTTCCCTCTTAGTGACAAAATATCTGTGATATATAACGGGGTTTTGTTTGGCGCATGTCTAGCGTCAATATGATAATCGTGTTGATGGTGCTCATGGTATTGAACTGTTAGGGTGAACAAAGCGAACAAGGTCATAAGATCATCCACGGTCATAATATTTTTCGATGAGCGTGTTTCTATAACCGCTTTGGTACCAGAAATCGAAACTAAACTTTTTTGGTATTGTTTTCGAGTGCGAGGTGGAGCTAGAGCCTGATCAATAATCCCAGCCCAATTTGTTGGCGAAACAACAAATTGATCGGCTTCATCCTTCATCGCTGGTGGATTGTTTAATCCATGCTCATTAAGTAATCTCTTGTTTACATGAGTTTGTGCTAAAGCTTTTGAACGCTTTTGTTTCTCACTTTGTTTAACGGATTCTGTCATCAGACTTGTTGCACCCAAAACGGAGATCAACTTATTTGGGTTTACAAAACGGTGCAACATGGTTTTGCCTGCTAATCCGTGTTCAAACCTGACAGGAACTTGTTGAAATAAACCTATATTTACCGCAGCACGTAATCGTTGTTGAATTGCTGCTCGAGTCAGTTGTCCGTCAGTTGCATCAATCAACTCTGTTGTTGAAACCAGTCCATCTTTACTTGTAAAACCTTGCAGTGAAATGAGATTGAGCAGTTCAATTATACTTTTCGTTACACCCTTAAAATGCTGATATTGTTCAATCCAACTCACAGCAGCTTCTGACACTTCAAACATGTGCCCATCTTTGTGACTTCTAGGCGCTTTAATTAGGATTTTATCTTGTGAGGCCATGGTAAGACATCCATATAACGTAGACCGTAATTTCAATATTATTCCGAAAGGATAGGGAAAGTCACTTCATAAATAAAGAAAAAAATTGATCAATACTTCAGATTGTTGCCTGTATCTAGTTGGAGATGAAAACATCACTCATTTGGGTTCAGCTTTCATTCCACACTTAGCTGGCAAGTTAAAAAAATAGAATTCACTTTGTTGAAAAATATTCCAAACTGATCCTAATGATTAAAGTGATCTTATTTGATTAATTGATCTATTGATCTGGGTGTGTTTTTTTCAATAACATCTTGTTTTATAACATTAAAAAATAAGATGGCATGAAAGTATGATCAAGAGTACAACGAAACAATGATCATTGAATGATAGAAACATGATCAATCTTTTGTGAAACGATGATCACAATGGGAACGTATCTATGATCAGTATGACACTGAAAGTATGATCATCATATATTCACATATTGTCCACAGCCGCGAATCATGAAATTGTAAGTGTTTGTCGTTTTTGGTTTTTTGTAGAGCAATTTTTTCGAAACAATGATCAAGGGTACAATAAAAGAACTTTCGAACAGCCACATATTGGGAACAATAAACACCGAATTTACAATAACAACTCGCTGTACATTCTGCGGTTTATTATCTTTTTTTACGAAAGCATGATCAAGATAGTTGCTGATTTTTGTTTTGTCGTGTCTTTTGTCGTTTGAATCATGGGTGTATTTGTACCTGTTTGCTAAATGTCAGAGTTAATCTACGTTCGGCCGTAATCTGGTACGTTTTACTCATGCTTCCGTAAGGCTAAATTACTTGATCATTGATCCGATGTCTGATCAGTGAAGGAATGGTAGAGGTGATTTGCAAGCTATTAGATAACTAAGCTTGATCATTGTTCCTACCAGGCGTTTTATTCCCGAAAGCATGATCAACATGTTGTTCTTGATCATAGTTCCGACTTTAGGTTGCCACATATCGGGGAAATAAGGAAATTGCTTGTTAGTCGTTATGAAAGGAGTCCACTATTTTCGTTGTCGTAAGTCAAAATTACACTGACCGTAAAGTATGGTTAAGTATCAATCGTTCCGAGTTATTATTGATTCTATTTACATTGTAAATAAGTGACAGCGTGACATTTTAAATCTGCCCCATTGTAAGGTAAATACATGTTGTATTTTTTCAATTTTCTGACAGGTTTTCCTTTTAATCTGTTATTGTAGCTAGAAAACATGATATTAATGTGATTTTAATTCATAAATGTCCGTTCAGCTTTTTGTTGTTTTTGTTTTGTGTTGCTGTACAATTGATATCAGTGACTTAAAACGGATTGTGATAATGAAGAGAGATAAAACAATTGAAAATCTTGTTCAACTCGCAGAGCAAACTGCTCAGGTTCAGGCTGACCGCATAGAAATTGTTTTAGAGGAACGTAGTGACGACCATTTTCCTCCCATGTCAAAAGCTTTAATGGAAACTCGTTCGGGGCTTACTCGTAGAAAGTTAGATGAAGCGATAAGTAAACTTGAGGCTGCTGGCCATCAGTTTACAAAAAATAATGCGAATCATTATTCTATCTCACTCCAGGAAGCTCATATGCTTATGGACGCTGCTGGAGTGCCCAAGTTTCATCAAAGGAAGAATGCTACTGACAACAAGCCTTGGGTTATAAATGTACAAAACCAGAAAGGTGGTACTGGAAAGTCAATGACGGCGGTACACCTTGCTGCTTGCCTGGCTTTGAATCTGGATAAACGCTATCGTATTTGTCTGATTGATTTAGATCCTCAGGGTTCTTTACGTCTGTTTCTCAATCCTCAAATTAGCCTGACCGATCACGATAATATTTATTCTGCTGTCGATGTGATGTTAGATAATGTTCCGCAAGGTGTGAACGTTGATAAAGAGTTTCTTCATAAGAACGTTTTACTGCCAACTCAATACCCAAATTTAAAGACAGTGTCAGCGTTTCCCGAAGATGCGATGTTTAATGCTGAAGCATGGCAGAATTTATCTCAAAACCAATCTCTTGATATTGTGAAGCTATTGAAAGAGAAATTGATCGACCAAATTTCCGATGACTTCGATATCATCATGATAGACACTGGACCTCATGTCGACCCTTTGGTGTGGAATGCTATGTATGCATCCAATGCATTGCTTATCCCTTGCGCGGCTAAACGCCTTGATTGGGCATCGACGGTAAACTTCTTCCAGCATTTGCCAACGGTCTATGAGATGTTTCCTCAAGATTGGCAAGGACTTGAATTTGTTCGTTTAATGCCAACAATGTTTGAAGACGACAACAAAAAGCAAGTTGCTGTGCTGACAGAAATGAATTATCTACTTGGTGATCAAGTTACAATGGCGACGATACCCCGAAGTCGAGCATTTGAAACCTGTGCAGATACATATAGTACTGTGTTTGACTTAACAACAGGTGATTTTGAGGGGGGGAAAAAGACACTCGCCACAGCGCAAGACGCGATCCAAAAAAGTGCGTTGGAGCTTGAACGCGTCCTCCATAGTAACTGGTCATCACTTAATCAGGGATAAGTAAATAATGGCAATCAAAACTTCAGATCTAAATGCACGGCTATTTGGGAAAGCGAATAAGCGCCATGTTGCGAGTAGCCAAGAAGCCCAGAAGGCCGCCAAGGACCAAGTTCAGGTTATAGAATTGGCGGTCGCGGGTGAAGATGTTGTCACCTTTGAGCTGATGAGAATACCAGCTGATAAGGTTGCTGATGAAACTACAGTGTTTGCGGAGAATGCAAGGGAGCAAGCATTTCTAAACGAACATGCTCTGTCTGACATATTAAGCACACTCAAAGAGAGAGGGCAACAATACCCAGCTGTGGGCCGTAAAGGCTCTGATGGCAGAATAGAAGTACTAGATGGTAGCCGTCGTCGTATGTCTTGTATTTTAGCCAACAAAGACTTTCTTATTTATGTAGCGGAAGATATTAATAGCGAACATGCGAAGTTCCTATCCGATGTTGCCAATGCTCATAAACCTTTGTCTCTGTATGAGAAAGGTAAAGAAATGCGCGCTAAGCTCAAGAATGGAGAAGCGGAGGATCAAAAAGCGCTGGCAAAAATGTTTCAGTGCAGTGAAGCGTTAGTTAGTGGAGCGCTAAAGGCCGCTGATTTGCCTTTGTCCTTGCTGCAAGCCTACCCTAATGTTTCAGATCTTGGTCGTCCGACCATAGTGAAATTACACAAGCAGTTCAATGAATTGAGCGAATTCAATCAAGGTCAGTTGCTTAACAGATGCATGTCTTCTGAAGGACATGTATGGCAACGAAGTAAAGCTCAAGGAGTGGCCCGAATTACCAAAGAAGTTTCTGAAACTATTGAGCAGTGGATTGAGGAGCTTGCCCCTAAACAAAGTTCAGGTAATCGTAAAGTAGACTTTATTAAAGGCAGAGTAAGCTATAGCCGCAAAGGCACTGATTTGGCATTAAATCTTAAAAAAGTGGACGACCAATTGATGCAGGAGATTCTCAACTTTGTCTCTAACAAAATGCACGAATAAAGTGCTTTGCTATTTCGTTCTTTGACCGTTTTATTTATGTATTTTCTTTAAGGCCGCGGATCGCGGCTTTTTAGTACTCTTAATTCATCATCCTAGTTGTTATAATTCTTTTATTCTCTGCGGATTATTTTGCCATGTTTGATTACTTCTCTCACCTTATTAGATGCGCGCACCAGTCCAACCATAGATATGGTTTAGTTTTGAATGGGGATTCTGATTGGACCAATAGCACTATTGATTTAGTCAAAAGTTTCTATTCTTGTTCTGATATTGTTCAGTTAGGGGGGGAATGTAAGGATCTCCACACGCGCTATATTTCTTACAAAAATGGAAAAACGTTGTTAGGACAGGAGTGTGCACTACTGGTTTGCTATCTCTCTGATGGTTTTGATGCTAATTCGTTTTGTGCCGCAATGGGGGGGATACGAGGAGGTGGCCTAGTTCTCATCGTACCGTCATTCAACCATGTGGCTTTATTAGGGCAATATTGGCTGAACGCGGTTTTCAGTCATTTGATTAATATCGACCAGTTTAAGCCTCTACCCAAAGTAGAAGATGCTCGCTTATTGTCACCAACTCCCTTCTCTGATCAAACCATTGCGGTTGAAAAAATTCATAAAGTATCAACAGGGCATCGCAAGCGTCCATTTGTCATGACAGCCGATAGAGGTAGGGGAAAAAGTAGTGCATTAGGTATTGCAGCGGCTCAGCTGATGAAACAGCGACAGATGAGGATTCTGGTTACCGCACCTAGTTTAGCGACAGTCGCCGCTGTTTTTGAATTTGCGCATAAGAATCTTTGTGGTGCTAATGCTAAAAAAGGTCAGGTTTACGACTCACAATCATCGTTAGAGTTTATTGCCCCAGACGAACTACTGAAAAGCCAACCTGACTGTGATCTACTGCTTGTCGATGAAGCGTCTGCCATTCCAGTTCCTATGTTGAAGAAAATGGTAGCTCACTATCATCGATGTGTGTTTTCGACCACCATTCATGGATATGAGGGGTGTGGCAGAGGCTTCACAATGAAGTTTCAAAAATGGTTGGAGAAGAACCGGCCAGGAACGTCATTTTTCCATCTTAAGCAACCCATTCGTTGGGCCGAAAACGATCCATTGGAAAACTGGCTATTTGACGCTTTTCTATTAAATACAGAACTTGATTCGTTACAGTTTTCAAAGGGAACAGAAATTAAGTTGGAAAAAGTCAATAAGCAGGATTTGGTGCATCAGCCTTCGATACTGCGGGAATGCTTTGGCCTTTTGGTTAATGCGCATTATCAGACTACCCCGAGTGACCTTATGTTACTGTTAGAGCAAGCTTCGATACAGCTGTACTTAGCCTTATCCAATGGTTCATGTGTTGGCTGCATGATGACAATAGATGAAGGGGGATTAGACAACGGTTTGATTGATGCAATTCAACAAGGTAAGCGAAGGCCGAAAGGTCATTTGGTGCCAGTCACTCTGGCAAATCATTTTGGGATATCTCAAGCAGCACATCAACATAGTACGCGAATCATGCGTATAGCAACACATCCTGATGCCCAGAGATTAGGCATTGGGACGGAAATGATATCTCAGTTTATGCAAACTTTTGTTGGTGACTATGTATCTACCAGCTTTGGCGCAACCAAAGAGTTAATTCAATTTTGGGCCAAAGTCGGCTTTTATCCTGTTAGAATTGGCACCCAGAAAGATCATGTGAGTGGCTGCTATTCAGTTATCATGGTGAAAGGGGATGTTGATTGGCTAAAATGTGCAGTTAAGTGTAATTACCAATATCTACACTATATGCTAAGTACACTCTACTCAGACATTGAAGTAGACATTATTCGTAGTTTACTTGTGATAGATAATGCTTCCGACGGTTACAAAGAATATCAAGCTATGATTCGCTACTATAGTTTAGGGGGAAGTAGTTTTGAAAGCGTTGCCCCATTTTTGGCCCATTGGATTTTGTCAGATACTTCCATTGCCAAAAAAGCATCTGATTTGCTTCTACGTAAAGTATTGCAGCAAAAAAACTGGCATGAGTGTAGCAAAGAATTTTCAATTCACGGTCGAAAACAACTTGAGCACCAAATTAGAACGGATATAAGGCGTTTACTTAAAGCTGCTGAACAGTGAGTTTTTACAGTGTAAATTGTCCCTTTATTGTATGCTTTCATGTTTACACTGTAAATTCCCATATAATCACTCATCTATAAAAGTGCATTTACCATTAAAAAAATATGGTTTTTTACAAAGAAATTTGAACCATATAACATCTTGAAAATACAGTCTTTATAATTATTTTCCTATCATATCAAATGAAATCCGTTGCTTATTTTGTGTGAGCTTGGTTGGCGAAACACAGATTACTTTCTACACTCAAAATGAAGCGTAAAGCTTTCTTTAATGGCTAGGAAATATAAAATATAAAGGTTGAAACATGAATTGTTTACTTCCTGAGTCTCTAGACATATCAACAGTTCTAGATACAACGACTCTTTATCAAGAATGGCTTGCTGGCTCTGGCTCGATCGAACTGAACGCCGAAAAGGTTGTGAGGGTTGACGCGGCTGGATTACAACTGCTGTCTTGTCTTTTTATTTCCGCAAAAGAAAATCATCGAGATATATATTTGCTCAAGCCGACTGAGACACTGACGGATGGAATTCAAACGTTAGGGTTGTGTGATGTCTTTGAGCGAACTACGTCAGTTGGGGAGTAAGCAATATGACTAAGATTCTTGCAGTAGATGACTCTGTGTCCATTCGTCAAATGGTTAGCCACACATTACGGGATGCCGGATATGATGTGGAAACCGCAAATGATGGCCAAGACGCACTCTCAAAAGTTGCTCGCCATAAGTTTGATGTTGTTATTTCAGATGTCAACATGCCGATAATGGGAGGTTTTGAGTTAGTTAAAGCATTGAGAGACCAACCACAGTACAAATTTACCCCAATTTTAATGTTAACAACAGAGACGAGTACAGAGAAAAAACTACAGGGAAAAACAGCTGGAGCAACGGGGTGGTTAGTCAAGCCATTTAATCCAGAAACGCTATTAAAAACTCTAAAGCGCGTTATTTGATAATACTGCTCCAAACAACGTCATTGGGCAAAGGGTAGGCTTATGGCTTTAGACATGGAACAATTGCGCAAGATGTTTTACGAGGAATGTCGTGAAAATCTTGGGGTGTTGGAAGAGGTACTCCTCAATTTAGACGTAAATTGTGTCGAAGAGGAGTCCATTAATACTATATTTCGAGCGGCTCATTCAATTAAAGGGGGAGCTGCTACCTTTAATCTTCTGGATATCAGCGAATTCACCCATTCGGTTGAAGCCTATCTGGATTTAGTTCGCAACCACCAACGAGAGCTCACTGCCGAAAGCGTCGATCTACTACTTAAAAGTGGTGACTGTATTCATGCCATGCTTGAAGGGCATGAGCAGGGCAGTGAAGTTGATACTGAACTCAAAAATCAGGTCAGTGTGCAACTTAACTCTCTTTTGCAAGAAGATACCACTGCACATCACAACGCTCTTCCGGCTGATTCAGACAAATCAGTCGATATTCAGTCTGATGACAATGCGTGTTCAACTGATTGGTTAGTGAGGTTTGAACCCCACTCAGAAATGTTTTTTAGTGGTAATGACCCGTTAAGAATATTGAGAGAGCTAAAAGATCTCCATGAGTCGTGCGTCATCACTGCCAATCTTGAAAACCTACCTGAGCTTGACGGCGTTGAAGCAGAGCTTTGTTACTTGAAATGGCAAGCATATTTGCCCAGTGACGTCACTGAAGAAGATATACGTGAGATTTTTGAATGGGTAGAAGACGAATGTGATCTTTATATCGAACGAGTCTCTCCTAGAGAACAAAAAGACCAGCTTAAAGAACATGAGTCAGTAACTACGGCATCCGACAAGCACGACATTGAGAACTCTTCGCTTATTCCAGTAAAGCCTGATACCAAAGTTCAGAAAGCGGCTAAGTCAGATTCCAGTGTTAGCTCCATTCGCGTCGATATTGACAAGGTCGATGGTTTAATCAATTTAGTTGGGGAGCTGGTTATTACCCAATCCATGCTTACAGAAATTGGCAATGATTTTACTATCGACAAATTGGAAAAGCTCAAAGTTGGATTAGCCCAGCTGTTACAAAATAGCAAAGATCTACAAGAAAATGTATTAAATATCCGTATGTTACCTATGAGTTTTGCCTTCAGTCGATTTCCTAGGCTGGTACGTGACTTATCAAGCAGGCTTGGTAAACAGGTAGATTTGCAAATTCAAGGTGAACAGACGGAATTAGATAAGACGGTGCTAGAGCGCATCGTTGATCCTTTGGTTCACCTAGTAAGAAATGGCATCGATCATGGAATTGAGCAGCCAGATACTCGCGTAGAGCGAGGTAAATCTCCTCAAGGAGTTCTGAAACTCAACGCTTTCCATCAAGGAGGCTCTATTGTTATTGAAATCAAAGATGATGGTGCTGGGCTTAATTGCGACAAGCTGTGGAGTAAAGCGGTTGAGAAAGGAGTGTTAGCAGCAGACGTTCGTCGTGAAGACATGACTGATCAACAAATTATGAACTTGATCTTTGCTCCGGGTTTTTCAACGGCTGAAGAGGTCTCTGATATTTCGGGCCGAGGTGTTGGAATGGACGTCGTTAAGCGAAATATTGAAGAACTTGGGGGGCATATTGAAGTTGAATCAGAGCTTGGTATCGGTAGCAGTTTCACCATTAGCTTGCCATTAACTTTGGCTATTCTCGATGGTCAGTTAGTCAAAGTTGGTGGGGAAGTATACATCATTCCGCTTTTGACTATTGTTGAGTCCATTCAGATAGATACAAGATGCATAAAGTTGGCTTCTGGTGGAGTAGAGCTATATCGGTTGCGTGAGGAAAACATCCCTATATTGCGTCTTCAAGAAGAGCTAGAAATGGGGAAAAGTGGCTCCTTGGATGAAAGAATACTTTGTTTTGTTGAAGCGGCAGGTAACCGAGTGGGTTTGCTCATTGATGAACTTCTGGACCAACAACAGGTGGTTATTAAAAGCTTAGAGTCTAACTACAACAAAGTGTCAGGTATATCGGGAGCAACTATTTTAGGCGATGGCTCTGTTTCGCTTATCTTAGATGTTCAGGGATTGATAACGCATTTTCTTAAGCGTGCTTCTGATTCACCGCACAAAGGCCTTGCGGCGTAGAGGGCGATTAAATGGAAACTGAATTGGTTATTGATGATTTAGCACAGAGACAATCTTCTCCGGTTCAAGAGCATATGCGCCTTGAGAACACCAACCAAGAGGGAGTTTCTGAAAGTGCGGATTTCCTTAGCTTCAAGCTAGATAGTGAACTGTATGGTGTTGAGATCAAAGATGTTGAAGAGATCCGAGTTTGGGAAAGGCCTACGCCAATTCCCCGCTCCCCCAACTTCGTCAAGGGTGTAATTAATTTGCGCGGGATGATAGTGCCTGTGGTTGATCTTCGCAGTCGTTTTGGAGTGGGACAGTGTGAGTATCTACCAAGCACAGTCGTTATCGTGCTTCGTTACGCATCCGATGATAGTGAGAGACTTATGGGACTAGTTGTGGATGCGGTCAGTGACGTTGTTAGTCAAGGACAAAATGAGTTATACCCCAGTGTTGGTGAGTCTGTTGTGACCCCCTACCTCCAAGGGTTACTGAATGTCGGTGACCAAGTGATGTCTCTATTGAATACGGAAGAGTTACTTAACATTGAACGCGTGTTGGAGAGAGAATCATGATCATGCCGCAGGAATTTCTCAGCTTTGTGTTAGGTGAAGATGAGTATGGTGTGCCCATCCTTGATGTTCGAGAAGTGAGAGGATGGGGGGCTGTTAGAGAAGTTCCTAATTCCCCTTCTTATATGCTGGGTGTATTGGAAATTAGGGGTGAGTACGTTCCTATCGTTGACTTACGTGCTCGCTTTGGTTTGCCTCCAGCAGAAATTGGTGCAACGACCGTTGTGATTGTACTCAATGATGCTCAGATGCACCCATTAGGCATTATTGTTGATGGGGTTTCTGAGGTATACCCACTGACAGATGAACAAATAAAACCTGCGCCACGTGTGTCGCATTCGGTTGACCATAGCTATATCCGAGGAATTGCCTCGGTTGAGAATGGTCATTTGATTTTAATAAAACTTGAGGCTCTGTTCGATGTGGCAGAGTTGGCCGAATTTGAACAGCAAGAACAGAGTTTGGCTTGATAAGTTATAGGAAACAATCAGTGAGAGGTGACTCATGGCATTTTGGAATCGCACAGCCAAATCGAATGTGGTGGATCAGTTTGAAACAGCCGCATCAGACAGTTTAATGGAAGCATATGAACCTGAAGAAAGAGGGCCATCAAAAGAGCAACTGTATTCAGCTCTTAATGCGGCTCAAACAGCATTAATGATGATCGATCGAGACTTTAACATCACGTATGTGAACCAAAAGTCGATAGATTTACTCAAAACTCACGAAGCCTTGTTTCAATCGATTTGGCCAAACTTTCGCGCTGATGAAGAGTTTTTGATGGGCTATTGTATTGATGGCTTTCATGCGAACCCCGCCCATCAGCGTCAATTATTGTCAACGCCATCTAATTTGCCTTACACCACCAACATTACCGTAAAAGATGTCCAGATAGAGCTAAATGTTGGCGCAATAATAGATACAAACGGAAATTACATTGGTAATACCTTGGAATGGTCTGATGTGACGGATGCACTTAAGCAACGTGATGATATAGCGCGTTTACGTGCAGCGGTGGATCAAGCTCAAACTGCAATGGTAATGATTGATCGTGATTTCAAAATTACTTACGTCAACCAATCGACCATTGAGTTATTTGGTAAGCATGAAGCAACCCTTAGAACGGTTTGGTCTGGCTTTTCCGCCTCTGAAGAGTGGTTAATGGGACGATGCATTGACGAGTTTCATAAAAATCCAGCGCATCAAAGACAGCTCCTATCAACACCAAATAATCTGCCTTATAAAACCGATATTGATATTGCTGACATAAAAATTGAGCTGAATGTTGCCGCAGTGATGGACTCAAAAGGTAACTACATCGGCAATACCCTTGAGTGGGAAGATGTGACAGAAAAACGGGCCAGAGATCAAGAGGTGGGGCGATTAGCATCGGCCGTAAAAGGGATGACAACTAACCTCATGATGGCAGATAAAGAGGGCATAATTCAATACATCAATCCGTCGTTAGCTAGTTTATTGAAGTCGAGAGAAAGCGAGTTGCAGAAAGTGCTACCCGGTTTCGATGCTAGTAATTTGGTTGGCAAAAATATCGATGTGTTTCATAAAAATCCAAGTCACCAAAGAAACATTATCAATAATCCAGATCGTTTACCTTTTTCCTCAAACATTGCGGTTGGGGGATTGGAATTCAATTTAACCTGTATAGCCATGCATGACACGAGAGGTAACTATATTGGGCCTGCACTCCAGTGGGAAGATATTACTGAACAGCAAGATGGTCAAAGGCAGGTGGAGTCCTTGATTCAACGTGCTATTTCTGGTGAATTGAATGAGCGCATTAATACCTCTGTATACAGTGGTTTTATGAAAGAGTTAGGGGATGGAATCAACAATCTGCTTGATACTATGGTTGCACCTATAGGCCAATGTATTGATGTGATGAGCCGAGTTGCTGATGGTGATTTAAATACAAACATGCCAGAAAACAAGGGTGAGTTTGGTCGGTTGTCAGATGCGGTCAACACCTCGATTATTAATCTTCGCAATATGGTGGAAAAAATTACTCACTCTTCTGCTCGAGTCGCGACTGCTTCTACCGAAATTGCGGAAGGTAACAACGACTTAAGCCAACGTGTAGAGGCACAAGCTTCCAATTTAGAAGAGACGGCTGCCAGTATGGAGCAGATGACTGCTACGGTTAGGCAAAATGCAGACAATGCGAAAGGTGCCAATACATTAGCGGAAGATGCGGCTAAAAAAGCCAGCAAAGGTGGAGATGTCGTTGGGCAGGCTGTGTCGGCTATGTCTGAAATAAATAATGCCAGTAAGAAGATTGCCGATATCATTGGTGTTATCGATGAAATTGCCTTTCAGACTAACTTACTAGCACTTAATGCTGCGGTTGAGGCTGCTCGTGCTGGAGAGCAAGGTAGAGGTTTTGCTGTCGTAGCGGGTGAAGTTCGTAATCTCGCACAGCGAAGCGCTGCAGCAGCCAAAGAAATTAAAGGCTTGATCAATGACAGTGTAGAGAAGGTCGATGAGGGGTCTAGACTGGTTGATGAATCTGGTGAAACGCTCAATGAAATAGTAGAAGCGGTGGAAAAAGTGACTGAGCTAATCGCTCAGATTGCGTCTTCCAGCTTGGAGCAATCGACAGGAATTGACGAAATAAATCGTGCTATTTCTACTATGGACGAGATGACTCAGCAAAATGCTTCCTTGGTTGAACAAACCTCGGCAGCTAGCCAGTCACTGAAAGATGAAGGTAAGCAGTTGCTTCATCTAATGAATTTCTTTGCATCTGATGACAATGTGGCAACTTTTGAAGCCAAAAGACCAACAAAATCTAAAAGCAATGTAAGAGAAATTCGAGCTCCAAAAGTAGCGAACTCCGGCTTTAAGGCCAGTGAGGAAGGGGACGAATGGGAAGAGTTCTAAGCCGTGATGATGAGGCTGTGTCTGACAGAGAGTTTGAGCTAACCGACCAGGATTTTAGATTCATTCAATGGTTTATGCACAAGCACGCGGGCATCTATTTCTCAGATCGTAAACGCACTATGGTTTATGGACGAATTAGCCGTCAACTGAGACGGCTAGGCTTAAATCGTTTTACGGATTACAAACAGCTTATTGAACAAGATAGTGAAGAGCGTGTTGGCTTCATAAATAGTTTGACGACGAACAAAACCCAGTTTTTTCGTGAATATCATCACTTTGAATTTCTTGAAAATGTCATGTTCAAAGAATGGGAAAAGCAAGGACTGAAAAATATTAATGTGTGGTCTGCGGGTTGTTCAACAGGAGAAGAACCCTATAGCTTTGCTTCTTCGCTCTTTGTCAAAAAAGCATTTGACCTGTTTCAGGTCCAGATACATGCAACGGATTTGGATACTAAGGTCCTTTCTCATGCTAAGCAGGGTATCTACAGCGATGAGGCGATTGCCTCTATTCCTGTGAAGTACTTGCAGCCGTGTTTTTTTAAAGGGAAAGGTGCTCAGCAGGGAAAAATAAAAGTCGCGAAAGGTTTACAAAACTATATAAATTTTCAGCAACTTAATTTGTTGGACGAGTGGAAATGGAAGGAGCCTTTTGATCTTATCTCATGCCGAAATGTGATGATTTACTTCGATAAGCAAACTCAAGAAAAATTGATCAGTAGATTTTACCAACAACTTAAGCCTCACGGAATCTTGTTCTTAGGTCACTCGGAAAGCGTCGGGTCTTGTAGCGACCTCTTTAGGCATCTTGGGAAAACCATTTATCTCAAGCAATAGGAAGGATTATGAATGGGCTAAAGGATGTAAAGCTCGTTAATGATGAGCGACATTTTAACCGCTTCTATCACCCTCAAAGGGAAATGCATATGGTAAAAGTATTTCCGGGAGGGCTTTATTGGACGCAGCAAGAGGATGAATTAATTGCCACGGGGCTTGGTTCTTGTGTTGCGGTATGCATTTGGGATGAGTTTGCGAGTATTGGTGGTATGAATCATTTTTTGCTCCCATTTTGCAGTTACTCTGAGATCAATGCTTGGCGGCCAGCTGAACTTATTTCTACGCCTTCTCGTTATGGTAGCCATGCTATGGAAATGCTCATAAATGCTCTAGTTTCTCATGGTGCTCGTCGCTCAGAGTTAAAAGTCAAACTGTTTGGTGGCGCACAAATGATGGGTAGACATTCGATGATTGGCGAAAAAAATGTTGCTTTCATTCTGGATTATGCTGAGCGCGAACAGCTCAATGTAGTAGCTCAGGATTTGGGAGGCATGGAGCCCCGAAGAATTATATTTAATCCTATTTCAGGAAAGGCTTGGCTAAAGAGAGTGCCATATACAGAAGTTCACCACCTTCAGCAGCAAGAAGACAAGTATGCAAGTCAGTTAGGCAGAGAAACTCTCAGCTCACACGATGATGAAGTGGAGATGTTTGAATGAAAAAGATCAAAGTATTGATTGTCGATGATTCACCGGTTTTTAGGGCCTTACTTGAACAATTGATCAATTCAGATCCCATGCTTGAAGTGGTGGCATCTGCAGAGGACCCTTATCAGGCCCGTGACCTCATCAAGCAATACAATCCGGATGTGATCACATTAGATATTGAGATGCCGAAGATGAATGGTGTCCAATTTCTTAAAAATTTGATGCGGTTGCGACCGACCCCCGTGGTGATGATTTCTACGTTGACTCAGCATGGCGCAGAACCAACACTTACCGCTTTGGAACTTGGAGCGGTGGACTATTTCCCTAAACCCGCTGTCCAAAATACGGCTGAAATGGTCGATTACAAAGACCTTGTTAACGATAAAATAAAAATGGCAGCGGGAGCGAATGTATGCCAAGAATCAGGTCATGCGTCATCGTCTCAAGCTATCGTCTGCAAAGGCAAAACGTCCGTCGAAATTATTGCAATTGGGGCGTCAACTGGCGGTACAGAAGCGGTTAGACAAGTTCTTTCGGCTTTGCCTGCAGGTCTTCCTCCAATAGTAATTACCCAGCACATTAGTGCCATGTTTAGCGCTTCTTTTGCCCAAAGATTGAATGAAAATTGTGCTATCGAGGTCAAGGAGTTGTCAGTGAATAAAGCTCCTCTCGTCAATGGGTGTGCTTACGTTGCACCTGGAGACAAGCACCTTGTCGTTGTTAAGCAAGGACATCATCTATATTGCCAGCTTGATGATAGACCAAGTGTTAATCGACACAAACCTTCAGTTGACGTGATGTTTGATGCTGTGGCAGAGACCGTTGGGCCGAATGCTATTGGTGTCATACTCACAGGAATGGGGCAAGACGGAGCAAAGGGAATGCTCAAAATGAGACAGCAAGGAGCAAAAACAATAGCACAAGATCAGGCATCTTCAGTGGTTTGGGGAATGCCTCGTGTAGCAGTTGAAATGAATGCAGTGCAGGAAGTAAAAAGTCTTAAGCAAATTCCACAACAGATATGTGATTGCCTAGATGGTCATTCATGAGCTGTTCGAGTGAGGGTTAGGGGGAAGTTATGAACAAAATAATAATGGTTACGAAACATCGCTACGGTGTTGCAATCGCTATTCAGCTATTGCTGCTGTCAATAGGCATGGTTCTGTCTTCTTCGCTAGCCAATGTTGCCATGATGATTCTTGCGGCGGCTGTTCCTTGGTTTGTTATTCCTAGAAAACCTCTCGAAGAGCCTAAATCTGAGCCTAGCTTGAAACCTATTAAAGATGTGCAGTCTGCGGCGAAGGACATCAGTGAATTGATCGGCCGCATATCACAGCAATTGAATGAGCCGCTGACTCTACAAAACAGTGTTGTATCTGAGTCGGTTGAGACTTTAAATAATAGCTTTTTTGAGCTGCAAAGTATGGCGGAGAATCAAAATCATATTGCTGAATCACTTGTGGTTAAGACATTAGGAAATAAAGATGATGCTTATGATATCACGCAAGTTTTACCTAAAACCGAAGCCATCATCCGTCAGTTTGTCGATACACTCATCACAGTATCGGAGAAAAGTATTTCAGCAGTACACAGTATTCACGATATGTCGGATAAGCTGAACACAGTATTTAAGCTGCTTGCGCAAGTTCGAGGGCTTTCTGAACAAACGAATTTGCTTGCTCTTAATGCAGCGATAGAAGCGGCGCGCGCAGGTGATGCAGGACGAGGCTTTGCCGTTGTTGCTCAAGAGGTGAGAAACCTTTCGGTTAAAGCGGAAGAGTTAAACAGTCAGATCGAAAAAGAAATCAACATTGCACAAGATACGGTTAAAGAGGCGAACAAGACGGTTGGTGAAATGGCTTCGATCGATATGACGGATGCGATAGAGTCAAAAGAAAAAGTGGATGATATGTTGCTTGGAGTGCAAAAGACCAACGCTATGGTTGAACAAGAAGTCCAGAAAATTAAATCGATTGGTGTGGAACTACACAGCAAGGTTGGTGATGGTATTCGAGCACTGCAGTTCACTGACATTATTATACAGCAAGGTCAATACGCGAAAGCCAGTACCGAGTTCTTAGATCAGATGAAGAGACTCTTTGGTGACTATGCCAGTGGTAAGGTCGATGGGCATGGCTTTAATCAGGCTATTGGTGATATTTGGACTAATATTGAACACAGAAGTGCACCTGCCGCTTCACAAGCGAGTATAGATGAGGGTGAAGTCGAATTTTTTTAGCGTTTTAAGTGGATAAGAAAAAGCATATAAGCCTTGTCGGCTTAATAAGGAGATACTATGTCAGTTGAGTCAGAAATCGATATGGGCGCCAAACATGTCACTATCGTAATAGAAGGAGCATTTGGTTTTAGTCTTGTTCAGGATTTTCGTCGTTGTTATTCCGATAAAAAGGACTATCGGTTTACGATCGATTTGCGCAAAGTGGATTATATAGATAGTGCGGGCTTGGGAATGCTATTAAATATGCATAATTACCTTGAGCAAGATGATGGCATGATCCGAATTACCAACACTCTCCCTCAGGTTCGAAAAATACTTTCCATTTCTCGTTTTGATAAAAAATTTGCCATCGAGTAAACATCAAGGAGAGTCGTATGCATGTCATGATAGTCGACGACCACGCGACGAACAGAGAGTTGTGTCGGTTTATGTTAAGTGGCATTACAGAAAAAGTAACCACTTTTGAAAATGGTGAGGGAGTGGTTAGTGCTATGCGGCAAATGCCACTCTTGCCTGATGTGATTCTTCTTGATGTTGTAATGCCAGTGAAAGATGGATTTAGTACCGCTAAAGAAATTCGAGAGGCATTTCCAGGCACACATATGCCGATCATTTTTCTTACGGTCTTAGACGATCATGACTCATTTGAGAAATGTATGGCGCTTGGTGACGACTTCATTCCTAAACCAGTAGAGCGCAGCGTATTGTTAGCTAAGGTTCAGGCCCACTATCGTATTGTAAAGATACACAACCAAGTGAGAGAACAAAGAGATGAGCTGAGTCGTTTTCATGAGCAGGTCCGTTATGACTATGCGATTGCCGAATCGATTTTTTCTAATTTGATGGATGAAATGAGTTCTCAGCTAAGCAACATCTATGGTATCGAATACAAATCGACGCCATCGACAGTCTTTAACGGTGATATGATAGTGGTTGCTAATCGTCCTCATGGG
Source organism: Vibrio zhanjiangensis (assembly GCF_030161235.1). Taxonomy (GTDB): domain Bacteria; phylum Pseudomonadota; class Gammaproteobacteria; order Enterobacterales; family Vibrionaceae; genus Vibrio; species Vibrio zhanjiangensis. The sequence continues at coordinate 38,282 of NZ_BSPW01000014.1, read as the reverse complement.
GGCGTTTATGTCATGATAGCGGATGCCACGGGTCATGGGCTTCCCGCTGCTATTTCTGCTATACCGGCAACACGCGCTTTCTTTTCTATGGCAGCCAAAGGTTTGTCACTTGGAGAAATCGTTCGCGAACTCAATGACGTTTTAGTTAGGTTTTTGCCTATGGGAATGATGTTAGCTGCAAGCGTGTTTGAGATAAGAGCGAATGGCTTCGAGGTCTCGTGGTGGGGAGGTGGATTACCTGACGGCTATTTGTTAGATAAAGATGGCACTATTGTGCGGAAATTAGTGTCAACCCATATGCCTCTTGGTGTGTTAAAAGAACATGAGTTTGAAACAGACCTTGTACACTATAAGCTGGAGCCGGATCAAAAGATAGTGTGCTACACCGATGGTGTGGTTGAAGCTGAAAATGGTATAGGGGAGCAATATGGTCAGCTGCGTCTTGAAGAAGCGCTGACTTCTGGACGTGCAATAATTCCGACCGTTTTTGAATCAGTGAAAAATTTTTCCAACCGAAATGTGGGTGATGACTTATCCATATTGTCGATGACGTTTCCTATTTCAAATATCGATGATGGAAATGTCAAACAAAATTATTTCTATCTGAGTCAGACGCGATCTCAGTCCACAATACAATTTCCAGCTTCGGTACTAAAGTCAGTCACTGTCATGAATGAAGTTCGGCAGTTTATAAGTGGTGTGATGTCGGGGCCACATCTTGATTTAGTTTGTTCTGTATTGTCTGAATTGTTTGCCAATGCTATTGAGCATGGGTTGCTTAGTATGGACTCACGAATCAAAGAAGAACCAGATGGCTTTTTTACTTTTTATCAGCTCCGCGAGCAAAAGCTTCAAGAGTTGCCTGATAAATATTGGGTCTCTTTGTCCATTGATTATCAGCCTGAGAATAAAAAGGTAATTATGGTTCTTGAACATAATGGTGAAGGTTTCGATCACGTTAAGTTGAAAGCAGGAACCGATAAATCATTGACACATGGCCGTGGTATAATACTTGCTTCCGAATTATGTGATTCTTTGGAGTATTCAAAGCAAGGTAAATGTGTGACAGCGGTCTATTGTTTGGATTCTAAGCACCATTTTCCTAGTTCTGACTAATGATATTTACAGTGTAAAAGTAGCAGAGAAGTGACCTAGCCCCTACTTTGCTATAAATTAAATATTGTATTCCAATAGGATTATATAAACTAAACTTAAAGGGGCAAACGCAAGCAGGCTGTAAATGTGGAACGAGTTAGTCAGCTTATCTGATGATAATAAACATGTTATAGCCAAGTTACCACAGGATATGAATCCTGAGGGGAAGCTTGACTATAAGGGTGTTGAAGAAGCGTTGAAAGAAATTGGCGCCACCGACTTTTGTATACTAACAGACGAAGTCACTCGTTTTGTAAATTGTGCAAATGAAGGGAAAAGTGAAGCGCTGATCGGATTCTCTATTGCCGAAGTTAGGGATGCTGAGGTTGAAGTCGTATTATCTGAACAAGATATGCTAGCAAGTATGGTTGTGACGGGAGCTTATCGTGGTGCTCCCCTTAAGGGGCCCCAAATTGTTCATGCGCTTGCTCGGGCCCATGTTATCAAGGGAATAAATAAGCTTGCGTTAAAGAAAGTGCTCGTTATGAGTCATCAACTCAAACCCGGTGAAACCTTTACACAGCCTGTAGCAAAGGGCAAAAATCCAGTTCAAGGGCAAGACGCCAAGTTTATTCCTCTAGTCAAAGACGTTACTAAACAAGTTCTCGCGCCGAAAGAAGATGAAAGCGGCAAAGTCGATATGTTAAACCTTGGTGAAACCGTAACGATTGAAGCTGGTGCTGGTTTGATGAAACGCATCCCGGCAACTAAGGGAGTGCCTGGGGTGACTGTTCAAGGCAAGCCTATTCCACCTAAACCTGGCAATGATGCCACCCTCAAAGTTGCAAAAGGCTCGGAAATCTCTCCTGATGACCCAAATTTGTTAATCGCACAGGTTTCTGGTATGCCGATTATAAAAGAGCGTTCTGTAGAAGTGGAAGATGCCCTTTGTCTTCCATCAATAGGTGTTGCGACGGGGCACATAAAGTTTAAAGGCAACTTGATTGTTACTGGAAATATTGAATCAGACATGGTCGTTCGTACGACAGGAAATCTCACAGTGGGTGGTTTTATTGAATCGGCAGACATACAGGCACAGGGAGATATTGAAGTTGCAAAAGGCATCATAGGGCACAACGTTTCTGAAGGTGAGGAGAAAAGCTGTAAGGTTAAGTCGGGTGGTTCGATCACCGCTAACTATGCTCAGTTTTCAGAGCTTCAAGCCGCAGAAGACATTAATCTCGCCATACACTGTATGAGCAACGAGTTGAGATGTGGCAAGAACCTTACCGTTTCCGATGACGCTGGCAAACAAGGCACATTGAGTGGTGGCAGTGCGAAAGTAGGCGGGAAGATTGTTTGTGTCAATTTAGGTGTAGAAGGGGATACTGCAACTTATGTAAACGCCTTTGCTCGTTATGCGAACTTCAAAGAACGACAACAAAAGTATAAAGAAGAATATACAGCGGCCCAAGAAGCGACGATGAAAGTCGTGAGAAAAGAGCTTGAGTTCAAGAAAAGACCCAAAGCAGAGCGTACTGAAGAGGAAGAAGCTGACATTGCTAAACTAAAGCAAGAGTCTAATGAAAAATTAGAAAAAGCTAAGATGGCGAGAGATCGGCTAGAAATTGAGCTTGAAGAGGCGTTAGAAGAAAATACCATAGAGGTTAAAAATAAGGTATACACCCATGTTACCGTGCAGTATGGGGAAGAAAAGGTTATTACAAAACGTGTCCATGGAACCAGTACGTTCAGCTTTAATCAGTATGAGATTAAATGTGCTTCAGCCATGGACGAAGAAGCGTTAGAGCAAGATTAATCACCAAATCACATAACAACCGCTTTGACATGGAATCAAAGCGGTGAGAGTCATATCTCGATGACCGTCATCTTTAACTGTTTTCTCCTGAAATTGGTACGACCAAGATGTCGACTGGCGAGCGATTGATGAGCTGCCGGGAGTAAGAAATAATTTTGCTCCAAAAATCCTGATGGTGTCCACACAGCAATAAATCCACATGATACTTTTCTATCGTTTCAGAAAGTTTATTGGCTAAGTTACCGGTCCCAACGAGAAAATGCCGGATTGGAAAGTCGACATTCGCTTCAAATGACCTTAATTTTTTCATCGCAAGATCACTGACTGGCCTAACACTAATATCAGAGTGAATATCGACAAGGTCTGGATAAATCTCCCCATGAGAGCCGTCAATGTGAATAAATGAGATATCAGCGTTATGCTGCTTAGCCATGAATATTGCCCTTTCTATCAGCAAGTTGCTGTCATTTGATAGCTCTAACGCAACCATTATATGTTGATATTGCATTGCCATTTCCTTCTGTTGTCCCTGACGCCTACATCATAAAATTAACGCAAAAAAAATAGTGTTCACGAGATCTCGAATATACAACTTGATGAATCTTTGGCTAGCAACAGTTGACACTATCAATACAAACTTGTCGCCGAGTTTGTTAGAGTATCGCCAATTAAAACAGCCTCTCCCTTTCATTTTTTGCCCTGCTTTTGGCAGCTGTATTTTTATAAGATTCTATGAAGCTAAATCGATGTATAAACCGCCTGCGTAACTACGACTTTGAGATTAGTTTGTTCAAACGCCGAGCTGGTGTAGCCTTTATCACCATGATAGGGTTATGTTTTCTGCTTGTTGCAAACTTATATCAACTTGAAGTCAAAAATTTTTCTTACTATCAGACACGAGCAAACGATAACCGAATTCAAGTTTTACCTATCTCTCCGCCACGAGGGCTGATCTATGATAGAAATGGTCATCTTGTCGCTCAAAATGTGCCTGTTTACGTTTTAGAGGTTATTCCAACTAAAGTGACCTCTTGGCGCGATTCTGTGCTTCATGTATCAAATTATATTAATCTATCGTCGGAGCAACGCCAGGCACTTCTTGAACTTCGCCCGATAGGACATAAACCACAAATCATAAAGTCAGATATCAGTGAAATAGAAGTCGCTCAATTCTCTGCCCATCAACATGAATTCCCAGAGTTTAGAATCAGTGCCGAAATGAAGCGATATTATCCTTACGGGGATGCGTTAACTCATGTTGTGGGATACGTAGCACACATTAATGATCGAGATATAGAAAATTTGAAACAAGAGGGAGAGTTTGGCAATTATCGAGCAACCAAAACCATTGGTAAGCTTGGTATAGAACGATATTACGAAAAACTCTTACACGGACAACAGGGTTATGAGGAAGTCGAAGTCAATAGCCGAGGGCGCGTGATACGCACCTTGAAGTATGTTCCTCCTATTGCAGGAAAAGATCTTGTCCTCAACATTGACATTGGATTGCAACAACATGTCTACCAACTTTTGGGAGATAGGCAAGGAAGTGCTGTTGTCCTTGATCCTAAAGACAACAGTGTTCTCGCAATGGTTTCAAGCCCTAGCTATGATCCTAATCCATTTGTTGGGGGGATTTCGAGCTCCGAATACAGTCAACTATTAAAAGATCCGCGCCACCCACTGCTCAACCGAGCAACGTTAGGAGTCTATCCACCTGCCTCAACGGTAAAACCATTTATCGCTATTGCGGGCTTAAGTGAAAAAGTTATCAGTCCTGAGACTGTACGTAATGATCATGGCCGTTGGCAAATTCCTGGCTCTGGGCTTCACTCAAAGGCTTGGAGAGATTGGAGGCGTTGGGGACATGGTAATGTCGATGTTACTTTGGCAATAGAAGAGTCGGTTGATTCGTTTTTTTACCAAATTGCATACGATCTTGGCATAGACAGAATATCAGACTGGATGGGAATGTTTGGATTTGGTCAGCGCACTGGTATTGATGTTTTTGAGGAAACGGCGGCAAATATGCCAACCAGAGAGTGGAAGCAACGCAGGCATCATCAGCCTTGGTACAAAGGAGATACGGTTCCTATTGGTATAGGGCAAGGGTATTGGACGGCCACGCCGCTTCAACTGGCCAAAGCAACATCAGTACTGGTGAATCATGGTAATGTAACCTCTCCCCATTTGCTTAAAGCCGTTATTGATCATGGACAAAGCCTTGAGTCTGCTCAACTTGTCGACTACCCAAAAACCAATGCCATGAATCAAGTAAAGGATATTTATTGGAACATATCACTCAATGCTATGCGGCTTGTGAATCAGGGCTCAAGAGGTTCTGGACGAAGATCGTTCAAGGGCGCGCAATATTGTAGTGGAGGAAAATCAGGGACGGCACAGGTCTTTGGATTAAAGCAAGATGAGATCTACAACTCGAAAGAGTTAAGTCATCATCTACTCGATCATGGCCTGTATACAGGATTTGCCCCATGCAATAACCCTGAATATGTGACTTCTGTCGTTATAGAGCATGGCAATGGTGGCTCTAAGGTTGGTGCGCCGTTTGTTCGGAATGTTTTTGATTATTTGCTGGTTAATAAAAATACCTAGTGGACGTATAAATTTTCTTTTGATGCCAAAACAAATGATGTGACTTTTGAGATTTTACAGATATAAAACTAGACTCATATGGTCTATTTGTTTTCTAGAGAATGCTCAAATGAAAAACATTCTGTCCAATATTTCTGTGACCAATCGATTGCTGACTATTTCCATCGTTTTCGTTTTGACAGTCGTAATTATTGCCATCAATGTGGTATCAACACTCGAAATGAATGCGCAAGATGGGACGGTGATCAACGTGGCTGGCCGCCAGAGGATGCTAACCAAAAAGTTTGCCAGTGAAGTGATGCTCTCTTTGCAAAGGGAGAATAAGGTGACGGCTCCCCAGCTTAGTTACGACAATACAATTAAGCTCTACGAAATATCACTCCAAGCGTTAAAAACAGGAGGTCAGACATTTTCAGACTTATCCATGCAGACGCCCATTGATTTGGTGAAAAGCACTGCGACGGAATTTAACAACAAGCTGTATACTGTTGAGCAGTTATGGTTTGCACAAAAGGCAATGGCTCTAGAGTTACTACAAAGTTCAAGATTACCTTCCGAGGAAAAAATTGATGCCTTCATGCTGGCGAATCATAAAACGTTGGCAGCCATGAATCAGGCGGTACTCAGCTACAATAAACACTCGGATAACAATATCAGTGCGTTGAAGAAAGACATTACCCTAATATCACTGGTCAGTTTATCGCTGACGATCATTCTTCTCTACCTGATTGGGCGAAGTTTAATAGAGCCAATTAATAAGTTAGTGACTATTACTCGAGAAATTAGTAAAGGTGACTTAGAAGATAAAAGTCACTCCGCAGAGCTGACCAATAGGAGTGAATTAGGGTTATTGGCGACCAATATTTTTTCTATGAGACATGCCTTGTCGTCGGTGGTTAAAGGACTAAAAACGAGTGCAGACAGCATTTCGCGTTTATCTAACCGAGTTGAATCCTTGGCCCAAGAAGTCGACAGTAGTTATGACGATGAAAAAAGAAAATATGATGAGATTGCAAAGATATCTGATGAATTATTTGCATCATTTGAGCGTGCTTCTCAAGTGGTGGAAAATACACTGGAGTCTGCGGCTGAAAGTCAGAAAAGTGCCCAGCTCGGTTTAGAAACCATCCATAACAACATAAAGGCAGTCGAATTGGCCTCGGCTGAATCAGAAAAAGTATCTCAAAATATTCAAGAGCTTAGCCAAGTTGCAGAAAAAGTTTACAGTATTATCGATGTGATTCAGATAATCGCTGAGCAAACGAATTTACTTGCTCTAAATGCGGCGATTGAAGCGGCGCGAGCGGGTGAACAAGGGCGTGGGTTTGCGGTTGTTTCGGATGAGGTGCGTGTGTTGGCGAGCAAGACTAATCATTCAACTGGCGAAATCAGCAATTTGCTTAACGAATTAACTGAGCGTGTTAAGGTATCGGTAGACTCTGTTGCTCAGTTGCAAAAGGAAGTTGAGAACAGTAAGCAGTGCAGCAGTTATACGGCGCAAAATATCGAGCGAATTTCGAACTCAATTTCACTAACGGTGGGCCAGCAGCATGAAATAGCGGCATTGATTGATGAGCAGTCAAGACGTATCCACGAGCTCAGAGAGGCCCAGAGTTATTTATCGAACTTGCTGAAAAACACCAATAAGAAAATCAAGGACAGCTCATTTATTGCTGTAGATATGAACGATATGGCTAAGGGAATTTCCTCGACATTGGATGACTTCTCTTTATCAGCGAGCAAGTAGATCCGTCGTTCGATTAGATTTTATTTATTTTTGAAAAGAAAAGCTGGCAACAATGCCAGCTTTGCTCTTTGTGTTTGAAATTTATCTACTTTTGGATGTACTTTTGCTTACATCTTTCCAGAACTGGATGCGAATGCGGTGAAGCTGAGCTTTTCTCATTTTTTTCATCAAATTCCCTCATGTAGCAGCTTGGTTTTATCCTGATATCTATAAATCAAGTACTTAATGAACAAATTTACTGTAGTGAGCCTATTTGAAGAACGCCACATATTGAGATGCAATTTTTACTACGACTCAGAACTTTTTGCTGTGAAAGTGAAAGATAACGCACTTTCTTGGAACTGCAATGTAACTTTCATTAGATCAGGGATGCGTATTCATTACAAAAGAAACAATAGTTTAACCTCGTTGTCATTTTTTCGGTCTATCCTCTCCCAAGACTAAAAAAACATACACAAGGAATTTGCAATGAAAAACCACGAAGAGCAAGAGTCGCAATTTAGTCAAATGATCGATGCGAGGCTATCTCGCCGACGTTTTTTAACTGGGACTGCTGCTGTGGGCGCTGGCGCTTTTTTATCACTCAATCCTATTGCTAAAGCATTTGCTGCTAATAAGAAAAGCACTTTACTGAATTTTGATCCGGTACCTGCTTCAACTGAGGATACTCTCGTTGTTCCTAAAGGTTATAAAGCGACGCCTTTGGTATCTTGGGGAGATCCTCTTTTTGTAGATTCACCTGAATTTGATCCAAGTGGAAAGCAAAATTCGAAAGCTCAGTTACAGCAGTTTGGTGACAACAATGATGGTATGAGCTTATTTCCTATCAGCCAAGAGAGAGCGGTGATAGCAGTCAATAATGAGTATACCAATTATGAATACCTCTTTGACCATGGTGGCAAATCCATGACGGCGGATGATGTTGCTAAGTCACAAGCGGCGCACGGGGTAACGGTATTTGAAATCGTACAATCTAATGGCCAATGGCAATTGGACAAGAGTGGTCAGCGTAATCGCCGAATTACAGCGAATACGGAGATGAAGTTAACGGGGCCAGCAGCCGGTCATAGTTTAATGAAAACCAAGCTCGATCCATCTGGTATGAAGCCTCTTGGCACCTTTGCTAACTGTGCGAATGGACAAACTCCATGGGGAACTTATCTTACTTGTGAAGAGAATTTTGACGGTTATTTCGGGAGTGTTAAACCTGTCGAGGTATCGGATGATCACAAGCGTTATGGGATATTGCCAGAGCAGAGTGAATATCAATGGCATAACAAGGATGAGCGCTTTGATATTTCTCTTCACCCTAACGAGCCTCACCGCTTTGGCTGGATAGTAGAGATTGATCCCCACGATCCTACCTCAACACCTGTTAAAAGAACCGCTCTAGGTCGTTTTAAGCACGAGAATGCTGCGGTAGTTGTTAACGATGATGGTCATGTTGTGGTTTATATGGGAGATGACGAACGCGGGGAACATCTGTATAAATTTGTTTCTAAGAATAAGTATCAAGTCGGCAATGATCAACAAAACAGAAATCTACTCGAAGAAGGAACCTTGTACGTCGCTAAATTCGATTTTGATAAAGATGAGCTAAAGGGTCACGGTCAGTGGGTGGAGCTTACGTATGGGAAAAATGGTCTAGTTAAAGCGAATGGTTTTAGTGATCAGGCTGAAGTTGTGACGTTCGCGCGCCGTGCTGCAACACATGTTGGAGCAACAACAATGGATAGACCAGAGTGGGTTGCCGTTCATCCGGACAAGAAATTTGTCTTCTGTACCCTAACCAATAATAAGAACCGAGGTGTAAAAGAAGGGCAGCCAGTTGGTGGTCCTAATCCACGTAAAAAGAACCATTATGGTCAGATTGTTCGTTGGGCACCAGCAAACGGAGACCATACTGCTGAGTCGTTTGAATGGGATCTCTATCTTATTGCAGGTAACCCAAGTGTACACAAAGGCAATTTGTATGCAGGGAGTAATAATATCAACGCGGATAATATGTTTAACAGCCCAGATGGTATTGGTTTTGATAAAGCTGGTCGTTTATGGATTCAAACCGATGGTGATTATTCCAATAAAGGTGACTTTGCTGGACAGGGCAATAATCAGATGCTGTGTGGCGATCCTATTACTGGTGAAGTGCGTCGTTTCCTAACTGGACCAATAGCGTGTGAAATCACGGGATTAACTTTCTCTGAAGACTACAAAACGATGTTTATAGGTGTGCAGCATCCTGGAGATGGTGGTGCACCGTCTCATTTCCCTGCTGGTGGTAACACTAAGCCACGATCAACCATTATGGCTATTACACGCGAGGATGGCGGTGTCATTGGAGCATAGTGTTAATCGCTATAGAGTTGTAACTATATGAATGGAAAAGGAGCAGGAATGCTCCTTCTTCTTGTGCAAAATTTCTTTTGATAGAGCCAAGGTCTTAATCTGATCGGCCACGACCAGCAATCTTCCATTTATCAACCACCAGTCCGTTTTTCACAACATGCAAATAATCAAAGTTATTGAGTGTGGTATCGCAGTGACTTGGAGTCAGGACTATGGTTTGACCTATTTTTAGAGTCTGGTCAGAGCTAAGGTGCAATATACCGTGTTCATCACCGCCACATTGATAGGTAATATCTTGTCGAAAGTCGACCGTTGGCATTCCTAGGTCTATGGAAAGGGACTTCATTCCGGCGTCAATGACCGCACGATTTGGTGTTGGGTGACTGATCACTGTACTGAGCACTTTTAATGCGGGACTAAATTGCAAGTTTCTGTCTTGATGTTCTTCATCCCCGATGTTGGAGTACGAAGCATCCATAAATAGATAGGAACCAGCTTGTATTTCTGTGTAATTCAAGCCTTTATATGCTTGGTATGTGCCGGTACCACCGCCACTGATTATTTTTGGAGTCAGGTTACGTGGTTTAAGCTCAGTGTCTATATAATCAAATAAGGCAATAACAGCCGAACGTGCTTGTTTCTGCCGTTCATCAAAACCTTTGATAAGTTGAAGGTGGCCACTGTATGCTTGTATACCTAAGTAACGGACTCCGGCTGTGTTGGTGATTTTATCAATGAGTGCTGTTAGATTGTTACCGACAGCTACACCACATCTTTGTTGACCGCTTTCTACTTCGATTAACAGGTTGACCTCTACGTTTGATTGACGTGCTAGCAGAGCAATCTCATCAACATGCTGGGGGTGGTCTATAACCTGATACAACTGAGCTTCAGGATACTGAGTATGAAGCTCTATTAAACGTTGGATCTTTGTGTCGCCTGCAATAGGCGTTGTGATTAGGATATCTTTAATTCCCCCTTCGAGCATGACTTCTGCTTCACCAAGTTTTGAGGTACATATCCCTTTGGCGCCAAAATCAATTTGCTTTTGTGCGAGTTGTGGAATTTTATGTGCTTTGGTATGAGGCCTTAGTGTCAATCCAAGATGGTCAATTCTTCGCTGCATTTCTGCTAAATTTTTTTCGACAGTGTCTATATCAATAAACAAAGCTGGTGTATCTAGGTTTTCCAATTTCATAGTCTGATACTTATTAATTTATTGCGTTTTAGGAGTTATAAGATTTGTCGTATTGGCTTAGTTTTGCCTAAAATTAAATTATCGCCCTTTGCAGCCGTTAACAAGTTAGTAACCTTGTTTTGTTTTGCGACTCATTTTGAAAGCGAGATTGTTTTAATAATGCCATAACATCTATCTGTATGAACAGTATAAGTTTTTGGAGAAATGTGATGGATATATTTATGGCATACCGTTTGCGTCATTGAGATCATTCATGCATTTAGATTCAAAGGAGGCGGTTATGGCTCACTCAGTTAACTCTCATGCCAGTCATCGTAGTATCAACATCTCTGGACTACGAATGTTTGCCGACAACGCACCACATCTCTGTGATGCCAATAGATCCAACCTCAAGCTCGACGAATTCATTAATAGCTATGGCTTCCCATTACTCGTGGACTCTGGGTTATTTGAATTACCCGAACAAGCTTGCCCATACACTAAGTTTGATACTGACAGTGTTGTGGCGGGTAAAGAAACCTTGGGCTCGCTTACCGTTGATTGTAATGGCCGGTGGTGTTACTCGGTCTATAACATCAAGATGCAGTTTTTAAAACTCGGTGAGAAGAAAATGGAACAATTCTCCCTATATACGGAGCAAGGGCAACTCTTGACCATTTTCTTGACCCTAGTGGGGACACAAGGTGGTGCAGCAGTGAAAACAGTGATGACTGAAACAACAGGCTTTTAGAGTGTGTTGATATCTAGGCAGTGTTCAGTTGTACTGCCAATTCACGCCCATTTCCTCGGAATTGATCAATGGTTGAGGTGAACTCAGCTGGAATAAGGAGCAATCTCGAATCTGGGTGCTCGGCGAGATAGGTGATTTTTGATTCTTCATTATTGAGTTCGTCCCAATCACTATTGATTGAACGAGCCAGATGAATGGTTGTGGCCATTTGGGGAGATAATTCTGCATCTCTTGGTTCATGAAAGTTTGCTATCGCATCAATCATTGGTGCTGGAAACTTCCAAGTTTTTGCCAGTTTTGCGCCCAACGTTGGCGCACTGATATTGAGCAATTCTTCTTGAACAGATATGGCGTCTTCGCCATTTTGTGTTCTATTCGCTATTTCAATCGCAACGTCTGGCACGAGTGTATGAATCATGAGTTCACCGATATTATGAAGAATACCTGTTGTAAAAACTTCATAGGGATCGATTTGGATTTGCTCTGCTATTTTACTTGCGATCACCGATACCTCAAAGGTGTCTGCCCAATATTGATTAAGATCTAAGGTTTTAAGTTTGGGAAAAGCACTTGAAAGCACAGAGGCGACAACTAAGGTTCTTACTGGCCCTGTGCCGACACGCAGTAGAGCTTGATGGACGGAAGATACAGGGGTGCTACCACCAAAATGTGCAGAATTTGCCATGCGCAGCATCCGAGCACTGAGCACTTGATCGGTCGAGATTTTTTGAGACAGTTGCTCGAAATCGACTTCTTTATGATTAACCATGTTGAGCAAGTCCTGCAGTACTTTTTGTATGCGAGGCAGTTCGTTGATACGAGATAACAGACTTTCTTGTGCCATTGATACACCCTCTTAAAACTGGTCGCCACTTATAAAGGATAGCATGTTAGATTGAGTACAAAAGGGACGGTAAACGAGGCGGCTTGGCACAACAAAATGGCGCTTTGTTGTCAGCAATTTGAGTGTTCGTGAGTATGATTTATTGTTAGAATTAGTCGAGATAGTCGGGGAGCTTATGTAGGCATAGCCTTTTAAGCTGAGATCGCAGTGCGAGACCCGTAGAACCTGATTCAGTTAATACTGGCGTAGGGAACTATTTGCTCTAATCACGCAAAATAATCATGTTTAGGCTCTACTGATAAGCATTTTGTTGTGATGTCTTCACTTATGGCAAAGAGTTTTCTTCCCATTTAAAGATAGGAACTTTTATGTCACGCACACATTATGATTGCCCCATTGTACTTACCATTGCGGGGTCAGATAGCAGTGGAGGGGCAGGAATTCAAGCAGACATTAAAGCCATTTCAGCAACAGGCAGTTATTCGTGTTCGGTGATTACTGCCATTACTTCTCAAAATACCCTTGGTGTGAAGGCCATTCACCAAGTGCCACTTAAGCACATTGAAAGTCAACTCGATGCAGTATTGAGTGATCTGAATGTTGTCGCGGTTAAAGTGGGTATGTTAGTTGATTCCAATACCATTAAATTAGTTGCGGATAAACTTAGGCAATATCGACCTAACTATTTGATATTAGACCCAGTCATGGTCTCGACCAGCGGTCATATACTTTTAGAATATTCGGCTATTGCAGCGTTGAAAGAAGCGTTAATTCCACTGGCCGATATAGTAACGCCTAACTTACCTGAAAGTGCAGCGTTGACAGGAATGCGTGAACCCACGATGGATTCTCAAGTAGAAGACATTATTGAACCATTACGTCAACTGGGATGTAAGGCTGTACTTTTAAAAGGAGGGCATATGGAGTCCTCCTCAAGTAGCTCTGATTTGCTGATCTTGCGTGATAGTGTTGAATGGTTGTGTTCAAGTCGTTACGCAACCAACAATACGCACGGCACTGGCTGTACACTTTCCTCTGCTATCGCATCATATTTAGCTCAAGGATATACCTTACATAAAGCGGTTCATTTGAGTAAACAGTATATATCACAAGCGATTGCCCATTCGGGTAAGCTCAATGTGGGAAAAGGGAAAGGGCCTGTACATCACTTTTTTGATGGCCATGCCGATATTCGTGGAGGTCATTGAGAAAGTCTAGATATCGCTTGGAATTTACATTGTAAAGTCAAAGCTCGATGCTTTTTATTCAGTGCTGAACTTAAGTTATTGAATAATATAACAGTACTTTGTGATGGCTTTAACATGTTAGGGTGAACTTTCACTGATTTGACATTGATCTGGCAAATTGCAACTAATACTTCGATTAATATTTTGCCTCTAAAGGTTTTAGTGCGGAGTATGAATGGTGAGTCATTCTCTATCTAGCAAACAATATGGTGTGACACTTCTCGTCTTATTTTTCCTCGGAATTGTATTCTTGAGTGTGTTCGTTAGTGATATTAATTTACTTAGCTCTGTGCCCAGAATAACGGGCTTTAGTGTCACCGCGCTAACATTTTCTGCAGGTCCAATAGGTTTTGTTGTTTCTCTTACTTTTTTAGTGATGCTTACTTGGAAGATTGTGCCCAGTCGAGCTGAATGGGTGAAGAAAATGATCCATTTAGGTTTAATTCTGGTGGTGGGGTTCTTGTGTAAAACGGGGTTTAAACAAATGACCCAAAGCCCCCGACCATACACTGAAATTTTGGCACAAAACCTGTTAATTCCTCAGCCTTCTCACTTCTATAATTTGAGCGCATTGCAAAAACAGCAAGTGATTGATGAAATGGAAGGTATGGTAAGTCGTTGGAGAAGGGATCAGTGGCAAGGAGAAAGAGATTATTCCTTTCCTTCTGGCCACACCATATTTGCCGCAATTTGCTTGGCATTTTTTGGAAATATATTTCTTCAGAATCGACGTTATCTACTGACTTTGGCGCTAAGTACGTGGGCTATAGGGGTTGCGTATAGCCGTTTGTGGCTTGGCATGCATAGACCAATTGATCTTTTGGGTTCGGTGGTGTTTGTGCTGTTGGTTTACTTTGTTTCCGTTAAGTTGGAGAAATTGAGCAACAAAATCTTGGCTCGTTGTTTAAAAGCAAAAGTGGCATAGACAGTTTTTGTGGTAAACGGTTAGGAAACATATTCAAGTTTCCTAACCAGTAAAATCAGTGCTAAAGATCACGCATGAGCGTTTCATATTCTTCATTCGCCTCTGAGATAAGCTGATGCAGCTCATTGGCGTCTTTATCATCAAGGTCCAACTGCCATTGATGCTTTGCCTCTTTCCCTTTTACACGAGTCTTGCCGGCTAATTTCTCAAAGCTAATATCACAAAGATCGGTTTGATGATGTTCCTTTTTTTCAATAATATCAACATCTAAAACTCCAATAGGATTAACCTCTATATGAGCATGATAGTGATTTGTATCTCTTAGTTCGTAGTCTCTAAATGTCGAAATCATGTGTAACCTCCTGGAAATTTGTCGGCGAGTTTTTCAATTGTAGGTCACAGATCTAGGTATGGTTATAAATAATTTTGAAGCTTGATCTGGGTTAAATAGATGTTCAAAATTCCGTCACGGATTTCAGTCTTTTCTCAATCGCATTGATGGCATAAACAACAGAGGCGGGAGGCGATTTGGCATAAGGGTGCAAGACGTAAACATTGTTTATTGTTAAGTGGTGATCGTTGAAACAAGGCTTTATATCCGAATATTGAGAAAGGACAAAATCCGGTAGTAACCCTACGCCCATTCCATGTTGGATAAGATGAGCTACTTGGGTTACGCTGTTTGCTCTATGGTAAGCGGTATAGTTTAGCTCTGTGGCGACACAAGAGTCCTTGTGATAAAGATAGTGAACAATTTCTTTAGGCTGCCAGTGGTTTGCAATGTAGTTAGCTTTGGTGGCATCTTGGTGCGACTGTATAGACTGGCAAAGCACATCGTGAAAACGACCAATTCTTTTTTGTTTTATATTACTATCTGGCGACTTTCCAACTCGAACGGCAATATCAATGTCATGCTGAAGTAAATCCAGTTGCTGGTCATCAGCAATTAAATTGAGTGATACCTTCGGGTATTGAGAAAGTGCGCAGCTTAAAGCTGGAATGACGATGTTGTCCATTAAAGCAACCGGAGCGGTGACTGATAGTTTGCCTCTAGGCTCCTGCTGCAATTGATGAATATCTTCCCACGCTCGGGACATCACATCGTTTAGTGCCACGCAATGCTGATAGAATTGTTCACCTGCGGTAGTCAATGATTGCCGGCGTGTGGTGCGTTTGAGTAAATCTACATTAAGCTCACTTTCAAGGTGTTTAAGGTGACTACTGAGTACCGACTTAGATAGCTCAAGTTTCTCCGCTGCCTTAGAAATGGATCCCGAGTCCACAATTGTTTTGAAGATCAGCATTTGTTTGTGTTTATTCATAAGTGATTTCTTTTTTATGGATCGCGTTTCTAACAAGGTTAACCTATTGGTTATCTTAGCATTATAAAGTCAATCTCTTTAGGCGAGCACGTTGATTCCATCCAATCTTTTGGTGTCATACCAATGGCATTTTTTGTTTTCATTTGAACAGAGTCGACCATTTGCAGTAGTGCCTTTGAAAAAAGTAACTTGTTGACTCTCTTAACGCTGTTTTTTTCGTCGTTTTTTAGTGCCCAGTGAAGAGCAAAAGCGTTAAATACATTCTTTTCTTCGATAGACGGTACCATGGATTTTATATGGTTTGTATGGCCTAGTTCCGCTGAGATATGCAGAGGAGTAAAACCACGGCCATCACGCAGTGTGTCATTGGTGGGTAAAAACTTACTTAGATCTACATTGCTGTGAAACGCACCAAAATGGCATGGTAGTTGACCAAGTTTATTTCTTTGATGAATTAAACTTGGCAATCTTTTAGCGATTGAACTAGAAATAGGAGAGTTAATCATCAATGCGTAATGCAGAAGATTGTTATCTATTGAATCACGAATATTATGCATTTCTTTATTGGCTACCATGTCAATAAATTGCTCGGATTCTTGGTTGTCTAAAGCTTCAATAGGGTTGAAAAAGAGATTAAAAAGGGTAACGGAGCCTCTGTTTTAGAGTGAATGTTTCTTCCTACAGGGCTTAGGAGAGGGTAAGCTCTCCAAAGTAAGTTACCTAAGCTGTGTTTGTCCCCAATAGGTAAAGAGCTCATATAGTTTTGTTTTAATCACGAGAAAGCAACTTTTGCTCTAGTTGCATCTTGATATCTTCAATGGCTTCTGTCGCTGCACTGCCTTGCTGTTTCGAAAGGTTTAATGCCCATTTTCCAAGAGAGCAGTAAACATCGATGAGCATACCGTCATCATCTGTTAAAGCATCTAAGTGTTTCCTTACTGTTTCGGAATCCCCTCGTGCTATTGGGCCTGTCAAAGCGGACACGGTTCCCAATGTAAATACATTGGTAATAGTGCCACGAACAATGGGCTCCATCACTTTGAGCGCTGTTTGTCTATCAAGACCAGAATCAATATACATTGAGGCTGCAGCTTCTATCAGAGCAACGAGATTATTGCATGCCATCACTGTTGCGCCATGATAAAGGGCTTTTTTATTTGTGTTGATTGTAAAGATTTGCCCACCAATACTCTGAAAACATTCTTCTAATATGTCTAGCGCCTTTTTATCCCCTTCTACAGCGCAAAACGTCCCTTCAAAATCCGATACTGCGATAGCGGGATCGGCAAAGCTTTTGACCGGATGTACACTTGCTATATGGCACCCGTACTTTTGGGCTCGTTTAAAAAGGCTTGAAGGTGCAACGCCACTGCAATGAAAAATCACGCTACCTTGTTTAAAGTTGTGAACATCCAACATGTGATCGCAAACTTCACTAAGAACCCCGTCCGCCGTTGTTATCATATACAGGTCGGCTTGCTCCATGTCACTTAAGTTGGCAATTGGAGTTCCTTCGCCAATAAATAAAACAGATTTTTCAGCACTTAACTTGGTCCTGTTATAAATTGACCCCACTTGCACAACTCTGGCGTCGACAAGCAGTTTTCCTATGGTTTGACCAACACGTCCTGCGCCTAGAATGTTTATTTTCATACTGATTCCCAAGCTCGATTATTAACGCATATAAGCGGGACACTCATTTTGTCATTTCCTGATTAAGATAAGAATGTGGTCAACACATTATCGGGGAAGTCGTGCTAATTCAATGTTGACTTTTTTGTAGTGGTTGATTTTGCTAATTTAGCATTTCATGGATAGCTAACACGAATGCTAAAATAGTACTATGAATAAATCCACCTTATCACCTTTAATCTAGCCTACATTGACTCTAATAATATCAACTAATATAAACGTAAAAGATATTACAATCTGGGACTCAGCGTTTACCTCTATTAAAGCTCGAATCGATGACTTAGACAAACTGCTGGCTCAAGGTGTGAACTTAATTGGAAAAATTCCAGGTCACCGCAATAGGAAGTCAAGCACAAGCAATGATAGCTAAAATTGCTCTTAATAGGAAAAACTTCATTTATTCGCGTTTGGTAATAGGCACTAGAGCGTGCTCAGAAATAAATATCCACAGTTTGATGGCTGAATCAGCCTTTAAATAAATTTGCCGATATTCAGCAAAAACACCTTTTTCTAGCCTAAGTCGACGACAACATTTATCAAACTTGGCCGTTCATCAAAACAAACCTCAAGGTGATTAGGATAGTGGATTTTTTTCTTGGCTGGTGTGTCCTTCATTTTTTTAGGGCACACAATTACTCGCCGATCTTGTTGTTTGCTTAATCTGTTCGGAAATATTACGAAGACAGCGCCTAGCACTGGCACTGACTCCCGATAACTGATGAAATCCGTGAATAACACCTAAATAACGTTCACAATACGCTTCTACACCCGCATCGAGTAATTGTTTATAGCATTGCTCACCTTCATCTCTTAATGGATCAAATTCGGCCGTAATAATATAGGTTAGTGGCAGTCCCTTAAAATCTGCACAAACAAGTGGGTTTAGCTGGGAGTTTTGATCAATCGAGCTTTTTTCAATATTCGCAGTGTACAGTGAAAAACCCGAAAGTAGCATATTTGCTGTGATAATGTAATCTGTGCTGTTTTCGACGTAACTCATAGATTTACCGAAGGGGTCCAGCATTGGGCAAATCAAGATTTGCATTTGAGGCAGCCAGTTTTTGTTTTGTTTTAGACGCAAAGATGTGGTTAAGGCCAGCTGACCACCAGCACTATCCCCAACGAAAGCAATCATATTTGTGTCACCGCCGTAATTGCTACCGAACTCCTTTATTGCAAGTACAGCATCATACACATCATCATGTGCTGCTGGGTAACAATCTTCGGGTGCCAAACGATACTGGATACAGATAACTATAGTGTTCGACAAACTGGCTATTTGCCTCAATTGCTGCTCGTGAGTTTCAAATCCTCCACTAATAAAACAGCCGCCATGGAAATAGATAGTAATGGGTAAATCCGTTGTGCTATTTGGTTTGTATATCTTCAAAACAGTCCCATTAAGCTCATCAATGAACTCTTCAAACATTTCAGGACTTCTACCAGATAAAACGGTGCTAGATAGGTAACCCGCTCTTCTACTATCAATATCGAACGTTGAAGGGCATTGTTTCCCGTCAGCTATGAAGCCCTCGACCAACTCTTTGATTCCCGACTCTAATTCATTAAGCACTTAAACTGCCCCTAGACATTCAATTACGTTCAATCATTTTACGTTAATAGTGTATATATGCACAGTTTAAATTGGGTGTCTATTAGTGCTGGAATTCTAAGCAAGACTATTGGGAAAATTGGAAAGGGCCACTTATGCGCTATAGTGCCCTATGTTTAACTACTTATCTCTGCTGCAATTAAAACTTTTTGGCCACTTTTTCGACAGCGCATCCTTAATAAGTAGCTCTCAAGTTTCGGGTATAGAATAAAAAGCGCTTTAGCATCTGAGAGTTTTTCTAAATAATCTAGAATAGGTGTTAGCAGAGCATCTGCTATGCTGTATCGGTCACCACATATAAAAGTGTTATTGCCCAATTGTTGATTCAAGATGCTGAAAGTTTCTTCAACTTTAGGTTTGGACTGTTCAAGTTTGTCCCAGCGAATGTCTCCATCTCTGCCCTTTGGAAAACTAAATTCTAGTAAATAATCCCTTATCAGAGCCTTATCAATATAGGTAGAGATGGCTGCACACCATTGGTCCACTTGGGCACGTTCGAAGTGGTGGCTGGGTTGGAGCTTCTTGCCTGAGAATTCACTATCCAAATAGCGGCAGATAGTGGTAGATTCAAAAATTGTCCGTTCGCCATGTATTAGAATTGGGACCTTACCGAAAGGGTGTAGCCTGTAATGAGTGACGCCTTTATACTCTAGAGTATGATCTGGAAAATCGAAGCCAAGACCGTAGTTAATTCCTTTTTCTTCACAACACAAAGCAACGGCACGAACAAAAGTACTGTATTGCGCACCAATAATGTAAACACCTGACAACTTACTGTAACTCCATAGTTTTTTGTTATGAAATCATGTTAATTTCCCACAAAATATGTTCAAGAACATATTTTGTATTAGAATGACACTTCCGTTCCTTTCACTTTGAATGAGATTAGCAATGCCTTGGAAGCCGCAACATACGCTTGATACACGAGAAAAAATCCTATCAAGTGCTGCTAAATTATTTACCCATAGAGGTTATGACGGAGTGGGCATCGACGAAATCATGTCTGATGCAGGCTTAACTCGAGGGGTATTTTATAAGTACTTTTCTAGTAAGTCAGACCTCTATTGTGACGCGCTTTTAAAAGCTGCGCAGCATAGTCGTAACCAGTTATTGCTTCATTGTAAGGGTGATGGCGAGCTACTTGAACAAGTCGAGCAATACCTGAGTGTCGAGCATAGAGAAGGAAAGCATGCCTATTGCCCACTAGCCTACTTGGTAACAGACATAGCCCATCAGGACGAAAAAATAAGAGACACTTACACTCAAATTTTTCAAAAGTTTGTAATGCAAATTCAAAAGCAAGGCAACGGTGCAGTTAGCCACAGAAAAGCCATACAATCAGCAATAATGATGATTGGAGGATTGGCTGTATCTAGGGCTTTAAACGACGATGAGTTAGCTAAAGACGTTCTATTATCATGTCAGCAGCAATTAGATACGAAGGGTGATTTAGTCGAGCATAGTGCATGAGGGCCTAGAGGTTATCTATTTTCGCTGTGCTTTACGCAGCTTCTCATTAAGCCAGAGGGAATAACGCTTTTGGCCTTCATTCTCTCAAACAGTAGCGAGTGTTTGGGCAGGTACCCAGCCTACGAGCCCGTCTTGGTTTCTGACCAAGCACCATTCGTTCAATTCACATATCAATATCACTCGCTCACCCACAACAGTATCTAATTCTCGAGCACTGTAGTCTTGATTTGCGGTACCGACAGCAGAGCTTACATCGAAATCGATATATTGGATCGGAGCCCAACCCACATTACCATTGCTTGTTGTAGTTCGTATCCACCCTTCAAATTCTGTATCCATCTCTCCTATGGTAACTTTATCGCCGATGTGAAATTCTATTGGGTTGGGGTAGTTCGATTTATGCCCAGTGATTACGATATACTTCATTGTCATTGTCATTGTCATTGTCATTGTCATCATATGTTGCCAACATATATCGATTAGCCAATCAGCCCAACACGCTACCATTCTAAAAATTACGGCTAATCCCGGTGCGGGCAGGAGCTGGGGCAGAGATCACTCTTCTGTCGCTTCATGGATTGCTTGCTTGGTATCTTCCCATACTTTGGATGAGTCGTCTTTTACTCCCTGCCACGTATTTGAGCAGCCAGCCATGAACACAATTAGAGCGATAAATGCAATTCTCACGTTTTTTCTCCTTTAGATTGCTTGTTGCTTACTATATCAAAAGTGAAGGTACTGAACAGGCTCTTATGCCTTCTTTGCGCAGTAGAGCGAATCAAATGCATCGAGTAAGTGAATAATCTGGCTGTGCCAATTGAAATCGGTTTATACTTCGATTGTTTTGGAAATGCTTTTATTTAGGAGCGATGAATGAAACTTGAGGAAGTTGCCAAGGCGTTGAAAGAGCTTGGTCATCCCACCCGGTTGTCTATTTACAAGTGTGTTGTAAAAGCGGGAATGAAAGGGGTGTCTGTAGGCTCGATCCAAGACAAGTTGGATATCCCAGGTTCGACTTTATCTCATCATATTTCGAGCTTGGCGTCGGCAAATCTCATCACTCAGCGCCGAGAAGGGCGAATACTGTATTGCGTGGCAGAATATCAAAATCTTTCTGAGGTGATTTGTTTTCTTCAGGCTGAGTGCTGTGTTAATGAGTCGTGTTAACGAACCCTTTTTCGCTTAGGATAATTTACTTGGGAGAACCACATGATTTCAGCCTTTTATGCTTCGATATTAGCTGGGTTAATGATCTGGCTTGCTTTTCAGGTCATTAAGCAGCGTCGTAGCGCGAAAGTTGCTTATGCAGATGGTGGGGTCAGTGCGCTTCAAGTGGCACGCAGCGCCCATAGTAACGCGGTGGATTATGTTCCGATCACACTCATTCTATTAATGTTGGTTGAGTATAATGGGGCGAGTCCGTGGATGATTCACGCCGTTGCCATGTTGTTTGTGATGGGTCGATTGATACACGCTAAGGCTATTTTGGCAGAGAGTTTGAAAGGGCGAGTAAAAGGCATGAAGTTAACCTTTTTATCCATGGTGTTACTGATGGCTTTGAACATGTTCTACCTACCATATGACAAATTCTGGTCACTAACATAGAGCGAAGTTGAGTTTTCTCTGATAGCCGATTTCCGGTTTCGATTGTTGTGCGCTTGACATCATCATGTTAAGTCTTGAGGAGCTTAACGTTTTTCTAACAAAAAAACTATTTCACACAATTTCTGTGGGATCATCAAAGAAGCCGTTAGGCCTTGATGAGGAAATATTATAATGAATCGAAACGATAACGTCCCTTTGCCTACCAATACAAGCGAGTGGCTGTTTAATCGCAACAGTCTAATTGTACTTGCTGATATTGCCCTATTTGCAGTCTTATATTTCACCTTGCCATTCGACCCAAAAGTGGTACTGGGTTTAAGTATGCTCGCCTTTATTGCCATTCTTTGGCTTACAGAAGCCTTGCATGTCACTGTTACAGCGATTCTCGTTCCCGTGATGGCCGTTTTGTTTGGCATTTTTGATACGCAAACCGCACTTAATAACTTTGCCAACTCGATAATTTTTTTGTTTTTAGGTGGCTTTGCCCTTGCTGCGGCTATGCATCGCCAAGGGTTAGACAAAGTTATTGCAGACAAAGTGTTGCTGGTTGCTAAAGGAAAGTTGAGTATTGCTGTCTTTATGCTTTTTGGTGTGACTGCGGGCCTATCCATGTGGATTAGTAACACAGCAACAACAGCAATGATGTTACCACTGGTTCTCGGTGTTCTCAGTAAAGTCAATTCTGAAAGTGGCCACAAAACTTATGTTTTTGTTCTACTTGGTACCGCATACAGTGCCAGTATTGGTGGTATAGCGACGCTTGTCGGTAGCCCACCCAACGCCATTGCAGCAGCAGAGGTGGGGCTAAGTTTTACCGACTGGATGAGCTATGGCTTGCCTACCGCAATAGTACTTCTGCCCGTTGCTATTGCGGTGCTGTTTTTGGTGTTAAAGCCTAATCTATCCGGTCGGTTTGAATTGAATCATGCGCCTGTTACTTGGGATAAAGGCAAAATGGTGACGCTTGGAATCTTTTCATTAACCGTGTGTCTATGGATTTTTAGTAAGCCAATCAACGCGTTTATTGGTGGATATGCTAAGTTTGATACCCTTGTCGCTTTGGGGGCCATTATCGCGGTAAATTTTGCTCGGGTTGTTCATTGGAAAGACATCGAGAAAACCGCTGATTGGGGGGTGTTGCTCCTATTTGGTGGTGGTATATGTTTGAGTAACGTGCTCAAAGCAACGGGAACGAGCGTATTTCTTGCCAACGGATTGAGTGAATTGATCTCAGATTTTGGCCTTGTCTTTATTGTTGCAATTATTGCCGCTTTTGTGGTGTTTCTTACCGAATTTGCCAGCAATACGGCAAGTGCAGCTTTGCTTATCCCGATATTTGCCAGTGTGGCACAAGCGTTTGGTTTGTCGCCGGTTGTATTGTCAGTATTGATAGCGGTTGCTGCATCATGTGCGTTTATGTTGCCAGTGGCCACGCCACCGAATGCTATTGTGTTTGGATCTGGTCATATCAAACAGACAGAAATGATGCGAGTGGGCTTGGTGTTAAATATTGCCTGTACTATTTTGCTCACACTCATTGCTACGTTGTTTTGGACATAGTTATCGATTGCAAGTGGGTATCTATCGGAAATAGCAAGCCTTTTGGGCGGTGAAATTTTGCTTAGCTTTGATTTAGCTCAAGGTATGGCAATGGCGAAATCAAAAAGTGCCGCTCATACTTAACGGGAGAGAATAAGGAGATCTTTGGATGAAAAATGAACTTGATCTGACCAAAGTACTGCATGCCTACGAGACGGTGATATCAAAAGGTACACCTACTGAGCACGGTAAAATGTACGAGGGTGTAGAAGCCTTTTCAGATTATGACGGCTATAGTGTGTATTTGCGTGGAAATGGTGTAGAGCTTAAGGTGGGCTTTCACAATACCTATCATCTTGACTATGACCAAGAACACTTGCGCGATAGTTTCCTTAAAAAGGTGTCTATGCTGGCTAAATAACAAAAAGCCCCTAGGCGGGGCTTTTTGTTTCAGATTAATCTTCTTCTACTAAAGTGCTGTCGCTGGAATAGTCTTCAATTGCTTCAGGCTTGCTTCGACCATTCAATGTGTGGAAGCGCTTTCTTCCTCGAGCGAGCTGAACGTATTTTAACCATACTCGTTCTAGCTTTGATTTCGCTTTTGAGGGGTTCTCCAGTACTTTAATGAAGTGTTTTTCCTCGGCATTATCAGGCTCAATGAGTCCAGTTTCTAAACCCTGCATGGTGTCACCATAAAGAGTTAGAATTTCTTCTTCGGCCAGCGTAAAATCGCCAGATTTAGCGAAGCCACGCGGGAATTTATCATTGTCAAAAAAACGTTTTTTGCCGTGACGAAATAAAGTGTCAGACATATCAGGTCGCCTCTGTTACCCTTCTTAGTTGATCTAATTCGAAAAGTAGGCGTAAATTTAACAAAAGAAAAACAAAACGTTTTTATCGTATCCATTAAACACTTTTATTATTGTTATAATGCTGTTTATTTATCAGAAAATAGGTTGAAACCCTTAATGTTGGTTAGAATCGAGGTCTTTCATGGATGTTAAAGTCTTCAAGACATTTTTAGAGTTGGCGAATGTTCGCCACTTTGGGCGTGCTGCTGAAAACCTCTATATTACTCAAGCGGCGGTGAGTGCTCGTATCAAACAGTTAGAAAGCTACTTTGATACCCAACTGTTTATCCGAAATAGAAACAATATCAAACTGACATCATCTGGTGAACGTTTAGTCAGTTATGCTGAAGTCATGGTTGCAACTCTTCAACAGGCTAAGTTAGAACTCTCGCTTGAAAGTGGCAAAGCGCTGCAATTAACGATGGGGGGAACGCCCAATGTATGGGATGCGTACCTACAAAATTGTTTGAGTGTTGTGACCGATTCATTCAGTGGTTATGGTTTTATTGCCGAAGTCATGGGTCGAGAGTCTCTCAATCGTAGTTTGCAGGAAAGAACGTTAGATATGGCTTTTGCCTTCGATCAAATTAAGGCTGATGAGTTGTATTGTAAACGAGTGGCTGATGTCGTCTTGGTCTTGGTCTCTACCCATGTACACAGTGTAGAGACGGTTTTTGAGGATAAGTATGTGTATGTTGATTGGGGAACCAAATTCGCCTCAGAACATGCAGAGCGGCATCCTAAGATTCCTGCCCCCTATCTGAGAACGTCAACAGCACGTATCGCATTAGATTATATATTGGAGAAAGGTGGAAGTGCTTACTTACCTACATCACTTGTTGCTCCTTTTATCGCTAGCGAGCAGTTGTTTAAAGTGGATGGTGTCGATGACTGGAACAGGCCTATCTACTTGAGTTATCGTAAAGCGAGTTCTTCTATTGAGGCTATTGAACAGGTTGAAGAGCTGGTCAGTGATATCGATCCAACTACCGCATATTCATTACAACAAATGGCGGATTTTCCCTCGGATGAATAGTGTTTAGAGCTGCTGATTTTAGCTTATCTGATTGGAGGAGTTTGATTACCCCGAACTCCTCTCGTGACATAAAAAATCAACTCAAGATTTATTGCCCCATTAGTTGAAGTAGGTTTTCCGCTGTTGTGACCGCTTCTTTACGATTGGTAATCGCAAGTTTTTGATAAAGATTGCGAATATGGGTTTTAATCGTTGTCCCAGCAACATCGAGATCTTGGGCAATCTGTTCATTGCTAAACCCTGAATAAATTAAGCCGAGCACTTGCCACTCTCGCTGAGTCAAGGGGCTAGTACGCACTAGTTCGGGTACACTCGGATGGCGGATTAATTGATCAACAAACTCCTCGTCAAAGTGCACCGATCGGCTTCTTTGAGTATTGGAGATTTCCTTGAGTAATTGCAAAGCTCGATGGCGTACGAGCTCGCTCAGTTCATTGCTATTTACCAGCTTATCTAAAACAGAGCTAATACGTGTCCCTTCAACAAGAAAGTTGCCTAGAATCCCTGTTTGGTTGGTGAGTTCTAAAGCTTGTTTCAGCAGTAATTTTGCCTTTTCTTCATCGTGTTGAGTGGTGGCAAGGACAGTTTCAATAATTAAATTGCGATTTTTGTCAGTGACTAAATGATTTATATTTGCCTGTTGCTGTAAAAAGTCCAAGCTATCGGCGGCTTCGTCTAGCAGACCCAAATTTATTTGGGTGCGGGCAATGTTTCTCCATTGAAGCTGGGTAAAGTGGTTACAGGCTTTCTCTGGTCTAGAGGCTGTTTGTAACCAGTGCTGCATAGACTCCTTGTCATTTCGGGCTTGCCAGAACAAAATGAGTGACAATGAAGCGTTGGCAGTCCAGTCGAAGTGGTAGGTAGATTGTTGCAGTAAGTGAATGATATGATCGATAAACTTATTGGCCTTATCAAGCTCGCCTCGGGCAATTGAGATACGAGCCAACATAGAATAACAATGAAGATGTTTGTTTTGGCTGGCATCCCCAAGCACGGTGAGGCCTTTGTAGGAACACTCTTCAGCTTCATCAAGTCGATTCCAGCACCAAAATACTTGTGCGCGAAGACGCAGAAGAAATTCATGCATCGGTACTTGGTGCAATTGGTGCTCTTCTACCAACTTAAACGCATTCTCTTGTACTTCGAATGCGGCTTGTACGTACCCTTGGGCAATAAGTATTTCGCTTTGTTGGAGCATGGCCCATAAAGCTTGATGGTATACCTGATACTGCCTTGCTAACTTTTCTGTTTGTTGCATCATAGGAAGGGCTCGGCTTAGGTGCCCCAAAACATGATTCACTTCACCAATGACGGAAGTGGCGACTATGCGACTTCTATATACGCTGCTGTCGAGTTGTCCGAGGGCTAATTCCGCCAACTCCAACGCTTTTTCTGGCTCATTTTGGTTTATGGCTACCTGAGCTCGTAATGCGTTTAGCTCCCCCATCTGTTTTGTGCTTAATGAGACATTAAACGCTTCCATCTTTTCTTTGGCAACAGACAATAAATCACCGACATCATTATATCTATGCTGGCTTTGGGCTAGCCAAGCTTGAAGCATGAATAACTTGGGTTCACTGTATAGCAGCTCAGGAGTTAGACTCTCAATGGCATCTTCTAATGTTTGAAGCTCACCACGATTAAACATGTCCCAGCCATATTGGCATACTATTTCAGCTGTGAGTATCAAGTTACTGGCTTTTTGAATGTGATAGAGAGCTTGATGGGGAGACGATAATTTTAACCATGCTTGCGCGGCAGCTTGGTGGAGATCTTCCTCTTGGTGAGGGATAAGAGCTGCCCTTTGATGAGTCAGGAACTCTGCAAATAAGTTGTGAAAACGAAACCAGTTTTGCTCACCTTCCAAAGGGTGTATAAACAAACCATAGCGATTAAGAGACTCAATAATATTTAAAGCATCTTTTCTCTGCGTGAGTTCACACGCTAAAACATCATTAAAATGGTCTAGAACAGAGCACTGCAATAAGAATTGGCGGGTCTCTGAGTCGAGTTGTTCGAACACTTCTTCAACCAAATAATCCCATAAGTGACTGTGGTTAAATTGCGTGTATGACTCGAGTGATTGGGCTAAGCTCTTGTGTTGGTGCTGGGCTTGTAAGGCGATAAGCTGCAAAGCGGAAGGCCAACCCTCTACATAATCACGTAAATGACTCACCGTCGTATTATCGATTTTACCTGACACTCTAGAGCTAAAAAAGCGAGTGGTTTCCTCACAGTCAAAAGCAAGAGATTCATGATCGACTTCTATCATCAGATCGCGTACTCGTAAGTTGGCCGTACCTAGGGGAGGAGTCGCTCGGCTGGTGACAACCAAAGTGAGATTGTCGGGTATATGTTTAATAAAAAAGCGCAGGGACTCGTGGATATCGTTGTTTGAGATGAGGTGATAATCATCAAGGACAAGGTAACATTGATGATGGCAATGCACGAGTTCAGCACAAATTTGGCTAAACAGTGAATCAAGGGAAGAAAATTGTCTTTTTTCGGCTAACTTTTGTGAGGTAGAGCATGCGTTATGCGTCGTTTTGTTTAGCGCTCTTAGCAAGTAATTCACAAATCGAAAAGTGTCGTTATCACTCTCATCAATGTTATACCAGCCAACATTGGGCTTATCCGCTAACCATTGTGACGCCATGGTTGTTTTTCCGTATCCCGCAGGTGAGCGAAATAGTATCAATTTATAACAAGGTGCATTTTGCAGTAAATCGAGTACTCGCGGACGAATAATTGAATGGTGTAAACGACCCGGCCGGGTTAGCTTAGAAGGAATCCACATCTTTTTCCCCTCATCTCCGATAGCCCAAATAAGGAATTTAGCGTTGGAGAATATCTGATAGTGATATGGATGTTACTTGAGAACTAAAGTGGCAGTTATTGATCAGGCATCAAATTTTTGTACATTTCACATTTTGACCGCTTCTACGCCCTAAAACTGAGATGTAAATCACCGTGTGTTGGTTCAAATAAAGTGCTGAGCGTCATGCTCTGCACCTATTTTGATGAGAATTACTTTCTAGAATCAATCAATGTGTGATCAGATATGCATATTAATTAATTTGTTAGAATTTTGGCATCTGTCAGTTTCAAACAGAGATTATGGTTAAACACGTCGTGTGATGTGATCTCTGTCACCACAGCCTTGATTAACGTCAATGTATTTGAGAGTTAGATCACTGAGGTTATGAGTAGAAGTATTCTACGCCCTGAAAGCTCCTCCTAAAAGCTAACCAAATTGGGAGGATGTTTCTGTTATTGCGTCATTGCACGATACCACCTAAATGGATTAAACCCGACAAGTGAGATTTCTCTAATGAAACCGACTCAACAGAAAAATTTTGATACGGCAGCATTTAAGCAAAGCGTTAGGAAGCATTTAACCTCAACTTATGCCACTACCGAAGAAAAAGCGGGCAACCGAGCATGGTATTTGGCGATGGGAAGCGCGTTGGCTGAGCTGACGACTTTCGACATGCTTCAAACTGAGCAAGACAGCAGAATTAGCAATGCGAAAAGCGTCAACTATTTATCTCTAGAGTTTCTTATTGGTCGTTTAACCGGAAATAATTTAATTAGCCTTGGTCTCTACGAGCAAATTGGTCAAGCCATGACGGAACTTGGGCAGAATATCACGGATCTCCTTGAACAAGAGCGTGACCCATCACTTGGAAATGGTGGCTTGGGGCGTTTAGCTGCGTGTTTTATGGATTCTTTGGCGGCGCAAGAGTTTCCGACCGTTGGTTACGGCCTTCATTATGAGTATGGGTTATTCAAACAATCTTTTGTTGATGGGCATCAGCAGGAGGCTCCTGATGAATGGCGTTGTATTGAGGGGTATCCATGGGAGATTGCCCGTCCTGAGCTTGCACAAGAGATTGGCTTTTATGGGCATGTTGAGGTTTATCGAGAAGAGGGCAAAGAAAAGCGGCGTTGGGTGCCGAGTATGTCAGTTAAAGCTATGCCATGGGATTTACCTATAGTGGGTTACCAATCTGATACGGTATATCCATTGCGTTTATGGGAGTGTCGGGCCATCGCGCCATTTTCACTGGCGAGCTTTAACAATGGCGACTACTTTGAAGCACAGCACGCTTTGATCGATGCCGGTAATATCACTAAAGTACTGTATCCCAATGACAATCATGAGAAAGGCAAAACGCTGCGTCTTATGCAGCAATACTTCCACTCTGCGGCCTCAGTGAGAGATATTTTACGTCGTCATGAAGAGGCTGGACACACTTTAGCGTCTCTACCTAAATACGAGACTATCCAATTAAACGATACTCATCCAACCATTGCGATTCCTGAATTGATGCGTATCTTAATTGATGAGAAAGGTTTAGCTTGGGATGATGCCTGGGCGATCAGTTCACAAACCTTTGCTTACACCAATCATACTTTACTTCCCGAAGCGCTGGAAACGTGGAGCGAATCATTGATTCAACGATTACTGCCGCGTCATATGGAAATCATCTATCACATTAACCATTTGTTTTTAAATGAGGTACGCCGAAAATGGCCAGGGGATGTGGCGAAACAACAGAAGCTATCCATTATTGAGGAAGGTTTCCACCGCATGGTGAGAATGGCCAATTTGAGCGTTATTGGCTCTTATGCGGTGAATGGTGTTGCGGCCCTTCACTCTGAGTTGGTCAAGCGTGATTTGTTTCCTGAGTTTGATGAGCTGTATCCATCGAAGCTTCAGAATGTCACCAATGGTATCACCCCTCGGCGGTGGTTGAAGTTCTGTAATCCTGCTTTATCAGATCTTATTTCAAGCAAAATAGGCAATGAATGGCCCGCACATTTAGAGCAGCTAGAACAAATTGCTCAGTATGCCGATGACGAGCAGTTTCAAAAGCAATTTATGGCGGTTAAGAAGCATAACAAGCAACGTCTTGCTCATTGGGTAAAGGAGAATTTGGATATTGAGCTTGATACCAACGCCATTTTCGATGTGCAGATAAAGCGCTTACATGAGTATAAGAGACAGCACCTAAACATGCTGCATATCTTGTCTCTTTATCACAGATTACTCAATGATCCTGACTTTGATATGGTGCCGCGTGTCGTGTTCTTCGCCGCTAAAGCCGCTCCCGGTTACCATTTAGCGAAAGATATAATATTCGCGATCAATAAAATTGCCGATAAGATTAACCACGATCCGAGAATTGGTAATAAGTTAAAGGTGGTATTTATTCCTGACTACCGAGTGAGTATGGCCGAAATTATTATTCCTGCAGCCGATATTTCTGAGCAAATATCAACAGCGGGCAAAGAAGCTTCTGGAACCGGAAATATGAAAATGGCGCTCAATGGGGCGTTGACAATAGGTACGATGGACGGAGCGAATGTTGAAATTCGGGAAGAGGTTGGGGATGAGAATATTTATATTTTTGGTCTTGAAGTTGATGAAGTCGAAAGGTTAAAGGGACAAGGCTATAACCCATTCGATTTTTATCATGCTGATCCTCTGCTGAAAGCGTCGCTAGACCTTTTACTTGGCGATGAATTTACACCAGATGAGCCTGAAAAGTTACGAGCGACCTATGACAGTTTGTTGGATGGAGGCGATCCCTATCTGTGCCTTGCTGACTTTGCTTCATACGTACAAGCGCATCAGGATATGGATAGACAATACCGTGATTCTTCTGGTTGGGCTAGAAAAGCAATACTTAATACTGCATTGGTTGGCAAATTTAGCTCTGATCGTTCTATCAGAGACTACGTCAATAATATTTGGCAATTGGAAGCGGTTAAGCGCTAGTTATTCTTATTTAAGCCAAGTCTGTATGGTCTTGGCTCACTAGTCACAGCTCAATACATGGAAGGTTGGGAGTTTTGGGAGATAGCGATGACACACAAAAATGCATTAAAACAAGTCGCTGAAATGGCAAATATTGCCACGAGTTATGTCAGTGCATGGGGAGAAGAAGTCGAAGTTGAGGAGCAAACCGTTCGAGAGATACTGACATCCTTAGGTTACGATACCGCGTCAGATGAAAAATTAGTCAGCTCAGCGCAAAAAAAGCATAAGAAGGAGATACTTGACCCTGTGCTGGTTGTTCACGATAGTGAGCCTGTTTATGTGAACATGAACTTGGGATTGAGTGCTCGCGAAAGTGAGTTCAGTTGGCGTCTTGAGACAGAGCAAGGGAAAATACTTGAGGGTTATCTGCAGTCACAAATTGTACGTGATGAACGAAAGTTTGGTGGGCCTTTGATATTCGAATTGCCCAGTGGTTTAGAGTGGGGCTATCACAAACTCACAATGATTCGTAAACGCCGTAAGTCTCCTTATACAATGCAGTTAATTGTGACCCCAAAATCGTGCTTTAAGCAACAAGATATCGAAAACGGCAAAAAAATGTGGGGACCTAGTGTGCAGCTTTATACGCTTCGCACTCAGCACAATTGGGGTATAGGTGACTTTGGGGACTTGAAACAATTGGTGTCTGACATTGCATCAAGAGGGGGTGATTTTGTTGGACTAAACCCGATTCATGCGTTGTTTCCTGCTAACCCTGAAGCCGCAAGTCCATATAGCCCTTCCTCACGACGCTGGCTAAACATTATGTATATTGATGTTAGTTCAGTTGCCGAGTTTTCTCTGTGTATTGAGGCTCAGCAAACAGTGGGCAGTGCTGAGTTTCAACAGCGCCTTCAGAAAGTGCGAGATGCGCATTGGGTAAATTACACTGAAGTGGCTAAGCTGAAGCTCAGCGTTTTGCCACTGCTTTATCGCGAATTCAAAATGCGCCATCTTGATAAAGGCACTGAGAGGGCAGACGCATTTTTAGCCTTTGTTGAACAAGGTGGTGATAGCTTGTTACATCAAGCTGCTTTTGATGCACTGCATACTCGTTTATGCAATGGGGACTCCGAAGTTTGGGGCTGGCCCGCTTTTCCACAGGAGCTTCGCAGCTTTGACAGCAAGGCGGTTGAACACTTTATTGCTGAAAATATCGATCAAGTACATATGTACATGTATTTGCAGTGGGTTGCTGACATACAAATTGGTGAAGCTCAGGAACTCGCTGATGAGAAAGGAATGTCGGTGGGTTTATATCGTGATTTAGCGGTGGGTGTCGCGAACTCTGGTGCTGAAACATGGGCGGATAAGGGGAATCTAGTGATGGATGTCAGCATTGGGGCGCCACCCGATGTGTTGGGACCTTTGGGACAAAACTGGGGCTTACCTCCGTTTAACCCACAAACACTCAAATCCACGGGTTATGAAGCTTACATTAAACTCCTGCAAGCCAATATGAAGCATTGTGGTGCCTTGCGTATTGACCATGTGCTTGGACTGTTGCGTCTGTGGTGGATTCCAAAACAAAAAAAGGCGACTCAAGGGGCATACCTCTACTATCCGGTTGAGGATATGTTATCGATTTTGGCCCTTGAATCTCATCGGCATCAGTGTAGTGTCATCGGTGAAGATTTAGGCACAGTGCCAGATGAAATCGTTGAACTATTGGCTGACGCAGGTGTTCATTCTTACAAAGTGTTTTTCTTTGAAACATCGAAAGAAGATGGCGGGTATCTTTCCCCTTCTCACTACACCCAGCAGTCCATGGCGGCTCTATGTACCCATGACATGCCAACATTACGTGGCTTCTGGCACTGTGATGATCTTAAGATGGGTCAGGAACTGGGTTTGTATCCCGATGAACATCAGTTGCAAAATTTGTTTAGTGATCGACTCAAGAGCAAGCAAGGGATTCTTGATTCGGTCGCATGGCATGGTTATTTGCCTGAGGGAGTTGGTCATGATGCCCAATATGTTCCTATGGATTCCTATCTTGCTGAAGGCTTGCAACAGCATGTCGCGGCAGGTTCGTCGGCTTTGCTGAGCGTTCAGTTAGAAGATTGGTTAGAAATGGATAAGCCAGTCAATATTCCAGGTACGGTCGATGAATATCCGAATTGGCGGCGCAAACTGTCGATGAATCTTGATGATATTTTTGCTAGAGAAGGGGTGAATCGAATCACCACCAAGTTGACCCAAGAGCGAGCTAAAGCCAGTTAGGTATTGGTTGAATTATCATCGATAGAGATTTAGATATAACCCTAAATCACACTTTGAGCTTAAAAAGAAGCCCGCATTTTGAGCGGGCTTACATGGATAAAACGAGAGGTTGTCTCGTTTCAAAGACAAACTCAAAATAGAGTGTTTCGGCCTCGTTATTTGCGTGAATCCACATGTTGAATTGATCAGTTGCCGGCACAGTTAGGCTAGGGAGAAAATTTCTTGAAAACGGTAATGCGAGATAAAAATAACGCTATGTACAATCAACTCTCGAGCGCATCTTGCGCAGATCCTTTTTCATTCTTAGGTCCTTATCAGGCAACGACACGAGATGCATTGCGAGTTTGGATGCCAGGTGCAGATAAGGTTGAGCTGATTATTGAAGGAGAAAGTCGCCATGTGTTAAAGCGAGAAGGGGCATCCGGTTTTGTGCTTCGTCAACAACGCGACTTGAGTCAAACCCATTATAAACTCGCGGTGACATGGCAGAATCAAGAGCAAATTCTTGATGATCCGTATCAATACCATGCGATATACGCAGACTATGAGGACTTACATACGCCCAAACGCATGTATCACCACATGGGCGCCCAGTTTGTGACCTTAAAACGTGCTGATAAAGATATCAAAGGAATACGATTTCTTGTTTATGCACCCCACGCATCGGCGTGTAGCGTGGTTGGAGAATTCAATCAATGGGATGGTCGTCGTACGCCCATGCAAAGGCTAGATTACGGTATATGGGGTATTTTTATTCCAGACTTAGAAGAAGGCATAAAATACAAGTTTGAACTCAAAGGACCAGATGGAAAGGGATTACCACATAAGGCAGATCCTTGGGGGGCGTACGCTGAGCAGTACCCTTCATTTGCTTCATTGACATACGATCATAACCGATATTGCTGGCAAGACTGGCAGTGGAAGAATCGGCCTGTTACTCAAAAAACAAAGCAAGCGTTATCTTTTTATGAACTGCATCTGGGCTCTTGGCGTCGAAATGAAAATGGTCAGTTTCTTGGCTACCGAGAGCTAGCTGCGCAGCTTATTCCTTACGTAAAAGATATGGGTTATAGCCATATTGAGCTTATGCCAGTCTCTGAGCATCCATTCTATGGTTCTTGGGGCTATCAGCCAGTTGGATTGTTTGCACCAACGAGTCGATTTGGGTCACCGGATGATTTTAAGTACTTCGTTGAACAGTGTCATTTAGCGGGCATTGGTGTAGTGATTGATTGGGTGCCTGCCCACTTTCCTTCGGATGATCATGGTCTGGCAAACTTTGACGGTACACCTTTATTTCATGATCCCGATCCTCGTCGTGGTTGGCACCAAGACTGGAACTCATACATTTATGATTTAGGGCGTGAACATGTGCGCCGTTTTCTCGTTGCAAACGCTCTGTATTGGTTTGAGCAGTTCCATATTGATGGCATTCGTGTTGATGCCGTAGCCTCCATGTTGTATCTCGATTATTCACGCAGCCATGATCAGTGGCTCCCAAATGTGGATGGGGGAAATGAAAACTACGATGCCATTGCAACCTTAAAATGGCTGAATGAAGAAATCTATCTTCATTTTCCTAATGCAATGACCATTGCTGAAGAATCGACCGCTTTTCCTGGTGTTTCGGCTCCGACGTTTTTAGGTGGGTTAGGTTTTGGCTTCAAGTGGAATATGGGTTGGATGCATGATTCATTGTCCTACATGAAAGAAGATCCTGTGCATCGCCAATACCACCATAACACCATCACTTTTCCTATGGTTTATGCCCACAGTGAGAATTATATTTTGTCTTTATCTCATGATGAAGTTGTGTATGGTAAAGGTGCAATCCATAGCAAGATGCCGGGAGATGAATGGCAGCAAACGGCTAATCTTAGGGCATACTTAGGTTATATGTATGCTCAACCGGGTAAAAAGCTAAATTTTATGGGCACAGAGATAGGCCAAACAGCAGAGTGGAATCATGAGGATCAATTGCAGTGGTTTTTACTTAAGTTTGAACGCCATCAAGGTATCCAATCGTTAACTCGTGATCTTAATAGACTCTATGCGTCTCAGCCTGCTTTATATGAACTTGATTGTGAACCACGTGGTTTCGAGTGGCGGCTGCAAGACGCTGCGCAAGCGTCTATTTTGGCACATGAACGTTTGAGTGATAATGGCGAGCGTATTTTGGTAGTCACCAACTTTACCCCTGTCCCACATGACAATTTTCGTTTAGGTGTTCCATTTAGTGGTGAATATCAATTGTTACTCAATACAGATGACAGACGGTATGCGGGCAGTGGTTATCAGGTGCCGAGCACGATTATGTCAACGTATGTTGAGAGTGAAGGACAGCCTCAGTCTCTATCGATGCGTATCCCGCCACTGGCAAGTGTATTTTATAAGTTAAAACGCGCTGGCTGATATAAAAAGTAAACGCCCAATAACGTTAAGTTAATGGGCGTTAGGACACGAATTCAAGGTGTCATGTGAATTGAATGGCAACCTTTATTAGCTGTTCACCTGAGCGTGTTTGTGTTCCGGCTCGGTGTGCCTTCTACTCCAGCGATCGACAACCATTGCGCCAATTAAATCACCTTGGACGTTTACCGCTGTCCTAAAGGTATCAAGTGGTCTTTCGATGATAAGAAGAATAGCAATTGCTTCAAGAGGTATCCCCGCGGCTAAAAGAACTAATTGCATTCCAGACATCGAACCTGATGGCATTCCCGGGGCTCCCACCGATGATACCATGGCCATAAGGAAAATCATTACGATAGCGCCAGTTGAGAGATCAATCCCAAATAGCTGAGCGAGGAAGACCGCAGCGACACCTTCAAATAGGGCTGTGCCATCCATA
The DNA here is from genome assembly GCF_030161235.1 of Vibrio zhanjiangensis. Lineage (GTDB taxonomy): Bacteria > Pseudomonadota > Gammaproteobacteria > Enterobacterales > Vibrionaceae > Vibrio > Vibrio zhanjiangensis. Next base: position 1,693 of record NZ_BSPW01000014.1, on the reverse strand, counting down.
TTCATCACAGCTCCCATCGGCAATACCAGACTGCTAGTTGAATCGGATACGCCGAGCTTTTCTTTGGCGGTTTGCAGGCTAAGAGGTAAGGTAGCAGAGCTTGAAGAAGTCGCTAAAGCCATCGACATTGGGGCTGAAATCGCTTTAAACAGCGAAATTGGCGATGTACCTGTTGCCAGTTTTGCAATCACAGGCAGTACCACCAAGCTATGTATCATAGTGAGGCCAAACACCAATAGACCAAATTCAAACAGCTGGCTGAATAGAGCGCTGTCTGACTCAATCGTCAATTCAAAAACAATGGCAAATACAGCAAATGGAGCTAGGCGAATAATCCCACTAACAAGAGTCGATATGCTTTGGTTTATACCTTTGACAACCTCAAAGACTGGATGAGAATTGTCGAGAGTTGCAAGCAAGGCTATAGCAATCAGGATTGAAAAGGTCACGATGGCAAGTAGATTGCCGCCAGATAACGCTGCGATAGGATTCATTAACGCCATGGAAAGCAACTTATTCAAAATGCTCACGCCTTGAGCAGAAGAGTCGTCAATCAGGGTCACACTATCAGCGGGCGGCGGCGCTGAGGTTAGTGGTGTCCATTCTGGCATCATAAGAGCAGCGCCAAGACCAATACAAATAGCGACAGTTGTCGTGATTAGGTAGTAAACGACAGCAACAGAACCGATCTGCTTTAGTCTTACTAAGCTGCCGATGTTGCTAATACCTTCTATTAGGCTAAACATGACCATGATGCCAACAATAGCCTTTAGTAGCCCTAGATAAATAAGTTTAATGAGTGAAAGTGGTTCACTTAGCGCTAGCAAGGTGTGTTTTTCAACGGGCAATAGTTGAGTTGCAGCCCAAGCAAATAATGCAGCAATAACAATTTGGGTCGTTAATGATTGTTTTAAAAAGGCTCCCATGCCTTGTTCCTTGTATCTATGGTTAGTGCTACCTAACAGTAGGCAATGATAAATAAGAGGCGAAGAGTAAAATAAAAAGCATCTAGTTGAAACTAGCTTTTTGTTACATAGCCAAAGATAAAGTTATAAAAACGTACTCAGCTACCCAGATTAATCTGTTGTGGTTAAACCTGTAATTATTTTTTGTATTTCATCGCTGTATTTTGGCTATCTATCTATTTATGAGCCTTTCAGCCACTATTGTTAAAACTGATGAAAATCCTATCTATTCCTTACTCCCCCTAGTCTTTAGCGTTCTGATGATTCGGTATTAACCTGTTGATTTTAACAAAATTGACATTTTTAAAAGGAAGAAAAAACTTCCTCTAAAGTTAGAAAATTCCCATCTAAAGGTCGTTTTTATACTTACAAATAGTGTTTTTATAAAGTTTTATTACACTTTTATTTCACTTAGCGTTACTTTTTCTGTGGTTATTTTGCGTGTTAAAAAAACCAATATAAATAACTTTACTAATAAAATGGTATGCATACGTTAAGGATATATATTATGAAATTCAATAAGCTTAGTATACTCATCGGTGTCGCTTTGCTCCCGTCATGGAACGTACTAGCGGATACAATAGAGCAAACATTAACTTTCTCTCCTGATAATTGTGCGCCAGGCTGGTATTGCCAATATAAAGCAAGCCCTAGTGATCAAGATGGAGAAGTGGACCCCAATGGTTGGACACATAAACTAATTCCTTAAGTGGTTGATCCAGCTTATG
>NZ_BSPW01000013.1 GCF_030161235.1 Vibrio zhanjiangensis | reverse complement strand
TGGGTACTATCAAAACAGATCAATCACTTAAAGTCATGTCCGAAAATCGGGGGCCACTTCTATTCTGCACCGACGAAGAAATACTATTCACAACCATTAAGTGAGCCAAGTACACCGAGTTACACTTCACCTTCGACGACAACAAAGACGCCAAAGGTAAATGCGGCAGATTTAGCTAAACGTAAAGATATTATTATCAGAGTTCAATTTGCGTTGTATAACCTTGGGTACTACAACGGTGTGATTGATGGCGTTATGGGAAAGCAAACTCGTAGCGCACTTGAAGCTTATCGGAAGGCAAACAATATTCCACCATCACAGACTTTAGATACTACAACGTTAAACTCTTTAGGAATACTTGCTCAATGAGACGACTGTTTTACGTCTGTGCTTCCTTATTGTGCTTAGCTTGGTTAGGTATATATCTTGTTGTGCCCGTATCTGCTTACTATATCTATAAAAATCAGTTCATGAAGCAGAGTGCAGAATGCTCCTTAGCAATGGATGAAACTTGGTATATAGAGCAATTAAATGCCCCAGAACTAGAAGCAACAACGAAGATACATTTAATGTCATGTCATGAGTATGACAAAACTCGTAAAGTAATGTTATCGATGCGAGTACCTGAAACTGTAGTGGAATATCTTGGGCTAGAAGCTATAGAGCTTCATCAACGAACGGTCGAAGCTTTGACTGAGCAACATCGCTTTCAGGAGCGCTAAATGTACAGATGGGCAATTCTTTTATTTGTCAGTTTCCAGTCATGGGGATTATCTCTTGATGACTCATTGGATGTCGCTATCTCTGCTTTTCAACTTAAAGGAAACGTATGTGATAAATCGTCACCACCAGACCCGAACAATTTATCATCGCTTGGAAAGATATTTTTTGAACGACCAATATTAAGTGGCGATAAAGACATATCGTGTGCAAATTGCCATATCGATAATAAGGCGTTAGCAGATGGCCTACCTTTAGCTGTTGGAGTTGGTGGGATTGGGGAAGACAAAGAGCGCTTAATCAGTGGGGGGGCTGTTGTCCCAAGAAATGCATTTACCCTTTTTGCTAGAGCGGACGAACGTTATACAACGTTCTTTTGGGATGGTAAGGTTCAGATGGCAGATAATGAAATATATTCTCCCATTGGCGAAGGCTATTCAATGGGCTTCGAATCCGCTCTTTCTGTTGCAGCAATATTACCTTTATTATCTAGAGATGAATTTTTAGGTCACAGTAATGGACCATATAATAGCAATAGCCATGTCGAACTACTTGAAAATCAGTATTTTAATGACAAAGTCAAAGCCCAAAATAAATTTCTCCAAGATCTCTTAAAAGATACGAATGATGCTGATATCCGCATATTGGTTCAAGCATTAAATAATGCAGAAATAGCCAAGCAAAACTTTACTCTCTCTGTGGTCGGGAATGCTCTTGCAAGCTTTATTAGAGAGAAGGTTAAAGTAACATGTGAGCCATCAAACTGGGAACAGTACATAAATGGAGACAAAAGAGCCTTAACTGAAAAGCAAAAAGAAGGTGCTTTAGTTTTCTATGGGAAAGGACGGTGTGCGGCCTGTCATTCAGGAGATCTTTTAAGTGATATGAATTTCCATTCAGTCGGTGTTCCCCAAGGTACTCAGGGGCCTCATATGTTTGGGCAAGACCTAGGGCGAGCACTGGTTACATATCGAACTGAAGATAGGTATAAGTTTAAAACTCCTTCATTAATTAGTGTCTCTAAAACTGCTCCCTATGGACACAACGGTATCTTTCCTTCTCTGGAAAGTGTTGTTAAATATCATATAAATCCGATGTTTTTCTACAGAAATCCAAAAGTTACCGATGAGATGATTTTGAAAAATAATGAATCTCTTGCAAGCCGTAGCGAAGTACTTCGCTGGATTAAGATTGATGAAGAGGAATTAGTTAGTCTTTTGAAGTTTCTCGAAACACTATAATAGTCGCACTGCTCTGTACGAGTTGGGCTGCGCAAACTAATAAGTGATTTTTGCTATACCTAAAGTAATTTGTAGAATGCTAATTTAGTAAAATCACTGACAAAGTTTTGTCCAAGTGTGAGTCGATAAATTAGGTAACCAAACACGATTTAGGGCGTCCTCGATCGTGTTTTAGGTCTCGTGATACCTAGCTTTAGTCCATATTAGCTCCAGTCAATTCAATTGGAGCTAAAATCATGAAATGGACACATTTTCTGTTCGCATCCTTCTTTTTCCTTTGCAGTTCAGTCACTGCTTCCGGTGTTGGATTCACGCAAATCACCTTAGCCGATGACTCTGAGCGGCCGCTCAATACCGCCATTTGGTATCCCACACAAGACGTCTCAGCAACAACCTTGATTGGTGACAACCCAGTTTTCGTTGGAACGCATGTTATAAAAGGTGCCCGCATCCAATCAGGCATATTTCCTGTGGTGTTATTATCACATGGCTACCGAGGAAACTGGCGAAACCAAAACTGGTTAGCAACTGAGCTTGCTATGCGCGGCTACATAGTAGCGGCCGCTGATCATCCGGGAACTACCTCTTTCGACCAATCATCCGTCCAAGCGGCAAAATGGTGGGAAAGGCCACGAGATGTGTCACGCGTTCTGGATTACTTATTAACCGCAACCAAATGGAAACCATCTACTAACCTTAGCGATGTTACTGCAATCGGACATTCATTGGGCGGCTGGACAGTGATGTTATTAGCTGGAGCGAAAGTAGATAGAGCAAGCTTTGAGGCTGATTGTCTACTATACCCTAACCCAAGAACCTGTGGACTGTCTCAAGAGCTTGGGTTATCAAAACTCCAAACTTCAGAGCCACACAATAAAGCGCTGCGAGATCCGCGAATCAAGCGTATCGTGAGTCTCGATTTAGGTCTTGCTCGCAGCTTTTCTATCGAGAGTTTAAGAGACATTAACGTACCAAGCTTGATACTCGCAGCTGGCGTCGATATAGGCGATCTGCCTCAGGCATTAGAGTCTGGCTATATTGCTGAGCACATGCCTCTGAATTCAAGACGCTACAAAGTCTATGAAAAAGCGGCCCATTTCAGTTTTATGCAAGACTGTAAACTCGGAGCAGAGGTTATGCTCGAAAATGAGGTATCAGGCGATGGCATTATTTGCAAAGATGGCTTAGGTACATCGCGCAGCGAGCTACATCAATTGATGTTAAATGACATCCTTGACTTTCTAAACCAGTAAACAGCAAGCAAACCCTATTCAATCTCATCCTTGTGGCGAGCTTCGATACTCACTCGGAGTTTGCCCAGTTATCCTTGAAAACTCACGATTAAAATTAGATTTGGTTTGGAAGCCCGAGCTAAGAAAAATATCCGTTATTGCTTCATCACTTTGCTTAAGCAGAGTCTTCGCATGCTCAATTCGATAAGCATTGATCACCTTAGAGATGTTTTGCTTGTGAGTTTGATTAACCGCAGCCGATATTTTTCGGGCCGAAATACCTAACTTTCGCGCTAACCGATTGAGAGACAGATCCGGGTCTTTAAATACTTGTTGCTCTCTCATAAATGCATCAAACCTAGCCATGATCTGCGCAGTTTCTTCTGCTTTGTCTTTATCCAAGCCTTTCACTGAGTTGTCTGGCATATCGGCTTGTTCAGGAAAGCCATATAACATGGAAGGCTCAACTTGAGGCTGTGGGTATTCGCTTGCAGAGGTTGTACTTAGGCTAACCACCACCACTGCAGCAACAATAGCGGGAATAAGAACAAGATAACCAACCGAGAGTATCCAGCTCGTGTGCTGCGCATTGAGTAGCAAGATATCATAACAGAGCACACCATCAACCAAAGCAGAAAACAGCAGAAGTCCACCTGCAACCCGCTCAGCAACGACCACTCTCGATAGGTCAGTTAGCCGGACATATTCCGGCACACTGAACGACGACTTTAGCAACACGCTACCATAGCCGAGATAGAGCAAGATCAGCAAAATATCGACGGTCCCAGCCCAGATATGATGATAAAAAAATGAGCCCGCCAAAACCGCAAACGGGCCTAACCAATGTAACTGCGTATTAGATATACTCCTATGAGCTCCCGCGAAACAGAGCCAAGCGGCAACTGGCACATATGCGCCAAGAACGGGCTGCAAGAAACGAAGCAAGGTAATATCTAGCGTCCATCTCAGCCCTACTACCATCATCATTAATACACACAGCATGATAAACCAGAATGGTTTTTGACTAGTTTGTGGGTAACGGCATCGAAGCACCACACCGGCTATAAATAACAGCAACGATGCGACAAATGGCAAGGGAATAGCGAGCATCAAAAGTCCGTTTAAATTCGAGAAAAAATCATTGAAATATTTTTAACACTCATACCAAGTCCAAAAACGCGGCGGTGGGGTGCTTACAAAGCTTTATTTTAATAAGATTGGTCACGCAATACGACTTTTTCAGGCGCAAAGCATACAAAGACATTCTCAGAGTTAGACTGAAAGTCGATAAAACGTGCATTCCATTTTGATTTGTCGTTACCAAGATACTTATTCAATAAACGTTCAGCACGCGAAGAGTCAAACTCGTGAACATTGGCAACACCTCTAAAACCCGCATGGATAGATTTACCCGATGTCCTATCCCAATCAATAATACTGATGGCGCTTTTGGGCTGCTGCGCCACTCTTTTAGAGAAGGAGTCACCTTTTACGGAGATGATCCAAATTTTCCCATCTTCCCACAAAAACCAGACAGGAGAACAACACGGCCCGTCCTGTGACTCACTGGCTAAAAAAGCATATAAGGGCTGAGATAAAAATTCATCCCAATCTAGGCTTTTGCTTTTCTCGATAATTTTCACGTAGTATCCATTTGTAAGCTAGCACCCCTCTCACCTATGCATAGCGCGGCACCGATGATATGCAAAAAGCAAAAATATCAGCATGCCTCGGACAGAGTAATTCGTTAGTACTTGCAACGTTCATTTTTTGTGTCTAATTTTTTTAAACTGGGAGCATTAACTAGAAGCTTTTCTTCCAAATCATTTTGCATTCCAATAAATAGTGTTGCGCTACTATCCCAGCAGACTATTTCAAATAGTGAATTAGATATTTGCTTTTGGGGTTCGCCCTCCCAAAAAGTAGGATTTCCATCTGCATAAGGTATATTGGTTGTGAATGGTTCAGTACCAATTGGGAATGCCGAAATAACTGCCCAGACAAACTGATAATCAAACTCTTTAATTTTAGCTGCTAGATCCTTTCCAGAAATCCACGAAGGGTCATCTAGTTCATACCATGCACCTTCAATATCAGAAATATGCCAATCATAATCTCTTAAATCTATTTCAAGCCACTTAGCAACATCTCTCAAGCTAGTGTAGAACGCAGCCTCTTTTGCATTTATTTGGATATAGTTCATTGATCCTCTTTGATTTGAACCACACAACGACAACACTCAGTTCTCCACAATTTACCATAAGCTACTAAAATTTAAAGTAAGTGCGACATTTTTTGTATTACGTCATTAAATAATAGGAAATTTAGCAAATAAACTTAAATTCGGATTTCCATCATTATTAAACTTTTATAATTGCGTACGCAACGAGCCGTTGGAGTGGTCTTGATTTCTACCCACCATAATCGCGACCAAGCAAGAGACTGACTTATAAATTTTCTTGTATACCTAGTGTTCCCATCTACCCATCAATAGCCAAATAATAAATATTCATCTATTTTCACATAGCTTCACTTAATATGAAACACAGCGCATTGCACCATATTGCTCAATTAGCCCAAAAGGAGTCTTTAGCAATGAGCCTAAATAACCGACAAATACATCATCATATAACAACGAAATACAATGCCCTGCAAACCACAGGTAATGACAAAGAGTTCACTCTGACTCTTCCTGTCAAAAAGGTATACCGTGTTTTGGTTGATTCGAATGGGAAAGCGACATCTGTAATAAGGCAAAATCCAAAGCAGCTATTTGGTGCCAAGTGTAAAACATCTGTCGCAAACCTCCTTAACAAAAGTAACAGTGCCCGTGCCCTCAAAGTATTACAAAAAATGGATATTAATTGTGCGAAAGTTATTGATGAGCATCATAAAGAAAATGCCGTTACCACGATTCAAGCAGCCTTTCGCGGATTTACCATTCGAAGAGAGTTAACTCCCGAAAACGAGCTTGGTTTCAAAAAGATGGCCAATAAGCATCATAATCGCACCTATTACTTTGACGCCAAAAATAAAAATAGCCACTTAAGAACACCTGATCACCGTGTTAAATTTGGTAATGCTGGCGCTTTTAAAACGGTTACTCACTCTGACCCAACATTTATTCAACTATCAAACCCCAGTATTTCTCTCGATGCGGCGAAAAAAGAAAATCAGCTTGCTGATGAACTGTCTCAATTTTCTTCTATATGTCAATCTAGGTATGTGGAAGATAAAACCGTCCTCGCAAGAAATGGGGGAAATGAAATCGCTGATCAAAGAAGAAAATATAACAGAAAGTTTCCTTTAGAATCATTTCGATTAGCCTGTGAAGAACTTACGGCGATGCATAACTCAGATGTCTACATGCGGGATATTAAGCCTGAAAATATGGTCATAAAAAATGGGCTTGCAAGGCATATAGACCTTGATTTTGTTACTACTCCGAAAGGTGGGACATACCCAATGGAACAATTGTGTGGTACACCATATATGATAACTAAAGGCCTAATAAAAGAGAGAGAATCCGGCGATAAAGAACGAATTAAGAAGGCGTTAAAATCGGGTGACCAATTCGCTATGCTACAAACTATGATGTATGCCACTGGAGGAAGTAAACTCAGCTATTACGTTCGCAGACATAATGGGATAGATAGCATGGGCATCTCCATCACCAGTGCTCACAGTCAGTGGGTCAAAGATAACGTTCTACCAACCCACAGAGCCGATGTGCTTAGGTTTCTAGTTAACCCGTCTGCAAACACATTACCCTCTGCGCTGCATTTACTTTTAAAATGGGATAGCTGATTGTTTTTCTCGTATCAAAAGGGACGCATATCACTGTGTGTCCCATTTATGAACTTACATTTATGAACTTAGAGTTCTAGGTAACGTTGCTTTGTCGGCTCTGGGTTCATCCTCTCCCCAGCAGGTTTACAATACTTAAGTTAGAATAAATTCGCCAGAATAACACCTAAAGAACATACACCATTTCAACAACAACTAAGTATCCTGAACTGCCTTCCTTGACCTCGGCTTTGAGAACAAGATCACTATGCCCTTCTTTATCGGTCCATAAATCTATTAATACATTCCATCTATCACCCATCCACAAAAACGTAGATGAATCCCAAGTATCTTCCGGCAAGTCTACAATAGTTTCACCGTAATCTTCGATATAGTCAGAAATTTGGTCTGCTGACTCTTGAGAGATAAAAACGTTGAAACGAGTTACACATGTTAGTAAATAATCTTTCTTTACTATTGCTGATACAATTTCTGTGAAGATCGGTCTCCATAAACGAGGAAGAGGTAATTCATCACTTTCATTTTTCTCTATAACTACTTCAGTAACCAAATGTGCCTCTCCATTATTGAGCCGACGAAGCTTTTGTAAAACATCCAACATGTAGCCCAATTTTAACATCCATTTATACCCATTCCTAATCATTAACGGTATAACTAGTTCATTGTTATTTAATGGTTTTTTCAATGGATTATATTGCTTTATCCCGCATTAGTTTGAAACATCTAACCGTACTTCATGTCTTATTGAGTACCCATAGTGTTAGTGGCGCATCGGAAGTGCTTTGTGTCACGGCCTCTAGCATCAGTAAAACGCTCGGTCAACTCCGAGAGCAGCTCAACGATGAGCTGTTTTATCGTGATGGCACTTCATTAGTCCCTACCCCTTTCGCTTTGGCAGTAGCCAATGATGTACACAAAATTCTGTGCTCAATGAATCAAATTCTTCATCAGGGCGAATTTGAGCCGAATACTTATAGTGGTACGCTTGCTCTTTCTATGCGAGAAAGCACTTTTGATCTTTTCTGTGACCGCATTAGCGCAATCAGTGCAAAGTTGACTTCGGCCAAGATACAAATTTTTGCCAAAGAGCAACTCAGTTTTGAGGCCTTGCTACGTGGCCAAGTAGATTTTATGATTTTGCCGCATGATATTAGTCAACCTCCAACTCGAAGCCGTGACCTAATTTGGGAACAGATTGAACAAGATGAGATGATTTGTCTGATGAGTCCAACGCATCCACTGGCACACAGCACGTTGAGTATAGAGGATTATCTTGCTTGTCAACATGTCGGCATTTTAGACAAAGATCTGGCCGAACCATATTTTGAGCAGCTTCTCACTCAGCAATATCAATCAAGACAACTGCCAATTTCGGTAGCAGATTTTGGCTCTGCAGCCGTGATTTGTCATCAATCAGAGCTGCTGTTTACTTGCTCCAAAATGTGGGCAGAAAAGTCATTACAGGCCAAGGGCCTAATTAAAAAACCGCTGCCCTTCTCATACGGAAAAGTGGCTTACAGTTTAGTTTGGAATCAAGCCAGCCTAAACAACCCAGCGTTAAAGTGGCTTCACTCCCAATTGGTGAAACCTAGTTAGACATACACACTAGGCAGTTGAATTTTGTGAGGTATCAGTGGCCGAAGCGACTGATAAAAAGATAGCATTTGCGATTCGCTACACTTTTCCCATTGCAGTGCTTCTCCTTCTACTCCATGGTGCTGAAAAGCGTTTAACCTGACTTGCACCGTTTCTGGCAAGTGACAAATGAGGCGAGCGATATTGGCAATCTCATCGTCTAAGTCGCTTTTGCCCGGAATATGCAGCAGACGAAGCTCATGCAATTTCTCTTTGTCGGCCAAGTAGCGAATGGTATCGATAACTTTATGATTGTCTCGGCCCACCAGCCATTGGTGCGTTTCCTGCTGCCAGGATTTCAGATCTATCATTGCTCCATCTAGATAAGGCAGCACTTTGTCCCATCCGCTGCGGCTAAGGTACCCATTGCTATCCACAAAGCAAGTCAGGTGGTTAAGCTGACTGTCACTTTTTATGCGTCGGAAAAGGTCAATAATAAAAGGAAGCTGCATCGTCGCTTCTCCACCAGAGATGGTTATGCCATTTATAAACCCTTTTTGACGATGAATAAGAAACAATACCTCAGACACTGTCAGCTGACTTACTTTTGGGCTGGAGCGATAAGAACAAATATCAATACACTGATCACAATGAGTGCATTGATTCTCGTCCCAATATATTTTGCCTTTATTATCGAGTGAAAGCGCATTCGTAGGACATATCTCAACGCAATCCCCACAATCATTGCAATAGTTGATGGTGTGTGGATTGTGACAATTGATGCAGTTAAAATTGCACCCTTGTAGAAAGAGGACAAGGCGGTTGCCCGGTCCATCAACGCAAGAGAAGTTAAGGATACGGCTTACGATTGCTTGCCTTTCAGTCATCCACTTACCCTATTTATACACAGGCTGGCTTTCCATGCTCACCACTCGCGGAGCACGCTGCAAAATACCCGTATTATTGGCCGCTTCTGCGCCCAACCAAGTAGTATTTTTTCGAGAGCCCTGATCAGAGAACTTTTCGATATCCGAAAGTTTAATCATATACCCTGTAACCCTGACCAAATCGTTGGAAGCGACGTTAGCAGTAAACTCACGAAATCCTAAATCAAGCGCACCCTTACACAGGTTAAACATGGCTTCTGGGTTGGATTTCACTGTCTCATCGATAGTCAAAATATCACTGATACCAGAGGTATAGTGCTTGTGATGCTTCGCGGTCGCTTGCACATAAGTGACAGGATCGGGTTCTGTGCCATAAGGTATTCTCACTCCAGGAGTGACATTTTTGTCCAAAGCAATCCCGCCTTGAGCATGCAGAAGTGCTTTACCATCAATGCCGTACTTAACGATTGAGTTATCAACAATATCAGCAAGTTTATCGGAAATTCGATAACTCAGTTGGTTGGCCTCGTCATTGTGCCCATAGCGAGCAGAATTGCCCGCTTTCTCCATCAAAACATTTACCGCTTCTGCCATGCCATAAATACCAAACATAGGCGCAAAACGTGACTCTTCGATCAAACCTTCTTGAGTAAGGAAACCATCAAAAAAATGCGATTTTTCATGTAAATAAGAGCTTCGCACATCCATAAGCTCAACCATCAGATCACTATAATAAGGTAGCCAGTGATCGAGAAAATCTTGCGTGCCTGACGCTAAGTTTGCGACCAATTTTAGGTTCAGCCTCACCAATGTATTCGAGCCACCAGCCAAAGGCAGAGAGTTGTAGCAGCTGACAATGCCAAAGCGTTTTTCACCATAACTTTGAGCATGGATAGGATAATTTGCGATATGAGGTTTACTGCACGCACAAATATTGCTCGTGGCTTGACGCAGTAGATCATCGGGGGTCACTTTAGGGTCATACATAAAGGTCAGATTTGGTGCAACCTGCTTTAGCTCGACATCTATTTTCAATATCGTACGACAAATCACATTATCCGTTGGGCCAATATTCACATGCATGAACGCATCAGGTAAGGTCCGATCCAGCATGATCCAAAAACGCTTAAGTTTCTGATATATCTCCTCTTCGTCAAGGTTACCCACATAAGGCATCAGTACTTCATCAAGATGACCAAGGTAAACAGGTATGCCAGTCACAGACGGCACATGGTGATATAGAATCGTAAGTAGATTAATTGCATCATCAAAATCTTTGGCAGGCTCAAGCTCCAAATACTCAGAACCTTGGATAAGGTATTTGGCATAATCAGGCAGTACATAACGAGGCTTAAACGGTGCATGCCCTTCAAATAAATCACACAAAATACCCTCTTTCATCGCTTTTTGCGTAGGCTCTGATAATGAAAGGTAGGGAAGGTTTGCCTCTGCCTCCAACGCTAAAAACTGACTTTTTTGTTTCGGATTGAGATGGGCATCCGTGATAATATCTTGCACACGATGTTGAAAAGAGTTCAAGCTGTCAGACATAAGGTTTCTCCATTTTTCGGAGACTTTACGCTAGCAGCGTTTTACTTGGCTAATGAATTCTCCTTGAAGACATGTTTCCATTTTGGAAATCATCCTGTAAAAAAGCCCAGCAATCATGCTGGGCTAATGCTTCTACAAAACTTACGGTCTCACAGTTTGAAACGCGCGATTTCTTGTTCTAATTGGTACGATAGCTCAGAAAGCTGCGCCGCTTGAGCTGCCGCATCCTGCGCTTCACCAGCCAGTTCATCCGATACGTCCCGAATCCCTACTGTATTACGAGTAATTTCTGATGTTACGGAAGCTTGCTCCTCTGCCGCGGAAGCAATTTGTGTCGCCATATCACTGATTTGCTCAACCGCTGACTGAATTTGGCTGAGGCTAATCGCAGCTGAGTCGGCGTCGGTGACACTAGTATCAGCCAGCTGACGGCTATCCCCCATGATATTGACCGCTTTCCCTGTCGTTCCCTGAAGCGTCTCAATCATCTGTTGAATTTCTTTAGTGGATGCATGTGTGCGCTGACTGAGCACTCTTACTTCGTCGGCTACGACAGCAAAACCTCGTCCCTGCTCACCAGCTCGAGCCGCTTCAATTGCAGCGTTTAGAGCAAGCAAGTTGGTTTGCTCAGCAATATCTTGAATCGTGGAAAGAATCGTGCTGATGCTGTTTCCATGCACTTCCAGCTCTTGAATCACTTGAGTGGCGACTTCCACTTCCTGTGCCAAATTTTGAATAGAGCTTTGTGTTTGGATAACTTGCTCTCCGCCATGAACACACGCTGTGACTGCCTCTGAGGAGTTTTGAGCCGTGTTGTCTGCGTTACCAGCAATCTCTTGTGTTGCGGCAGCCATTTCGTTAATCGCTGTCGCGACCATATTGATTTCATCTTGCTGCAATCGAATACGGGCACTGCGTTCCTCTGCTTGAGCTGCGGTTTGTTTTGATTGCTCTGATAAAGAAGCAGAAACCTTGCTTAACTTAGAGACCATGGCGTGCATGTTTCCAACAAACGTATTAAAGTTCTCGGCAAGTTGGCCAACTTCGTCATCACTTCGAGGTTCGAGACGCTGCGTGAGATCGCCCTCTCCTGACGCAATTTCTTCAAGAGCAATCGACACTCGACCAAGATCACGAAACAAGAAGTTCACCAGCCAAGAAACAACCACAATCACTATCAAAGTAACCACAAGCGCAGTCAAGATCAGGTCTTCCAATAAAACGGTGTGCGCCGCTTCCTCGGTTTGACGATCCATTTCAAGTGCGAATATCCACTCAGTGCCAGGGACTTTTTTGAAGAAGTAGAATTTCTCTTCTCCCCCACTTAACGCCACTTTCATTGAACCATCGTTTGCCGCACGCTCGATTGCGGCCATAGAAAGCTCTTCTGAAAGACTTGAAACAGGCTTAAGCAGTAGTTCCTTATTAGGGTGGGCCAAAAACGTACCATCTTGAGTATCAATGAGCATTGCATACGCATTATCTCCCGCATCAAGATTAATCACATCCTTAATGAGTTGGTCAATCAGCACATCAGCGCCAACCACACCAACAAAAGTGCCATTTTGACGAACAGGCTCTGCAATGGTCACTAACAAAGCATTAGTGATCGCATCTTTGTATGCCGTAGTAATGATTTGCTGACCCGCGCTATTGGCATCTTGATACCAAGGGCGAACACGAGGATCGTAATCTGGTCGATTACGCTCTGGATGTGACCGAAACATCCCCCCCTCAGGCGTGCCAAAGAAAATATCATCAAACCCACCCGCTTTACGTGCCTGTTGCAAAAAAGGCACCACATCACTTTGTTGTGTATAACCATTAAATGCTTTGGCAATATCTTTGCGTATTGTTATCCAGTCAGAAATACCTTCAGAGGCTGTTTTGGTCAAGCTATCCGCCCGAGCAATAACGCCACTACGAGTTTGTTTAAAAAGTTGATCGGCAGAAAGCCAAGTTAGTGCACCTGCCATTAGCAATACGGCTAATAAACTAGCACCAATGAGTTTTTGTTTTAGAGACAATTTCATGATTTTTATATTGGTTGAGGAACAGACAGAAGCCGCTAATTTTATCGACAATTTTTTCTCGTTGCACGTAATATTATTAAAATATCACTTACTGGTAACTATATGTAATAAAATATTTTTCTTTGATGCCATTATTATCTCCAAATACCTTGCCATAAATATATTAGCGACTGGTTTTTCCTAAAGTTTAAATTTTATTAAATGACAATAATGTTATTTTAATCAATATTTGGGCTATGCCTGCTATGCGGGAGAAAATAAAAAACCGAGCTAAGTGCTCGGTTTTTTCTATCAAAGACTTCGATTACTGCGGTTGTTCACCATCTGAATTTGATTCTGACTCAACAAGTTCTGAATTCACGTTTTCATCATCATTACCCTCACCTTCAGGTAACTCGATTTCTTCGATCTCATCAATACGCTGCAAGCCCACCACATTCTCATCATCTGATGTTCGAATCAGAGTAACACCTTGAGTATTACGTCCGACTTGACTTACTTCAGCGACGCGAGTGCGAACTAATGTGCCTGCGTCGGTGATCATCATCATCTCGTCGCCTTCTTCAACTTGAACAGCACCAACGACACTACCATTTCGTTCAGAAACTTTTATAGAGACAACACCTTGAGTCGCACGTCCCTTGATCGGATACTCAGCAAGCTCAGTACGTTTACCAAAACCATTTTGTGTTACTGTTAAGATATCACCCTGATTAGAAGGAACAATCAAAGATACCACCTGATCATCACCAGCCAGTTTCATACCACGAACACCCGCAGCAGTCCGTCCCATAGGTCTGACTTTGTCTTCAGTAAAACGAACCA
The DNA here is from genome assembly GCF_030161235.1 of Vibrio zhanjiangensis. Lineage (GTDB taxonomy): Bacteria > Pseudomonadota > Gammaproteobacteria > Enterobacterales > Vibrionaceae > Vibrio > Vibrio zhanjiangensis. Next base: position 23,754 of record NZ_BSPW01000013.1, on the reverse strand, counting down.
CTTTACCAGCTTTAGAGAACAGCATGATTTCACTGCTACCGTTGGTGATATCAACACCAATTAATGAGTCATCTTCACGTAAATTAACCGCTATAAGACCATTTGAGCGAACATTAGCAAACTGATCAAGCGAGGTCTTCTTAACCGTACCATCACCAGTTGCCATAAAGATGAATTTGTCGGCAGAGAATTCATCGACTGGAAGAATGGCGGTGATACGTTCATTTTCTTCCAAAGGCAGTACATTCACAATAGGTTTACCACGCGCAGTGCGGCTCGCCAACGGTAATTGATATACTTTCAGGCGGTATGTCTTACCACGAGTAGAGAAACATAGGATGTTATCATGGGTATTCGCCACCAGAAGACGCTCAATGTAGTCTTCCTCTTTCATCTTAGTTGCGCTCTTACCTTTACCACCGCGACGCTGGGCTTCGTAGTCACTTAGGATCTGGTACTTAACGTAACCCTCGTGAGAAAGTGTTACCACAACGTCTTCACGTGCAATCAGCTCTTCCATGTCGATATCATGAATCGCAGCCGTAATTTCAGTGCGGCGCACGTCACCAAAACCATCGCGAACCGCTTCTAGTTCCTCGCGGATCACTTCCATCAAGCGCTCGGTGCTTGCCAGAATATGCATTAACTCAGCAATTTCTTCTAGAAGCTGTTTGTATTCGTCGAGAATTTTCTCATGCTCTAGACCCGTCAATTTTTGTAGACGGAGATCCAAAATGGCTTGCGCTTGTTGCTCGGTCAAGAAGTACTGATTGTCACGAATACCAAATTGAGGTTCTAACCATTCTGGGCGTGCCGCATCGGTACCAGCACGCTCAAGCATGGCAGCAACATTACCTAGGTCCCAACCACGAGCAATCAATCCCGCTTTCGCTTCTGCAGGTGTTGGTGCCCGGCGAATAAGCTCAATAATTTCATCAATATTCGCCAAAGCAAGTGCAAGACCTTCAAGGATGTGAGCTCGTTCGCGTGCTTTGCGTAGCTCAAAGATGGTACGTCGAGTCACCACTTCACGGCGGTGATCAACAAAACACTTGAGCATTTCTTTTAGGTTAAATAGTTGAGGCTGACCATTGTTCAGCGCAACCATATTGATACCAAAAGTCGTCTGTAGCTGAGTATTGGCGTATAAGTTATTTAAGACAACTTCACCCACCGCATCGCGTTTACACTCCACGACAATACGCATACCATCTTTATCAGACTCATCACGAAGTGCACTAATACCTTCCACTTTCTTGTCTTTAACGAGTTCAGCAATTTTTTCAACTAACCGCGCTTTGTTAACTTGATAAGGTATCTCAGTGACGACTATTGTTTCTCTGCCGTTTTTATCGGTTTCGATATTGGCTTTCGATCGCATATAGATTTTGCCGCGACCTGTTTTATAAGCATCAACGATCCCTTTACGACCACTAATCAGTGCTGCCGTTGGAAAATCAGGGCCTGGAATATAATCCATGAGTTCATCAATCGTTATCGCTTCATTATCGATGTAAGCGAGACAGCCATCAATCACTTCACTAAGATTATGTGGAGGAATGTTTGTCGCCATACCTACCGCAATACCAGAAGCACCATTGATGAGTAGATTGGGTACTTTTGTTGGCAAAACTGCAGGAATTTGCTCAGTACCATCATAGTTAGGTACGTAATCAACGGTTTCCTTGTCTAGGTCAGCCAAAAGTTCATGGGCAATTTTAGCCATACGAACTTCGGTATAACGCATTGCCGCTGCTGAATCACCATCAATGGAACCAAAGTTACCTTGACCATCAACAAGCATATAACGCAATGAGAACGGCTGAGCCATACGTACAATCGTGTCGTATACGGCACTATCACCGTGTGGGTGATATTTACCGATAACATCGCCCACGACACGAGCAGATTTTTTATATGGTTTATTCCAATCATTGCCCAGTACATTCATCGCGAACAATACGCGGCGGTGCACAGGCTTTAGGCCATCACGCACATCAGGAAGAGCACGACCAACGATAACGGACATCGCATAGTCTAGGTATGAACCTCTTAGCTCATCTTCAATGTTTACGGGCGTGATCTCTTTAGCTAGATCGCTCATAGAGCCAATATCCCTCTATTTATAGATCGTATGTACAATACGTTTAAGTCGCAAAAATATAACACACAAATACCAAGTTCGGCATTACTTTCCCGCTCCTTTTATCAGGTTGTGAGCTTGGTTGTGGATCAAATGCTGAGAAATTAAACACTGCCGTTTTATCTTGCTGAATGCTGACTATATTTTCACCACAACAACGGAAAAGTGCAGTCTACTCTGGAGTGTCCGCAGTTACAGAGTATAATACCACCTCATCGATGGAAGTTACCGAGAAAAAGCCGCTTATGAGCCTTTCACAAAATGTCGACCCCAATGAAATAAAAAAATTTGAAGATATGGCCTCACGTTGGTGGGACAAACAAGGAGAATTCAAACCTCTGCATCAAATTAACCCTCTGCGTCTTAACTACGTTTTGGATCGTGCCAGTGGTTTGTTTGGCAAAACGGTGCTTGATGTCGGATGTGGCGGAGGTATTTTAGCTGAAAGCATGGCAAAAGAAGGCGCAATAGTCACTGGACTGGATATGGGAAAAGAGCCACTTGAAGTCGCAAGGCTTCATGCGCTTGAAACAGGCACTGAGCTCACTTATATCCAAAGTACCATTGAGGATCATGCGCTTGAGAATGCGGGTAAATATGATGTGGTGACCTGTATGGAAATGCTTGAACATGTGCCCGATCCTCAATCGGTTGTGACTGCTTGTTCCAAGCTTGTTAAACCGGGCGGGCATGTTTTTTTCTCTACGCTTAACCGTAACTTCAAATCGTACCTGTTTGCCATTGTCGGAGCAGAAAAACTGCTGCGCATTGTACCGGAAGGCACCCATGATCACGATAAGTTCATTCGACCTGCCGAGCTTCTCAAAATGATTGATCACACCGAACTGACGGAAATGGCCATAACAGGCCTTGGCTATAATCCGATCACGGATACCTACAAACTCGGAGCGAATGTAGACGTTAACTATATAGTGCATACGAGTAAGTTTTAGTTCTCAAACGATACCGTCATCACATTATTAACATCAAAACGGTAGCCAAAATAGGCTACCGTTTTTGTTTAGATTTCAAGCTTATTTTTGCTATTTTGCTTCCAAAATGAGCTCTCAAAAATCACGCTCAGAATTATCGAAAGATCAAGGAATTTTTTTTTGAATGTGGTTACTAAAAAACCGATTCAAAAATAGTAATTTTATACAATCAAGTAGCTCCTAACCCCATCAGTTAGTATCCACTTACTGAAATTTTTAATTTTGTTAGTTATCCACAAGTCATCCAAGTAGTTCAACTTGAAAAGCTTCTCACATAGCACTATCTTGTAGTCGTAAAGCAATACACCCCTATATGTTGTGTTTGGACCACAATATGTAGATAGACTTTGATCACAAAGCTGGAACGTTTTTGAAGCAATTTGCATAAAAACACGGCTTTTATCAGTTTTGTTAGGGAAATTAAGCAGAATGAACCAACAACTCACCGTTACTAAACGTGATGGACGCAAAGAAAATATTGATCTAGAGAAGATCCACAGAGTCATTACCTGGGCTGCAGAAGGCCTAGATAACGTTTCTGTCTCTCAAGTAGAACTTCGCGCTCACATTCAGTTCTATGATGGTATAACGACTTCTGACATTCACGAAACCATCATCAAATCAGCTGCCGACTTAATCTCAGAAGAAACCCCAGATTATCAATATCTTGCAGCGCGGCTCGCCGTATTCCATCTGCGTAAGAAAGCGTATGGCCAATATGAGCCACCAAAGCTGTATGACCATGTTGCTCGTCTCGTTGATATGGGTAAATACGACCAACATATTTTGCAAGATTATACCAAGGCAGAGTTGGATGAACTTGATAGTTATATAGACCACAAACGCGACCTAGATTTTTCCTATGCGGCCGTCAAACAGCTAGAAGGCAAATACTTTGTCCAAAACCGCGTTTCCGGTGAGATTTATGAAAGTGCGCAATTTCTCTACATACTCGTTGCAGCATGTCTATTTGCAAAATATCCTCAATCATCACGTCTGGATTATATAAAACGTTTCTACGATGCAACCTCGACGTTTAAAATTTCCCTACCTACACCCATAATGTCTGGAGTTCGTACTCCTACACGTCAATTCAGTTCCTGTGTATTGATTGAATGTGGTGATAGCCTAGATTCTATTAATGCTACCGCAAGCTCAATCGTTCGCTATGTTTCTCAACGTGCAGGTATTGGAATCAATGCAGGACGTATTCGTGCTCTGGGCTCAGAAATACGCCGCGGTGAAGCTTTCCATACCGGTTGTATTCCTTTCTACAAGTACTTCCAGACTGCAGTAAAGTGTTGCTCGCAAGGCGGTGTGCGTGGCGGTGCAGCTACCGTGTTCTACCCGCTTTGGCATGGTGAGTCACAAGCTTTAATGGTACTTAAGAACAACCGAGGTGTAGAGGAAAACCGTGTACGCCACATGGATTATGGCGTTCAATTAAACCGACTTATGTACCAACGCCTTGTTGAGGGTGGATACATTACCTTATTCTCGCCTTCAGATGTTCCTGGCTTGTACGATGCATTCTTTGAAGATCAAGATGAATTCGAACGTTTATACGTTCAGTATGAAAACGATTCTTCGATTAAGAAAGAATCCGTCAAAGCCATCGAGCTTTTTTCCATCTTAATGCAAGAAAGAGCCTCTACTGGCCGTATCTATATTCAAAACGTTGACCACTGTAATACCCATAGCCCATTTGACTCAAAGGTGGCGCCTGTACGTCAGTCAAACTTGTGCCTTGAGGTTGCGCTACCAACCAAACCTCTCACCAATGTTGAAGATGAGTCCGGTGAAATTGCCTTATGTACTCTTTCGGCATTTAACCTTGGCGCAATCGAATCTTTGGACGATTTTGAAGATCTATCTGACTTAGTCGTGAGAGCGCTCGACGCCCTACTTGATTATCAGAATTACCCACTTCCTGCGGCGAAAAGATCAACGATGAACAGACGCACCCTAGGTGTAGGTGTCATCAACTACGCTTATTACTTGGCGAAAAATGGCGTTAAATATTCTGATGGTAGTGCGAATGGGCTGACTCACCGCACGTTTGAAGCAATTCAATATTACTTGTTGAAAGCCTCTGTAGCCTTAGCAAAAGAGCAAGGTAGATGTCCTGCTTTTGATGAAACCAATTATGCGAAAGGCCTATTACCGATTGATACCTACAAAAAAGATGTCGACTCAATTTGTGATGAGCCATTACATTATGATTGGGACAACTTGCGTACTGAGATCATGACTCATGGTCTTCGTAACTCAACACTTACGGCCTTAATGCCTTCAGAAACGTCTTCTCAAATCTCTAACGCAACAAATGGTATCGAGCCTCCTAGAGGATATGTATCAATTAAGGCCTCTAAAGATGGCATTCTTAAGCAAGTTGTACCTGAGTATTCTCAGTATAAAGAGAACTACGAACTGCTTTGGAATATCGGCTCAAATGATGGCTATTTACATCTGGTGGGAATTATGCAGAAGTTTGTTGATCAAGCGATATCGGCTAACACCAACTATGACCCAACTCGTTTTGATAACGGCAAAGTCCCGATGAAAAAGCTATTGCAAGACCTACTCACTGCGTATAAGTACGGTGTGAAAACGCTCTACTATCATAACACACGTGATGGTGCGAGTGACGATCAGAAAGATGCGGTACAAGTGCAAGAAGATGATTGCGCTGGTGGTGGTTGTAAAATTTAATGTCTATCAGATAGATAGTTTACAAAATTTAATAGATTGTTTGCCCTTCAGTAGAAGGGCTTAAAAGGAATGAGGCATCATGGCTTACAGTACTTTTAACCGAAATAAGAATGACCAATTAAAAGAACCTATGTTCTTAGGCCAGTCTGTGAATGTTGCTCGGTATGACCAACAAAAGTTTGAAATCTTTGAAAAGCTTATTGAAAAACAACTCTCATTTTTCTGGCGTCCAGAAGAAGTCGATGTTTCGAGTGACCGTATCGACTATAACAAGCTACCTGATCATGAAAAACATATTTTCATCTCTAATCTGAAGTATCAGACCTTGCTTGATTCGATTCAAGGACGCAGCCCTAATGTTGCACTACTGCCATTAGTTTCACTACCAGAAGTGGAAACTTGGATTGAAACTTGGTCGTTTTCTGAAACGATCCATTCTCGCTCTTACACTCATATCATACGGAATATCATCAACGATCCAGCGGTTGTGTTTGATGACATAGTAGAAAATGAACATATCTTAAAACGTGCAGAAGATATTTCTCAGTACTATGACGATCTAATTCAGTTGACAAGTGACTACCATAGGTATGGCGAAGGTACACATACAATCAATGGTGAGCAAATCACTGTAAGTCTCCATGATCTCAAGAAAAAGCTCTACATTTGCCTGATGTCAGTCAATGCCTTAGAAGCGATTCGATTTTACGTCAGTTTCGCTTGCTCTTTTGCCTTTGCCGAGCGAGAGCTGATGGAAGGCAATGCAAAAATAATCAAGCTGATTGCTCGTGATGAAGCGCTTCATCTTACAGGCACTCAGCACATGATAAATCTTCTGCGCAACGGCCAAGATGATTTTTCATTTATGCAAATTGCTGAAGAATGCAAACAAGAATGTTTCGACTTATTTAAAGCCGCAGCCGAGCAAGAAAAAGAATGGGCTGAATACCTATTTAAAGACGGCTCGATGATAGGCCTTAACAAAGACATTCTTTGCCAATACGTTGAATATATTACTAATATTCGTATGCAGGCCGTCGGTTTAGATGCCGCTTACCCAGAAGCAAACTCTAATCCAATCCCATGGATCAATGCTTGGCTGTCATCAGATAATGTTCAAGTTGCACCGCAAGAAGCAGAAATTTCATCTTATCTGGTGGGTCAGATAGATAGCGATGTACAAGCTGATGACTTTAAGGACTTCGAACTCTAATGCCCAATATAAAAATCAACGGTATTACAGCGATTCAGTCTAACCCCTCTAACACCATTCTTGAAACAATGGAAAATGCGGGGTTAGCTCCTGAATATAACTGCCGAGATGGTCACTGCGGTGCTTGCCGCTGTAAGTTGACTCGAGGTGAAGTTGAATACGTTGGTTTTGCTATGGCCTACACTCAAGAAAATGAGATTTTGCCTTGTATTTGCAAAGCAAAATCTGACATAGAAGTTGAAGATGTGACTTATATTCTAAAAGATAAAAGTGCATAGTTATTCAATATGAATTGCCCGTTTTAATATATCGGGCTTTTTACTTAGTCAATTTAGGCTCGGACTTTAATTTGGGCTAAGAAATCGTCGGCAGTCAACGTCGATATCGCTTTGTTTGCAATTTCCCGTCCACCATCATCGAACAAAGACAAACGGTAGCCCAATGAATTTTCTTGATTTTCCTCTTCTGGCACACTGAGCCAAATCGATATAACATCCTGTCCAGTGTCACTAAGTGATTCTCCTAGCACAACTTTTTGGTCTGCGACTTGATACCACACTACAATTTTCGAATGCAGGCTCATGCCAACCTCCCTAGGTAAAACCTTCCATGAACTTTCATTTTAAGCGCAATTTATACAAATGCACGCACCAATTAGTGAGGCTTTTTCACCATCTATTTAAAATCATAACTTTAAGCTTTAGATGATTTTCTTCTAAGAAATATTTACCAAAGCATGCATGTAATAAGAAACATATTCATTCACTTAATAATACGTGGTGCTATATAGTGTTTTGACAAAACAAATAGATTAGACTATCGATGAAACTCTAACTCTATTAATGATGAAGTAAGTCTCTAGGTACATAGATTTGCTTGGTTCTGGTCAAAGAACCATACTTAGGAAACATCTCTTTCTCTAAGAAGTAACGTCTAAGCATATCTGCCGCTATGGTAGCAATGAGTATGATTTTATCATCTCGTGATAGAGAACGATTAAAACTTAACGTTTGTCCCCACTCACCTTTAGGAGTAGCGATGGCAAGAGAAAATATCTGATCTTTCACTTTTCCAGTAGCTAGGGAAATATGAGTATGGCACTTCTCTCTCGTCGCACCTGCAAGGGCAAGAATCGCAGCAAGAGGATCATTGTTAGTTTCTCCAACATCGGTTCTTTCACCTAAAATCCATCCATGTTCACAGTAGTGCGTAGCTTGATCATTTGAATTTAGCAACTTTGTCAGATAGCCATACGTGGACTGCTCTGCTGTAGAAATAGAGTGTGCCTTCTCAACAATCAGGTGACCTAAGTAATCTTCCATCGTTTCATCAACACTAACAATATTCTCTTCTATTAAGTTGTGAATGATTTTGAGCAGCCTTACTCTATTATCAATATCTCCTTTTGGACCGAATAGCTTTACTTCAATAAAAGGTAAATATGAACGATAGCCCAATGTATATCCTTGAGGTAACTCGACTTTAGCCATAACATCAGACAAGTACGACTCTGATAGACCAAGTGAATACAACTTACTGCAGTCGTAACCAATCACGTCAGGATGATGTTTTTCAAGTTGAGGCAAAATAACTGACTCTACCATTAGATGGAACTCACTAGGCACACCAGGAGTGAAGTAAAAATCACAATCATTAAAAGAAAGCGAGAAACCACAGGCGGTACCAATAGGATTATCCAAAATCACCGAGCCCCGTGGTAACATAGCTTGCTTACGGTTGCTTTCTGGCATCTCAACACCGCGATCCGCAAAGTGCTTCTCCAATTTATCCGTCCACTGTGAATAAAGTTCTAAATCTGTCTCTGCAGCTCGTGCCGCCGCTTCCGCACTCATATCATCAGACGTTGGTCCAAGCCCGCCATTTACTAACACGACATCATAGTTAAAACTTAACATCATCAACTCTTCGACTAATGCTGGCATATTGTCACCAACAGTAGAACGCTTCGATAAAGAAAAACCATGCTGGAAAAACTTTTCTGACAACCAAGCTGCATTTGTATCCACGATATCCCCATGAAGTACTTCTTCACCGGTACTCAACATCGCTATTTTCAACATAATTATTTTCCTTCTTAGGAAATTGTTACTAAAGGGACATTCATCAACCCTAAGATTCAAGTGGTTTAGAGGACAGCAAAAGCTCACACACTTATCAATTAAGAATCTTAATTCACATGCGGGATGTATAATAGCCAACGCTCATCATAGTTTGAGTGTAGCTAAGAGTATTAGTTTCTTAATTAGCACAAGTTACGGTTTTCATTCTAGTGACTTTGTTGGATAATCGTGAACTCAGGACAATTTAAGAACAAGATTATGGAGTTTATCCGTGTACAAAAAATACATCACGACTTTGATGTTGTCGTTTTCTGCTTTCACAAACGCCAACATCCATGAAACTCCTAAGCAAATTGAGCTACGGTATACCGTCGAAGATAACCATAGCGATGACCTTTTCAACACGCCATACTCATATCACTCATCAAATGCTTACCATTTAGGTTTAACCGAGTCAGATTTAAAGCTTGAAGAGCCAGAGCTGCCTAAATACCTAACTGTGAAAAATGAGAAAGACTGGGATTATCTTAAAGGTCAAACATACACTATTTTGGGTCTCAGTGTTGTGACAGTGGGATTAATGACCCTACTGCCAGAGTCAATCACCAAATGGGATGAAGAAGATCGTGATTTAAGTGATCTTGGTTCTAAGTGGAAGGATAATGTTACATCAGGTCCTGTTTGGGATAGGGATGATCATTTTCTTAACTACGTTATGCACCCGTATTTTGGTGGTGTCTACTACACAGCAGCTCGGCATGCTGGATTCAATGAATTCGAGTCGTTTCTTTATTCTGCTACCTTATCCACTTTCTTTTGGGAGTATGGTGTTGAAGCATTTGCTGAAGTTCCCTCATGGCAGGATCTTTTCATTACGCCTTTCTTTGGTGCTGTTGTTGGTGAGATGATGTTTGATGCCGAACAGGATATTGTCTCTAGTGGCGGTGAAGTGTGGGGCTCAGAAACGATGGGTGGTGTAACCTTGTTCCTACTTAACCCCGTTGGGCATATCCATGGCTGGGTAAGTGACGCCTGGGGAGGCTCCGCTGAGTTTCAGTTCAACACTAAGCCTTGGTTTGGTAACCAAGATGCCGCTAAATTTGCCATAGACTCAGGTGCCAACTACGACGATTTTTTTTACGGCGCAGAAATGAAGATTACGTTCTAACAGTCGCTTTTTGCATGCCTGTTATAAAGGCATGCTCCCCCTTTATCGAGATTCATCTTTTGGTCCATCTAACCTAGGGGACCAATTTTCAAGTTGGCGATCACTCATCCTACGCTGAACAAGTTTTTTCCACGACTCCACTAAAGGCAATTGTGCGAGTTGTAGCAACTGGACTTCGTCGAGACAGCCTTCAAAAATTAGACCCATTATTTTTGTCAAAGGCCAATCTGGATAAGGCCTTTCGCACAAAATAATTTCATCACCTTGACCTATATCTCCTTGTTGGAGAACTCTAAAATACCAACCTGTTCGCAAGGAATCCTGTAGTCGCTTCGCCATATTCTTTTGCTCAAAACGAACATTCAACTTCCAACATGGCATTCTACCTTGAGAAACTTCAAGTAAAGCCGAACCAATACGTATCTTGTCGCCCAAACAGATATCTTTTTCAGTGATTCCAACAGAACTGATATTCTCTCCAAAAGCGCCGACATGATTTAACGCCTCTCGCTCACCAAGTTCTTTAATCCAGTCTTTATAGTGTTCACTAGGATATATATGTATGGCCTTTTCAACCCCGCCATGAACACGTAAATCTCCTTGCTCATCACCATCAATCCCCAAAAAGTGGACAGCCTGACGACCAGACACTATTTGCTTGTCGATTGCGCTTTGCGCCCCTCGAGCAAATGCGACAGCCTTACCTGTGAGCACATAATTGACTCTGCTTAAATCTTGCACGATGATGCCCTCGATAAAAATATGCCTGCGCTCAAAGATTAGGAATAGGTTCATAGACAGGCAAAGCAGCCAAAATTTCTATGCTGTCCCCCGTACTCTTGAGATAACGAATGTCATGATCTGAATAGAGAGTTTGTACATGGTATCCTTCTTCGGGAGGAAATTTCTCAAGAACAAGCTCCAAATTTTTTTCCCTTTTTTCTTTGTCTATATTTTCAATACTTATACTGAAAAGTAGCGTCTCATCTTTGGATATGTCTACTCGATATCTCATATCACTTTACCTCATATTGCAGATATTTGTTCACTAACCTATCCAAAAACTCACCAAGTAACTGATTCATTCTAACCGTGTGCATTGCCAAAATTTCTCGCTCAGATTGTACAAATTGTTGTGTATTATGGTCTGCAAGCAATTGGTGACTATTTTCAATAAGTGGAGGTAGCTCAGAAGAGGTCAATTCGAGATGACATTGAAAGCCATAAACCAAAGGAGCATAACGTACAATTTGACGCGAACACCCCTGACTAAACGCAAGCACTCTTGAATCTTTGGTGAGTCCCGGCATATCGCTATGCCAGTGGCCAACAATTTCCTCAACCTCAAAACTGCCAAGCAAAGGGTCACTTAGTCCATGTTGAGTCAGTGTTATTGGAAACGACCCAATTTCTCGTTCAGGACTGGTTGCATAACCAGCACCTAAGGCCTCTCCAATCAGTTGTGCACCTAAGCAAACTCCGACTACAGCTTTGTTGTTCAAAATCGCCTCATTGATAAAGCTCTTTTCACTATGGGCATCAAAATAGGGGCTCTCATCCTGTGACGTTGATGGATTTTGAGGACCACCCAAGACAACAAGCAGATCAAACCCTAAAGCATCGGTAGGTAAAGTTTCTCCCAAGTACAAACGTGTATAACTGATTTGGAATCCATTTTTAAGTGCCCAATATTCAAAATACCCTGGTCCCTCAAACACTTCATGAATAACAAAATGAATCTGCATAGTCGCTCCTGTAATAGCTGGTGAAACTATGCTAACCTCAACTGGAAATGTCGAGATAGGGATAATGGGACATCTTATAATGCTAAGTCGCCAATCAATACTCACTGAAAACGGATTAACCGCTAATGAGATAATCGCCAAAAACCCCAACTCTCCTGTTTTGGTTAAAACGATCGAGATGTCCAAAGGTTATGTCGACAGCATGCATTACCATGATTGGCACCAAATCATTTTTCCAATAAAAGGGCTATTGCAAACACAATCGGGAAACTATCAATACCTTCTACCGCATACGTCGGCTTTATTTGTACCAGCCAGCCTCAAACATGAATCTATTGCGCTATCAAGTACCACGTTTATCGGTATTTACATCAATCCTACATTTGGTCAAACATACGAAGACAAGTTAAGAACGCTTTACCTCACACCATTTCTCAAACAGCTACTTCAAGAAATACGCAGAACATATTTATATGAAAATGCCATCGATCAAACACTTCGTTTGTTAGATGTACTGCACGATCAGGTTTATGCTAGCGAGGTAGTGACGTTTCAACTTCTCTTACCCCAAGATAGAAGGCTGAAGTTTATCTTTAATCAACTGACAGAAAACCCAACATTAGACTGGTCCCTAAAAATCTGGGGAGATAAAGTCGGTGCGTCAGAGCGCACCTTGTCTCGGCTATTTTTCAAGGAGTTCAACACATCATTTCCTCGTTGGCGTCAGCATCTCCGGCTTATATATTCTCTGCCACTCTTAGATGAAGATCTTCCAATTCAAATCATTGCTGATAAAATTGGATACAAAAATGATTCATCCTACATTAAGGCGTTTAAGTCTTATTTTGATCTCACACCACAACAATTTCGACTCAATAAAAACCACCAATATTCCGATCTGTAAAATATGTCATTAATATACCGAGAAACGATATTTCAAGTTAATTGACTGGCAAACGTACTGGTGGTGTCATTCATAACAAATTGACTACTCGGCGATATTGTCTGAACCCGATTGACCAAACTCTTTGACGATAAAGTCGCACATTCGTGATGCAAGAATTTGGTGAACCTCTTGGCTGGGATGAACTTGGTCATGAAACACATGCCTATGAGCAGGGTCAAATGATTCACTGTTTCCCTTAAACCCGAAATATCGCCATAAATCAACATAACCAGCTTGTTGTTCTGTTTTTGTATTGTATCCAATAGTCTTTGCCTTTACGGCTAAGTTATTAAGCTCACCTCCAAAATCAAAAAATCTTATCATGACTCCTTCACTCTGGTATGCCTTATTAAGTTCTCTTAACATAGCTTGCATTTCTATATTATGTTCATGAGAGATTTTGGACATTTTGTCTTGATATTCTTTTCCTTGTTGATGCGCATAGGCTGTCGTTGAAAGATCAGGGACTCCTGTGACCAATATATGTTTTACGCCTTTTTTCTCGACTAGCTTAGTGATTTGATTTCTATAGCAGTTCAGCACTTTTTTAATATCTCGCTTAGAAAACGTCATATAGTCATTAGCACTCAACGCCAAAACCACCATATCTCCTTGCTTAAAACCCTGTTTTTTCTCGTGCTTTCTAATTTGTCGACTCATGTGGGATATTAGAATAAAAGTTGGGTCCAGCTTGGAATAACGAGCTGTAACGGCTCCACCTTCTGCATAATTAAATAGTTTAAAATTTTCGCGGTCATCCTTGTCTTTAATATATTTTTTCAAATATCCATCAGAAGATATAAAGTCTGGCCAGACAAACCCGTTAGTGAAGCGCCCTTCATGATACTGCCTTGATGACAGCATAATACCTAAGGTTTTTGATCTCATTCGCCCATGGGAGTCCGATAAGCTATCACCGATGACCACCAAGCGTTTTATACCTTTCAAGAATTTGGTTTCTATATCAGAGCTAAGTTCAGCAGTTTCTTTATGGTTTTTCGTCGCAAGTTCATACAAAGGCTTTTTACGATGACTAATATTGGTTTTGACTAGCTCTCGCTGCATGAATATGAAGTCTACGTTTGACTTAGACTCTAGTCCAAAAGACGGTAGCGACGCAGATCGACTTCTACTGTGCTCTGATGCTTTTGACACAGAAGAGACCTCAAGATTCCTCTCGGCTAAATCCTTGTTATAAAAAGACGAACTAAACACTCTACCTAAAGCTGACACCTTCATATCATCACCGCAAATATTACTTAAACAAGTGATTTACACTGACAATATAAAATTAAAAATCACCAGAAAAGTTATGAAATTTGCTGCTAAAGTTGCCACACTCAATATGGATATTAATAAATGTGGCACGAGTGGCGCATTCGACATTTTTGTCAAATCATTGCAATCCAACTTTAAACATTGACCCAAGTCAAACCTCATTTGCAAGTAGCCTCTACAATCAAACTGTATAAATAGATAAACTTTTCTTAGGTAGCCTTATGAACCGTATTTTTATCGTAAGTTTTGCAGGAAGCGCTACACCAACCATGATTAAGAAGCTCGCCAGTATTACCCATGATCATGGTGGAAAATGGCTAGTCAGCAAGGTGAACTTTCTTGAAGATCAAGTTGCGGGGGTCATTAAAGTTGAATTACCCCAAGAAAATGAAAACTTGGTCAAAGAGGCTTTTTGTAATTGCGAAAACTTACTTGTTAGATTTGGGAAAGCTAAAAATCACTCTCAACACGTAGCAAGTATCTATAAGCTACGCTTAGATTCCGCTGACCGAGCAGGAATTGTCAATGAGATAAGCCATACCCTTGATAAACAAGATATTCAAATATTAGATATGGACTGTCAACGTGTCTTTGTTGCTGGTGGTGGTGGCGTGAGCTCGAGTTTATTTACCGCAACGATGACCGTTAGACTCCCTGATGATTTTATCATAGAGGATGTAGTTAAAGACCTAGAAGCCCTCAGTATTGGAATCCGAGTCATCGTGGAATCTAGCTAATGGGTAGCTAGACTACCCATCGCCGGTCAGTGTAACCTTATTTTACGCTCCATTGAGAAAGAGAGCGTTTAAAGTCTGAATAATCAAATTCATTGAGTTTTTGCAGCTCGCCATTTGAGCGCTCACAATACACAGATGGCATACGTAAACCATTAAACCAGTTAAGTTTCACCATGGTATAACCTGCACTATCCATAATATGCAGCCGCTGCCCAATTTCAAGCGGGCTATCAAAGCTAGCAATACAGAACTGATCGCCCGCCAAACAAGAACAGGAACCAATCACATATTCATGCGTACCTTTACTTGATGCTTCACGAACAGAAGCAGGCTCATTGTAAATCAATGTATCTAAACGGTGCGCTTCTGTTGCTGAGTCAACAATAGCGGTCTTCATGCCATTCTCAACCAAATCAACCACAGTCACCACTAAGTCCGTGGTATTGGTTATGATAGCCTCGCCAGGCTCTAGATAAACCTGCACCTCATGCCTTTTTGCGAAAGCTTTCAGCGCTAAGCCCAACCTTTCAATATCATAACCTGGCCACGTAAAGAACACACCTCCACCTAAGCTTACCCAAGAAAGTTTGTCTAGATATTGGCCAAACTTCTCAGAGACTGAATCAAGCAAATCAATGAAGGCCTCCACATCTTTGTTTTCACAATTCATGTGGAACATAACACCGTCGATATTTTCAAATACTGCTGAGTCTATATGATCAAACTGCACACCCAACCGAGAAAATTGTCGTGCTGGATTTGCTAAATCTTGTCCTGCATAACTGACACCTGGATTAAGGCGGAGTCCAATAGATGCTTTATTTTCGACGATATGACGATAAGCAGATAGCTGACTGTGTGAGTTAAAAATTAGCTTATCACAAAGGTTGGCAACTTCACGGACATCATCTTCACTGTAACCCACGCTATATGCATGAGTTTCGCCACCGAAGGTTTCATAACCAAGCTTCACTTCATATGGACCAGAGCTAGTCGTACCATCCAAATATGGCTTAATGATGTCGAAAACGCCCCAAGTTGAAAAGCATTTCAGCGCTAAAACCAACTTTGCACCTGAAATCTCTTTGAGCTTTTTGGCTTGCTCCAAATTCTCAATCAACTTATTTTCGTTGATCATGAAATAAGGAGTTTTAAGATCACTTTTCTGCATTTTAATTACCATAAAATTGAATAAAGCCGATACCAAAGTACCGGCTTTGAAATAAATACTGAACTTGGAATTATTTCAAAATTTGAATATCGGGTTGACCGACGTCCAATTCTTGAACATGCCAATCAAGGCCAATCTCTGGCATGGTTTCCAAAAATGGGTCTGGATCAAGTTGTTCCATATTGAACACACCTTTATCCGCCCATTTACCACGGAAAAACTGCAATGCTGCTGTAATCGCTGGCACACCTGTTGTGTAAGATATGGCTTGATGTTCTACATCTTCGTACGCCACTTGATGATCCGCATTGTTGTAAATAAATACACTGCGCTCTTTACCATCTTTCTTTCCCTGTACCCATGTTCCGATACAGGTTTTACCCACGTACCCCGGAGCTAGAGATGTTGGATCAGGGAGCAAGGCTTTAAGCACATGTAAAGGCTGAACTGTGGTTCCATCATGAAGTGTCAATGGCTCAGGGCTAAGTAATCCAATATCTCGCATACAGTTGAAATAATTTAAATATTTATCACCAAAACCCATCCAAAATTCAATGCGTTTTGCAGGGATAAATTCTTGCATTGATCTGACTTCATCATGGGCCATAGAGTAAACTTTATGCTTACCAACTAATGGAAAATCAAATTCTAACATCCGAGAATGGCAAGGGACCTGCTTCCATTGTTCGTTTTCCCAATAGAAAGAGTCGCCTTGAATTTCCAGCATGTTAGTTTCTGGGTCAAAATTGGTCGCAAATTTTTTACCATGGTCACCAGCATTCACATCCATAACATCAATGGTATCGATCTCATCAAACAGATGCTTCACTGCGTAAGCGGCAAAAACAGAAACGACACCAGGATCGAAACCAGCGCCAAGAATTCCAGTGATTCCTGCCTCAGCAAACTTCTCTCGGTAGCCCCATTGCCAATCATACGCTTGTGGTACTTGCTGTCCTTCAGAGCACAGGTCCACAGCAACAGATGTATCGAGGTAAGACACTTTAGTTTGATAACAAGCCTCCATGATCGTCATATTGACCCAAGGGGGACCGGCATTAATGACCAAATCAGGCTTCACTTCCTCGATCAGAGCAACAAGAGCTTCAACATCATCGGCATTGACCGCACGAGCTTCAAGTTTTTTACTTGAGTCTTGCAAATTGCCTTTCTTATCGATTGAAGCAATGATCTTTTCACACTTTTCTAGTGTGCGTGAGGCAATTGTAATATCACCTAGTACTTTGTTATTTTGCGCCGCTTTGTGTGCAACTACCCAGCCAACACCGCCTGCACCAATCTGTAAAATAGCCATAATTCTCTATTACCTAGGTTACACTAGCTCGTCGGCTAGCTTGTTAATTTTCAAAATTAAAGATTCAAAGTCAGACAAGGTTAAACATGGATTTAAAATCGTAAACTTGAGTGCAGTCTTCCCATCAACAACCGTTTCGCCTAATACGGCAATACCACGGGTCAAAGCTTCTAATCGTACTGCTCTATTCAATTCATTTAAATCCGCTGAATTTTTATTACTAACTCGAAATAACACTGTCGACAATAATGGCTTAGACAAAAGCTCTAGGTTTTCTTCTCTGTTGATTAAATCCGCGACTTTCTGAGTTTGTTCGAGCAGATGATCGTACATGGCACCTAATGTATCAGGCCCCACATTCTGCATAGTCATAAACACTTTTAGTGCATCAAACCGTTTTGTCGTTGCAATCGATTTATCGACCAAATTAGGTAGCTCATCATGCTCGCGATTAAGATAATCAGCATGATGGAGCAAGTACTTGAAGCTAGCCTTATTTTTAACCAGCAAAGAGCCACAGCTTATTGTTTGATAGAATAATTTATGAAAATCAACACTCACCGAATCAGCACGTTCGATGCCAGATAAACGCTCCTTGTGACGACTTAAAATTAATGCACCGCCGTAAGCACCGTCTACGTGCATCCACATCTGATATTTATCGGCGATATCTGCTATGACGTTTAGGTCATCTATTGCACCATGATCAGTAGTGCCAGCTGTACCAACAATGGCAAATGGAATAAGCCCTTGTGATTTTGCTTCTTCGAGTGCTTTTTCCAGTTGCGAAGTATCCATTGTACCATCGGTATTGGTCGCAACAGTCAAGATAGATTTATCACCAAGTCCCATCCAAGATGCAGCTTTATGAAGGGTAAAGTGAGATTTTTCTGAACAGATAATTCTCAATTTATCGGCGTAATCTGGAAGTCCATGCTGACGTACAGAATGATGGGATATCTTGTCTGCTACCCAATCACGAGCAAGCATAAGTCCCATTTGGTTACTCTGAGTACCGCCACTAGTAAAAATACCGTCAGCCTCTTGGCCCATTTCATACTTGTCACAAAGCCAGCGGACAACTTTCTGCTCAACATACGTCGCAGATGAAGCTTGATCCCAAGAATCCATCGATTGATTCAGTGACGCTATCACCGTCTCTGCCACAACTGAAGACAACAGAGGAGGAGTATGCAGGTGAGCAATACAATGAGGATGTTGAGTAAAAATCGCGTTTTTACCAACAAGTTCTGCGGTACTACCTATGATATCGACCAAATGTGATTGTTGGTTATTCAGATCAATAGCATTAATGGATTGCTCAAGTAACTTAGGATCTAAACCTGAATAAGGTTTATCTGCTTGCTCAAACACCTTTTTCATTGTCGCAGTCGCATGATTCATGACTTTGACAAATTCATCACATCCCAAAGTACCTGTTTGAATGAAATGTTTCTGCCAAGCTTGATTAGGCTCTTGCACATCTTTGTAACTGCCGCCAGAAACGAGAATAGCTTCTTCAATGACACGCAACGCAAAGTCAATCTGCTCAAAGGTTATGATGAGAGGTGGCAAAAACCGGATTACAGAACCGTCACGCCCACCTTTCTCAACCATTAGCCCTCTTTCAAGAGCGGCTCTTTGAATCGCTAGGGTCAGCTCGCCATCTGATTCGGGCTCGCCAAATTTATTTTTCTTCTGACTAGGTTTGCAGATCTCAATCCCCAACATCAGTCCCTTACCGCGCACATCGGCGATACAGTTGACTCGTTTTTGGATATCCTCAAGCCCCAAACGTAAGTATTGACCTGCAACATTTGCATGTTCAACAAGATTATCGCGCTCGATTATCTCAAGCGCTTTCGCTCCTGAGACCATTGCAAGTTGATTACCTCGAAACGTTCCCGTGTGCTCACCGGGTAACCAAGTATCATGATCTTTGTTGATGACAAGTAGAGACATTGGCAGGCCGCCGCCAATCGCTTTCGACAAACACAAGATATCAGGCACTATCCCAGCTTCTTCAAAAGCAAAATTGTAACCAGACTTGCCAACACCACACTGTATCTCATCAAAGATCAGTAGTATTTCATGCTCATCACAAATACGACGCAGCTCTTGGAGCCAAAATGCAGGAGCAGGAATAACGCCGCCCTCACCTTGAACAGGTTCAACGATTATGGCTGCTGGCTTCATGATTCCTGCTTCGTCATCGTTAAGTAATCGCTCAATATAACGAATACCCGCTCGTGCTCCCTCATCACCGCCTAAACCAAATGGACAGCGTAAATCGTACGGGAATGGCATGAAATGCACATCAGACATCAAGCCGGTGCGACGCGCCTTGGTACCTAAATTGCCCATCATCCCCATAGTGCCATTAGTCATTCCATGATAAGCACCGCGAAACGCAAACATGGTATTCCTACCTGTCGTTTGTTTGGCTAGCTTAATTGCTGCTTCCACAGCATCTGCACCTGAAGGGCCGCAAAACTGAATAACACAGTTTTCGCCAAGCTCTCTGGGAAGAAAGTTTTTTACTGATTGAATAAAATGTGTTTTAGCGTAGGTCGCAATATCAAGCGTTTGGTATGGAAGACCAGAATCTAGCTGACTTTTCAGTGCTTGATTTATCTCTGGGTGATTATAACCCAATGCAAGAGTACCCGCACCGGCTAGACAGTCTAGGAAAATTTGACCTCGAGTATCTTCAACAAGCACACCATACGCTTGCTTAATGGCAATAGGCAAACGGCGAGGATAAGAACGAACTGCAGACTCATGCTCTGATTGCTCCTGCAAAACAGCGTCTGGCGTAAGATCATAGACTCCATCAACGATAGGAATCTGTGATACAAAAGGGGTTGCGATAGTGTTTTCATTTAACGAATTATCGA
Organism: Vibrio zhanjiangensis; assembly: GCF_030161235.1. Lineage (GTDB taxonomy): Bacteria > Pseudomonadota > Gammaproteobacteria > Enterobacterales > Vibrionaceae > Vibrio > Vibrio zhanjiangensis. The sequence continues at coordinate 3,356 of NZ_BSPW01000013.1, read as the reverse complement.
CTTCAAAGGCAGTGCTCATGACTCGCTTCCTCGATATTCTGTATATCCTTTAACCATAATATGGGATAACAGATATAGTGATCCTTTCACATCAAGCTCATCAGTAAATGACGATGTGAATGCATTCCACCAAAATAGATGGGTGTTTTTATCGGGAAGTAATCAAGGTTCAGTAATGCATCTGTTTTGTAATACAGGGCATTGAGGTAGAACGAAGCTGATTAATGTGTGTTTTTTATGTGAGTTCAATGTTGGGTTTCCCATCAACATGCCGCCACAGCGACAATAGTATCCCGTCTATCGACAAAAGAACTTGCCGATACCTACCCTACGTGACAAACACTCAGCTGGAATCTTTGTCACGCGTATCCCCCAGAATGAGCTCCGAGATTGCGCGCGAACTTATCACAAATCGAAAAGAATACGCAAGAATTTTGTTACATTAAAATAAATTTGTTTGCTTTTTCTCCCAAAAAAAATTGGCCCTAGAGCCAGTTTTCTATCATAAGATAGCCGTATGTGGTTAAACATTATCTGTTTTCAAGATCTGTGTAAGCATATCAAACTCATTGTTGATTGAATTATTAGCTATAAGGCCCGCATCTTCAAATGAGGAAGTGACTCCTTCAAGAATAATCGTTTGCTCCATTCCTTCATCACTTACCGTCAATACAACATCTTCATCAACAACGACGGCTTCAATTTTATCGATCAAATCAGCGACCTCAACACTATTGTCATCTTCCAAAATATCCGTAAGGTCAAGCAGATCTGTACCTAGCTCAAAGTTTTTAACCACATCCGTTCCATTATCTAATGTAGAATCAAGCCATGTGAAAATATTGTCTGAATCATCACCAAGCAGTACTTGATCACCAGACTGAGCAATTAACTCATCTCCCAGTTCTGCTGACACTACATCGTATTGAGGTGAGTTAGATACATCTATCGACACCGTTGCTTCACTGCTCACGGCCAAATTTGAATCTACCGCAACATAATCAAAGCTGACATCCTCTGTTATTTCTTGACTCCCCGATAGATATCTCAACTCCCAACTACTACCTGTAGATGTAAGCTCCATAGAGATAATATGGTTATCAGGTGATGAATACGTGAATTCATACAAAATCTGGCTATTGCCTGTATGGCCTGGATCTTTTTGGTATTGTTCGACATGTGTCGTATTATCGGCCAACGTGTAGGTAACTTCTACATAAACACTACTACCATCATTGAAGGCTCCTCCCATTCCATCGAGGCCAAACGTAACTGACCCTAATGGGTTATCACTCAAGTCAATTATTAAGGTCTCTTGCATATTCATGCCATCGCCATCATTGTCACCAATCCCCCAACCAACATGAGGCTTATCATTGATATACTGCATCAATGGCTTACCATTATTATCTGTAATACTGACGCCTATTGTTTTACCATTATCTAACGTTATTAATCTTTCTGTATCACTTACATATTCACCCCACCTATAGAACCCATCTTCACCCAACACAATATCACTTGGGTCACCGCTATATCCAATTTCAAAAGTAGGGCCAGAGCCAGGTACATAAGTAATATTATCTGGGTTCAACAGCTTGGCGCTATCAACTGGCTGACCTAGTGTGTAAAGATCTAATTCTGTTATAACCCTAATTTCTCCAGAAGCCTCTTTATAGAGAAGAGTGCCACTATCTGGCAAAGAAGTAATCATTACATTGACTTGAACACCATTAAAATCATCGTCCACATCCGAAATATGATCCAAACTCTGATCGTTAGAGTCAAACACTATAGGTATCGTAATCAAGCTTTCTGCATCAACGCTAAAGTTTTCAGCAACAGGAAGTTCATTCACATTAGTTTCTGTTAATTCCACATTGATATCAGTAGATTTTTGCAGTCCAAATCCATCAACTTCAGTGGCAGTAACAACAATATTATGAACGTTCCCAAGTGCTTCAAAATTGTTAGTAAATGCTAACACTCCAGCAGCGGTTAATGTAATTGCGCCACTGGTCGGATGAACAGAAAATAAAGCTTCATTGTTGTCATTCAGTACATTGGTCTTGATACTATAGGTAAGCGATTCACCGTCAGCATCACTCGCTGAGACCGTTCCTATTACAGTATCCTCAGTCGTGTTCTCAGAATACTCGAAAGAATACTGACTTTCATCATTAGGAGAAAACTCAGGTGCATTGTCATCGAGGTTAATCTCACTTAGATTGACCGTTACATCCGTGGTCTTAACTTGACCGAATCCAAAGGCCTCAGAAGCTGTCACTACTATGCTGTGCACATTATTCCCCAACTCATAATCGTTGGTAAATGCCGCGACGCCAGCAGCAGTTAAACTAATCTCACCGGAAAGAGGATCTACTTCAAATAGCGGTTGATCTAAGTTATCAACAACATTGGTTTTAATACTATACGTAATGCTCTCTCCATCAGCCTCTGTTGCTGATACCGTACCAATCACATAGCCATCGGTAGAATTTTCGTTATAGCTAAAGCTGTACGCGTCCCCATCGTTGGGGGTAAACTCAGGCGCGTTGTCATCAAGGTTAATCTCATTCAGATTGACCGTCACATCGGTGCTTTGCACATCGCCCAGCCCCGCCGCTTCGGTCGCCGTCACCACAAGGCTGTGCGCGTTGCTCGCCAGCTCATAGTCGTTGGTAAACGCCGCCACGCCCGCCGGCGTTAAGCTGATGGCGCCTGTACTGGCATCAATCTCAAACAGCGCCTCGTTATCGCCATTAAACACATTGGTTTTAATACTATAACTGATCGCTTCACCGTCGGCATCGGTCGCTGATACTGTGCCAAGAACAGTACTATCGAGACTATTTTCTGCATAGCTAAATGTATATTCGTTTCCATCATTAGGACTAAACTCAGGCGCATTGTCGTCAAGGTTAATCTCACTCAGGTTAACGGTAACATCCGTAGTTTGGACTTGACCGAATCCAAATGCTTCGGTGGCGGTGACGACTATACTGTGAGTATTGCCCGCCAGCTCATAGTCGTTGGTAAACGCCGCCACGCCTTCAGGGGTTAAACTGATGGCCCCTGTTGTCGCATCAATCTCAAATAAAGGCTGATCAAAACTGTTTAGGATATTGGTTTTGATGCTGTAGCTGACACTTTCACCGTCCGCGTCACTGGCCGATACCGTCCCAATCACATAGTCATCGGTCGCATTTTCGTTGTAGCTAAAGCTGTACGCCTCACCGTCATTGGGGGTGAAGGTGGGCGCGTTATCATCGAGGTTAATTTCACTCAGATTGACCGTCACATCGGTGCTTTGCACATCGCCCAGCCCTGCCGCTTCGGTCGCCGTGACCACAAGG
>NZ_BSPW01000012.1:114110-129551 GCF_030161235.1 Vibrio zhanjiangensis | reverse complement strand
GCTATCGCCAGTGGATGCCGAGAATCGGCTTAAATCTGTGTCCGGAATTTGTTGACCACTACACTAAGTATCGATATCGGCAAACGTTCATTTCATGTTATTAGACCTGACCCCTTTTGTCCTAGAAAACTAGAATATACCCAAGATGTGTGAAACCCAAGAGCAAAAAATACCCTAATAAGGAAAAAGCCAGTCAGCTTAACTGACTGGCTTTTTATCTAAAAACTGGAAGTCCATTAATACTGTATATTGCCAATTTTACAATAACCATTTGCATCTCTAGTTGTGTATATCGTGGCTTTGTTATTACTGGTTCTAGCAATCATTGAGAGACTGACAACCGCTTGATAAATTGAGTCAGTTGGATTGATGTATGCGAAGCTTGCTTTATCTGAAGACGTATCGCAAATTTTGACACCTCCATCTAAGAAGATTCTGTATTTTAACTCAGACGCAGGAGCGATTTCTACTTTGGTTACCTTGCCATTTACCGTTCCATCCCAAGCAAACGCATTTGAGATAAATGCAGTCGCCGCAATCAGTGCCAAATTAATAGTAAATCTCATCTGTTATCCTAACGATTAATATGTTTGAGCGTATTTTAGTTGCCTGAGTTATGCTTTGTAAAGGACTCTATGGACTCCGCTTCAATAAAAACCTGGAACTAAAATTCCCCAACTAATCCCATAAATGAGCAACATAAACGGGGTCAGTTCTTATATTTTTGCTACTAATAAATTATTATAAAATCATGGTTAATAATAATGAATACCATGGGAAAAATTTAACTTAGAAGAGGAATAATCAATAGAATTAAATCTGGTCTGGCCTTAGCCCTCCACACGCCTATGACCAACCGCCTATTAAAACATCATAAGTGAGTTAAAACGTCCAAGCTGCGCTTAGTCGACTTGTTATAGCCTAAGTCATCAATTTTCTTCTCAAAACTTAGCGGTTGTGAGGGAAAACTCAGCAATATTTTAGAGTTATGGTGAATAGGCGATGGCGAAGAAAAAAATACTTACCGTCTTTGGCACTCGGCCAGAGGCGATCAAAATGGCGCCTTTGGTCGATGCGCTGGCTAAAGATGAGCGTTTTGAAGCAAAATGCTGCGTAACCGCGCAGCATAGAGAAATGCTTGATCAAGTGCTTGAGGTGTTCTCAATCACGCCCGATTACGATTTGAATGTGATGCAACAAGGGCAAACCCTCAATCAGGTAACGGCGCGTATTGTGGTTGAATTAAAGCCGATATTAAAAGCTTTTAAACCGGATGTGGTGTTAGTCCATGGCGACACCGCTACCACGTTTGCTGCTAGCTTGGCCGCTTTTTATGAAAAAATTGCCATTGGTCATGTCGAAGCTGGGCTGAGAACGGGCGATCTCTATTCGCCGTGGCCAGAAGAAGGCAATCGGCGCTTAACTGGTGTGTTTGCGCATTATCACTTTGCGCCAACCGAGACCTCAAAAGCCAACTTGGTGGCGGAAAATGTGCCACAAAAGCGAATTTGTGTCACGGGTAATACGGTGATTGATGCTTTGTATCTTATCAAAGATAAAATCGCCTCCGATGCCAAGCTTAGCGCCAATCTTAAACGCCAGTTCCATTTTATTAATCCAGACCACAGGCTGATTTTGGTCACAGGACACAGAAGAGAAAGTTTTGGCTCGGGCTTTGAAAACATCTGCCAAGCGTTAGCAGCAGTGGCGAAGGCTCACCCCAAAACACAAATTGTTTACCCCGTGCATTTAAACCCGAATGTGCAAGAGCCAGTGCATCGCTTGCTGGGCGGTATTGAAAATATCTTATTGATTGAACCTCAAGACTATTTACCCTTTGTTTATTTAATGGATAAAGCCGATATTATTTTGACCGATTCAGGCGGTATTCAAGAAGAAGCCCCAGCGTTGGGCAAACCCGTATTGGTGATGAGAGAGACCACAGAGCGCCCAGAAGCGGTTCAAGCAGGCACGGTGAAATTGGTTGGCACTAAGGTGGACACCATCGTTGAGCAGCTTGATACATTACTGAGCGATAAAGAGGCATACCAAGCGATGAGCCTTGCCCATAATCCTTATGGTGATGGTAAAGCGTGCGCGAGAATATTGGCGCAACTTGCCAAATAGAAAGGTAAGCGTCCATTTCAGTGAGGGGGATTTAGACAATGAGATTATTGCCAAAAATCACTCACCCCTGATACCCCATAAGCGCCATACCGCTGTGCCGTGGTGAGATCGTTCGCGCCTACTCCGCCTAGAGCAAAGACCGGCATGGTGGCAAGCTTGGCAAGCTTTGACAAACCCTGCCAACCAATGGTGGCTGCCTCTGGGTGGCAACTGGCGATATGAACGGGCGATACGGTCACAAAGTCACATTGCGCGCGATTGGCCGTCTCCAGTTCCTTTTTATTGTGGCATGAGGCGGCGATATAACGCGCGCCCGCTTTTCTGATGTCTCTGATGAGCGCACAATCTTGGGCATCTTTGGAAGTCAAATGCACCCCATGAAATGGCCCAAGATGACTGCCATCATAGGATGACGAGTTAATTAGCACTATGCCTGTGAGTTTTGGGCCAATCACACGCTTGAGGCTGGTTAGAGAATGGGTTTTGGCGCGGATTTGACTCATCTCAATGGTGCGGTTTTTCTCTAGCATTTGAATAATGATGTCTAAATCTTCTTCATTGCCGGTAATGGCATACTGCTTTGGTAAATGGTTCAAACGTGGCTCCAGATTGAGGTCTGATTAAGTATTAATGAATCATCAACCATTTTATTTATGGCGTATCGTCAAAGTCTGAGATGAGTAGGTTAGCGGCGGCAAAGGCAGCTTTTTCTCGCACCTCTTTGGGCAGGTCGGTTTGAGCGGCAATATCATTCAATGCGCGTAGGGTGCAGCCAATCGCTTTGGGGACATACGCTTGATCGCCACTGCCAATTTGGGCATAAAGTTCTCTCACGAGCTCACAACAGTCATACACCTTCATCACTTTTACCTATTTTTCGACTTAATATTTCACCCAATATACCGACAGTCGCTGGCAAACTCAAAGATAGCCTTTGATCGAGCGCAAAGAGTGACCAGATAGGCTGAAGTTGTACTCATTTGGGCAGCTTGTCTCAAAATCGGTCTTATATCAGTAAAAAGGAGTGAGTTTATGCATAAACAACATATAGTGCTCATTTCATAATAAGGAGAATAAAATGAAAAAAGTACTATTGATTTTAACGCTTTGTTGGTCAGCCATGGTGAGTGCATCAGAGTCTGCATATCCTTGCCCAGAGGGAGAAGTATTGCGTTGTCCTGCCACAGGACCGGGCTGCTTTTGTATGGCTGAGTAAATAAGACTTAGCTAACCAACAATGGGACCAAGTGGTCCCATTGTTGGTTATGGCTATGCAAAATCAGTGTTCACTTTGCAGCTGCAATTCCAGCTGAGCGGTTAGCTCTGGCGCGAGCCTTAGCTGTTTGGCGAGCTCTTGAAGGTAAGCCTTTTCCATAAAATTTTGTTCATCGATGACCATCAATGAGGCAAGATAAATTTCACTGGCTTGCTGCGGCGAACGAGCCAGTTTTGCAATCTCGCTTGGGTCGAGTGGCTTATTGAGCTCGGTGTGTAACACAGATTGCAATTGGCTGTCAGCCCCTGCTTCTTTAAGTGTTGACTCAATGCGCTGCATCTCATCACCGTCGACATGACCATCGGCTTTAGCGGCAGCAATCATGGCTTTTAATATCAGTTGCTGGTGTATCGCGTCCTCACTGTCAAAGCGTTCACTGTTTCCAACATCCGACTGTTTAGACTGCCAATTATTGTATGCCGAGTAAGCAAGAGCGCCAAGCGCGGCAGCGCCGCCAATTTTTAGCGCGTTTTTGCCGACTTTTTTACCCAGTTTTTTGCTTTTTTTTGACCCCATTAACAGGCCGATAAGCCCACCGCCTAAAGCGCCTGCACCGAGTGTTTTCAGCGAGCCTGAGTTTGAGGCCTGCTGAACTTTCTGCTGGCCCTGACGAGCGAGATCGGAGTTTAATGCTTGATTAAGTAAACTTTTTAAATCCATTCATGCCTCCTTGGTTTTAGCCAGATTAGCCTAATGTAGATGAATACAAGATTAATACTGTCACTTGCCAAAGGAGGTAAGTAACAAAAAAACGGGCCGAAGCCCGTTTTTTTGTTTTAGTGAGAACTAGTCTTGCGCGTAGCCATGAATGCCAAGACGTTTGCCATCGAGATAGGCCTCTTTACCGTCTTTCATCGTTAGGCGCTCTTCAACTAACCACTGAACCACTAAAGGATAAATATTGTGCTCTTGAACTTGGACGCGCTGGGTAAGAGTCTCAACCGTGTCATCTTCAAAAATGGGCACCTTAGCCTGAAGGATCACAGGCCCGCCATCGAGCTGCTCAGTGACAAAATGCACACTGGTACCATGCTCTTCATCACCTGCATGAATCGCGCGTTGATAGGTGTTAAGGCCCGGGTATTTAGGCAGTAGTGAGGGGTGAATATTGATCATTCGCCCCATATAATGCCGCACAAACTCACCGCTCAGGATACGCATATAACCAGCAAGAACAATGACGTCTGGTTTGTATTCATCGATCTGCTTCATTAGCTCGCGGTCAAAAGCGTCACGAGTGTCGAACGCATTAGGATCTAACGAGTGGGCGGCTGCGCCAGCCTTCTTGGCGCGCTCTAAGCCATAAGCTGTTGCTTTATTTGAAAAAACAGCACTTACTCGGCCAGTTTTGATTTTGTCTTCACACGCATCGATAATTGCCTGTAAGTTTGAGCCATTTCCTGACGCTAAAACAACAATACTTTTCATCGCTTATTTGATCTCTACTTGTGCTTCATTTGCTTGTGCATTGGCAATTTCACCAATGACCCATGCTTTTTCACCTTCGGCTTGAAGAAGTTCAACCGCGGCTTGAGCTTGCTCTTTCGGTAAAGCGACAATGAGACCAACACCGCAGTTAAAGGTGCGATACATTTCATGTGTGGTGACATTACCTTTTTCTTGTAGCCAGCTGAAGATGCTTGGCCATTGCCAACTACTGCCATCAATGACCGCTTTGGTGCCTTCTGGCAGAACGCGAGGAATGTTTTCCCAAAAACCGCCACCAGTAATATGAGAAATTGCATGGATATCATGCTTTTCGATCATTTTAAGCGCAGACTTGATATAAATCTTCGTTGGTTGCAAAAGATGTTCACCGATAGTTTTCCCTTCAAGCTCTTGATGGGTATCGGCGCCAGACACTTCAATGATTTTGCGTATTAGAGAGTAACCGTTTGAGTGTGGGCCACTTGAACCAACCGCGATAAGCGCATCGCCAGCGGAGACTTTCGTGCCATCTATGATGTCGGCTTTTTCAACCACACCGACACAAAAGCCAGCCACATCATAATCTTCGCCTTCATACATGCCAGGCATTTCAGCAGTTTCACCACCAATTAGCGCACAGCCAGCTTGAACACAGCCTTCCGCAATACCTGAGACGACATCAGCGGCGGTATCGACATCCAATTTTCCTGTTGCGTAATAATCGAGGAAAAATAAAGGCTCGGCACCTTGAACAATCAGATCATTGACGCACATAGCCACAAGATCGATACCAATAGTGTCATGTTTGTTCATATCCAAAGCAAGACGCAATTTGGTTCCTACACCGTCTGTGCCGGAAACCAGTACCGGTTGCTTGTATTTCGTCGGCAATTCGCAAAGTGCACCAAAACCGCCAATGCCACCCATGACTTCAGGGCGACGAGTACGTTTAACGGCGCCTTTAATACGGTCGACTAGAGCGTTACCCGCGTCGATATCTACGCCAGCATCTTTATAGCTAAGAGAAGTGTTATCAGCACTCACAAGCAAGTCCTCAGTTAAATATTGGATATGAAATCGGCGCTATTCTAACAGCGGACAATACCATATGGCAAACGTTTGCGTGGGTTTTTCTTTTGTTCTAACTCAAGAATTACTCGCCAAAATCATTTATAATCCGCAGGTTTGTTTAAATGTTACCTAAGTACTCGGAGATGGAAATGAAAGTTGTTGAAGTAAAACACCCTCTGGTTAAACATAAAATTGGTCTAATGAGAGAAGGTGATATCAGTACCAAGCGCTTTCGTGAGCTAGCAACGGAAGTAGGCAGTCTGCTGACTTATGAGGCAACCTCTGACTTTGAAACAGAGAAAGTAACCATTGAAGGTTGGAATGGTCCTGTTGAAGTTGATCAAATTAAAGGTAAAAAAGTTACTGTGGTGCCTATTTTGCGGGCGGGTTTGGGGATGATGGACGGCGTGCTTGAACATGTACCCAGTGCGCGCATCAGCGTTGTCGGTATCTACCGTGATGAAGAAACCCTTGAGCCTGTGCCTTACTTTAACAAACTTGCTTCAAACATTGATGAACGAATTGCTTTGGTGGTTGACCCTATGTTGGCAACGGGCGGATCAATGATAGCAACCATTGATTTGCTAAAAGAGAAAGGTTGTAGCCAGATTAAAGTCTTGGTACTGGTTGCCGCTCCGGAAGGGATTGAAGCGCTCGAAAAAGTGCATCCAGATGTTGAACTCTATACTGCCGCCATCGATGAAAAGCTCAATGACAAAGGTTATATCGTACCTGGTCTTGGTGATGCAGGCGATAAGATTTTTGGTACTAAATAAGAGTGATGAACAAAATTAACAAGGGAGCGTTTGCTCCCTTTTACTATGCTTAACTAACCTAGTTAGCTGGGTTACCAACCTTTTACTACGCCGCCTTGGAAAATTTTGTAGGCAGCATTGTAGACTTCTTCTGTTTGGTACGACTTTATAAAGTTTTGTACATTCTCAGCGTTGACGTTATCTTCACGTGCCACGATCAGGTTAACGTATGGCGACTCTTTACCTTCAACAAAGATACCGTCTTTTTCCGGAGTAAGATTGACTGAACTTGCGTACGTTGTGTTGATCACAGACAGGGCAACGTCATCTAAAGAGCGCGGAAGCTGAGCGGCGTCCAGTTCAACTATTGTGACATTTTTAGGGTTGTCAGTGATGTCACGAACGGTGGCTAAAAGGCCAACATTTTCACGCAGCTTGATAATGCCTTGCTGCTCAAGTAGCAGTAGTGAACGACCAAGGTTAGTTGGATCATTAGGTACGGCAATTCTATCACCATCAATAATTTCATCGACGGACTTTACTTTCTTCGAGTAGCCAGCGATTGGGTACACAAAGGTATTGCCAGCAATCGTTAATTTGTAGCCACGATCTTTGATTTGCTGATCCAGATAAGGTTTGTGCTGGAATGCGTTGATATCAATTGAGCCATCATCCAGTGCTGCATTGGGTGTGACATAATCGGTAAAGGTCACCAACTCAACGTCCAGTCCGTAAGTTTGTTTTGCTACCTTGGCTGCCACTTCTGCTACTTGAGCCTCAGCACCAGCCATGACACCGACTTTCACTTTGTTGACGTCAGCTTGTTTGTCGCCGCATCCTGCTAACACAAGAGCAGAAGCAGCAACAGCCGTAGTAAGCAGGCCTTTAATTCCTAATTTCATCATCTTTCTCCTTAACTTCAATTCGAATAGGTTTATCTGTGATCGACGCGGCGCACGAGTGCATCACCGATCGATTGAATAATCTGTACTAAAACAATGAGCATCACGACCGTTACCGCCATAATCACCACATCGTAGCGATGAAAACCGTAGCGAATCGCAACATCACCAAGTCCACCACCACCGACCGTGCCTGCCATCGCCGAGTAGCTTACCAAGGTAACCAATGTAATAGTGACCGAGTTAACGATAGTGGGTAGAGCTTCAGGTAAAAGAACTTTGCAAATAATTTGTAGTGGCGTTGCTCCCATTGATTGGGCTGCCTCAACCAATCCGGTAGGCACTTCTAACAAGGCACTTTCAATCAGGCGTGCCACAAATGGAATCGCCCCAATGGTGAGTGGAACAATTGCGGCTGTTGTGCCGATAAATGTGCCAACAAGAATTTTCGTGACAGGAATGATCGCGACCATAAGTACAAGAAAGGGAACCGATCGCCCCACATTAACAATGGCACCCAGCAGACGGTTGAGTTTGGTATTCTCTAGTAATCCACCTTTTTTGCTGGTGTGCAAAATGACCCCCAAAGGAATACCAACAGCGAACCCAACGATACCCGCAACGGCAACCATGTACAGAGTTTCACTCGTTGCATTAATGAGAAGCTGACCATTTAAAGTTAGCCACTGTGAAAGAGTCTCAAAGGACATAACCTAGCACCTCTACTTTTACATTGTGTGCACGAAGAAATTCGATTGCCGCTTTGTCATCGTGTTCATTACCAAACAGTTCAGCGACCATCATGCCGAACTTGACGCCGCCAGCATAATCAAGATCGGAGCTGAGTATACTGACATCAATATTAAACTTGCGCGCAATTTGACTCATAAGTGGTGCATCAACGGTAGCGCCAGTAAATTCAAGGCGCACAAGAGGGTAGCTTCCCTCCACTCTTGTCGTCTGAAGGCGCACTTGGTAATCATCAGGAATCGATAAATCCAGTGTAGAGCGAATAAATTCATGAGCAAGTTCTGTCTTTGGATGAGCGAAAATATCACCCACAGAACCGCTTTCAACCAGCTCTCCACCACCAATGATCGCGACCTCATGGCAAATACTTTTCACTACGTCCATTTCATGCGTGATAAGTAAGATAGTAATCTTAAGCTTACGATTGATTTCTTTGAGTAGCTCTAGAATCGATTGAGTGGTGGCAGGATCGAGAGCACTGGTGGCCTCATCGCACAGCAACACTTTTGGATCGCTTGCCAATGCCCGAGCGATGGCAACGCGTTGTTTTTGACCGCCACTCAAATTGGCGGGATAGCTTTCATGCTTATCAGCTAGACCAACCAATTTTAGCAGTTCAGTCACTTTATCCTTAATGTGCGCTTTTTCTTTGCCTGCAAGTTCAAGTGGTAAAGCCACATTGTCAAAGACGGTTCGTGATGAAAGCAGATTAAAATGCTGAAAAATCATACCTATATTACGGCGCGCTTCGCTGAGCTGTGCTTTAGATAGCTGGGTTAAATCGACGCCATCAACGACAATAGAACCTGAACTTGGCGCTTCGAGCATATTAACACAACGAATCAGAGTACTTTTCCCTGCTCCTGATGAGCCAATTACACCAAATATGGTTCCCTGAGATATAGTAAGATTAATATCCTTAAGGGCATGTATTTCTTTGCTTCCTTGTAGAAATACTTTGTTTACTTGATTAATTTCAATCATCGAGAAATCCGCGATTAGGTTAAGGTCAACTGACGTTTGAACACCACTTATGCTCGAAAGGCAGTAAGCCTCAATCAATAATAGATAGTTTGGCATGCCGTCGCATAGACCACAGATGCTATGGCTTCATACTAAATGTGTCAATAGATATTTTTACGTCTAGACGTCCAAACGCCTTTTTTACTTTAAATGATTGGGGAATTAGATAGTGCTGAATGAAATAAAGCATGTAATAATTCAAGCATGTGTCGGCCTTTATAAGCAAAATATGGCGGAAAAAGGCCAGTAAATAATAGCAAATAGAGAAATAAGTTTTGGCAAAACCAGCTGTCTTTTTGGATCGTGATGGAGTGATTAATGTCGATCACGGTTATGTACACGACGAACACGATTTTGAGTTTATTGAAGGTGTGTTTGAAGCAACGAAAAAGCTCAAGGAAATGGGCTATTTGTTGGTGCTGGTGACTAACCAATCGGGTATCGCTCGCGGAAAGTTTAGTGAGGAGCGTTTTTTGTCTCTAACTCAATGGATGGATTGGAACTTCGTTGACAATGGCGTCGAGTTCGATGGTTTTTATTATTGCCCCCATCATGCCGAGCATGGCCAAGGCAAGTACCAACAAGACTGTGATTGCCGAAAGCCAAAGCCGGGTATGTTTCTTTCTGCAAAAGATTACCTCAAGATTGATATGGCTAACTCAGTCATGGTGGGTGATAAAGCTGAAGATATGATTGCAGCTCAAGCCGCCGGTGTTGGGACATGCATATTAGTTCGCACTGGAAAGCCCGTCACTGAAGCCGGACAAGCGTTGGCCTCTGTTGTGCTGGATAGCCTTAGCGATGTTCCCGAGTATGTAGATAGCAAAAAGTAGCCAGTATTCGGCTCTATCCTTTGGTCTTTTTATTGGAAAAAATAATGACTGTAAAAATGCTTAGTGGCCTTTTGGTGGCTGCGATACTACAAGGCTGTAGTGCTTCCTATGTGACTTATCATTGCCAAGCAGACAAAGAGTTTGAGGTTTCCTATGCACAGGGGGATCAATCAGCAACCTTGAGGGTGATGAATCAAGAGTACCCTATGATGCAGGTCCCTGCGGGATCGGGTGTAAAGTACATCCTTAGCGATAAGGCAAAATCGAGCGTTAATCCTATTGTTTTACACACCAAAGGAGAACACGCGCGCTTAGAAATTGGCTCTGAAGTCTACAAGGGTTGTAAAATATAGTCGTCTTAACTATATGATTTTCTGAAAAGAATCATTCGAAAGGAATTATGAGTAAAAAACTGACCATTGTTGATATCGCTAAGCTCTCTGGTGTAGGTAAATCTACCGTCTCTCGTGTATTGACTAACGACCCTAAAGTAAAAGCGGCAACGCGGGAAAAAGTAGAGCGAGTGATAAAGCAGTCTGGTTATGTCCCTTCTAAATCAGCGCAGGCGATGCGTGGTGGAAGCCAGAAAGTGGTTGGCGTTATTATCTCTCGTTTGGATTCCCCATCGGAAAATCGAGCTGTCGGCAGTATGCTTCAGGTTCTCTATCGTAGTGGCTATGATGCGGTGATTATGGAGAGTCAGCTAAACCGCCAGTTAGCCAATGAGCATCTTGAGGTGCTTGGCAAGCGTAATGTTGATGGTGTCATTGTGTTTGGTTTCAGTCACTTTGATGTTGAACGCTTAGCCAAGTGGCAAGGTAGATCCGTAGTGATTGCCATGGATACCAAGGCCACTTCGTCTATTAATTATGACAATGATGGTGTAATACGTTTAGCCTTGGACCATCTTTACCGTCAAGGGATGCAAGAGATTGCTTTTATCGGTGTTGATCCTTCCGATCAGACCACAGGGCATCTGCGTTTACAAGCTTACCTTGCTTGGTGTCATCAATATGGGCACAAAGCCAACTACAGGACCGGTCAGCTTAATCTAGAAAGCGCTTATAATTTGGTTGATCAGGTGCTTGCCAAAGAGACTCAAGCGATCAGTTGCGCAAGTGATACTTTGGCGCTTGGTGTGATTAAACGCCTTCAAGAGCTTGGCCGTGAAGATATCATGGTGACAGGTGTCGGAGGCAGTGAGTTACTGTCGTTTCTTTTTCCCAATGTATTTAGTATTGATCCGGGTTATGCAAAAGCCGGAGAAAAAGCTGCTAACCTACTAATTTCCATGATAAATGGTGAAGCTGATTCTGTTCACCTTACTCAGTCACCAGTTCTAACTTAGCGGGTCTATTAGTCTCTGGTCTAGATTTTATACTGTGATCTTATTCAATTTATGGGACCGTTCCCATTTTAATTTGTCGATAGATTTGACATTATAAGTGCGAGTTGGGAATGTTCCCACTTTACTATAATTCATGACTCGGGGTCGGGTGCTCCGCGTAAAATGAGAATCCAATTCAGGGTGGATAAGACTATGAGCAAGATTTCGAGACAAGAGGTCGAGCAGCTAATAGAAAATGTGGGTGGACGCGATAACATCGCTAGTGTAAGCCACTGTTTAACACGTCTTCGATTTGTATTAAATGATACCGACAAAGCCGATACCAAAGCTTTAGAAGCATTGTCTTTGGTAAAAGGGTGTTTTACGAATGCTGGCCAATTTCAAGTGGTTGTTGGGACTAATGTTGATGACGTGTATAAGATTTTAATCGAGCTTTCTGGACAATCAGAGGCGTCCAAAGACGAAGCGAAACAGGCCGCTCGCCAGAATATGAATATATTAGAGCGCGGTATCTCGCATCTTGCTGAAATCTTTGTTCCTCTTTTGCCAGCAATCATCACTGGTGGTTTGATACTAGGTTTTCGTAATGTGATTGGCGACATCAAGATGTTTGATGGCCAATCCTTGACTCAAATCAGTCAGTTCTGGGCAACGGTTCACAGCTTTTTGTGGTTAATTGGTGAAGCTATTTTCTTCTTCCTACCTGTTGGTGTGTGTTGGTCAACCGTTAAAAAACTGGGGGGAACACCGATTCTGGGTATTACCCTTGGTGTGACTCTTGTGTCGCCACAACTGATGAATGCCTATTTAATTGGGCAACAAATGCCAGAAGTATGGGATTTTGGCTGGTTTACGATTGAGAAAGTGGGTTACCAGGCTCAGGTTATCCCAGCGATGTTAGCGGGGGTCGCGCTTGCTTTTATTGAGACCAATTTAAAGCGTATCGTACCTTCTTATCTGTATTTGGTGGTGGTGCCTTTTGTTTCAATTATTGTCTCTGTCGTTCTTGCGCATTCTTTGATTGGTCCATTTGGACGAGCATTGGGTGATGGGGTCGCTTTTGCTGCCAAAGCCGCGATGACAGGGGACTTTGCGATGATCGGCTCTACTCTCTTCGGCTTTTTGTATGCTCCACTGGTCATTACAGGGATTCACCATACTACAAACGCAGTCGATCTACAGTTGATGCAGGACCTAGGTGGTACTCCTATCTGGCCTTTGATCGCTTTGTCTAATATTGCTCAGGCCTCTGCGGTTGTTGGCATCATCATTATCAGCAAGAAGCATGGCGAAAGAGATATTTCTGTTCCTGCGGCTATCTCTGCTTATCTTGGTGTCACTGAGCCTGCTATGTATGGCATCAACCTTAAATACAAATTCCCGATGTTAAGTGCCATGATAGGCAGTGCAATTGCCGCTGCGATTTGTGGTAGTGCAGGTGTGATGGCAAACGGTATTGGTGTTGGTGGCTTACCCGGTATTCTTTCTATTCAGCCTCAGTTTTGGGGTATCTATGCTATCGCTATTTTGGTGGCGATTGTTGTTCCGACCGCATTGACTTTGTTCTTTTATAAACGCGCTCAAATTAAGGGTGAATTAGAAACCGTGGGCGCTTAAAAGGTTTGGGCCGAGGCATAACGTTTGGGTTATGGCTCGGCTTTTTTATGATTTTTATTTTTGGTAAGTGAATGAGACGATGACATTGAGTACACAGGATCAGAATTGGTGGAAAACCGCATCAATTTATCAGATTTATCCTAAGAGTTTTTGTGATAGCAGTGACAAGGGTACAGGTGATATCCAAGGCATTATTTCAAAACTTGATTATCTTAAGTTGCTTGGTATTGATGCGATTTGGCTTACGCCAGTATACCAGTCACCTATGATTGATAATGGCTATGATATTTCAGATTATTACGCCATTAATCCTGACTTTGGCACTATGCAAGATTTTGAACAATTGGTTGCAGAGGCTCGCCAGCGCGGTATTCGCATTATTATGGATATTGTTGTTAATCACACCTCGACCGAGCATGCTTGGTTCCAGTCTGCTTTGGGGGATAAAAACAGTCCTTACCGAGATTATTATATTTGGAAAGATCCTGTTGATGACGAAGTCCCCAATAACTGGCAGTCTAAATTTGGCGGCAGTGCTTGGGAGCTGGATGCCAAGACAGGTCAGTACTATTTGCATTTATTTGCCAAGGAGCAGGCTGACCTCAACTGGGAAAATCCACAAGTACGCCAAGCGGTAAAAGACGTGATTAGCTTTTGGGCGGAAAAAGGGGTTGATGGATTTCGCCTTGATGTCATCAATCTTATATCTAAGCAACAAGACTTTCCTAATGATGATCTGGGTGATGGGCGTCGCTTTTATACTGATGGCCCGCGAGTACATGAATATTTGCAGGAGATCAGTGCCGCGGTATTTCGCAAATATGGCAGCGTCACGGTAGGGGAAATGTCCTCGACATCATTAGCGCATTGCCAGCAATACTCTTCACTAGATAGCAAAGAGCTTTCAATGGTGTTTAACTTTCACCATTTAAAAGTGGACTACCCGAACGGAGAAAAGTGGACTAACGCCCCATTTGATTTTATTCAGCTCAAAGAGATTTTCAACCACTGGCAAACGGGTCTTAATGGCAAAGGTTGGGGGGCTTTATTTTGGTGTAACCATGATCAGCCTCGCGTGGTTAGCCGCTTTGGTGACGATAAAGCGTATCGGGTTGAATCAGCAAAGATGCTTGGGGCCGCTATTCATATGATGCAGGGTACGCCTTATATTTATCAAGGTGAAGAGATTGGTATGACCAACCCAAGCTATAGCTCTATCAGTCAGTATCGTGATGTAGAAAGCATCAATATGTATGACATTATGGTTAATCATAATGGGGTGTGCGCTGAGAACATGATGGCGATATTGGCGCAGAAATCACGAGATAATTCTCGTACTCCTATGCAGTGGAATGATGAAAAGTATGCTGGTTTTTCTCAAGGCCGACCATGGCTGGAGGTTGCTGGGAACTATCGAGATATTAATGCGGCTAAAGCCGTTGATGACTCGAGTTCGGTATTTTACTTCTACCAAAAACTGATTGCCTTGCGCAAAGATATAGAGGTTATCACCTCAGGCAACTATCAAGATCTGTATCCACAGCATGAACAAATTTTTGCTTATCAGCGTCACAGTGAAAAACAAACCTTAATTTGTTTGAATAATTTTTATGCGGCTGAGGCAAACTGTATTCTGCCTGACACATTTGATGTGACGAAAGCGCAATACTTGTTAGGAAACTACGAGGATTTGGCAGAAGAAGTGTCGGTAAATCAGGTTCTGCGTCCGTACGAAACGCGGATTATCTTATTAGAAAACTAGAACAATCTGCTTCACACACCCCCAGTTTTGTGTTGTCTTTTTGCCCTGCTTGCAGGGCTTTTTTGTTTCAAGGGTGCTTTGTTTTAAGGGAGGCTTGAGGGGAAAAGATGCAAAAAAGCCGACTCAATGAGTCGGCTTTTATGACTTGATATGGTGGAGGGGGACGGATTCGAACCATCGAAGGCAGTGCCAGCAGATTTACAGTCTGATCCCTTTGGCCACTCGGGAACCCCTCCAGAGTATTTTTATCCTTAATTGATGTTTTCCCAACACAGCAATCAAGCGTTGAATATGGTGGAGGGGGACGGATTCGAACCATCGAAGGCAGTGCCAGCAGATTTACAGTCTGATCCCTTTGGCCACTCGGGAACCCCTCCAGGGTATTTTTATCCTTAATTGATGTTTTCCCAACACAGCAATCAAGCGTTAAATATGGTGGAGGGGGACGGATTCGAACCATCGAAGGCAGTGCCAGCAGATTTACAGTCTGATCCCTTTGGCCACTCGGGAACCCCTCCAGGGTATTTTTATCCTTAATTGATGTTTTCC
>NZ_BSPW01000012.1:31221-114101 GCF_030161235.1 Vibrio zhanjiangensis | reverse complement strand
TGTTTTCCCAACACAGCAATCAAGCGTTGAATATGGTGGAGGGGGACGGATTCGAACCATCGAAGGCAGTGCCAGCAGATTTACAGTCTGATCCCTTTGGCCACTCGGGAACCCCTCCAGAGTATTTTTATCCTTAACTGATGTTTTCCCAACGCATCAATCAAGCGAGGACAGAATCATAGCAAACTCGCTAAAGCTGTAAAGCCTTTTCTTGTAATTTTGAATTGAATGCTGCCTTTTTGGGCAAAGATGCGAGTAATTGGTATTAATATGATACGGATGAGATTATTTTTTCTTAAATTTCATTCTCTTAGTACAATTTTTGCTGTATTTAAGACACTTTAGCCACATTGGTGAGTGAAGTTTGCTGCTCAAATTGAGTATATTTTGATGATGTTGAGGGTTATAAATTGCTCTAAATAGGATAAAGGGTTGAATAATTGTCTCTAGTGAATAGAGGTGTGAATGATTTGGTGGAAAGAAAGTCGAAACTTACAGTTTATTTCTGTCTCTTTACATTGCTTGACGTTTTTAATGCTATTTAGCATATAAACTATATGCAGCTTATTGATGCAGAATGGAATCATGAAAAAAATAATTATTTTAACCCTCTTTTCTTTATTTTCCGTAACTCACTCGTCATTGTCTTTTGCCAGAGGCGAGCAAACAAAAGCCATCACTGTGATTACAGAAGATGTTGAGAGCCATCAAGTTTCTCAGTCGTTAACCTTAGTCGGTAAGATTGAAGCAAAGCAGTCCGTGGTTATTGCGTCTGAAGTGACGGGAAGAGTGGACAACATTGCAATAAAAGCCAATCAGCAAGTTGAGGCTGGTCAGTTGCTGATTCAGTTAGAGGATGACAAGGCCAAAGCGAGTATTGCAGAGGCCAACGCTTATCTCGATGATGAGCTGCGCAAACTCAAAGAATTTGAGCGTTTGGCCAAAAGTAACGCCATTACTCAAACTGAGATAGATGCACAGAAAGCGAGCGTTGCGATTGCAAGAGCTCGTCTGGATGCGGCGAAAGCGAATTTGAGTGATTTGCATATCAAAGCCCCTTTTTCTGGTACGGTAGGTTTTATTGACTTCAGCCTTGGAAAATTAGTCACGTCAGGCGATGATCTTGTTACCTTGGATGATCTCTCGGTGATGCAACTGGATCTGCAAGTCCCTGAACGCTATTTGTCACAAATTTCTAAAGGCATGGTGGTCTTGGCGACAACGGCAGCATGGGGCAAGCAAGAGTTTCGAGGGCAAGTCGTCGGCGTTGATTCAAGAATTAATCGTGAGACGTTAAATTTAAGAGTTCGGATTCATTTCCCCAATTCTTCGGCTGAACTTAAACCAGGCATGTTAGTGTCAGCTACCATGGCTTTTCCTGCAATAGAAGCCCCAATTATTCCAGTCCAATCTCTCGAATATTCAGGAACCAAGCGTTATGTCTATGTTGTCGATGACAAGGGCAAGGCCAAGCGCACAGAAGTCTTGTTAGGTGCTCGTATCGGTAATCAGGTGGTGATAGAGCAAGGGGTATCCATTGGCGACAAAATCGTTGTGCAAGGTATAGTGAATATGCGCGATGGGGTGACAGTGAGTGAGCTGGGGCAGAATACCGTCTCAGACAAGTCGACCCAGAAAGGAGTGCTCTGATGTGGTTGTCTGATGTAGCAGTAAAACGCCCCGTTGCTGCTGTTGTTCTGAGTTTGTTGTTATGTGTGTTTGGCTTTGTCTCATTCAACAAATTAGCTGTGCGCGAAATGCCGGATATCGAAAGCCCCGTCGTTTCAATTAGTACGCGATATGAAGGTGCTTCTGCCACCATAGTGGAAAGTCAAATTACGTCAGTGTTAGAGGATCAGTTATCCGGTATTAGTGGTATTGACCAAATTGAATCGACCACACGAAATAGCATGTCGAGGATCATGATTACCTTTGAGCTAGGTTATGACCTGACAACTGGTGTGAGTGATGTTCGAGATGCGGTCTCTAGAGCTCAGCGCTCTTTGCCTGATGAGGCCGACGATCCTGTGGTTTTTAAGGACAATGGCTCAGGTGAGGCCTCTCTCTATATTAACTTGAGCTCTTCGCAAATGGATCGTACACAATTAACCGATTATGTCGATCGTGTGCTGCTTGATAGGTTTAGCTTAATCTCTGGGGTCAGCTCTGTTGAAGTCTCAGGTGGATTGTACAAGGTCATGTATGTCAAGCTCAAACCTGCTGAGATGGCTGGTCGCGGAGTGACAACTGCCGATATTACTGATGCACTCAATCGTGAAAATATTGAAAGTCCGGGTGGGGAAGTGCGTAATGATCAAATTGTTATGTCTGTTAGAACGGCTCGAAGTTACAACCAAGCGGAAGATTTTGAGTACTTAGTTGTCAAGCGAGCCAGTGACAATACGTCGATTTATCTCAAAGATGTTGCTGATGTGTTTATTGGCGCCGAAAATGAGAGTTCGACCTTCAAAAGTGATGGTGTCGTTAATGTGAGTATGGGGATCGTCCCCCAGTCGGATGCAAATCCTCTTGAGGTCGCAGAGCGCGTTCACGAGCAAGTGGAGAAAATCCAGAAATTTTTGCCCGAAGGTACTCGCCTTGCTATTGACTATGACTCAACGGTGTTTATTGAGCGCTCTATCACAGAAGTTTATAGCACTTTATTTATTACTGGTGGGCTTGTCATTCTGGTGCTTTATATCTTCATAGGTCAACTCAGAGCAACCTTGATTCCCGCGGTGACAGTGCCTGTCGCACTAATATCATCTTTTATTGCAGCTTACTATTTTGGTTTTTCAGTTAACCTCATTACTTTAATGGCATTGATATTGTCGATAGGGTTAGTGGTTGATGATGCCATCGTGGTCGTGGAGAATATTTTCCACCATATAGAACGGGGAGAAAAGCCTCTTCTGGCTGCTTACAAGGGCACCAGAGAAGTGGGGTTTGCTGTAGTGGCGACCACATTGGTGTTAGTAATGGTCTTTCTGCCGATCTCGTTTATGGATGGCATGGTCGGACTCCTATTTACCGAGTTTTCTGTTTTACTCGCCATGGCGGTGATATTTTCATCCCTGATTGCCTTGACCTTGACCCCAGTTCTTAGTAGTCATCTTCTGAAAGTTAATGTGAAACCCAATCGATTTAACGTATTCATTGACCGGGTCTTTTCATGTCTTGAAGCGGGCTATCGAGCGCTTCTTGTCAGGGCTTTAAAATGGACTTGGGCGGCACCCATTGTCATCATTAGTTGTGTCGCTGGAAGTTGGGGATTGATGCTGCAAGTGCCTTCGCAATTGGCACCATTTGAAGACCGTGGCGTTGTATTTGCATTTGTCAGAGGAGCGGACGCAACCAGTTACAACCGCATGGCGAATAATATGGAGCTGGTTGAGCAGCGTTTACTGCCCATGCTAGGGGAAGGTTTTCTCAAATCATTTAGTATCCAGTCGCCTGCGTTTGGCGGTAATGCAGGTGATCAAACTGGGTTTGTGATCATGATACTGGATGATTGGAACGATCGTGATGTCACTGCGTCACAAGCTTTGGCTGAGGTTAAAAAGGCGCTTGTGGGCATACCTGACGTGCGAATATTTCCATTTATGCCAGGCTTTCGCGGAGGCTCGAGTGAGCCAGTGCAGTTCGTTTTAGGAGGGGCTGATTATGCAGAGCTGAAAATTTGGGCTGAAAAACTCGAGCAGCTTGCCGAGGCCTCTCCTATGATGGAAGGCGCTGATATTGATTACTCCGAGCGCACGCCTGAGCTGGTGGTTAATGTCGATAAGCAGCGTGCTGCCGAACTCGGAATTAGTATTTCAGATATTTCTGAAACGCTGGAGATTATGCTTGGTGGGAAAAGCGAGACTACCTTTATTGAGCGCGGAGAAGAGTACGATGTTTACTTACGTGGCGATGAAAATAGTTTTAATAATGCCACGGACCTCAGCCAAATATACTTAAGAACCAGTTCTGGTGAATTAGTGACTTTAGATGCCGTTACTCAAATTGAAGAGGTTGCGTCTTCGATCCGTTTGTCCCACTACAACAAACAAAAGTCGATCACCATAACGGCCAACTTATCTGAGGGATATACCTTGGGCGAGGCACTTGATTATTTGGATCAGCAAGCCATGGACATATTGCCCGGCGATATCTCGGTAAGTTATGCAGGAGAATCCAAAGACTATATGGAAAATCAATCGAGTATCTTACTGGTATTTGGCCTCGCTTTACTGGTTGCTTATCTTGTTTTAGCGGCGCAGTTTGAGAGCTTTATTAATCCTTTAGTGGTTATGTTTACTGTGCCTATGGGCGTATTTGGCGGATTTTTGGGATTACTCGTGATGGGACAGGGGCTCAATATCTATAGTCAGATCGGGATGATAATGCTGATTGGCATGGTCACTAAAAATGGCATATTAATTGTTGAGTTTGTCAACCAATTACGCGATAGAGGGTTTGAGTTTGAAAAGGCGATTGTTGATGCCTCTGCTCGCCGTTTGCGGCCAATTATGATGACGGCGTTTACTACCTTAGCCGGCGCAGTACCACTGATTCTCTCTACTGGCGCGGGGTACGAAAGTAGAGTGGCCGTCGGGACAGTGATCTTTTTTGGAATGGCATTTGCGACCTTAGTCACCTTGTTTGTGATTCCTGCCATGTATCGACTTATATCGTCATCAACACAAGCTCCAGGGCATGTGGAAGCTGAGCTAAACAGAGAGCTCAGCCATGATGTTAAAGCGCGAAGATCACATTAAATATTGTCTAGCCCTTAGTCTTTTATCAAGACTAAGGGGTTTTAGTTTTGTATTCGCCATAGCTCACTATGTAGCGATGAGGCTTGTGATTCATTGCCAGTACTAGATTGAGTAAAATGGCGCCAAGAACAGATAAGCCAATAGTAGTCGGGGGCATAAAAAGGCACGAAATAATGAGAATACAGCAGTCAATAGAGAGCTGACATTTGCCGACTGAAATACCATATTTATCTTGGATAAATAAGCAAAGTACATTAAACCCGCCTAGGCTTGAGCGGTGACGAAATAAAATCAGCATGCCTAGGCCCATTAACATCCCCCCTGCGACAGCGCAATAAACCTTGTTAATGGCATCAAGGCTAATAACCAGATAAAGATGATCAGAAAGCACAGAAACAAGAGCGCCAGAAACGATACTTCTCAGAGCAAATTGGGCCCCAAAACGCCGCCATGCCAATAAATAGAATGGGCAATTGGTACCAAAGTAAAGGGTTCCAAAAGAAAGCGGGATAAATTGATCGAGCAAAAGGGCTAGACCTGTTGTACCGCCCGTTAATAGTGTAGCGGACTGAAGAAAAAAAATACCTTGGGCGACTAGAAATGTCCCAGTCAAAATGGCGATCCAGTCTTCTTTTGTTGAATGTTTGCTCATTTATAAAAATAAAAAAGTAAATAAGGCTTGGCATAGTAGTGAAAAAAAGTCGATTTCGGTAGCTTGGTAGATAAATTTCAGGTAAACCTATGTATTTGTCATTTTACGAAGCGTAAAGCGAAAAATTGACACTTATGTTATCTATCCGATTTTTTGGCAACAATAAGTGACACCTTCTGCTGTACATCATGAAAATCCTTCATGATAA
Source organism: Vibrio zhanjiangensis (assembly GCF_030161235.1). Lineage (GTDB taxonomy): Bacteria > Pseudomonadota > Gammaproteobacteria > Enterobacterales > Vibrionaceae > Vibrio > Vibrio zhanjiangensis. The sequence goes on along the minus strand of NZ_BSPW01000012.1, from coordinate 108,481 downwards.
AAAGTATAATTTTCTCTTTATGGCTATGATCAAATTATGTAGAATGCGCGCTATTAACATGATGCAAACGTTTGCGTGAGTCAAATAACGTAGATCAATACCGTCATTCGTGGTTTTTTTCAGTTTAACTCTGAGTCAGGAGATACAGATGCTAAAGCGTGATATGAATATCGCAGATTATGATGCGGAACTGTTCGCAGCGATCCAAGAAGAAACTCGTCGTCAAGAAGAGCACATTGAACTTATCGCGTCAGAGAACTATACCAGTCCTCGTGTGATGGAAGCGCAAGGTTCTCAACTTACTAATAAGTATGCAGAAGGCTACCCAGGTAAGCGTTACTACGGTGGTTGTGAGTATGTTGATAAAGCGGAAGCGCTAGCAATTGACCGTGCATGTCAGTTGTTTGGCTGTGAGTATGCCAATGTTCAGCCTCATTCAGGTTCACAAGCGAATAGTGCAGTATATATGGCACTTCTTAACCCTGGAGATACTGTGCTGGGAATGAGCTTAGCACACGGTGGTCACTTGACTCACGGCTCACCTGTTAACTTCTCAGGCAAGCACTATAACGTTATTCCTTATGGTATCGATGAAGCTGGTCAGATCAATTATGACGAAATGGAAGCGCTTGCATTAGAGCATAAACCTAAGATGATCATCGGTGGTTTCTCCGCGTACTCACAGATCGTTGATTGGGCGCGTATGCGTAAAATTGCGGATAAGGTTGATGCTTACTTGTTTGTGGATATGGCTCACGTTGCTGGTCTCATTGCCGCTGGTGTATACCCAACCCCCGTTCCACATGCTCATGTGGTGACAACGACAACGCATAAAACATTGGCAGGACCTCGCGGCGGCTTGATTCTTTCTAACGCCGGTGAAGAAATGTATAAAAAGCTCAATTCTGCGGTATTCCCAGGTGGGCAAGGTGGTCCATTGATGCATGTCATCGCAGGTAAAGCGGTTGCTTTTAAAGAAGCGATGGAGCCTGAGTTTAAAGCCTACCAAGAGCGTGTTGTTAAAAATGCTAAGGCAATGGTTGCCCAGTTCCAAGAACGTGGTTATAAAATTGTCTCAAATGGCACTGAGAACCACCTGTTTTTGGTTGATTTGATTGACAAAGACATTACAGGGAAAGACGCTGACGCCGCGTTAGGCGCTGCGAATATTACCGTCAATAAAAACTCGGTACCGAATGATCCTCGTAGTCCGTTTGTGACATCGGGTATACGTGTTGGCTCTCCAGCGATTACTCGCCGTGGTTTCACAGAACAAGATGCGAAAGAACTTGCTAATTGGATGTGTGATGTACTGGATAATCTTGGCAATGAAGAGGTGATAGCATCGACGAAAGCTAAGGTTTTGGAAATCTGTAAGCGTTTACCAGTATACGCTTAATTATTCAGTGACGATAAGTTTAAAAGAGGTTGATGGACCCCATCAACCTCTTTTATTTTTCTATTATTTAGAGATGCTTAGTAGTGTTCCGGACTTACATTTAAATGAGTAGTACTTGCTACTTTCACTAAACTTACCGAGTCCTTCACCATGGCAGTAATCAATGTTGATATCACGCATTGTTTGAAGAGTCGCTTCACTGGTCAACGCAAACTTAGAGCCATCGGCACAGACAATTCTTACCCGGCCATCATCGCTTACAGAGTACAAATCAACCTCAGTGTTACAGAGCTCAAAAGAAGCTTCTCGAAAGTTGTCTTGCTGTGTATTGGATGCACAACCAGCCGTCAGAGCAGTGATTGCCAGAGCAATAAAACCTAGTCTTTTCATAATTATCCCTTGGAGAATATATACAGTTTTAGCGTTAGTAGAGCTAAGCGTATAGAAGAGTGGTGTCTCATTCAAGAAGTGAACAATAAAAAGAGCTGATAGATTCAATCAGCCCTGTGTATTAATAATATTTTTGTGCTTAAAGTCCGGTTTAATAGGTAATGTTAGCCGACTTCTATACCTTGAGCTTGTAGGTCTGCATGATAAGAGGAGCGCACAAATGGACCACATGCGGCATGAGTAAACCCAAGACTAAGCGCGATTTCTTTTAGTTCATCAAACTCTGAAGGTGGCACATAGCGTTCAACGGGCAAGTGATGGCGGCTCGGAGCGAGATATTGGCCTAAGGTCAACATAGTTACGCCATGAGCTCGAAGATCTTTGAGTACCTCAATAATCTCTTCTTTTGTTTCTCCAAGGCCCATCATTAATCCTGACTTGGTGGGGACATCAGGATGTTGCTCTTTGAATTTTTTCAGAAGTTGAAGAGACCACTTGTAGTTTGCTCCGGGACGAGCTTTACGATATAGACGTGGTGCTGTTTCAAGGTTGTGGTTAAAGACATCGGGTGGGTTATCTTTCATTAGCTCAAGTGCAACATCCATCCGACCTCTAAAATCAGGAACAAGTGTTTCAATTCGGATATTGGGGTTTTTGGCTCGGATTTCTCGGTTACAGTCAGCAAAGTGTTTTGCTCCACCATCGCGAAGATCGTCTCTGTCTACAGATGTGATCACGACGTACTTGAGCTTCATATCTGAAATGGTTTGGGCAAGTTTTTGCGGTTCATCGACTTCTGGTGCGACTGGACGACCGTGAGCAACATCACAGAAAGGGCAGCGACGAGTACAAATAGCCCCGAGGATCATGAAGGTTGCCGTTCCGTGGTTAAAGCATTCGGCTAGGTTAGGGCAAGAGGCTTCTTCACAGACTGAGTGGAGATTATTTTTACGCATTGCAGATTTGATTTCCTGAATGCGTTGACTATCTGCCGGTAATTTGATCTTCATCCAGCTTGGCTTGCGCAGAATTTCTTTTTGTTCAGTTGGCATATTTTTAACTGGAATTAATGCCATCTTGTCAGCGTCTCTGTATTTAACGCCTTTTTCCATTTGGATTGGTTTACTCATGCTTCTTATTTCTCTTTGCTTCTCATCGCGTAGGAGAGGCTTCTGTGCTGAATTCAATGTGCTCGTAGCCAAGTAAAGCGACAAGTTCGTCAACTAGGGTCTGTTCAACTTGAGCAACACTATCTGGTCCTCCAAGCTGACTGACTTGAACCATTTCCATACCCGCATAGCCGCATGGATTGATACGTAAAAAGGGTGATAAATCCATGTTTACATTGAGTGCTAAACCATGGAATGAGCAACCTTTTCTGATCCTAAGGCCCAGAGAGCAGATCTTTTTTCCATCAACATAGACACCAGGTGCATCTGGTCGTGCGGCCGACTCTATATTGTAATGTTTTAGCGTGTTGATCACGAGAGTTTCTATCGCAGTGACGAGATCTCTGACGCCGAGCTTTTTGCGACGAAGGTTAATTAGGAAATATGCAACCAGTTGGCCTGGACCGTGGTAGGTAACCTGTCCACCTCTATCGCTTTGTACAACCGGGATATCGCCGGTGTTGATTAAGTGCTCGGCTTTGCCGGCTTGCCCTTGAGTAAAAACAGGATTGTGCTCAACAAGCCAGACTTGATCGCTGCTATCTTCAGTACGAGTGTCTGTAAAATCATGCATAGCTCGCCAAATAGGCTCATAGTCCTGTCGTCCCAAGTGTTTTACCACAAGCTGGTTTTGCATTCCTGATCCTATCGTCATTTAATCAAGTTCACGAATTATAAACTGGTTCGGTTTATGGGACTATATGTCAGAGAAATATTTTTAACCATTTGAAAAATGTAGGTTTTATATCTATCTGATATTTATAATTAAAGCAGCTCAAACGCTGCTTTAACATTTATTCAGTTTTTATAAACTCAATTTACAAAACCATTCGAACTATATCTATCTCACCCAGCTCTTTGTACAGCGTTTCGACCTGTTCAATCGTTGTGGCTGTAATCGTGATAGAGACAGAGTGGTAATTGCCTTTTGCACTTGGCTTTACGCTCGGGCTATAGTCACCTGGAGCGTGCCTTTGGATGACTTCAAGGACCTTTTCCGGTAACTCAGGTTTAGCGTAGCCCATCACCTTGTAGGTAAAAGAACAAGGGAACTCAAGCAGATCTTTTAATTTTGCATCTGAGTTGATAGTCAACATTTTGAAACTCCAAATTGGATGTCATTTAGCCAGCGCGAAATAGTACTGCTATTCAACTAAAATCTCAACAGCTCCCAATAGCAAAGAAAGCCGCAACTATGCGGCTTTCAACTTATTGAAGCTGGGATACTTAAAACATGCTTTTGAACAACATGACAATATAGTCCCAAAGACGACTGAATAAACTGCCTTGTTCTACGTCCTCTAGAGCAAGAAGTGGGTATTCAGCAACATCTTCGCCTTCTAATTGATAGTATAGCTTACCGACAACGTCGCCTTTCTTGAGTGGTGCTTCAAGTTCTTTTTCGAGAACAAAGCTAGCTTGAAGGTTTTTAGCCTGGCCTCGAGGCAGTGTGACATAAGTGTCTTGATCAAGACCAAGGGCGACTTTGTCCTTATCACCCATCCAGATTTTTTCTTCAACGAAGGTTTCTCCGGCTTTATGTGGTGCGACAGTTTCAAAGAAGCGGAAGCCGTAACTCAGCAGCTTTTTACTTTCAGATTTACGTGCGTTTGCATTCTTGGTCCCCATGACGACAGCCACTAAGCGCATTTGCCCTTCGGTTGCCGAGCTGACTAAACTGTATCCTGCATTGCTGGTATGGCCCGTTTTAATGCCATCCACATTCATGCTTTTATCCCATAGCAAACCATTGCGGTTATACTGGGTAATGCCGTTATAGGTGTACTTTTTTTCAGAGTAAATACGGTACTCATCTGGAACATCACGAATCAATGCTTGGCCCAGAAGCGCCATATCGTATGGCGTGGAGTACAAGTTATCGTTGTCCAAGCCATGTACGTTAGCAAAATGAGTGTTTTTCATACCGAGGCTGTCAGCCCAAGCATTCATCAAATCCACAAAGGCGTCTTCAGAGCCTGCAATATGCTCAGCCATTGCGACGCAGGCATCGTTCCCAGATTGGATAATAATACCGCGATTTAAGTCTTTTACCTTAACGGTAGTACCAACCTCGATGAACATTTTTGAAGAGTCAGGAAAGTTTTTTGCCCAAGCATTTTTGCTGATGGTGACATCATCATCAGGAGAAATATTGCCTTGCTCCAACTCTTGACCAATGACGTAACTTGTCATCATCTTAGTTAAGCTAGCGGGTGATAATTTTGTATTCATTTCTTGTTCTGCGAGTACTTTACCTGAGTGGTAATCCATCAGAACATAACCTTTCGCAGCAATTTGAGGCGCATCAGGTACCACTATCGGAGTCGCGAAAGAAGACGATGCGAACGTAGCAGAAAGGGCAATAGAAGAAGCAAAAACGGATTTGATTAGCGTTGTTTTTTTCATATTGACTACAAGTTTAATTTAACTGTCCATATCTTAACAGAAACAATTGTCCAAGCCAGTGAGCAAAATACCTCACACTGGTATGAGGACTACAGAGATTTTATAAAAGCACTCGAATAGCCCATTAGCTTAACTTGTTCTAACGCCTTTTGCGTCAGCAAATAGTCATCAAATGGGCCTAAAAAGACACGATGGAGATTTTTATCAGAGTTCACGTAGCTTTTCACTGACAGGTTTTGACTCAAATCTTTGGCTAAAGTTCGCACTCTTTCTTCGTGTTGTGATGATGCCACTTGAACGACAAACTTTGGAATGGCTTTTTGTTTGTGTTGTTCAGTGGGTTTTTCTACCGAAATAACTTCTAACCTGACGTTAGCGGTTCCGGTGCGGATAACATCGAGTTTTGTGGCCGCTGCGTAGCTGAGATCAATGACTCGCCCAGGATGGAAAGGGCCTCTATCGTTGACCCTTACAATGGCGGTTTTACCATTATCTTTGTTGGTCACTTTAACATAACTTGGAATGGGTAATGTCTTATGGGCCGCTGACATTGAATACATATCGTATATCTCACCATTTGATGTGAGGTGGCCATGAAATTTCTTGCCATACCATGACGCGATGCCTTCTTGAGTAAAACCTTGAGGCTCTTTGATGATAGAGTAACGCTGTCCCTTTAGAGTGTAGTCACGATTCCCCCCAACGCTGTAGGGTTCATATTGTGGTTGAGCGTCTTCAATATGCTCAACCGAAATTGGTGAGTCTGGTGCGAGGTCGTCATCGATGGAATAACGCTTTGAAGGAGAAGATGAACAACCAGCCAGAAAAACGGTAATGACGCAAAGCATACCGAGTACGAGATTACGAAAAATCATTTATGTTGCCTTTGAGAATGCTTTCCTATGAGTGTGTATAGACATCAATATGCCAAACCCTGCCATTAGGGTAACCATTGATGTACCTCCGTAACTAATCAGAGGTAATGGAACTCCGACTACGGGTAGGATACCACTAACCATGCCTATATTAACAAAAACATAAACAAAGAAACTCAATACTATACTTCCTGCCATCATTCGGCCAAATGCTGTTTGTGCCTTAGTGGCTAAAACCAAACCTCGCCCAATGACAAATAGATACAGGCTAAGCAAAACTAAAATGCCAATCAGTCCCCACTCTTCGGCAATAACGGCAAAGATGAAATCGGTATGTCGTTCCGGTAGAAATTCAAGTTGAGATTGAGTACCTTGTAACCAGCCTTTGCCTGAAATACCTCCTGAGCCAATCGCGATTTTACTTTGAATGATATGATATCCCGCCCCCAAGGGATCTGACTCGGGATTAAAGAGGGTCCGAACTCTAACCTTTTGGTATTCTCTCATCAAAAAGAACCACAAAATGGGCAAAAAAGCGCTCAGGCTGCACACGGCAGCAAAAATGATTTTCCAGCTAATTCCAGCGAGAAAGATAACGAATATACCAGAAGCAGCAATCAGTATGGACGTCCCTAAATCGGGTTGTTTAGCAATCAAAATGGTAGGTACGCACACCATAACCAGTGACATAACAAGTGTTTGAAAACTCGGAGGTAGTGAGCGCTTACCGATGAAACGAGCAACCATTAAAGGAACGGCTAATTTAAGAAGTTCAGATGGTTGGAAACGAACGAAGCCAAGATTTAGCCAGCGCTGAGCTCCTTTAGAAGCTTCACCAAAAAATAACACGCCAAGCAGCAGAAAAACACCCAGTGTAAACATAAGAGGAGCCAGTGTTTCATAGGTACGAGGCGGTATTTGAGCAAGTAGTACCATGATGCCAAGCGACAGTCCCATGCGCATGGCTTGGCGATCCATCATTGCAAGATTTTGACCGCTGGCGCTGTACATTACAACCAAACCAAATCCCATTAATACCAGTATTCCGAGTAAAAGAGGGAGATCAAGATGGAAGCGTTCAAATAGCGCGCGGTTTTGCCCTGTAGCTGGATCAAAATCCATGATTATTTTGCCTCTTCTTTAACTAACACACGATCAAATACTTTTCTTACCAGAGGTGCTGCTTGTGATGAGCCGCCTCCAGCATTTTCTAATACGACCGTTACCACTAATTTGGGTGAACTAATTGGAGCAAAGCCGGTAAATAGGGCATGATCACGCAAATGTTCTGCAATTTCGTCAGCCTTGTATTCTTCATCTTCACCTAGGCCAAATACTTGTGCCGTTCCTGATTTTCCCCCGCTTTCATAAGGGGTTTTATCAAACGAACGACGTGCAGTGCCTTTTTTTCCATGATTTACTAAACGCATGCCTTCAATGGCCAAATCCCAAAAGCGGCTTTTAACACCGGTAATTGGAGGGTAGGTATCAACTTCAGCTAATACTTGGTCTTCAAACGGCTGACCATTGTCTACTGTGCCTCTTAATAGGTGAGGAGGCATGATTTCACCTCGATTGATTAATACTGAAGTGGCTTTAGCAATCTGCATTGGTGTCGCTGTCCAGTAACCTTGTCCTATACCGACAGGTATGGTGTCACCTTGATACCAAGGTACCCGATGTCGGGCCAATTTCCATTCCTTGGTTGGCATATTGGCCTTGCTTTCTTCATAGATATCGATACCGGTTTTTTCACCAAAACCAAACATCATCATCCAGTTAGAGATGCGATCGATGCCCATGTCATAAGCGATTTGATAGAAGAAAGTGTCCACAGATTCTTCAATGGATTTGACGATATTGACCTTACCATGCCCCCAGCGTAGCCAGTCCCTAAACGGTTTTGTTTTGGAATTAGGGATTTTCCAATAACCGGGGTCACTGCGTGTGGTATAAGGAGTAATGATCCCCTCTTGAAGTGCCGCAACTGCCATAAAAGGTTTAATCGTCGAAGCGGGCGGATAGATGCCTAAGGTCGCTCGATTGACAAGCGGACGGTTTTTGTTATTGAGTAATTCATTGTAGGCTTTGCTGGATATACCATGGACAAAGGCGTTTGGATCGTAACTAGGGCTGGAAACCATAGCTAAAACGCCATTGTCTTTGGGATCGAGCACAACAACACTTCCACGGCGTTTCTCAATGAGTTGATGAATATAAAGCTGCAGGTCAATGTCTAAATTAAGGACAATGTCTTTTCCTGGGGCAGGCGGGATATATTTAAGCGTGCGTATGATTCGCCCCCGGCTGTTAACTTCAACTTCTTGGTAACCCGCGGTTCCATGCAATAAATCTTCGTAGTAGCGCTCTATACCAAGTTTTCCTATGTCACGCGTTGCTTGGTAATTGCCATCTTTTCCTTCACTCGTCAGTCTGGCAATATCTTTGTCATTAATTCTTGATACATACCCTATTACGTGAGTGAGCACTTCACCATAGGGATAGTGTCTTTTTAAGTTTGCATTGACAGATACACCCGGAAATTTGTGCTGATTGACTGAAAATTTGGCCACTTGCTCTTGGGTTAATTGTGTCAGAATCGGCACGGATTTAAATCGGCGAGAGTGGCGTCGCTCACGTTCAAAGCTTTCCACCTGTTCAGGTGTGATCTCAAGGAACTCTCTTAGTCGTGCTATTGTCCCTGACATGTCTTGGATTTTTTCTGGGATGATTTCCAAGCTAAATACCGGACGGTTTTCTGCCAATAATTTTCCATTGCGGTCATAAATTAGCCCTCGGTTTGGGGCGATGGGAACCACTTTGATGCGATTGTCATTGGAGCGCGTTTTGTAGTCCTGATATTGATTGATTTGAATATTGTATAAGTTGGCGATTAAGATACCAACCATGGAGACAATCCCAACGAAAGCGGCGATAGCACGGCCCTTAAATAGCCTTGCTTCTTCTTGATAATCTCTAAACTTAGTGCGCTTTCGTAACATCGGATCTTTATTCTCGGTGATAGGGATGGTTTGCGGTAATACTCCAAGCTCGATATAAGCTTTCAGCCATTACTATTCTGACTAATGGGTGAGGGAGTGTTAGAGCAGAAAGTGACCAACTTTGTTCAGCCGCGGCTTTGCAAGCCGGCGCAAGGCCTTCTGGTCCACCGATGAGGATAGAGACGTCTCGTCCATCCAACTTCCAACTCTCTAGCTGTTGAGCCAATTGTGGTGTGTCCCACTTTTTTCCGGGAATATCTAAAGTAACAATGCGATTTCCTTTCGGCACAGAAGCTAGCATAGCTTCACCTTCCTTTTGCAAAATTCTTGCAATATCGGCATTTTTGCCCCGTTTCCCCGCTGGAATTTCAACCAGTTCTAAAGGCATATCATGAGGAAAACGGCGTTGGTATTCTTGAAAGCCTTGTTCAACCCATTTGGGCATTTTGGTTCCAACTGCAATCAGCTGTAACTTCATTTATCAACCCCAGAGTTTTTCTAGTTGATAAAGTTCTCTTTTTTCTTCTTGCATGACGTGAACTATGGTGCTTCCCATGTCGAGCACTACCCATTCTCCTTCAGTATCACCATTAATACCCAGTGGTTCAAAACCTGCGTTTTTTGATTCTTTAGCCACATGTTCAGCTATCGAGTTCACATGACGCTTTGAAGTGCCAGTGCAAATAATCATAAAGTCAGTAATGCTGGATTTTCCCTTCACATCTAAGGTTTGGATCTGTTGTGCTTTCATGTCATCAGCTTTATCGACCAAAAATTCATTCAGTTCTTCAAATTGCAAAGTATTGTCCTCGTTTTATAGACAGAAAAAAGTAGCAGAGTATATCATGCATTTTATAACTCAACCTGAGGTAGACACATCTCAGTACTCAATTGATGCAATAGTGGCCAGCAGGAAGTCTCATATTGAGTTTTGGAGATTATTTCTGCTTTGGCAATGAGTTGTATTAGTCGCATTACTTTATTTTTCGAGAGTCGGGTTAATGCTCCAGAGTAGAGAGGTCGTTTGGATTGCCATATTTTGTGAGACTCAAACAGGGCTCCAATAGGCTGAGAAGGCATTTTTTGTTGTATCGTAAGCAGCAATATGAGTTCTTTCTGGATTGTTCTTAGAAGAATCGTTGCCTCAACACCTTCAGCTTGCAACTGGCGCAATATTCGTTGGCTGCGTTTGGCTTTGCCAAGAAGTAGTGCATCTATCCAATGAAATGCACTAAAGTGATTACTTCGACTAAGCGACTCTTCTAACCGAATTAGGTTTAGTTGCCCATCAGGATAGAGAAGCGCCAGCTTTTCTAAACTTTGTACTAAAGCAAGCAAGTTACCCTCATGCCATTGAGCTAACAGATGAAGGGCTTCAGCATCAGGTTTGAGCTTCATTTGCCTGCAACGCGTCTGGACAAATTGAGGTAGTCTGCTGAGGTCTGGAGATAAGCAATTTACCCAACAGCCTTTTGCATAAAACGCTTTGAACCATTTCGCATTCTCCTGAGCCTTGGTGAGTTTTGTCCCCATGATTATCAAAACGATATCATCATGTATCATCTCAGCTAAGTTGAATAGGGCGTTGGCAATGGTGGTATTGACACCAGAATCAGGCAGTTCGATTTCAATTAACTGCCGTGGTGAGAATAAACTGATGCTTTGACAGCACTGGTAAATGAGGTTCCAATCACAACTGGCATCAATAGAAAATCGGTGTCGCTCTTCAAAGCCTTGCGAGCTCGCGACTTTCTGGATTGATTGACGAGACTCCTGCAGCAGTAGAGGTTCGTTGCCAAATAGCAAATACACCGGTTGCAGCTGCTTGTTAAGTTGCTCTGGAAGTCTTTCAGCAAAAAGACGCATGATATGACTACTCTGTGCTCTTTACATCGGAAGTGCTTTCTTTGTCTTGCTCATCAAGGGAATCAAGATCTTCTTTAGTTAAAATATGTCCAGCCTTTATATCGGAGCGTAAACGGGCCATTTGACGAATAATTTGTCCTGTTGTGAACTGGCGCATTTCATCTTCGATCATATCTCTTTCAACAGACTTTGCCAGTGCCGTTAAAGGGTTCTCCAAGTAACTACGACTGACGCTAGTAGAGAAAGTCTTATCCCCGATATCAGGAATGGTGACACGGTATGATGCGGTAAAGGTAAGTTCTTTTTCTGCGGCGGTTGTATTTTGATAAAGCGATAAATTTCGCTCTCCTAGACTTTCCCCTAGAATATGTAGATTTGGGACATTTTCAGATGGTGGAACAATATTCACTTCATTAATGCGCAGTTGTGATCTCATCATTCGGGTCAAAGTGCTGTATTGGTCGTAACTGGTCAGCGACAGCGAACCTAACTCGTCAGGGACTGAGTAATCGCCTCTTAGATGAAATCCGCATGCCGATAAAAGGCTTGCAGTGACGACAATACTAATAATTTTTGTAAAAGATATTGAGATTAGGCGCATGAGTAAAACTTTCTTAGTTATTGGAGTACTTATCTTAATCTACTCAATGAATACACTGAGATAAGTAAAGCAAGGTGGGAGATACACACCTTGCTTTAGCTAGGTGTTTAATTTAGTTTGCTACTATGTTCAATAGTTTTCCAGGTACGTAAATCACTTTACGTATAGTGCTATCTTGCGTGAATTTAGTTACATTTTCGTCAGTTAGCGCAAGCTTTTCAATTTCCTCTTTAGCAATGTCTGCGGGCACAGTGAGTTTTGCGCGCAGCTTACCGTTGACTTGAACGATAATCAGCTTTTCGTCTTCAACTAACGCCTTATCATCGTGCTTTGGCCACACTGCATTGTCGATGTCTGACTCACCTAGAGCTTCCCATAGCTCGAAGGAAATATGGGGAGTGATAGGATAAAGCATAACCACCACGGCTTTTAAAGCTTCATCAAGAATAGCACTATCTTGTGCAGATTCTTGAGGTGCTTTAGCGAGTTTATTCATCAGCTCCATGATAGCGGCGATTGCAGTATTGAAGGTTTGGCGGCGAGCAATATCGTCGGTTACTTTTGCGATCGTTTTGTGAACATCGCGACGCAATGATTTTTGAGCACCAGATAGAGCGGAAACCTCAACAGCACCAGCTGCGCCCTTTGATGAATGCTCATTAACCAATTTCCAAATGCGTTTTAGAAAACGATTTGCACCTTCCACACCTGACTCTTGCCATTCAAGTGTCATATCTGACGGAGAAGCGAACATCATGAATAGACGTACCGTATCTGCGCCGTACTTATCGACCATTTCTTGTGGATCGATACCATTATTCTTTGACTTGGACATCTTAATCATGCCCGAGTGAGTCACATCACGACCTTGATTGTCTTGAGCGCAAATAATACGACCTTTGCCATCACGCTCTACGGTTACATCGGTTGGCGCAACCCATTCTTTACCACCTTTGTCGTTCTCAAAATAGAACGCATCAGCGAGTACCATTCCTTGGCAAAGTAATTGTTTGAATGGTTCATCAGATGTTACGTAACCTGCATCTCTCAGTAGTTTGTGGAAAAAACGAGAATACAGGAGATGCATACAAGCGTGCTCAATACCACCTATATATTGATCGACAGGTAGCCAGTAGTTGGCTTTTTCAGGATCGAGAATATCATCGGCTTGTGGTGAGCAGTAACGAGCGTAATACCAAGAAGATTCCATGAAAGTATCAAAGGTATCTGTTTCTCGCAGAGCGGGTTCACCACTGAATGTCGTTTTTGCCCACTCTTTATCTGCTTTGATTGGACTTGTGACACCATCCATAACCACATCTTCTGGAAGAATTACTGGTAGTTGCTCAGCCGGAACAGGATGCACTTGACCGTCCTCGGTCGTTACCATAGGAATTGGCGCACCCCAGTAGCGCTGGCGAGATACCCCCCAGTCGCGCAGACGGAAGTTGACCGTCTTATGGCCTTTGCCTTGTTGCTCCAATTTTGCCGCAATCGCGTTGAATGCAGCTTGGAATTCAAGTCCGTTAAACTCACCTGAATCAAACAACACTCCTTTTTCAGTATAAGCGTTTTCAGAGATATCAAGCTCGCTACCATCGGCTGGTTTAATAACCGGTACTATGTCTAGGCCGTACTTAGTTGCAAATTCATAGTCACGTTGGTCGTGGGCTGGAACGGCCATCACTGCGCCAGTACCGTAGTCCATCAAAACGAAATTAGCGATGTAAATGGGGACTTCTCGACCATTTAATGGATGAATAGCAGTCAGACCAGTGGCCATGCCTTTTTTCTCCATTGTCGCCAGTTCTGCTTCTGCAACCTTGTTGTTTTTGCACTCGTCAATGAAAGCCGCTATTTCAGGGTTGTTTTGCGCGGCAATAGTGGCCAAAGGATGCCCAGCTGCAATACCAACATACGTCACTCCCATTAGGGTGTCGGGACGCGTGGTGTAGACTTCCAAATCTTGTTGACCTTGGACTTCAAACTTGAGTTCCACACCTTCAGAACGACCAATCCAGTTACGCTGCATGGTTTTAACCATTTCTGGCCAGCCGTCTAGGTTGTCGAGATCATCAAGAAGCTCTTGTGCATATTCAGTGATCTTAATAAACCACTGAGGGATTTCTTTTTGTTCCACAGGGGTGTCGCAGCGCCAGCAGCAGCCATCTTCAACTTGCTCGTTAGCCAAAACAGTTTGATCGTTTGGACACCAGTTTACCGAAGAGGTTTTTTTATAAACTAAGCCTTTGCTATACAGTTTGGTAAAAAATTCTTGCTCCCAACGATAATACTCAGGCGTACAAGTAGCAAACTCACGGCTCCAGTCATAGCCAAAGCCTAATAGCTTCAGCTGGTTTTTCATGTACTCAATGTTTTCATAAGTCCAAGGTGCAGGGGCGGTGTTATTTTTGACTGCTGCGTTTTCTGCAGGAAGACCGAAGGCATCCCAACCAATAGGCTGCATGACATTTTTGCCTTGCAGTCGTTGGAAGCGAGAGACGACATCACCGATGGTGTAGTTCCGTACGTGGCCCATGTGCAGTCGGCCACTTGGGTATGGGAACATAGACAGACAGTAGAATTTTTCTTTGTTTGGGTTTTCACTGACAACAAAGGTTTTGTTGTCATCCCAGTGCTTCTGAACTTTTTGTTCAATGTCTTGTGGGTTGTATTGCTCTTGCATCGATGATATCCGGTTATCTTGGAAATTGTGAGTTCAGTTAGAACAGACTTAGTTAGATCGTCATAGAATACCTAAAGGCGAGGTGCACAACAATAGCTTACTTTGTTCAATTGTTCTAAGGAGGCCACTATGTCTAAAAGCAAATCAGGTTACGAGGAAATGTTTGAGGATGTGGTCGATGTTCTTAAGCACAGTCCTGAGGAAATCAATCGTGTTTTAGAAACCTCAGAAAAGTTAGTTGAAGCCGCAAATGATTTAACGAAAGATGAATTGGCTTTGGTCTCTGCGTATGTCAAATCCGATTTAAAAGAGTTTGCTCAAAGTTTTGAAGAATCAAAAGGGGGGCCTTTTTACTTGATGATTGCGGATTCAATCTGGCAGGGGTTGCTAGAGATAACAGATAGAACCAAAGTTGAATGGGTGGAATTGTTTGATGATCTTGAACATCAAGGATTGTATCAGGTGGGTGAGGTCATCGGCTTGGGAGTGTTAATTTGCGATGAATGTGGGCACAAAACGCAATATAACCATCCAACCGTTATCATTCCTTGCATTCAATGTGGATGTAAGGGCTTTAGTCGTCAGGCGCTAAAGCCATAGTGGATTTTCTTCTCTAAGGGCTAGGTGATGTCCTGGCCCTGTATTGAGGCTTTGAATCTCCATCCAACAACGAGACTCAGCAATACCCAAAGATAGAGCGGCCATGTCCCCAGTTTGTGGAAGGGGGTTTGCCCACTTGTCGAAGTGATCTGAGCACGTAGAACACGAGTTTCAAACTGAGGAATTTGAGCAACAACTTTGCCTCGATAATCAGTCACTGCGGTGACGCCATTATTTGTCGATCGGATCAAGGGTTTACCAAGCTCTAGGGCACGCATACGGGCAATCTCCATATGCTGAAGTGGGCCAATCGAATTGCCAAACCATGCGTCATTAGACAGCGTTAGAATAAAATCCGTATCTTTAGTGACATTCTGGCGAACTTGCTCATTAAATATAATTTCATAGCAAAGGGCAGGTGCCATATACCGACCGTTGGCTACTATGTTGGGTTGAATAAAGTCACCACGACTAAAAGATGACATGGGGAGATTAAATATTGGAGCGAGGGGTCTTAAGATATCTTCAAATGGCACGAACTCACCAAACGGCAGTAGGTGATGTTTGTGATATCGTTTGCTCATGTCCAGACTATAATCACCATACTTGGTTTTACCTAAGCTGAGAATGCTATTAAAAAATTGCCCCTTTTCATCTTGGTTGAGGACACCTGTAACAATGGCACTCTCGTTCATCTTACCCGCAGAATCGAGGTTGCTTAAGTAAGATGGAATTTCAACTTCAAATGCTGGAATAGCCGCCTCTGGCCAGATAATAATATCGGCGTCCCAATTTTCTCGTGTGAGGTCGGTGTATTTCATTATGGTTGGCCAACGTTGCTTCGGTAGCCATTTCTTAGCTTGATCGACATTGCCTTGAATCAACGCAAGTTTAGTCACTTTCTCAGGGTTCGGTTGAACCCAGTGGGCCGATTGTAAACCAAATCCTGTAAATAAAATGGTGACTGGGATCAGTATATGCAGCCACTGTTTTTGCAGTACAGCGTAGCTGATAGAGCCTGCTGAAATCAGTAGTAGCAATGTGATAAATTCCACGCCGCCTATTGGTGCGAAGTTACTGAGTGGACTGTCGATCTGGCTATAACCAAGCCATAACCATGGGAATCCGGTCATCACCCAGCCTCTTAGCCAGTCACAACATAGCCAAAGTGCAGGCGCTGCTATCAGAAAGCGAATTCGATTACTTTGGCGAAAGTAGCGGTTTAATAGCCAAGTGAATAGTCCTGAGTAGATAGCAAGGTAGCCTATAAGCAGCGACATCAGAAAAAGGCTGGCAATTTTTGGCATGCCACCGAAATTATCAATACTAATATGTACCCAACTTATGCCAGTGGCAAACTGGCCCAGCCCCCATGCATATCCGGTCCAAAGAGCCGTCCGGTTAGATTGGTTGTGAATTAAAATAAGTAATAGTGCAGGGCTGAGTATCGCGACCGGCCAAAACTGGTAGGGAGCAAAAGCAAATGTGGTAAGAGCGCCAACAAAAACGGCCGCTAGCGGCCGTTTTAGGCGATGAAAAAGTTTTTTAATCATCGTACTACTATCTAATAAAATTTTTGTTACTCTTCAGCTGGTTCTGGAAGAGGCTCTGCATCGGGTATGGTGACTTGCAATTGTAAAACGCGGCGGTTGTCTGCCGAGGTCACTTTGAAGCTGTATTTGTCAATTTCAACGACTTCACCACGTGATGGTAAGTGTCCAAAAGCGGTCATGACCATGCCGCCAACCGTATCCACTTCTTCATCACTAAATGAAGTACTGAAGGTTTCATTGAACTCTTCAATGGTTGTCAGGGCTTTGACAGCATAGGTATGCTTACTGAGCTTGCGAATATCAAGTGCTTCTTCATCGTCAAACTCGTCTTCGATATCGCCAACAATTTCTTCAAGAATATCTTCAATGGTGACAAGACCAGAAACACCACCGAACTCATCTACGACAATGGACATGTGGTATCGTTCCTCACGGAACTCTTTTAATAGGCGGTCAACACGTTTACTTTCCGGTACGACAACGGCAGGACGGATCACTTGCTCAATATCAAAAGGAGCACTGTCTGAGCCTAAATATTTGAGTAAGTCCTTCGCTAGAAGAATACCTTCAACGTGATCTTTGTCGTCACTAATAACTGGGTATCTGGAGTGCTGTGCATCGGTAATCAAGTGAACCAGTGCATCAAGGTCGTCACTGCGTTCAACCGTTACCATTTGTGAGCGAGGGATCATTATGTCTCGTACACGCATCTCGGCTATTTCCATAACGCCTTCGAGCATGTCTCTGGTATCGTGGTCTATCAGGTCATTTTCTTCTGAGTCTCGAAAGACTTCTACTAACTCTTGGCGGTCTTTAGGATCGCCTTGAAACAGTTGACCTAGACGTCCAAAGAAGGACTTTCTACTCGGACCTTCAGATTTTTCTTTCTTACCTTCTGGTGATGAGGGCGAATTGTCTTCGTTCATTTTTTCTCATTTAAGTAACGCTATCAGATGTGTGATAGCACACATTAGTAGAGTGTTATTCCAATAAAAGGTTGCGGATTTAAATCGAGTTTCGCTCCCTTTTCTCTACTACTCTTTTTCAGCTATATACGGGTCATCAAAACCCATAGATTGCATAATTTCTGTTTCGAGGGATTCCATTTCTTCAGCTTCGTTATCCTCGATATGATCATAACCTAGCAGATGCAGGCTTCCATGTACAACCATATGAGCCCAGTGTGCGGCTAAGGGCTTGGATTGCTCTTTGGCTTCTTGCTCGACAACCTGTTTGCAAATAACAAGATCGCCAAGCAGATCCATCTCAATCCCCATTGGAACTTCAAACGGAAAAGACAGGACATTAGTTGGTTTGTCTTTGCCGCGATATTCATGGTTAAGTTGATGGCTTTCGTTCTCATCAACTATTCTCACCGTGACTTCAGCTTGAGGTTGAAATTTTTCAATAGTTGACGTGAGCCAGAAATGGAGTTCTTCAAAGCTCGGTAGACCTGCTTCTTCTTTGACTGCTAATTGAAGATCAAGTTCTATGCTCATGATAGTTTTGTCTCTGGTGCTGAGGTTTCTTGAGGAGCGCCTGTTTCTTGAGCTTTCGCTTCTCTCTCTTCACGCTTGCGCTTTTCATATTCCTTGCGCTCTTTCTGATCTTGCGCTTCCCACTTCTCATAGGCATTAACAATGCGTGCGACAACTGGATGACGAACAACGTCATCTGACTGGAAAAAATTAAAGCTGATTTCATCAACTTCATTGAGTACTTCAATCGCATGACGCAGTCCAGACTTGGCTCCGCGAGGTAGGTCGATTTGTGTCACATCACCTGTAATGACCGCTCTAGAGTTAAAGCCAATACGAGTCAAAAACATTTTCATTTGTTCGACGGTTGTATTTTGGCTTTCATCCAAAATAATAAACGCATCGTTGAGTGTTCTTCCACGCATGTATGCCAGAGGAGCCACTTCTATTACATTACGTTCAATCAGCTTTTCGACCTTTTCGAAGCCAAGCATTTCAAACAAAGCGTCATACAGAGGACGGAGGTATGGATCAACTTTTTGGCTTAAATCACCGGGCAAAAAGCCAAGTTTTTCTCCAGCCTCAACGGCAGGGCGTGTTAACAGAATTCGACGAATCTCTTGACGCTCTAGTGCGTCAACTGCTGCTGCGACGGCAAGATACGTTTTACCGGTTCCCGCAGGACCAATACCAAAAGAAATATCGTGGGTGACCATATTCATTAAGTACTGAGCTTGGTTTGGAGTCCGAGGTTTAATGACGCCTTTTTTGGTTTTAATAAAGACCTCTTTACCGTGTTCGAGATTTGAACCATGGTCTTGCTCTAGCACTCCGGCTTCTTTGATGGCGAGGTGGATTTGCTCAGGTTCTATATCAGGAATATTGCCTCGAACAGGAGCCGTCGCGACGTAAAGGGTTTTAATCAGTTCGAGGGCTGCAGCGGAAGTATGAGGTTTACCTACTATGGTGAAAAAATTGCCTCGGTAGCTTATTTCGACACCTAAGCGGCGCTCTAAATGTTTGATATTGTCATCGAAAGGACCGCAAAGGCTTGCCAGACGGCGGTTGTCAGAAGGTTCCAGATTAATTTCTAGAGTTACAATTTTATTGCTCAAAGTTGCCTCACATTGTTTGCCATTTTTAGAGCCCGATTGTGACCGGACTCTAATGGCTTTATACACCTCTATCTAAGATGGTCACTTAGACGAGTATTTTCAAGCTTAAGGAGTAAAGGTTGCTACTCCGAGTTCGTCTTCGCGCTTTGTTTTTGCCATCATTTGCGTTGGAGAAATAACGGTTCTAAGGTCCATATCTTTTTCTGTACGGACAATTTCTCCGCGTAGTGAATTGGCAAACACATCTGTGATTTTTACATCAACGAATTGACCGATTAATTCAGCATTGCCTTCAAAGTTAACGACACGATTATTCTCTGTACGTGCGCGAAGCTCCATTAGATTCTTTTTAGATGGACCTTCAACCAGAACCCGTTGCTCAGTGCCAAGCATCAGACGAGAATAACGCATCGCTTGTGCATTAATGGTTTGTTGCAATTCGTAAAGGCGATCTTTTTTCGTTTGCTCCGACAAATCGCACGGGTAGTCGGCTGCTGGTGTACCAGGCCTTGGCGAGAAAATAAAACTAAAGCTCATATCAAAGTCGACATCTTTAATCAGTTGCATTGTTGCTTGGTGGTCCATATCTGATTCACCGGGGAAACCAACGATAAAATCTGAGCTTATTTGAATGTCAGGGCGAGCTTTACGCAGCTTACGAATAATGGACTTGTACTCGATAGCGGTATGTGGGCGCTTCATCATAGTTAAGATGCGATCGCTGCCACTTTGCACCGGAAGATGCAAAAAGCTAACAAGCTCAGGGGTATCCTCATAGACCTCGATGATATCGTCAGTAAACTCAAGAGGGTGGCTGGTTGTAAAGCGAATACGGTCAATACCATCAATAGAAGCCACAAGGCGCAGCAGCTGGGCGAAAGAGCAGATATCACCTTCGTGTGTTAATCCACGATACGCGTTGACATTTTGGCCGAGCAGATTAACTTCTCTTACCCCTTGATCTGCCAGTTGGGCAATTTCAAATAAGACATCATCCAGAGGACGGCTAACTTCTTCGCCTCGAGTATAAGGTACGACACAGTAAGTGCAGTACTTAGAGCATCCTTCCATAATTGAAACAAATGCGGTTGCGCCTTCTGCACGAGGCTCCGGCAAGCGATCAAATTTTTCAATTTCAGGGAAAGAAATATCCATAACCGGAGCATCATCAGTCTGAGATTGCTTGATCATTTCAGGGAGACGATGCAAGGTTTGAGGACCAAAGATAACGTCAACAAAAGGGGCACGCTCGCGGATATGATCGCCTTCTTGTGTTGCGACACATCCACCTACACCAATAACAACACCTTGTTTTTTATCTTTGAGAGTCTTCCATCGGCCTAGTTGGTGAAATACCTTCTCTTGTGCTTTCTCACGGATGGAGCAGGTATTTAGGAGTAATACATCTGCTTCTTCTGGTTCTTCTGTTAGCTCATAGCCGTTTGTTGCATTCAGCAGATCGGCCATTTTGGATGAATCGTATTCATTCATCTGGCAGCCCCAGGTTTTGATTAGCAGTTTTTTACTCATGTTGTTCGCTCGATCGTTAGTTTAAATTAAGGGAGCAAATCGCCCAGTGTGGAAAGTGTCGCCACTGTGTCTATTTGGCTATATTTTAGCCTGTTCTATGGCGTTAAGCGGCGTATTGTACTGTTTTCGCAACCTACTGACCAGAGGCTTGATTAAAATCCTTTGATGACCATATTTTTCAAGGGATTTGACCATATCATAGGTGAGGTTTTGGGTTACATTTTGGCGATGAAAAAGTACAATAAAAAACAGCAATATAATTAACGACAAAAGTACGAAATATGACCAAGTTTGATGTTGCCGTTATTGGTGGTGGAATGGTTGGTGCGGCTGTAGCCGTCGGCTTTGCCAAACAAGGAAGAAGTGTGGTAGTTGTTGAGGGGGGGGCGCCGAGCCAATTTGTACCCAATCAACCCATGGATATTAGGGTATCGGCTATTTCACATCACTCGGTGTCAATCTTAGACCGACTCGGGGCATGGAAAAGTATTTCAGAGAAGAGAGTATGCCCTTATCGTCGTCTCGAAACGTGGGAAAATCCTCATTGTCGTACTCGATTTCATGCCGAGTCTCTTGGCATGGATCAGCTTGGTTATATAGTGGAAAACCGTATTGTTCAGCTTGCGTTGTGGGAGCAGTTCGACCATTACCCTAATATCACGCTCCACTGTCCTGATACGTTAGTTACTCTGGATCGTCAACGACCTTGTACTGTGACTTTGGCATCTGGAAAAACATTGATTGCTGATTTGGTGGTTGGCGCGGATGGTGCTAATTCTATGGTTCGAGCATTGGCGGGGATTGGCATCACCGCTTGGGACTATCGCCAGCATTGCATGTTGATTAATGTTGAAACAGCGCTACCTCAGCAGGACATTACTTGGCAACAATTTACGCCATCAGGCCCTCGTTCTTTCTTACCTTTATGTGGACATCAAGGTTCGTTAGTGTGGTATGACTCTCCCAAACGTATAGGGCAGTTATGTTCGATGACCAATGAACAATTGCGCCAAGAGATTATCACACATTTTCCAGACGAGCTGGGGGATGTTAACGTTCTACAATTTGGTTCATTTCCCTTAACTAGAAGGCATGCACAAACATACTCGGCGCCCGCGTGTGTATTGGTTGGTGATGCTGCTCATACGATCAATCCACTCGCGGGACAAGGGGTAAACATAGGTTTTAAAGATGTTGAAGCTTTGCTTGATGTGACATCAGGAGAAACTGATATTTCTCAGCAACTTCTAGAGCGTTATGAAAGAAAGCGTCGCCTAGATAATTTAGTGATGCAGTCTGGAATGGACATTTTTTACAAAGTGTTTAGTAATGACTTAACTGGGCTTAAACTCATTCGAAATGCGGCATTAAAAATGGCTGACAATGCTGGACCAATTAAAACGCAGGTTTTGCGCTATGCATTAGGACTCAAATGAGAGCTTATAAAAAACGCAGCACAAGCGCTGCGTTTTTTGTCACCAAATGAGCTTAGTTACTTTGTTACGCGTAATACAGGTGTTTCACCTACAGAAACGGTACCAGACAGTTTGTTCAGCTCTTTAATCTCATCCATATTTGAGATAACAACAGGCGTTAAAGTTGACTTAGCTTTTTCTTCTAAAAGAGCGAGATCAAACTCAATAATGGTGTCACCAGCTTTTACTGTTTGGCCTTCTTCTGCGATACGCTTAAAGCCTTCACCTTTTAGTTCAACGGTGTCGATACCAAAGTGAACAAACAGCTCTACGCCTTCATCAGATTCAATTGAAAAAGCGTGGTTAGTTTCGAAAATTTTACCAATAGTACCGTTAACAGGAGCTACCATTTTTGTGCCAGCTGGTTTGATAGCAATGCCATCACCAACAATTTTTTCAGCGAAAACAACATCTGGTACATCTTCAATGTTTACAATTTCACCAGATAGAGGCGCAATGATTTCAATTGCATCTGCGTCAGCGCTGTCGTCAGATACTAGCTTCTTAAGTTTGTCAAACAGACCCATTGTGTCATGCTCCTAACGTTTTTGTTTAATTCTGTCGAATTATAGTATACCAATCTTAGCAGATAGACGACTATTTTTAGTCGACTATCCTATTGGTATTAGTTAATTATTAAGACTTATCTGCAATAAATTTTTCTACTGCTGCTTCAATTTCAGCGGCAGTTGGTAGAGATAACGCTTCTTCGGCCATCTTCTGTACTTCGCTGAAGTTCGAATTGCGTATCACTTTCTTTACTTTAGGAATTGAGATACCACTCATTGAGAATTCATCGAGTCCCATGCCAAGTAGAAGCAGTGTTGCACGTTCATCTCCTGCAAGTTCACCACACATTCCCGTCCATTTTCCTTCAGCATGAGAAGCATCAATAACTTGCTTGATCACAGTGAGTACTGCTGGAGATAATGGATTATACAAGTGGGAGATCATCTCATTACCACGATCCACAGCCAATGTGTACTGGGTCAAATCATTAGTACCGATAGAGAAGAATGCCACTTCTTTGGCTAAATGATGGGCAATAGCGGCAGCCGCTGGTGTCTCAACCATAACGCCAATTTCAATGTTTTCATCGAAAGCGAGTCCTTCACTGCGAAGTTCTACTTTGTACTCTTCAATGGCAGCTTTAAGTTCACGTATCTCTTCTACAGAAATGATCATTGGGAACATGATGCGCAGTTTACCATGTGCTGAGGCACGTAAAATACCACGTAATTGGTCACGCAGGATCTCACGGCGATCCAAGCTAATACGTACAGCGCGCCAGCCTAGGAAAGGATTCATCTCCTGTGGCAGGTCCATATAAGGCAGATCTTTATCGCCACCTATGTCCATGGTGCGAATAATAACCGCTTCGCCATTCATCGCTTCAGCAACTTCTCTATACGCTTGATACTGCTCTTCCTCTGTTGGAAGCGCATCGCGGTCCATAAATAGGAACTCGGTACGATACAGGCCTACACCCTCACCACCATTGCGTAAAACACCGTCACAGTCTTTCACTGTGCCTATGTTACCGCAGACTTCAACACGGTGACCATCCAGTGTTTCGGCATGGAGATCTTTAAGTTTGGCAAGCTCTTCTTTTTCAGCAATAAAGGCCGCTTTTACAGCTTTTGCTTCTTCAAGTTCTTTCTGTGACGGGTTGACAACGATTTTGTTGTTCATCGCATCAAGGATTAGAGTATCGCCATTTTGAACTCGTTTGGTAATGTCGTTGGTTCCAACGATAGCTGGAAGCTCAAGAGAACGGGCCATGATAGAAGTGTGTGATGTACGTCCACCAATATCACAAGCAAAACCTAGAACATAGTCTAAGTTAATTTGCGCAGTCTCAGAAGGCGTAAGATCGTAAGCAACTAGGATGACCTCTTGGTCGATGTTGCTTAAGGAAACGATGTTGATGCCTAAAGCGTTTTTTACAAAGCGAGAGCCAATATCGCGAATATCCGTTGCGCGCTCTTTTAGATACTCATCATCGAGAGACTCAAGAGCGGTAGCCTGTTCTTCGATGACGGTGTGAATTGCGTTATCAGCGTGCATCTTATCGTTTTTGATGAGAGCTAGGATTTCTTCTTCTAACTCTTCATCTTCAAGAAGCATAATATGACCTTCAAAGATCGCTTCTTTTTCTTCACCAAATGTTTCCAGTGCTTTTTGTTTAATAGTCTCAAGCTGAGCGGTTGATTTATCGCGTGCCTCGAAGAAACGAGCAATCTCAGTTTCGACTTGCGCATCAGTAATAGAGTTGGTGTTTAGGACAATTTCATCTTCTTGAAGGAGTAGTGCTTTACCAATAGCAATACCTGGAGATGCTAGGATGCCTGAAATCATAGCCTTACCTTAAATGGTCAACTTAAAAACGGGAGAAAATGGGTGTGCTAACGATAATTTTTAGCTTATGTTTGAGTTTATTTCCAACAAAGCCATTTCGTTTTTACAAAATGGCTTTAGAAATGCGAGACCGGATTAGTGCAGTTGGTCCATTAATGCAGCTAGGTGCTCGACGGCTTCTTGAGCTTGAGGCCCCTCAGCGGAGATCGTTACCTGAGTTCCTTTAACGAGACCTAATGTTTGTAGTTTAAACAGGCTCTTTGCACTTGCACTTTTACCGTTAGAAGTCACAGTGATATCCGCATCGAAGCCTTTTGCTTCTTTTACGAATTGTGCAGCCGGACGAGTGTGAAGGCCGTTTTCCGCAGTGATTTCTACTTGCTTCTCGTACATGTCATATACCCCAAATTGATTTATATTTTGATAGATTCTTAATCAGGCTCAGCTTAACCTTTAAATGAATGTTGTGACAAATACACATTATTCATTTAGTGTCATAAATTGACCTGATTGCAAATTTTTCAGATATGACTCCGATCTATGCCGGATTTCATAACCGATGCTAATTCTGGCTTCTCTTTTATTTTGAAGCTAAAAATAAAACTGTCCCGATATTACCAAAGGTGCGTCAGGGATCAACAAAAAAGCCCCTCAAAGGGGCTTTTTTCGCTGAAAAATTGATTTCATCACCTATTATTGATGATTCTCTTTCTCTGTGAAGATACCAGCAAATAGGGCTGTGCTTAAGTAACGTTCACCTGAACTTGGTAGGATAGTTACTATGGTTTTTCCTTGAAATTCAGGTAGATCTGCTATTCTATTAGCGGCGACGACTGCGGCTCCAGATGAAATTCCAGCCAAAATACCTTCCTCTTCCATTAGACGCCTAGCCATGTCAATGGCTTCTTCCGATGTAACAGGTTCAACACGGTCAATTAACCCTAAATCAAGGTTGCCAGGGATAAATCCTGCGCCGATACCCTGAATTTTATGCGGTGCAGGCTGAATTTCTTCCCCTGCTAGTGCTTGAGCAATGACCGGTGACTCAGCTGGCTCAACCGCAACTGACACGATATTTTTGCCCTTTTCGCCTTTGATGTAGCGGCTTGTTCCGGTAATTGTTCCTCCTGTTCCGACGCCAGCAACCAAAACATCAACTTGTCCATCCGTGGCATCCCAGATTTCAGGACCCGTTGTTTTCTCGTGAATTTGAGGGTTTGCTGGGTTGTTAAATTGCTGGAGCAGCAGATACTTTTCAGGGGCAGAAGCAACAATTTCTTCGGCTTTGGCTATTGAACCTTTCATTCCCTTCGCGGCTTCAGTTAGCTCAAGGTTGGCACCGAGTGCCTTAAGCAGCTTACGACGTTCAAGACTCATAGACTCAGGCATTGTTAGTGTTAGCTTATAGCCACGAGCAGCGGCGACGAACGCCAATGCAATGCCAGTGTTGCCGCTTGTCGGCTCTACAATTTCTATCCCAGGCTTTAACTTGCCTTCTTTTTCCGCTTGCCAAATCATGTTGGCACCAATACGGCATTTGACACTAAAACTTGGGTTTCGAGCTTCTATTTTTGCCAGAACTTTACCTTTACTCACTTTATTGAGTCGGACCAGAGGTGTATTCCCTATGGTAAGAGAGTTATCTTCGTAGATTTTGCTCATGTCTTGATCCTTCGTTTGTTGAGCGCCTAGAGTCTGAACTAGTGTTGAGATCTTTGGCGAGAGGTTTGGGCATTCATAAACCCTGCATGGGTAGAAGAGTAGGCCAGCGGCAAATCCGAGAGAAGGATTAAAAAGTTATAAGTTATTAGAATGAGATAAAGAGCATGTTATTGAATTTGAGTAGTATGCTGGATAGAACTAATGCCGATTGTAAAGGTCGACAGGTCATATTATGCAATTGACGCTCGGCCGACCTTTCGCTGGCTTCTAACTCGCTATGCGCTATGAGCGATGTTGTAAAGGACTATCGTTTGAACTCTGATACCCAAATAGCGGTTGCTCCACATACCGCAACAGGCATAACGATGAGATTCAAAATTGGAATCGTAGTAAAGATGGAGACTAATCCACCAAAACTGTAAGCCTTGATTTGTTTTTGTTTCAAGTCGCGACGCATGTCATTAAACGCAATTTTGTGGTTATCAAATGGGTAATCACAATATTGAATTGCGAGCATCCAAGCGGAAAAAGCAAACCACAGAATAGGGCCCAATGTTTGGCCAATGCCGGGAATCAACAGTAAAATAAACAGACCGATTGCCTTGGGTAATACGTAAACGAGTTTACGCCATTCTCGCGCAAGAATTCTCGGTGTATCTTTTATCACAGCCAGTATATTGTCGTCGTTGACTGTCTGTCCTGTGAGGTGTTCTTCGACCTTTTCTGCCAAAAGTCCATTGAATGGCGCGGCGATAAAGTTCGCTAATGTACTAAAAAAATAAGAAAAAGTGGCAAGAATGGTCAAAACTAGTAGTGGCCATAGCAAATAGGTTAACCAAGATAGAAAACTTGGCAGCTGTCCTATCAATTGTTCTATCCAAGTGTCGAGATGAGAAAAAAGATAGAATAGGGCGCCTCCTACCAGCAGAATGTTAGCGATTAAGGGAAGAATGACGTATTGGCGGATCCCCGGTGTCACGGCGAGTTTTAAGCCGTAAAAAAAGTAACCGAAGCCGGAACGATGAGGTTGTATTGAATTCATAAGCCTTGACTGAGTGTGATTTAAAATTGAACGCTTTTTATCTTAACAAAGAAAAAGCGTGTTCAAAATCACAACATTGTATGAACTTCTCACATTAAGCTGTTCTAAAACAGGTGAGAGTTTTGGTAAAGTTAGATTTAGAGAAGGTTTAACAAGGTTCGATAAGTTCATTTGCGAACTAAATGTATCGATTAATTTGAGAGTGGAACATGCAGGAATTGCGATTTGTACTCATAATCGTCGGAGCGATAGCGATTGCCGCTTTATTGTTTCACGGCTTATGGACAAGCAAAAGAGAAGTGAAAACTAAGTTTGGTAGCAAGCCACTTCGCAAATTAGATGTGGGTAAGGAAAAAGGGATTGATCCAGACTCTATTCCAGAGACAAACGTTGCGCCGGAAGATGATTTTGAGATTATTCGTAAGGTGCGAAAAGAACCGGACTTCATTCAAGACAATATCGAAGCTGATCCCTTGATTGATGGCTATTCAGAGCCAGAGAGCAATCCGCTTTTTTCTTCTAATTCAGAGGTAAAAGTGGCAGATGTTGACGATCCTTTTATGTCCAGTGGAGAAGCGGAATCGTTTGCAACTGATGCACAGACGTCAGTAACTAAGCCTGATGTTGAGGCGCAGGTGAAATCTGCAGAACAAGACGCCTCACCTCAGCAAGATATCGAAGTCATTGTGCTCAACGTTCACTGCTCAGGATCTGAGCCACTAGTGGGCACTAAGCTCTTTGACAGCATGCAGCAAAATGGTTTGCTGTATGGTGAAATGGATATTTTTCATCGCCATTCTGATCTGTCAGGGACAGGTAAGGTATTGTTTAGTGTTGCAAATATGATGCAACCTGGCACCCTTGCTCATTCAGATCCTGCCGAGTTTACGACTAAGGGGATTTCATTTTTTATGACGCTACCTTGTTATGGCGATCCTGAACAGAATTTTAAGTTGATGCTCAAAACCGCTCAGCAGATTGCCGATGACCTTGGAGCCAACGTATTAGACGATGCACGGAATTTAATGACACCGAGCCGCCTGGATGCATATCGAGCCCAAATTCAGGAATTTAAGTCTTTACAAAGTGCCTGAAGAAAAGAATATTTCGTTAAAGGCTCCGAATCGCGGAGCCTTTCTTTTTTGAGTTGTGGTTGAGTATTTAACCATATCGCAGTAAAAATACCGGCATATCGGTCGATTTAACCCGCTGGACATGAATGGCTTCGTCTCAGCATTATGTTAGTTATTAACTTTTTAAAACAGAGTGAGTTATGCCTCAAGATATTCAAGAAAAGCTCAATCAATTGCGTGAAATCCTTCATCACCATGGCGTGAAATACTACGTTGAAGATAATCCCCAGATTCCGGATTCGGAATATGATCGTTTAATGCGTGAATTACTTGAGCTAGAGGCCAAGCACCCTGAGTTAATGAGCCTTGATTCACCCAGTCAGCGGGTAGGTGGTAAGCCACTTGATGGTTTTCAACCTGTGAAACATGAGATAGCTATGCTATCGCTCGATAATGCTTTTGATGATGATGAGCTTGATGCGTTTTATAAACGTATGTTAGATCGCCTCTCTGTTACAGAATTGGCGCACTTTTGTTGCGAGCCAAAATTGGATGGCTTGGCTGTGAGCCTTTTATATGAAGAGGGTATTTTGATTCAAGCGGCTACCCGTGGGGATGGGGCAACTGGGGAAAATATTACAGAAAATGTTCGTACCATTAAATCAATTCCTCTTACATTACATGGCGATAGTTGGCCGCGACGTATAGAGGTTCGAGGCGAGGTGTTTATGCCTAAACTCGGTTTTCAGCAGCTCAATCAGCACGCTTTGCGTAAAGGGGACAAAGTGTTTGTTAATCCACGTAATGCCGCGGCTGGAAGTTTACGCCAGCTCGACTCTCGAATTACCGCTACGCGCCCCTTAAGTTTTTATGCCTATAGTGTCGGTGTTATTGAAGGTGGGGCGTTATCTCAGAGCCATTATCAGCGTTTTGTTCAATTAAAAGGCTGGGGACTCCCAATGTGTCCAGAGACTCGCCAAGTATCGACGCTTGGAGAAGTTAAAGCTTATTACCAAGATATTTTAACACGTAGAGATGAGTTGGCCTATGAAATCGATGGTGTTGTAATCAAGGTTGATGATATTGCTTTGCAGGAAAAGCTCGGCTTTGTGGCTAGAGCACCTCGTTGGGCAATCGCCTATAAATTCCCTGCTCAGGAAGAAATCACAGTGCTCAATGGTGTTGAGTTTCAGGTTGGCCGTACAGGGGCCATTACTCCAGTTGCGAAACTCGAACCCGTGTTTGTTGGTGGTGTTACGGTCAGTAATGCCACCCTGCATAATGCAGATGAAATTGCCCGTCTAAAGGTCAAAATTGGAGATAGTGTGATTGTACGACGAGCCGGTGACGTGATCCCGCAAATCGTATCATATATCGAAGAACGAAGGCCTGAAGATGCACAAGAAATAGTATTTCCAACTCAATGCCCTGTTTGCCACTCTCAAATAGAACGTCTTGAAGGTGAAGCGGTAGCAAGATGTTCGGGAGGCTTATTTTGCCAGGCGCAAAGAAAAGAAGCGTTAAAACATTTTGTCTCGCGTAAAGCACTTGATGTTGATGGATTGGGTGAGAAAGTCATTGAGCAGCTCGTCGATAGAGAGATGGTTGCAACACCCGCTGACCTATTTAAGCTGTCTGCCGGAGTTCTCACTGTGCTCGATAGAATGGGGCCAAAATCGGCGCAAAACGTTGTTAGCGCTTTGAACAAAGCTAAATCAACGACGCTAGCTCGGTTTATCTATTCTCTAGGTATTCGCGAGGTGGGAGAAGCCACAGCTGCCAATCTTGCGCAGCATTTTAAGACTTTTGATAAGATAAAGACCGCCACGCATGAGCAGTTGGTTGAAGTGTCCGACATCGGAGATATTGTCGCCAGTCATGTTATTGCTTTCTTTGCCCAAGAGAAAAATCAACAAGTGATTGAAGATTTGCTCGCTCAAGGGATTGTTTGGCCTGATGTTGAAGAGCCTAAGCAGGATATTCCTCAACCCTTGCGAGGAAAAACTGTCGTATTGACGGGATCTTTATCTCAACTGTCACGCAATGATGCCAAAGCAGCACTACAAAATTTGGGTGCTAAGGTAACAGGTAGTGTGAGTAAGAACACCGATATTCTCTTTGCCGGTGACAATGCTGGTTCTAAACTGACCAAGGCGCAAGAACTGGGGGTTGAGATAAAAACTGAGCAAGATCTTGTTGATTTAATATAGTTTGTCGTGACGTACCGTTTTTTGATGAATAAGAAAAGAACACTAGTATTTGCTATGTATAGCAAATATAGGGGAATATATTTCAATAGGAAATAACGTACGTATAAATTATTTGTAACCACCTCATCAGGTGGTTTTTTTTTGGTGAAAATTATTGATGGGTTTTATTCGTTTTTATTGAGGGAAATTAATGCAGTGATCAAAATCTAATTACTTAAAAATCCGTTAATATTATGACTCTTATGCGATCACGCTCCCATTTGATAAAATTCAGATTATTCCTAACTTGTTGTATTTATGATGAAAAATATCTAATTAATATTTTTGTATTAAAATTTTGAATAAGGTCACTGCGTGAGTAAAAGTTTGTAGCAGGTCATATTTCTATATTTTCAGGTAAAGTTCTAATTGATATTTTTCGTTGCGAAGTTAGTCTTGATCGTGGATACATTGAGTTCTGAACTCAGTGATAAAGTAAAAGATGAATTCCTTTTTATTATTTTTTACACAAGGAAAGTGCTCTCTCTTCGGCGGCCAACTTAAGATGAGAGCATAAAAACAGCTATATCCACTTTTAGGAGTTTTCCATGGACAAATATTTTAAATTGTCTTCAGTTGTACTAGCTATGCTAGCAGTCTCTAGCCCAGTGTTAGCATCGACAGAGAGTGCTGCAGGTGACCAATATGTCGAAGCCGTGGATGAGTTCATGCAAGATTCGACACTCAACGCCTTGTTTGTGGTGGACACTCGCTCTAGAACGCGAACATCGGGCAAACCGGGAGGAAGTGATGGGGAGCGTTGGAGCCGATTAGATTACTCTGCCTACAACGCAATATTGGACTTTTCTTCTGGTCACCATGAAGGATGGCTCGGGGCTGATCTTGCAGCTTACTATTCGGGAGACCTCTACAACGAGAGTTTGAAAGGTGATGATGGGTATTTATGCAATGAGATTTCAACCTGTTCGAATCTAGATTGGGGGGCTGGAGAAGGTGATCAGCTTAAAGTATATAAAGCTGCACTCAAATTTAAGTCTGGTGAAGAATTTAATGCTCGGTTCGGTATGCTGCAATCTAGCGGTAATGGTACCGTGGGTAATGTTTGGAGTTTTGTTCCCGGTACTTACCGCGGCTTTGAGTTAAATACAAAAGTTGGAGAATATAATCTGAGCTATTTTGGTGCTGACCAATTTACGGCACCTTGGCTATTGCATGAAGATGATTATGCAGCACCACTTTGGTCTGACACATCATGGAGCTACCTCCATTCTCTTGGCCTTAATGGGCAAATAACAGACAGTGTGTATATACAACTTGGCATAGGCCAAGCAACAGGAGTGCGTTACTCAAATGTTGATTGGGGGACAAATCAAATTACTAGCTATACCGATGAACATGATAACTCTTCCTACAAGGCGTACCTAAAATATCAACATAGCGAAAATACCGTACTTGCGGCTGATTTTTATGCTGTCAACGATGATGTGAAATATGATGGTTTAGGCTATCACGCCGGACTCTCATTACAACACTCTTTTGGGCAGCTCGCTTGGATCTCTGAACTGCGTTACACAGACACAGATAATCGAGCTGATTTTGTGCCACGAACTATCCACACCTATGGTATGACCAATGGTACTTGGTCCCAATACTGGGACGCGCTTTCCGATTGGAATAAATCAGGGGAAATCGCATGGTATAATCGCGTGTCATACGATCAGGGTAATGGCTGGAATTATTATTTAGGGCTGGGTTATGGTACTGGATCTGATTCTGCAGCCAGTGGTGCATCGGGGGATTGGGACTATGAAAGCGAATACGCAGTGAATGCCACCATTGCCTACTCACTTCAGAGTGGCTCACTAAAAGGTACAACAATTCGTTTACATGGAACCATTCTTGAGCGCGACGAATTCGCTGGTGCTAAAGATGCAGATGAAACCGACATCCGTTTCCAAGTGTTAATACCATATAGCTTTATTTAGTCGCGGTATCACGGAGAGGAGTATTGGACTCCTCTCGTAAAATGTTTCTAGAGCGCTTTGCCATTGAACATTTTGCAATACAAGGGAGGGAGTTGTTGAACTTGACCTTTCTTAAGTTCACACTTTACTTCTGAGCTTAATGTCCTTCCGCCTTGATCACCGTTGGCTTGAAGATTAAATGAGATAATAGTTAAAACAGGCAGTAGCAGTGTCAGTTTTGCTTTCATTCGTTTTCTCGCTCCATAGTCGAGGTTTAGGTGAATAGGTTTGTGTTGAATGCTGAATAAAAAGTAGCCATGCAAGTAAAGCCTGATTGATGAGTGTCACATGAGCTATGCAATAATAAGTATGCAAGCGAACTCGGCAATATCAAGCGAAATGGCGTTTTTACGCAATCAATGGTTAGGATATAAGGTGGGTAAATATAGGAAGAGGCATTGCTATGCCTCTTCTGATATTGTTTGGTAGTTTGAAAATGAAATTATTGTGACAGGTGATAACTTTTGCTGGTTTAACTGAGTTTCTTCTCTTCGATCGTTAAAATGATTCCATTCACTTGGGTCACTTCGACTAGGGTTCCAGCCGCTATGGGGTGGTCGGTTTGAGCAGACCAAGTGCTATCACCAATTTTAATTCTGTGTCGTCCAGGAGCTATGTCCTCTTCAATCACAACCGTTTGCCCTAGCATTTGTTTTTGCTTTTGATTCAGTTGTCTGTGTTCATCATCAAAAACATCTTGATTAAATTGCTTCCGCCACCATAACCAAGATGTGACCAATGAAAACACGGCGAATGCTATCCATTGTAACTGCCAACTCATTGGCAATACAGACAGCAAGAGTCCAATGAGCAGTGCAGAGATACCAAGCCAAAGAAAGTATCCAGCAGTACCAAATAATTCCATAGCTAGCAACACAAGCCCAAATGCTAGCCAATGCCAATGGTTAATAGAATCGAGTAATTCGAGCAAGTGGACCTCTGCCTATTTTTGTTCAGATTGTTTGAACATTTCGGCAATACCAGCAACCGACCCCATAAGACCAGTCGCTTCAAGCGGTAGCATGATGATTTTGCCATTTTCAGCTTGGCCAATACTGCGCAGTGCATCTGTATAACCTTGGGCAATAAAGTAATTGACAGCCTGCATGTCACCTTGAGCTATCGCCTCTGAGACCATGGTCGTTGCGCGAGCTTCTGCTTCTGCAGCGCGCTCCCGAGCTTCTGCTTGCAATATTGCTGCTTGTTTTTCACCTTCAGCTTTGAGTATCTCGGATTGTTTTTGCCCCTCAGCTCTGAGAATTTCTGCTTGGCGTATGCCTTCTGCTTCTAGTATTTCGGCACGCTTGTTTCGTTCGGCTTTCATCTGCGCATTCATAGCTGCGGTAAGATCGGTGGGAGGTTGTACATCTTTGATCTCGATGCGTGTGACTTTAATACCCCATGGGTTAGTGGCTTCATCGACAATAGAGAGTAATTTACCGTTGATCATATCTCTTTGACTGAGCATTTCATCTAGCTCCATTGAGCCGAGCACTGTTCTGATGTTGGTGAGGGTTAGATTACGAATCGCATGTTCTAAATCGTTGACTTCGTATGCCGCTTGTGCCGCATTGATTACTTGGACAAAACAAACCGCGTCAATGGTAACATTAGCATTGTCTTTTGAGATCACCTCTTGAGCGGGAATGTCGAGAACACGCTCCATCATATTGATTTTATGTCCAATTCTATCGATGAAGGGAATAATAATGTTTAATCCTGGTTTGAGCGTATGCGTGTAGCGACCAAAACGTTCAACAGTCCAATGGTTACCTTGAGGAACAGTTTTCACTCCTGCAATGATAAATGCGATGACGACAACCAATAGAATCCCGATGGTAGCAATAGAGTCGATGATCATATGTAAATCCGTATCTAAATCTTTATGCTGATTGTTGCTTAGTTTGGTGTTAAATACAATGATATAAATGCAAGATAATTACATATTTCAGACTCTATCAGTATTGAGACAAGGAAATAATGCCAACATCAAAGACTCGGGATGGTAAGCTTTCGTATCAGCATGGAGGATACTTGGGAAATAATTACTTTCAAGAATGCAATCAAGGATGATCAATCACTTGTTTCGATGTTTAACATAAGATGCTGAGAATTTGGATAGTTTGGTTATTGCTACTGACTAAAGATTTATTTCTAGGGCGAAGACAAAGCCGCTTAACCAAAGTGTCCAACTTCAGGTTAGTCGGCTTTGTCTTTTTGCAAAATCAATATAGGAGTGAGTATAGCTTGCGTCTATATTGAGAGGCTATTGGGTTGGTTTGCCCCAGAGCAGCAAGGATATCCATAAAATGTTTTTTTATTTCACCATCGAGACTATTCAAATCTGTACTTAAAAAGCGCCAAAGGATGTCGAGTGCTTCTTGGTCCCGATTAACTTGGTGATAACTCAACGCTAGGTCAGCTGCCAGCTTTGCATTAGTTAAATCTGCTTGAAATTGTTGTTCAAGCAATTGAATTTCTGGGCTGTTTGCAGATTGCTCGTGTAGTTCCAGTTTAGCTACTAATCCTTTGTAGCGACTGTCTTGATATTCCAAAGGAATGTTATCTAGTAAGACTTTTGCTTGTTCAAAATTTTGGGTTTCAACGAGGCATTCTGCAATTGCTAGCTTTACATCACCTTTTTGCTTTAGTTCATCTGGTAATGCCTGAAGGAGAGTTAAGGCTTGGCCATACTCTTGTGTTTGAATGAACTCCATCGCTTGTTTGACATTGAGTTCATCTTGGCTGGGTAGATGATTAGCTAACATAGCTTGTACTGTTTGCAGATCTTGTGGTCCGCCAAGACCGTCAACAGGTTGACCGTTTACAAACAGTGCTAGGGTAGGCAGTGTTTGAACACCAAACTGGCTGGCAATCATTTGCTCTTGCTCACAGTTTAAGAGCGCCAATGTAAAAGCTCCACTGTATTGTTGTGCTAACTCTTTTAGCTGTGGAATGAGTTGTGTGCTTGCCTCACTCATCGATGCCCAAAAATGGATAAGCACGGGAGTTTGCATTGATCCTTCGAGTACTGGACGAAAATTTTGCTCGTTGAGTTCGACAATAAATGGCGACTGCATTAGCGGGTTCCTTGCAAAAAATTGTTATATCACCGACATATGGGCGCGGTTGGGAAATATCAAGCCCTTGCTAGCCTGTGGCGTACAAATACAAAAATACCGCCAATACAGCGGTATTTTTCCAAATTAAAGTGGAGGCGTTTACAAAATGATGAACAAAGTTAGCGCAACACCCACACTTAGCCAGTTTAATTGGTTCAATGTCATGTTTTTATTCCGAATGTAACGCTTTCATATAATTGTGAAGTCGATGACCTCATTAGTTAGTTTATCTTTTTATTATTACGCTATGATGACATCTGTGTTTAAGATACTCGCACTAAAAGTTTGTCTAGTAGACGACTAGACAATACACGTTTTAATAATGCAAAAGCCTTAGTGGGTGTTGTAATTCGATAACGTACTTTGGGCTTCCTTGCTTCCAATGCATGGAATAATGGTCTGATACAAGATTCGGGAGGGAGCGCAAAAGTACTGCTTGAGGTCTCATTTCCAAGCTCCTTTATGCGTTTCTTATAGTATTCATGGTGAACGCTCGAGTTGATACCTATCCATTTTTCAAAGGCTTTTTGAGCATTTTTTCTAAATTGAGTTTCTATCGGACCGGGTTCGATTAAGCTTATTTTGATATTGGTGTCAGCAAGTTCTAGGCGCAGAGTATCGCTCCAGCCTTCTAGTGCAAATTTAGACGAATTGTAAGCACCTCGGTACGGCATTGCTGCAAAACCGAGCACAGAACTGTTTTGTATTATTCGGCCATTTCCTTGCTTACGCATTATTGGTAATACTTGTTTGACAAGATGGTGCCAACCAAAAAAATTGGTTTCAAACTGTTCTCTTAACGCTTGGGTAGGAAGGTCTTCCAATGCACCGGGCTGACCATAGGCGCCATTGTTAAACAGGGCGTCGAGTCTACCGCCCGTTATTTCGAGCGCTTTTTCGACAGCGTGTTCGATGCTATTTGTGTCGCTTAAATCAAGTTGAATACAGGTGAGCCCTTCATTTTGTAGTCGTTTAACGTCATCGAAATGCCTGCATGATGCGATAACTTGATATCCTGCTTTGTGAAGAGCGTGAGCACATGTGTATCCAATACCTGTTGAGCAGCCAGTAACGAGAATAGATTTTGCCATGATAAACTTGTTTCGCTATATATTTTATCGGCTTAGCATACAGATTAATCCGCGTGCTGTAATAAGTTTTTCATTGCGGGTTCGATGCGAGAGTAGCTAAAGTGAAAGCCAAGTTCTGTGAGTTTTTTGGGTTTAGCTCTCAAGCTATCAAACAAAAGTACAGCACTTTCACCCATGGCTATCTTTAGTAGCCATTTCGGAGTAGACAACAGGTGTGGTTTTTTAAGTAACTTAGCTAGGGTTTGACTAAAATGCTTGTTTGTAACTGGGTGTGGGGCGCACAAATTAAACTCTCCGTACGCATGTTCTGTTGTGAGTAAGTAAATGATACCTCGAACCATATCAAGTAGGTGTATCCACGGGATGTACTGATCACCACTACCGATCGCCCCACCTAAACCAAGTTTGTATGGCAGCATCATCTTCTTCAATGCCCCACCTTCAACACCAAGAACAACTCCAGTTCGCAATATACAAACACGGGTAGAGTCAGAGCGAGCGCGGTTGGCAATTTCTTCCCATTTTGCACACACTTGATGAGGAAAATTTTGCTGATGAGTATGTAAGCCCTCATCGAAAGGGTGCTCTTGTTGATCGCCATAGTAGCCAACAGCGGAACCGCTGATAAAAACTGAAGGTGGAGAAGTGCTGGCATGAATAAGCTCGACGATTGTTTCTGTGATTTTCCAGCGACTATGACATATGATTTCTTTTTGTTTTTTAGTCCAACGTTTATCGGCGATGGGCTCACCCGCTAAATTGACCACGGCATCAAATTCGTTAAGGTCACTTAATTTATTTAAATCAGAAAGATAAGTTATGTTCCCCATGTCTGCATGACTAACCATTTCTTTTGCTTTGAGTGGAGAGCGCGTTAAAAGTGTCACCTCGTAGGTGGTAAAATATTTTAACAGCTCTTTACCGATAAAGCCTGTTCCACCCGTTAGCAGTACTCTCATTCAGCTCTCCTCTGTCCTGCAAAACTACAATTTCAATGAGTCTATCAGAATAGCAATTCTAATAATTATAGCGAGTTAGCGACATTTAGGATCATCAATTGTTCAAAACTTACGGCTATCACAAAATCATTATTTTCTGATTTTTTTTGTCTATGGCCCAGTTTGAGTCACACTTAATTTGTTTTGTTCTTGCCATGGTTACTAGTAGATAGACGAATATGAGGTTCATATGCAGGCGCTAGCTGCACTTTTGAAAGCGTTCTTAGGAAGTTTAAGAGATTTACTGCCGATTGTGGCTGTGATTGCTTTTTTCCAACTTATTGTGTTGCAAGAACCTTTACCTAATATGCTGTCAATACTCTTTGGCTTAGTATTGGTTGTGATGGGACTTTCTTTCTTCATTTTTGGGCTGGAGATGGGACTGTTTCCTATTGGAGAGTCGATGGCACAAGCGTTTGCTCGCAAAGGAAGTGTTGCTTGGTTAATGTTGTTTGCATTTTGCTTAGGGTTTGGAACCACAGTTGCAGAACCTGCTCTTACCGCGGTTGCTGCAGAAGCAGCCCAAGTCGCTGCAGAAGGAGGTATGATTGCTTTGGATGATGCTGCTATGACGCAGTACGCGAACGGTCTTCGCTACACCGTCGCTCTCTCAGTGGGTATAGCCATTATGCTGGGTGTGCTGCGTATACTTAAGGGGTGGTCTATTCAGTACATGATAATCGGTGGATACATTGGTGTTGTTGTTCTTACTATGTTTGCTCCAGAAAGTATTATTGGCGTTGCGTACG
This sequence comes from Vibrio zhanjiangensis, assembly GCF_030161235.1. Classification (GTDB taxonomy): domain Bacteria; phylum Pseudomonadota; class Gammaproteobacteria; order Enterobacterales; family Vibrionaceae; genus Vibrio; species Vibrio zhanjiangensis. The sequence continues at coordinate 70,007 of NZ_BSPW01000012.1, read as the reverse complement.
ACTCTGGTGGGGTGACGACTTCAACAATAACAGTACCCCTTGTCACAGCTCTCGGCGTAGGTCTAGCTTCAGCAATAAAAGGCCGTAATCCTATGCTAGATGGATTTGGCTTAATTGCGTTTGCTTCTCTATTGCCGATGATGTTTGTTATGGTTTACGGAATGGTGGTCACTTGATTGATTCGTCCGAATTTATAAGCACATTTCATAGTACAATAGGTGATGTACTGCCAATTGCATCAATCATCTTTGGTTTTCAGTTCGCTGTTTTGCGCAGACCTGTGGCGAATTGGCCCAAAGTTGTTGCTGGTTTTGGTTATGTTATTCTCGGACTTTCGCTATTTCTTATTGGTCTCGAGCTTGCCTTGTTTCCGCTTGGGGAAACCATGGCTATGCAGCTAACTAAACCCTCTTTCTTACAAGAATTTGGTACTTCGGTAGAAGGCGATATTGGTTGGCAAGATTATTATTGGGTGTACTTGTTTGCCTTTTGTATAGGTTTTAGCACAACCATTGCAGAGCCTTCTCTTATTGCGGTTGCCATTAAAGCCAATCAGGTTTCCGGGGGCTCGATCAGTGTCAATGGACTTCGTATTTCGGTCGCTCTTGGGGTCGCCTTTGGTATCTCATTAGGCAGTTATAGGATCGTTGTTGGTGATCCCATCCACTACTACATTATTGCCGGTTACATAGTTGTGGTTATTCAAACATTTTATGCCCCAAAACTTATTGTGCCACTTGCTTATGATTCGGGGGGCGTCACAACGTCGACAGTCACTGTACCTTTGGTTGCCGCTCTTGGATTGGGGCTTGCTTCTACCGTACCTGGACGAAACCCTATGATTGATGGTTTTGGACTCATTGCCTTTGCAAGCCTGTTCCCCATAATATCTGTTATGGGATACGCCCAAATTACTCAGTGGCTGAACAGAAATTCATCACAGGAGAATAATGAAAATGCGCTTTAAATTGATACTCGCTTTTGTCGAAGACAGTAGAACGGACATTGTACTTGATGCTGCAAGAGAGGCTGGGGCAACTGGAGCTACAGTTATCAATAATGCAAGAGGTGAGGGGCTGAATAAGAAGCGAACTTTTTTTGGTCTGACTTTAGAAGTGCAAAAAGACGTCCTTCTTTTCGTAGTCGAAGAACACCTTTCTCGGCATATTCTGGAAAAAATAAGTGAGGTTGGTGAATTTGATCAAGAGTCAGGACAAGGAATTGCTGTTCAAATTGATGTTGAAGATGCCGTTGGTGTTGCTCACCAGGTCGAGAAGTTAGCTGAAGTGGTAGGGAATGAATTATGAGTGGTGGTCAGAAAATATGCATTCGTGATGTAATGGTCGCCAATTACGTTATGATTGATGGTTTAACAACCGTGAGAGAAGGTATCCAGTTGGCAAGGAAGCATCAAGTCAAAGCGTTAGTCGTCAATAAACGTAATGATGATGATGAATATGGATTGGTATTAATGAATGATATTGCCAAAAAAGTACTGGCAATGAATCGCTCTCCAGATCGAGTCAATATCTATGAAATTATGACTAAGCCTGCTTTAGCTGTCGATCCTGAAATGCATGTAAAATATTGCGCTAGATTATTTGAGCGTTTTGGTATTAGTCGTGCACCTGTTATTGAAAATGGCCAAATTATTGGTATGGTGAGCTATAACAACATAGTACTCAATGGTATGGCGCGAGACGAGTAACCACCCTGTAGTTGTTACCGTCAGTAGCTACTGCTGCATTTTCTTTGATTACGCCGTTTGTTACTGCTTTATATCAACCCATTGGATAAAACAGCGACAAACGGCTCAAATAATCATTTAGTGAGAAAATAATACGGTAGAGCCGTGGTTTAAACTGGTCAGCAGTAGTGTATTTTCATTGACTATGTCGATCCGCCTGCTTTGCTGGGCATCCATTTTAAATATTTGAGTGATGAGCTTAAGTTGTTCTTCAGTAAAATCTTTACTTTGAGCGGAAGAGACGTCTTTAAATTTCATCGGTGAAACTAAAAGATAGTTATCACTCACATCCCATTCACCTTCTTCAGATATGTTGATGGTGCTTTCGTTTTTAGACTCGGTACTGTAGAGCTTGACAGTAGCAAAACGGTTGTATTGGCCATTGGGCAAATATTTGACATTAGAGTCGATGGTTACACGGCGAAGAGAGCCAACAGATTCTTCTCGTAAGCTGTCTGTGATAAGCGTAACCATCCTCGATTGCCATTCTTTAGATGTCAAGACTTGTTCGACTTTTAGGTCACTTCCCCAATAAAGCCAACTACTAAACAAAGCTGACAAAATAAGTAAACCGCCTGCGATTTTATGGTTCATTTTATTCTTCCTATTGACAAACTTTGCTTAAATCTTGTTGGTCAGCAAATATACGCACTGTGACATTTTCACCGGAGTTTTCAACTGAATGTATATAGTTGAGTACCAGCTGATTGTTTTGACCGCCTGTTGCAATGACTTCGACCGGCGCCATAGATTCATGAAAAGTGTTATATCGTTTAATACACTGCTCGATAGACCCATACCAAGGAGTTAAATCTGGGTGGTTGGCAGGTGTTTTTACTGGCGTTCCATCAAAGATCGCAATCTGTCGAAATGTGGACTCCGCAGGGTTTGTAAATAAGATGACGCATAGAGGTATAAGCAAAGAGAGTAACAACATGATCCTTATCCCCCATCTCGGTTTTACCGGCTCTGGCATGTTCTGGAATGCTGGAGTGGTGACCACAGAATAGGTCGGATTGGTTACTTCTGCGCTTGTAGCTGATGACGTTTGGTCATCAAGGCTATTGGTGTCTTGCGTATCCTCTTCTTTACTTTGGGCACCACTCATTAATGGGGTTGTTCGCTCAACGCTACAAATCAACTGATACCCACGCTTTGGTACAGTTTTAATGAACTGAGGAGATTTAGTTGAATCTTGAAGCTGTTTTCTAAGCGTAGAAATCGCTTGAGTTAAGCTTGAATCATCAACTTCAAATCCTTGTTCTCTCCAAACAAAATCATGTAACTCATTACGGGATATGATTTCATTGGGCTTTTCTGATAGCAAAAGCAAAATTCTGCTTTCATTGCTCCCCAAACGTATAATTTCGCTGTTATCGTTTGAGTTATCCACCAGAGAGTTTGTATTGGGGTCAAAAGTAAATCTATTTGAAAGATTGAACTTAGTGCCTATGTTACTCATTCGGTATAACCATCATTGTTAGTTAGGTTTCATCAGATAATGCGCCAAAAAACGTGTTTCGAGAGATGTTAAATATTGTTTTTGATTTTTTGAGGTCCAAGGATAGACAAAATAAAATCAAAAAAACAATGTTTTTATGAATTTTGACCTTGAATTTACATTTGCCACCCTCATGTTAGTTTGCAGATTATGACAGTATCGGTCCTAGGAAATGTACGCTAGGCCTGATAATTATAGATGTTATGGAGCGAACATGAGCGAAACGGCAACACAAAATAAAGAAACTCGTGGCTTTCAGTCTGAAGTAAAACAGCTACTTCACTTGATGATTCATTCTCTTTACTCAAATAAAGAGATTTTTTTGCGTGAACTTATTTCTAATGCTTCGGATGCATCAGATAAACTGCGTTTCCAAGCGTTGTCAAATCCTGACTTGTATCAAGGAGATGCAGATTTAGGCGTCAAGCTATCTTTTGATGAAAGTGCAAGCACCCTAACGATTTCTGATAATGGTATTGGAATGAGTCGTGATGATGTGATTGAGCACCTAGGCACAATCGCAAAATCGGGTACCGCGGAGTTTTTTTCTAAATTATCAGAAGAGCAATCGAAAGATTCACAACTGATTGGTCAGTTTGGTGTGGGTTTTTACTCTGCCTTTATTGTGGCTGATGCGGTGACAGTTCGCACTCGCGCCGCTGGTCTGGCTGAAGATGAAGCGGTTCAGTGGCACTCTGCTGGTGAAGGTGAGTACACCATAGAAACGATCTCGAAGCCATCACGTGGTACAGATATCATTCTTCATATGCGCGACGAAGGCAAAGAGTTCTTAAATGAGTGGCGCCTGCGTGAAGTGATCAGCAAGTATTCAGACCATATCGGTATTCCAGTTTCAATTCAAACTGCTGAGCGTGATGAAGAAGGAAAAGAAACGGGTGAGAAAAAGTGGGAGCAGATCAATAAAGCTCAAGCCCTTTGGACCCGTAATAAAGCCGGCATTTCTGATGAAGAATATCAAGAATTTTACAAGCATGTTTCCCACGACTTTGCAGATCCTTTGCTTTGGAGCCACAATCGTGTAGAAGGCAAAAACGATTACACTAGCCTACTTTATATCCCAGCGAAAGCGCCTTGGGATATGATGAATCGTGATCATAAATCTGGCCTTAAGCTGTATGTGCAACGTGTCTTTATCATGGACGACGCAGAGCAGTTTATGCCGTCATACCTTCGCTTTGTTCGTGGCCTTATCGATTCTAACGATTTGCCGTTAAACGTGTCTCGTGAAATCCTGCAAGACAATAAAGTGACGCAATCGCTGCGTAATGCTTGTACCAAGCGTGTTTTGACTATGCTTGAGCGCATCGCAAAAAATGATCAAGAGAAATACCAGTCATTTTGGAAAGAGTTTGGTCTTGTTCTAAAAGAAGGCCCAGCGGAAGATATGGCTAACCGAGAAAAAGTGGCGGCCTTACTGCGCTTTGCCTCAACAGAGAATGATTCGGCTGATCAAAATGTTGGTTTGGCATCTTATGTCGAGCGTATGAAAGAAGGACAAGATAAGATCTATTATCTCACTGCTGATAGCTATGCTGCGGCGAAAAATAGCCCTCACTTAGAGCAATTTAAGGCTAAAGGCATAGAAGTCATTTTGATGTTCGATCGCATTGATGAATGGCTAATGAACTATCTGACAGAGTTTGATGGTAAGCAGTTCCAATCTATTACTAAAGCTGGACTTGATCTAAGCAAATTCGAAGACGAAGCAGAAAAAGAAAAGCACAAAGAAACGGAAGAAGAGTTTAAATCCGTTGTTGAGCGCACTAAAGAGTATTTAGGCGAGCGAGTTAAAGAGGTCCGTACGACCTTTAAACTGGCCACCACACCGGCCGTTGTTGTGACAGATGATTATGAGATGGGCACACAGATGGCTAAACTGCTTGCAGCGGCTGGCCAAGCCGTGCCTGAAGTGAAGTACATTTTTGAAATCAATCCAGAACATGAATTGGTTAAACGCATGGCAGACGAAGCCGATGAAGAAGCATTTGGTCGTTGGGTCGAAGTTCTTCTTGGTCAAGCAATGTTGGCAGAGCGTGGCTCGATGGAAGATCCATCACAATTTGTTGGTGCAATTAACTCACTGCTTTCGACACATTGATTTCAATATTAAAGCTTTTCTTATGCGAGCTTTAAATTGATGGGTACTTACTGTTGTCGGATGTTGCTTTGGTTAATGTGAGTAAGCAGGCAATCTTTGCTTATCACTTAAACGATAGTGACCGATTGTATGTTAGAATACAATCTTGCAACTCAGTGAACAGGCGTGTAATGTGCACGCCTGTTTTATTATTGAAAATAACACTTATACCGAAACTTACCGTGGTGTAAACGGTGTGAAACAGCGGTCGAACACTGTGAGCTTCGGTATAAATCAAACAATCTTAAGAGGATTTAACATGCGCATCATTCTTCTAGGTGCTCCAGGTGCAGGTAAAGGCACACAGGCTCAATTCATCATGGAGAAATATGGTATTCCACAAATCTCTACTGGTGATATGTTACGTGCTGCAATCAAAGCAGGTACTGAGCTTGGTAAACAAGCCAAAGCTGTTATCGATGCTGGTCAGCTAGTTTCTGATGACATTATCCTTGGCCTGATTAAAGAACGTATTGCTCAAGATGACTGTGAGAAAGGTTTTTTGCTTGATGGTTTCCCTCGTACTATTCCACAGGCTGATGGTCTTAAAGACATGGGCGTGGCGGTCGATTATGTGATTGAGTTTGATGTCGCTGATGATGTGATTGTGGAGCGCATGGCTGGTCGCCGCGCTCATTTAGCATCGGGTCGTACTTATCATGTCATCTATAACCCACCTAAAGTCGAAGGTAAAGATGATGTGACGGGTGAAGATCTTGTCGTACGTGATGATGATAAAGAAGAGACGGTTCGTGCTCGTCTTGGTGTGTATCATGAACAAACCGCCCCTCTTATCAACTATTATGGTAAAGAGGCTCAATCTGGACATACTCAGTACCTAAAATTTGATGGTACTAAGCGTGTTGAAGAAGTGAGCGCTGATATAGAAAAAGCACTTGCTTAATTCTACTTACATCTCAAATTGAAAGTTTGATATAGTGAAAGCGGCCAACTCGGTCGCTTTTTCGATCTTTATCTTTTGATCGGCAAAGAGGTTTCAATTGTAAAGTCTGTTTTATAAGTGTCGATGAGGTGTTATGAGAAATACGAAAAAACAAGGGGTGCTACTGGTCAACTTAGGTACACCTGACGCACCGACAGCGCCGGCTGTGAAGCGCTTCCTAAGCCAGTTTCTGCATGACAAGCGTGTGGTGGATATGACCCGCTGGCTGTGGTGCCCACTTTTACACGGTATTATTCTGCCGATACGCTCACCTAAGGTTGCCAAGTTATATCAAACTGTGTGGATGGACGAAGGCTCGCCATTGCTCGTGTATGCCAAAAGGCAAGCTGAGAAACTTAAGCAGAAACTTGATATGCCGGTTGAGTTGGGCATGACTTACGGTAATCCCAACCTTAAGGTTGGTCTAGAAAATCTTATGGCATCCGGGGTGGAAGATGTGGTTGTGTTGCCTCTTTATCCACAGTACTCAGGTACCACAACGGCTGCAGTATCTGATGGGATAACCAAAGCATTTCAATCCATGCCTGTCATGCCAAACTATCGGTTAATTCGGGATTATCACGATCATCCAACCTACATTAAAGCACTGGCAGAAAGTGTTCGGCGCTCTTGGCAAGATAAAGGTCAGGGGGACTATTTGTTGTGTTCCTACCATGGCATACCAAAGCGTTATGCCGATAATGGCGATATTTATCCGCAGCATTGTGAGGCAACCACTGAACTATTAAGGCTTGAGTTGGGGCTTACTAAGGAGCAAATCGGCACGACTTATCAATCACGATTTGGTCGTGAAGAGTGGCTGCAGCCTTATACTGACAAAACGCTAGAGCAACTGCCTAACAAAGGCATTAAGAAGCTGGATATAGTGACCCCCGCCTTTTCTGCCGATTGCCTAGAAACCTTGGAAGAAATCTCAGAACAATGTTGTGAGCTTTTCATGGAACATGGCGGGGAAGTGTTTCATTTTATTCCTTGTTTGAATGATGACGATCTGCATATCCAAATGATGGTGGAGCTTATTGGTTAGGTAAACTTATGCTCAAGTGATGACCCAAAGCCACCGATGTCGGTGGCGTTTTTTATTCTGGATAAGGGCGACAAAAGGTTTCAATCCCTTGCCACAAAACCGATTTAGGTCGCCGAATATAGTCAATATCAAGCAGTGCTTCCTGCCACAAGCCTAAGCAAGCTTGTTTTCTGTCTGGACTGGCATAAAGAGCAAACACACGCTCGGCTGGCAGAGTTGTGGTTAAGGCTGAGTTGGCCTTCAGATAGTAGGCAAGATACATTTGTTTATTGCCTTTCTCTCGGTTGATATTGGCTTGAAGAAGAAAAATCAGTGCATTATCAGGAATTTCAGTCGCATATTCTCGCTCAAGCATTCTTAAGCTTCTTTCGACATCACCAGAGCGATACGTCACCAATGCCAATAGCATATGCAGGTCAGGCGGCGTGATGGGTTCTCGTTCTTTGACCTTGGCAATCCATTTTTGAAAATCGGTTTCCGATTGCTGAGTAAAAAGAAGCTCTCGGGTATAAAACAGCACTTCTACATCCGTTAGATGGCGGGAGAGTAGGCCGCTGAGCGTGGTATCGGCAATGGGTGTAATTAAGCTCGAGACTTGATCCGACAAGCTGGCAATTTTTTGTGGCAGCTTAAAGTAATCACTAAGATCGGCGTTGAGCTGATTGACAGTTTCGGTCAACTGACCGGAGGAAAATTGAAAGGTTTTTCGCCAAGCGACTCGACCTGATGCGGTAAGATGAAGCACGCTTTCAAGATTGGTCTTGCCATGTTCATCTTGCCATAAATTAAACCGTAAGCTGTAATCTGAGTCATAGACGGCATCTGAACCTGGGAAGTGGCAATGTTCACTTAAGCTATGCAGATAAAAGTTCGGTGAACTCATATTTGATAGATGGATGTAGGGTGACGCACTGTGCGAGTATAGCGTGAGTGCTTTTAGTTTTAGGGCCATATCGCTTAGCGTTTCATCTTCACAGGTAACCGTATCGAGTAGTAGCCGCACTTGGGGAACATGTAGGGTATTATTTTGCGTATTTTGCTTGAAATGAGACCAAGTATGTATCGCAAGTAGTACAGTCAATGAGGTAAACACCACGCTTAAACACCAGCCTAAATAGCGCAGTGTCTTGTTTTTGTTAGTCGTTGCAACGGGCGTTTTGGGCATTTGGCTTGGGGGAGTGATGTTGTCTTTGGCGACAAGCCGAACAAAACTTTGAGCAATGTAGTAGCCGCGCTTGGGGTAGGTGACGATGATTTTGGTTGAATCAGCTTGCTCTGTATGCTGACGAAAGAGATGGCGCAACAGGCTGATGCGATTTGTCACCACATTTTTTGAGATAAACTGATTTTCCCACACTAAGTCAATAAACTCGTCAATCGATGTTGGTTCGTCGATATTTGATAGCAACACTTCAAGTAATGCGATGTTTCTTGGCTCTAAAGGGATATCTCCCTGCGCAGAGCTAAGGGATTTTTCATGGGGATTATAAACAATATCGGCAATGGCAATGTTGCAATGTTCGTTTTTGGCTTGTTCGAGTAAATTCATTCATCTCTATTGAGAAATTGCATTATATACTCAGTGTACCGCATTTTGGGGATCGATTATAAGTAGGGGGAATACTGTATTTATCCAATAAGTGAGAATTTTTCCACACAAAAACAAATATTCTGTGACAAATATAAGAAATGGTGCTGCATAAATAGCAGCACCTGCTTAATTTCCAGTGGCTTACTGAGCCGCTTAGAAAGAGTAGCTTGCGTTTAGGTAACCGACTTGGTATCCATCAAAGTTAAGATCTGCATCAATATTTGCCCCAACAACAGGGAATTTGTACTCATTTCCAAAGTACTGAGTGTAACGATAGCCAAGCTCCATACTAAAACGCTCAGTAAATTTATAACCTAAGCCAAGGTTTGCACCTGCTGCCAGACCAGTATTGTCCATAGTGTGTGTTGCACCATAAGCTGATAGCTCAAGCTCAGATTTATAAACACCTAGGTTACCACCTGCTAGCAAGTAAAATTGGTCATTGATATAGTGTAAATAGTCAGCACCCGCACCAAATTCGCCACTTGTTAATTGAGTTTTAAGTCCGACGTTAACATAGGTAGTTTCGTTACTAGCTGTACCTTGAAGGTAGCCATAAGCTCTGACATTTTTACTAAAATAATGACCACCTTTTATAGAAAATAGGCCCATCTCTTCTAGGTCTTCACCGATTTGGGTGTTTTCTAGCAAACCAGAAGTGGTATGTTGACCTTTGCCAAGCTCCAGTGCTACGTAGTTATCATTTGCAAGCGAAGGCATAGAAGTCGCGGCAGCAACGGCTGCAATAAGTAATGCTTTTTTCATGTGTTATACACTCAAGTTGTTTGTCTTTAAGAAAAAGAGGTCACGAAGTGAGAGATCACCCAGCGCTGAGCCTCTGATTTAAGGAGCCGCATCTTGGTACGGCTTTCTGGAAGCAGCAGAAGTTACTGCAAGATGAGAGGATGAAGCGACAAACAAAATTAAAAATAGTTGAATAAAGTTGAATTTTATATCTAAGATAATGTTTTATAAGAGTAAATACTTTAATGGTTGCCTACTTTTAGAGTGTTTGCCCCTGAATTTTTAGGTGTTTTAAAATATAAAATAATCAACAGTGAAGGTTATTTGCTGTTGATGGGGTATTTTTGATATTCATATACTTGCCCATCTTGATTAAAGGCATAGACAGAATAGCTCTTTTTTTGCGCACCATTTTCCATACCAGGAGAGCCTATTGGCATACCGGGTACGGCTAATCCTTTAGCCCCTTTCGGTGGGTTATTTAAAAACGCTTTAATATCTTTGGCAGGGATGTGGCCTTCAAATACATAGCCGTTAATCTCAGCAGTATGACAAGAGGCTAATTGGGGTGTGATACCCAGCTGTTGCTTGATGCTGTTCATATTATCATGCAGTTTCTCTTCCACCGTAAAGCCGGCCTCTTGCATATGCTGGGTCCATGCGGTGCAGCAGCCACAATAAGGTGATTTATGGTTGATAACATCCGCTGCCAAAGCCTGTACTGAGAGAAAGACAAGCGGCGTAAGTGCGATATATTTTCTGTTCATAGAAACCTCTTAATCATGTGAAGATTTAAATAGCCGTAAACGGTTAGCGTTGCTTACGACGGTTATTGAGGACAAAGCCATGGCTGCGCCTGCAACCACAGGGCTCAGCAAAAAGCCAAAAGCTGGATAGAGCGCACCCGCGGCAATCGGAATACCTAAACTGTTATAGATAAATGCGCCAAATAAATTTTGCTTCATATTGGTCATGGTGGCTTTGGAGAGCTCGATTGCTTTGACTACGCCGAGCGCAGAGGAGTGAAGCAGCGTCATTTGGGCGCTTTCAATAGCAACATCACTGCCACTTCCCATCGCAATACTGACATTGGCTGTTGCAAGCGCTGGTGCGTCGTTGACCCCATCACCTACCATGGCAACATGGTGGCCTTGGTCTTGCAACTGTTTTATATGCTGCGCCTTTTGATCCGGCAGCACTTGGGCGATGACGTTAGTTATGCCAAGCTGGGAAGCAATCGCCTTCGCCACCTCTTGATTATCTCCAGTCAGTATCACAGGCGTGATGCCCATAGCAATGAGTGCTTGTATCGCATGTTTGGCCTCAGGCTTGATTGGGTCGCTAATGGCTATGATTCCAATCACACTGCCATGCTGGGTGACGACGACGGGCGTCCAAGCGTTTTGCGCACATTGTTTTATCTCAGAGGCGAAGGTTTCTAATCGAATGCCTTGTTGTTGCGCATTGCCGAGCGACACCACTGAGGTAAATTGATGATTGATAATGCCTGTCACACCTTTACCGCGCAAATTGGTGAAATTATCAGCGTCATCAAGGGAAAGCTGTTTTTGTTTGGCAAGACCGACAATCGCTTTGGCTAGAGGATGCTCTGAATATTGCTCTAAACTTGCCGCAAGTCGCAGTAAGTGGTCTTCGTTCCCATTTTTAACAAACAGTGATTCAACTTGTGGTTTGCCTTGCGTTAATGTGCCGGTTTTATCAAATACTACGGTATCGATTTTACTCGCAGATTGGAGCACATCGGCATCTTTAATCAGTATACCCATTTCGGCGGCTTTACCGATTCCAACCGTTACTGAGAGCGGGGTTGCCAAGCCAAGCGCGCATGGGCAAGCGATAATAAGAACGGTTGTGGTGACAATCAGCATATAACTGATTTTAGGCTCAGGCCCATAGAGGAGCCAAACCAGTGCAGATAAAAGCGCAATCATGACAACGACAGGGACAAATACCGATGAGATTTGGTCAGCAAGTTTGGCTATTGCAGGTTTACTACTTTGGGCGCTGCGCACCATATTGATAATTCGGGACAGCATAGTGTGGCTGCCGACATGGGTAGCCTCCAAAACTAAACTACCATCTTGATTGACGGTTCCCGCCGAAACTTGAGCCCCTTTGTCTTTGTATACAGGAATAGGTTCTCCAGTTAACATAGATTCGTCTAAGAATGATTCTCCGGACAGCACGGTGCCGTCAACCGGTACTTTTTCGCCGGGCTTGATCCTAATTTGCATCCCTTGCGTGATCTCTTTTATTGCAATCACGTGTTCGCCAGAGTCGGTGATGACAGTGGCACTATTGGGTTGAAGCTTAATTAACGCCTGAAGTGAAAGGGTGGTTTTGGCTTTGGCTTTGGCTTCGATATAGTGCCCAAGCGAGATTAAGCCAATAATCATGGCGCTGGCTTCAAAATAAACGTGACGTGATGCTTGTGGAAACCATTGAGGAGCGCTAACCACCAAGATTGAAAACAGCCATGCCGCGCCAGTGCCAAGGGCAACTAAACTATCCATTGTGGCTCGCTTGTTACGCAGAGAATGCCATGCGTTAACAAAGAAACTACGTCCAGCGGTGATGAGTAACCACAAACAGATGAGCCCTATGCCCGCCCATATTAGTTGGTCTTGGGCATTGCGTATCATCATATTACCGCCCAATACTCCCCAGAGCATTAATGGCGCGCCTATGGCTATGCCTTGCCAAGCACTCTGCTTATGCTGGGTTTGTATGACCTTTTGTTTGAGCAACTGCTCTTGCTGCTTGGCCTCTGGGTCAAATGCATATTCAGCGTTATATCCTGCTTTTTGTACGGACTTTAAAATAGACTCTACGACTGAGTCGTCATTTTCAGTACTAAAAACCAGCGCACTTTGCTCAGCGAGGTTTACTTGCGCTTTATAAACCTTGTCAACATTACTTACTGCACGCTCAACGGATGCCACGCAGCTTGCACAAGTCATTCCGGAAATAAAAAAATGTAGTGGATAAGTGCTGTTCTTTTCCAGTGACTTTATTTGTTCTGGCGCAGCAGAGCTTGGTGGTTTGGTTGCTGGTAATGGCGGCTCTTGATTGCTTGAATCGCGATCAGTTTTATTGTCGTCCAAGGCTTCGTAGCCAATTGATTTTATAAGATCTTTGACTTGCTGATTACTCAGTAATGTAGCGAGAGATAAGTCAGTTTTTGATGCTTGAAAGTGGCCAACGAGAGGATGATCTGCGAGGGTGTTTTCTAACTTAGCAACGCATTTACCACAGTTTAAACCCTTTAAGTGAAATTGGTATTGATATCCAGCACTGTAGCCTAAGGTAACAATGGAAGATTCCAGATCTTTAAAGCTGCTAGTGGTATCGAGAGCAATATGCTGCGGGGTTAATGTATCTATTGATACGCGATGCTCGGCGAGCAAAAGGCGTTCAACTTTACGTGCACACCCCATACAGCTCAATCCTGAAAGTGGAATATCTAACCTATGTATCATATTGTCCTCAATAAAAGCTATTAGTAAGGATAAACCTTACCTTTAGGGTAAGGTCAAGAGCTAATGATTTGGTGATTATCCGCTGCTTGAAAGAATGAAACTTGACTGTTCGTGCTAATTCTACATCTAGTGGATTGTAGATTTGGATATCAATGATAAAATACGCGCAATTTTTAGCACCTTCTCAGGTGCCGTTATTCAGCTAATTCAAGGTATTTTAAATGACGGTTAAAACTCGTTTTGCTCCTAGCCCAACAGGCTACCTTCACGTTGGCGGTGCTCGCACTGCACTCTACTCATGGCTTTTGGCGAAAAACCAAGGAGGGGAGTTTGTGTTGCGTATTGAGGATACTGATTTAGAACGTAACTCTCAGCAAGCTGTCGATGCGATCCTTGAAGGGATGCAATGGATGGGGCTTGAATGGGACGAAGGACCTTATTTCCAATCTAAGCGTTTTGACCGTTATAACGAAATGGTTGACAAGTTACTGGCTGAAGGTAAAGCCTATAAATGCTACGCATCTAAAGAGCTTCTTGACGAAGTTCGCGCTGAGCAAGAAGAAAATAAGCAAATGCCACGCTATGATGCGAATCATCCCAAAATTGTGGCAGCGAATGAGGCGGCAAAAGAGGGGGACCCATGTGTCGTACGTTTTCGCAATCCGACTCAAGGCAGCGTGGTCTTTGAGGATCAAATCCGAGGTCGTATTGAAATCAGCAACGATCAATTGGATGACTTGATTATCCGCCGCACGGATGGCGCTCCAACATACAACTTTGTGGTTGTTGTGGATGACTGGGACATGGGGATCACACATGTTGTACGTGGTGAAGATCATATTAATAACACCCCTCGTCAAATTAACATTTATGAAGCTTTAGGAGCACCTGTTCCTGTGTTTGCCCATTGTGCAATGATATTGGGAGATGACGGTGCCAAGTTGTCCAAGCGACATGGTGCGGTATCGGTAATGCAATATCGAGATGAAGGTTATTTGCCAAACGCGCTTAATAACTACTTGGTGCGCTTAGGGTGGTCTCATGGCGATCAAGAAATCTTTTCTCAGCAAGAGATGATAGAGTTATTTTCTCTTGGCGCTATTTCTAAATCTGCGTCGGCATTTAATACTGAAAAGCTACTTTGGTTAAACAATCACTATATCAAAAACTCAGATCCTGAGTATGTGGTCGAGCATCTGCAATGGCACTTGAATAACCAGAAACTCAATGTAGAAAATGGGCCCGCACTAACTGAAGTCATTAAGTTAGTAGGTGAGCGCTGCAACACTCTAGTTGAACTTGTTGAGCAAATTCGCTACTTCTATGAAGATTTCTCTGACTTCGAAGCGGGTGCTGCAAAAAAACATTTACGTGGTGTGGCAAAAGAGCCTCTTGAACTGGCATTGGCCAAAGCCGAAAATTTAGAACACTGGGAGACGGACAGTATCAAAGAAAACGTTATTGCTGCAGTGTGTGAAGAACTGGATATCGGTATGGGCAAAATTGGTATGCCTCTACGCGTTGCAGTCACTGGAGGTGGTCAATCACCATCTGTTGATGCTGTTATGGATTTAGTAGGAAAGGAGCGAGTCGTTGCTCGAATCAAGATGGCCTTGGCCTTTATTTCACAGCGAGAAGCTAGCGTATAGATTCTTAGGTAAGTAACATGGCGACCCATAACCGCAGCATATGTTGCGGTTTTTTTATAACAAGATATTGTGAGTGAAGTGTGGTGGAGCTATCCGATTTGAAATAGGGGAGAACTATTTGAGATCGATGCTCGTCAAGCGGCCCATAAATTCCAATATTTCCAAATTATCTTTGTTCGCTTCTAGAAGTGCTTTTTTGGTTTTTGTATAGGCGGCAAGGCGGCCATGCTTTTTAATCGAACAGACAATACTTCGGTAGATTAATTGGCCATTTTGATCGTAATTACGCCAAGCGGCAATGTAGCACTCATCTTTCGCATCTGGGTTCGTTTTGGTTGGCCTAGGTTTGTAAATAATTTTGGGCTCAACAGAATGAGGTAACCTTGTCATTAAATAAGGATCTTTGAGCAATTTCCGCCAAAACTTGCCCCACATGGCGCTACCTAACTCATTTCTTAGCTTGATAGCTTTTTTAAGACCTTTTTTCTCGCCAATTTTTACGTAACCCACAGATCGATGCAACACCGTATCGTCCGGTGTGTGGATGTGGATCTTATATGCAGTTTTAGCTTTGGAAATAAAACGGTGACCAGTATTTGTGGTCAGGTTACTTTTCTTCATTCAACATCTATGGATAATTTTATTAATAAATATTTTAGTTGAATGTCTCTGATAGTTGAAGCTCTGATTGACCTTTCCTTACCGCAAAAATGTGAAATTAGCCCTTTTTTTTTGAAAGATATTGGTAACATATTGGAATAAAATGTTTTTTATCTTTCGTCAGTTGAACATTCGCTCTATTTTTAACTGGAGAAAGTTTGCCTTACCGATACCATCTAAGCTTATGATTATTTGAGAGAAATAGACGGAAAGAATTTAAGTAACTGATACTTATTATTTTTTAATGAGATTCAAGATGAACTACAATCTAGAATACTATACAAACGGCATTGTTCAGTTTGATGCTGCCAAAGAGCTAATGCAACTAATGCCCAAGCAGGCCGATTCGGTGCTGGATATTGGTTGTGGCTCAGGAAAAGTATCTCATCTTATTTACGAGCATGTATTACCTAAATTTATGCTCGCTATCGACAGCTCTGAAGAGATGATTAATCAAGCTAGGCTCTTATACCCAGATAGTAAACTGCTCTTTTCTCATCAAAGCATAGAGCAATTTGTACCAGATAGAGCCTTTGAGCTCATTACGGCAAATTCATCATTTCAGTGGTATCAAGACTATGACGCTTCCATCAATACGATCAAAAATTCACTGAGATCTAGTGGTGTATTTGTCTTACAAACGCCCTATAAACAGGACTGGTGCCCACAAGTATCCGTATTGATGCATCAGTTTTTCACTCATCACTACCCAGATCTTGGCCAGAACTTCAAGCTACCTTGCATGCACTTTGACTACCCCGAACAATATGTTGATTTATTTGAATCAAAAAACTTTACTACTGTTTCACTAAAGACCCGACACTTTGAATATCGATTTTCGGGGGATGACTTTAGAAAATTTTTCATGTCAGGAGCTTACAAAGTTTACACCCTCGCAAAAAGTTACTCTGTTGCTATGCCTAATCGGTTTGCTGAAGATTTAGAGCACTTTGTTAATGTAAAGACACGGGGTAATAAAGAGTTTGAAGTTTGCATTTCAAGAGTCATGGCAAGCTTCAAACCCATTGAATAGAATAATAACAATCGTCGAAGTTTTACAACTCGGCTTTATCTTCCTATTCGGCTGGTAAATTGTTATTGCTCTTTGATTTTAATAACTTATACGTTAAAACCAGTCCATATAATACGGGAAGAACTGCAAATGCATAGCCGATTTTGAATATATAGTTGTCCGCAATTTTTTGTAAGAGGGTAACTGAGGTTGAAGAATTAAAAAATAATCCTATCCAGACAAAAGTATATATTGCTTGGCCTATAGTGCTCGATAAAATAGAACGAATCCATATAGGTGCTTTATATAAAAGCATACTCAATTTTTTAAAGGTGAAGTTGTTTGCTTGGTCAGCCAGTAATATACATAGGCTATTAATTAAATATAAATGAATAAGTGGTTCGAATACTTCTTTATATGGTGACGTGATTTCAAAGATAGAAAATGTAGCCGCGATTAAACCAGATGCAAGGGCGCACATGCCTGCACCGAAATAGGTGGTTGTTTTTGCGTATTCATATCTTAATGTTGCATTGATAGTATCGAGAACTAGGAAGGTTAGAGGAAAAATTAGAATACCTGCAGGTTGCCATGTGCCAAAGATTTGAACACTATGAGGTGACATAGGTATAGCAACTAATAAGGACGTAAGGTATAGGGCTGTGAGGAAACCATACCATTTTATATCAAACTTAGTAATGGGATCTAATGCATGAATAAGGTCACGATGCTCTTTTTTGAAAAAAGTTACAATCCCTTTATTTATCAATACTCTTGCGGAAGAGCTTAAAACATAATCATTATCTTCATTGGTATAGTAAATCAAATTGTTTTCAATTTTTAACAAGTTTAAGCTTCTTGTCATT
Source organism: Vibrio zhanjiangensis (assembly GCF_030161235.1). Classification (GTDB taxonomy): domain Bacteria; phylum Pseudomonadota; class Gammaproteobacteria; order Enterobacterales; family Vibrionaceae; genus Vibrio; species Vibrio zhanjiangensis. The sequence continues at coordinate 52,588 of NZ_BSPW01000012.1, read as the reverse complement.
AATGTGTTCCTTGTTTATCTTGGTTATTACTTTTCCAATAGGGATATAACTTTTTTTAGGCTCATGGGGGTGCCAAGTTAGATTTATAAAGTTATCAACTCTGTAGAGTTCGAAAATATCGCTTCCTGAATGAAACAAATAATTGCCTGTCCCAAGTTTTTTCATGCTGACTATATTAATAGATTCATCATGGTATACAAGTTTATCCGACTTGGCTATTGGCATATTGGTTTCAAAGAATCCAATATTTACTAACTTATCCTCTACAATGCCTTCTACACCATAATCTCGTTCATAGAGTCCAGTTTTTTCTATACCCGTCATTAACCATTCGTATGAAATATCTAAGTTGTCGGCAATGAGTAGCATATTCTTATGTGGCGTTTTTATTTTATTATTGATTAACTTGCTTATATAACCCCTCTCAACACCCACTCTACGAGAGAGCTCGGCAGCAGATACGCCCTTGACAAACAATATCTCTTTAAGTCTTCCTCCAATGGTAGTGACATCTTTCAATACTTATCTCCTGAATGCTTATGGTATCTTAAATTGTACCATGCCTGACTTGTTTTTGTTTCAAAAAGTTTCACATTTGACAACAAGTGATGGTTTGTAATAATATTTTTTTTATCAAGAGGCTCAAGAGTTAGTGAGTCAATCTTGTAGGACACTGTTTAGGCTTGCCAATACTAGTTTTTTATTCTGTGGCAGCATGCTCCTGAATGAGAGTTCGAACTTACTATGTTCTATCTAAGCGACAGTGGTTAGTCTCCACACCTAATTGTTTGGTATAGAGCTAAAGTTAATTATCCTTATTCCGACGCATACTTTGTTGATACCCCTTTCCTGCATGGTGAGGGGTTTGTTTTTATCGACGGCATATTTTTTGACAGAATATGAAGGAGATACCAGAAGTGTAGTTAGACGTAACATTTTGGTTTAAATATGGCGCTCCCGACAGGATTCGAACCTGTGACCTATCCCTTAGGAGGGGATCGCGCTATCCAGCTGTGCCACGGGAGCCTTGGGCCATCATACTACATTCTTTTAGAATGTTAAGTTTTAACTGACTGATTTAAAGTAGCTTGTGCATAACGTCACCAATTTGGATACTTCCGGCAAGTTCTGGCTGATCAACGGTGAGTTCTGCCTCATTCTCGTATACGCGTGATACTGTTAGGGTAATATTGGATTCGGTCACTTTATTACGAGGTAGCCCATTTTGATCGATAAATGAACTTGTATGCCAAAGTTTCAGTTTATCACCTTGGTTTACACCATGTATTCGGCCAAGATCCATGGTCAGCATATTATCCCATTTAGCGATAATTTCTGGCAGAGTAATTTTGCATGACACCTCTGATTCGAGATCTAGCATAATATTCTGACTCACTCTTAGCATCATATCACCATAGGTTGATGCCCAAAATCGTGCACTTTTAGTATCGACTTGGCTTGTTTTGGGAAAGGGCCATAGAGCGACTTCGCGATAGTTTTTGTTGTATACTTTATTGCCCGTTTTTCCGTCGAATACCGTCATCTCTAGTGCAAATTGACGGTTAATAATGTCATCTTTTAGTAACTTCTGCTCTATCGTTGCCGTTAAATCGGTAATGACGCCGCCGATGATATATTGGGCTCCCGTATCTTGGGCTATCATTTTTAGTCGTTCAGGGTTACGTCTACTAATTTCATAGTCGGTCGTACCCACAGAGACAAAATTGCTCGACTCTTGACTCAATTGCCTATTGATGACTGTCGCAAAATCATCACCAACATCATAGATTTGCCCCATAACAGCTTGTTTAGGAGAAGCCAGATCGATATTGCCGACTAGGAAGGTTTTCTTATACTGACTAAGATGGCAAGCTGTTGCCGATGGGTAAATGTCGATGCGTGCTTTAACAAACATCACGCCTTTACGAACTTTTTGCTCATCAACCAAAATATAACGTATTTCAGTGTTACTTAATTGATATTCTTTGCGTTCACTTTCTAGTAATGGTCTTAGGTTTGCAATACTTCCTATGTCAGCGCCAGAGAAGCTAACCGCTTTAAAGATGGCGTCTTCGAGGGCATGGATACGCGCGACTTCCTCAGATGCCACTATCGTTGCTGTGCCTGTCACCTCATACCAGCTACTCCAAGCAAGGGCTGGATAGATTGTTAGGTAAAGAGCTGAAATTATTCTAAAAAACGACTTTTTCATCTTTATATTCCAAACTGGTTCATTTTTTGCATTTGTTTGATTAGCTGATTTAGGCATTGCCGCTCTAAGTTGTAACAGATATAGAAAAGCAAAGAATGTTCCACTTTGGTATCCAAGACATAGGGTGGTGCAGATTAGGGCCTAAAATGTATCGGAGATTATAATATGAAAAAGTGGCTAACGCTTGTGCCCGCGGTATTTCTTACCGCTTGTGCCTATGCACCAGTTTATAATGGTAAAGAGCCTTACCCTGGTTCTCAGTTTATGTTAATGGAAAGCCCGCGTCATACTCTTGACTTTTTTGTTGAGAGCATGACTGAGGATTTGATGATTTCCAATACGAGTGTATCCGCTAGGACACCAATTGCTGTGACATCCTTTGTTGATTTGCAAAATATGGATGCCACTAACTGGCTGGGCAACTCAGTGTCTGAAGGGTTTATTCATCAATTTCAACGCCGAGGGTTTAAGGTGGTTGACTATAAAACTACCGGCTCTATTCAAGTGACCAATCAAGGGGATTTTGCTTTCAGTCGAGACTGGAAAGATCTCGCTCAGGAGCAGGATATTCAATACGTCTTGACGGGGACTATGCTTCGCCAGGAAGGTGGGGTTTTAGTTAATGCGCGAGTGGTGGGAATGCAGTCTCGAATTGTTGTAGCGACGGCACAGGGCTTTTTGCCAGCAGATCGAATCGGCCGAGATTTAGACACACTTAACAGTATCCGAGATGAAGATGGTGTTTTGATTCGTTCTGACCCTACAATAAGGCAGCCATATACCGTTATTCTTCGTCCATAGGGAGTAGTCATGAGTAAGATATTTTTTCTGGCGGCAATACTATTGATGGTCGGTTGCCAGCCTCTACAAAATATGCGAGCTGATGACTGGCTTACTGCTGTTGGCTATGCCAATATCAGTGAACAAAAAGGCCGTACCGATGAAGAGCGTCAAGTGAGGGCGATGCGCGCTTCTAAGATAGATGCATATCGAGAGTTAGCTGAGCAAGTCTATGGTATGCGGGTCAGTGGTAGAGCAGATTTAAAGGATCAACGTCTAGGGACTGAACTGACATCTGGCGCTGTTGACGGTGTTATTCGTGGTGCTGAGGTTGTACGCAGTTATAAAGTCGGTGACAGTTATGTTACGGAGTTACGCCTTGATATCAAGAAAATGGACAAGCTTCGTGATTATGGTGAAGTTCAGGTTGTCCCTGAAAAGCGTCAACAAACGCTCTTCTGATGTTCAATTTCTTTTAATGCATTTGTGCTAATAGGGTGGCAATGTTGCCACTTTATTATGCCTTGATGTTAGTGCCTAATGTCGTCACATTTTTGGTTTGACCATCGGCAGTGTATGTCATCCCGAGCTTACCTTGGCTTTGCTGCATAAGATTATTAAGCTTATTGAAGCTCATTTGGGCCCGTTGCAGGGCTTCGCCATTTATTATATTAGCTTGTTGGCAGTCACCAATGATAACGCGGATTTTATCAACCAAAGGGCTCAACTCTGGGTCTGATGTTAGGCTCTCGACATCAGGATGTTGTCCAATACGTTCATCAGTCTGTTGTAGTTTGTTGATGAGAGATAACTTTTCAGTGGCCAGCTTCTCGATGTCTTTTGCTACTCGAGTTGCAATCGCCAGCTTTTCTTTTTCAAGAATGTCAGAAAGACCTTGGGCATTTTGTAATTGAAAGTCGAGTAAACTGATCAAGGAAGCCATGGTGGAATCTCACTACTCCAACCCACCAAGTTCTTGTTCGAACTTGATCATGTTATCTGCCAATTTCTGAGGGTCAACGCTGTACGAACCGTTTGCAATCGCTTCTTTAATCGCAGCAACCTTAGCCTTGTCAAAACTTGGCTGGGTTGCCAGTTGAGAATGCATTTCGCCAACCGCTTTACCTTGTTTGCTTAGAGATACAGAGTCTTGCGCAACGTCAGACTTTTTTGTAGATCCGGAAGTTGCGGAGGCGCTATTTTCTTTACGTGCAGTGCTCTTAGAAGACGTTGTGACTGTCTGCCCAGAGCGTATGTTGTCAATACCTGCCATGTGTTTGAGCCTTTCGTATTTGAAATCTTGTACTGTCAATATCGACCGCGAGGAGCGAAACTTTAGGAACTTTTTGATTGTTCAAAAAATAACGGTTACTTCGGCGATTCCAGTCACTCTACCTTCAATTATACGGTTGGATTTATTATTTTTCACTCTAATCTGATCACCATGTGCGCCATCTGTGAGTGCAGTACCCTTAGTTGTGATGGTCATACCAGACTTATTTGCTTTAATAGTGACGGTTTCATTACGACACACTACGCAAACATCGTCGCTTTCTAATATTTCCCCGGACCGAATATTTTTTTTTGTTTTTGCCCCGATCACATCTTCAACGTTTGAGAAGCCTTGCCGCCTTACACGTTGCAAGTCTACCATATTAATTGTGACGTCCTGCGGTGAAATTATTTGGCCTCTACTGAGTGGGCCTAGCGTGGTTACTTGTGGGCCGGTTCGAGTGAGTCTGACAGGAATATACAATTTCCAGTTATCTTCACTACACTCTACTAGTACAGTAATGTTACTTGCACTAGGGTTTGTAGACGAAGAGGACGCTTTCAGTGAACTAGGGCAGTCAGTTGCAAACACTCGATGGTCAATATTTGCCGCTTGTGCTTCCAATGTACCACCTACTGGCCATTCTACTGCTGAAAGAATGTATTCCTCTGCAGCTTGCTGAATAAGATTTGCTTGTTCAGAAGTCGCTGAAGTTGATGAAAAACTAAAGAAAAAGAATAAAAAGGCGATAGACGTATAAAAATTTTTATAGAAAGCTCTACACTTAGTTATGGATAATGAGCATAAACGTAAATTATGGTATGTCATTCTGCTTCTCTGGTTTTCTTAGCCTTTTAGTAGACTATCATTGTATACCATGAAAGTTTAAGATGGAGATGGGCTTATGTCGGGTATTCTTGATTCGGTGAATCAGCGTACGCAACTCGTCGGTCAAAACCGATTGGAACTTTTAACATTCCGCTTGATGGGGCGTCAACGTTATGGCATTAACGTCTTCAAAGTAAAAGAAGTACTTCAGTGTCCGACATTAACGATAATGCCTAATTTGCATCAATTCGTCAAAGGTGTCGCCCATATTCGAGGACAAACAGTGTCTGTAATTGACATGAGCCTTGCTATTGGCGGGCGACCCACTGAAGATGTCGATAAAGCGTTTGTTGTCATTGCTGAGTTTAACCGAACCATTCAAGCGTTTTTGGTTGCTTCAGTCGAGCGCATAATTAACATGCATTGGGAGGCCATTTTGCCGCCACCTGATGGTTCAGGTAAAGGTAACTATCTTACAGCAGTGACAAACATCGACAATGAACTTGTAGAAATACTCGATGTCGAGAAAATTCTTATGGAGATTGCGCCAATTGATGAGACAATGGACTCGTCTATTGGAGACGAAATTGCTCAGGCACAGTCGGATAAAGAAGTCGTTCGTCGTATACTTGTAGCGGATGACTCAACAGTTGCTCGTAAACAGGTCGAGCGGGCAGTAATGTCAATTGGGTTTGAAGTTGTTTCGGCTAAAGATGGTAAGGAAGCGTACGAAAAACTGGTCGAGATGGCTGCAGAAGGTAGTATTTACGAACAGATTTCATTAGTCATTTCAGATATTGAGATGCCGGAAATGGATGGCTATACGTTAACTGCGGAAGTGAGGCGTAATCCGGATCTGAAGGACTTGTATGTTATTCTTCACTCATCACTCAGTGGTGTTTTTAACCAAGCTATGGTTGAACGTGTTGGCGCCAATGCTTTCATTGCAAAATTTAACCCCGATGAGCTTGGTAATGCGGTGAAAACTGCGCTTACTGACTAAAGAGAAATAAATGACAGCAATAACTATAAGCGATCAAGAATATCGCGATTTCAGCCGCTTCCTAGAGTCTCAATGTGGTATCGTGTTGGGGGACAGCAAACAATATCTAGTAAGAAGTCGCCTTAGTCCTTTAGTGACCAAGTTTAATCTAAGTTCTTTGTCAGACTTACTGAAAGATGTGGTGTCAGGTCGCAACCGAGATCTCAGGGTAGCCGCTGTAGATGCGATGACAACTAACGAAACTTTGTGGTTTCGTGACACATATCCTTTTGAAGTTCTCGCCAATAAGCTATTGCCAGAAGCTGCTGAAAATAAGAGACCGATTAAAATATGGTCAGCAGCCAGTTCTTCCGGACAAGAGCCCTACTCAATGGCAATGACGATTCTTGAAACGCAGCAGCGTAAGCCCGGTCTACTGCCTAATGTTTCCGTTACGGCAACCGACATATCAGCCAGCATGCTGGATATGTGTCGAGCTGGGATATACGATAACTTAGCATTGGGACGAGGATTATCACCTGAACGGCGGAAAAACTTTTTTGAGGACGCTGGTGATGGTCGGATGAAAGTTAAGGACAATGTCAAGCGTTTGGTAAACTTTCGCCCTCAAAACCTTATGGAAAGCTATTCATTACTTGGGAAGTTTGACATTATTTTTTGCCGCAATGTTCTCATATATTTTTCTCCAGAGATGAAATCACAAGTGTTGAATCAAATGGCCAATAGCCTAAATCCTGGTGGATATTTACTGTTAGGAGCTTCAGAATCTTTAACTGGGTTGACCGACTGTTTTGAAATGGTACGTTGTAACCCAGGTATCATATACAAACTTAAGTAGTGCTCTCGGTACACGAAGATGCCCAGCATGATGAATTGACCCATAAAGTTGGACATTTCGGTTTAGCGGCTTGTAAGACCTGATTTCGATACTCACATCGGACTCAGGTTTTTTAGTTTTTGGTGCTGAAATTTGGCTCATAAATTGCTGCTAAAAATATTAACAAGTAAGCTTGGGTGATTTAAAAGTTGGTACATTAATTGCTTTTACTTGTAATAGTATCGGTCAGTTCTTTTTTGTAGAGGTTAACATGGCTATATCTTTCGACAATGCATTAGGTATCCATCAATATACGGTGGGCGTGCGCTCTCGCAATGCAGAGGTGATATCTACCAACATTGCTCAAGCCAATACTCCTGGCTTTAAATCGAAAGGTATGGACTTTCAACGTGCATTGCAGGCGGCAACATCAGAGGCAAGCATTGGACTTAGCCGCACTGATGGTCGGCATATTCCTGCCTCTACTCAAGTAACAGGGGAAATGTTGTACCGACTTCCTACCCAACCAGATACTGGTGATGGAAACACGGTAGACGTTGATTTAGAGCGTAACTTATTTATGCAAAATCAAATTAGGCACCAAGCCTCTCTGGATTTTTTAGGCAGTAAATTCAGAAATTTAACTAAGGCAATTAAAGGGGAGTAAGTAGATGAGCTTATTTAATGTATTCAATGTGACGGGTTCTGCAATGAGTGCTGAGTCTGTTCGTCTAAATACTACCTCAAGTAATCTGGCGAACGCTGATAGTGTGTCGAGTTCGGCCAAAGATACATATAAAGCCCGACATGCTGTATTCGGGGCTGAGTTAAGTAAAGCCAAATATGGGCGTGAACACACGGTGCCAGTGCAAGTATTAGGTATTGTTGAAAGTAACAAACCGCTGGATGCCGAGTATAACCCAGAACACCCTCTCGCTAATGACGATGGTTATATTTATAAACCCAATGTTAATGTGATGGAAGAAATGGCAAATATGATATCTGCTTCTCGTTCATACCAAACGAACGTACAGGTAGCGGATGCAAGTAAACAAATGCTGCTGCGTACGCTGCAGATGGGTCAATAAGGATAGGAGGTAACATATGGCCGAGGGCATTAATAATAATGTTGGTCAAAGTGGCTTGTCCTATGTTGACCAGCTTAAACAGCTTCAAGATAAAAGCAAACCAGATGAGACAACGGGTAAGCAGGATCTTAAGCAAGAAGATTTCTTATCGTTACTCACTAAGCAGCTTTCTCAGCAAGATCCGTTTAAGCCGGTTAGCAACGACCAAATGATTGCTCAAATGGCGTCGTTCGCCACGGTAGATGGCATTGGTAAAATGAACAATCAGTTTGAAACACTGAATACATCAATGACATCTAACCAAGCGCTTCAGGCATCATCACTGGTAGGTCGAGATGTGCTTATCTCTGGCTCAACAGGAGTAAAAACTGATGATGGTCCCATGGCTGCCATGGTCAAACTCCCTCAAGCTGTTGACAATTTGATGGTTAGAGTGGAAAACCAAATGGGGCAATTGATCCGTACCTTTGACGTGGGTTCGAAACCAGGTGGTGATAGTCGCGTTGTTTGGGATGGCAAAGATCAAAACGGTAATCCATTGCCGGCTGGCAAATACAATGTGAAAGCATCGGGTTTGTTGGACGGGCGGGCAAACGAGTTCGAGGTTTCGACTTACGCTAATGTAAATAGCGTGCTGCTTGGAAAAGGTGATGGTAACGTACTACTCAATCTGGCTGGCTTTGAATCGCCAGTTCGACTTGCTGAAGTACTAGAAGTTGGAAAGGCGTAATTGCGCTAGCTAGATAGGAGATTTGGAATGTCTTATGTTGCATTAAGCGGTTTATCCGCTGCTCAGTTAGATCTGAATACAACCAGTAATAACATTGCCAACGCCGCAACCTATGGCTTTAAAGAGTCTCGTGCGGAATTTGGAGATGTGTATTCGAATTCATTGTTCACACATGCGAAAACGACACCAGGTCAAGGTGTTCAGGCATCGAAAGTCGCTCAGCAATTTCATGAAGGGTCGAGTATTTATACTAATAACCCAATGGATCTGAGAATTTCTGGGACGGGTTTTTTCTCTGTTGCTAAAGATCGCCTACAACCTTCTGCAAATGAACTGACACGAAATGGTTCTTTTCATTTGAATAAGAACAATTATATGGTCACAGCAAATGATGAATTTTTGCTTGGTTATCAAGTAAATAAAGATACGGGTGATGTATTGTCTTATGAGGCGTCTCCCATCAATATTCCCAAAGAGTTCGGTAAACCTAAGCAAACATCGAATATAGAAGTTGGTTTTAATTTACCTGCTGGTGCTCCTTTAAAGGATCCTGCTTTATTTGATATTACAGATCCAGAGACGTATAACCGTTCTACGTCGTCGTCTATCTATGACTCGATGGGACAGACTTATAAACTGACGTCTTATTACCTTAAAGATGCTACCCAGCCCAATACATGGCTGACTTACTATACCATTACTGATAAAGATGGAGAAAAACCGATCAATATTGTTGGTGGAGATACAACCTCTCCGACAGGCCAGATCGGACATACACTGAAATTCAATAACGATGGTACCTTGGCGAGTCTAAACAATGGTCAGGATATAGTCACGGAGCCATTGGGAACAGGGGCGAATCCAGTTAACTTAAATGGTGCCGATGAAACTCAAATCTTAGCCTTTGGACTAAAAGACGCCACTCAATTTGCCGCTCCATTTGAATTGACGAAATTTGATGAGGATGGCGCGACAACGGGCTTTTTGACCAAAGTGGACTTTGACGAAAATGGCAGTGTACTGGGTACATATTCGAATGGACAGAATATCACTTTAGGACGCGTTGCCCTAGTCCGAGTTGCCAACGAGCAAGGCTTAGATAAAAAGGGCAGTACTCAGTGGGATGCTACTCAGTTTTCTGGTGCTAAAATCTGGGGTGAGTCAAATAAAGGTTCGTTTGGTAGTATCTCTAGCGGAACACTAGAACAATCCAATATTGATATGACTCAGGAGCTTGTTGACCTGATAACGGCTCAAAGAAACTTCCAAGCTAACTCTCGTTCTTTGGAAGTCCATAACCAAACACAGCAAAACATTCTACAGATTCGCTAACGCGATGTGACAGAGTGGAAAAACTATCATAGCTCACTAACTAGCAAGCGGATGGCAACCATCAGCTTGCTAGTTTGCCACCTACGGCAAGTTTCTTCATATCCCGCGTTATTATTCCCATAAAAATGTGTTAATTCATTGATTGTATTGCCTTAAAATCATGGCACTAAATTTGCTTTTACAAATTTAGTTATGATTGTTGGAGCAAATTATGGATCGTGCATTGTTTCTTGCCATGAGCGGCGCTAAGCAGAATATGCAAGCTATGCAGCTTAGAGCCAATAACTTGGCAAATGTCAGTACAACAGGCTTTCGAGCCGATTTAGCTCAAGCTCGGTCCATGCAAGCGTATGGCCAAGGTATGCCAAGTCGAGTCTTTAGTATGACAGAGCGACCTGGACATAATTTTCAGCAAGGTAGCGTCATTACTACAGGTCGAGATTTAGACGTTACCATTCAAGATCAAGGCTGGATTGCTGTCTTAGATAGTATGGGCAAAGAAGGATTGACTCGAAACGGCAATATGAATATCGACGTTAATGGTTTGCTCACCACGGGAGATGGCAATTTAGTGTTAGGTGAGACAGGTGCTCCAATTACTGTTCCCATCCCTGTTAGCAAAATTGAAGTTGGCAGTGACGGCACTATATCCGTTGTGCCTCAAGGAGCGCCGGCAGACGCAATTGAAATTGTCGATAGAATTAAGCTAACCGGCACCGATAACCGATCACTATACAAGGATGTGAATGGAATATTTCGTGCTAAGGACCCAAATGCGGAATATGAAATGGATGCCAATGTCAAGCTGCTGACGGGCGCGTTGGAAGGCAGCAATGTTAACGCTATCGGGGAAATGACCAACCTAATTGACTTACAACGTCAGTTTGAAATGCAGGTCAAAATGATGAGTACAGCGGAAGATATGGACAAAGCCTCAGATACTTTGCTTCGTATGAGCTAACCAAAGGATTAGGAGAGAGATATGCATCCGGCATTATGGGTAAGTAAGACTGGCTTAGACGCTCAGCAAACTAATATACAAACAATTTCAAACAACTTGGCCAATGCTTCAACCGTTGGTTACAAAAAGAGCCGAGCTGTATTTGAAGATTTGTTCTATCAAAACATTAATCAGCCTGGTGGGCAGTCTTCACAAAATACTGAGCTACCAAGTGGTTTGATGCTTGGAGCTGGTTCCAAGGTGGTGGCCACACAAAAAGTTCATACTCAGGGCAACACACAAACGACAAACAATAGCTTAGATATGATGATCGAAGGCGATGGCTTTTTCCAGATATTGATGCCAGATGGCAACATTGGATACAGTCGCAATGGCCAGTTTACGGTCAATGACGAAGGTGTCATTGTTACCTCGGGAGCTGGCTACCCATTAGATCCTGAAATTGCCATTCCCGAAGATGCAATCAGTATTACTGTTGGTACTGATGGTGAGGTGTCTGTTCGTATACGTGGACAGCAAGAAAACCAAGTGCTTGGGCAAATAACGACGGTTGACTTTATTAACCCTGGTGGACTTGAGCCGATTGGTCAGAACTTATATCTGCCAACGGGAGCGAGTGGTGATCCGCAAGAAGGGGTTCCTGGTTTTGATGGTTTCGGTGATATTCGTCAATCTATGCTCGAAACCTCCAATGTCAATGTGACAGAAGAGCTGGTGAATATGATTGAAGCGCAGCGAGTCTATGAGATGAACTCTAAAGTCATTTCGGCGGTCGACAAAATGATGGGCTTTGTTAACCAGCAATTGTAACGCAGGGGCAATAAGGAGTTTTTTATGAGCCGAATACTGACGATTATTTTACTGGCTGTGCTATCAGGTTGCTCTATGTTGGAAGCCCCGATAGAAACCTCTGATATTGTTCAGGGAACGACCACTGTTGATGCGGTTGAAGGTGATAAGACAGAGGATGAAAGCTCGGGCATTATAGATTCATTACGTGGCCGAACCGATCCCGTTGCTGGCGATCCCGCATGGGCTCCTATTCACCCTAAAAATCAGCCAGAACATTACGCGGCTGAAACGGGATCTTTATTTAACACCTCGCGCACATCTAGCTTGTATGATGACTCTAAGCCTCGCGATGTTGGTGATATCATTACTGTTACTTTGAATGAGAATACTAAAGCGGCAAAAAGTGCTGATGCCGATCTTTCCAAAAATAACGATGCATCGATGGATCCGCTCGAAGTCGGTGGTCAGCAACTCAATATTGGAGATTATAACTTCTCCTATAATTTAAGTAATGACAACTCATTCAGTGGTAGTGCTGCAGCGAATCAAAGTAACAGTATATCTGGTTCGATTACAGTTGAAGTGATTGAGGTACTTGCTAACGGTAATCTGGTTATTCGGGGTGAAAAGTGGTTATCGCTTAATACTGGTGATGAGTATATTAGGCTGAGTGGCACCATACGGCCTGATGATATTTCTTACGAAAATACAATCGCGTCAAACCGTATTTCCAACGCTAGAATCCAGTACTCAGGCACTGGGACTCAACAAGATATGCAAGAACCTGGATTTTTGGCACGATTCTTTAATGTGGCATTATAGTTTTTGCTGACGTCGATGTTTTGACGTAGAGGTATCGAGTGAAAGGTAACCTGATGAAAATATTACTACTACTGTTAACCAGCATGACAATGGTTGCAACGCAAGCTAACGCAGCAAGAATAAAAGATATCTCGCAAGTGGCTGGTGTGCGAGCCAACCAACTGGTTGGATATGGCTTGGTAACAGGATTACCCGGAACGGGGGAATCAACGCCTTTTACTGACCAAAGCTTTAATGCCATGTTAGACAATTTTGGAATCCAGCTTCCTGCTGGCACTAAACCAAAATCCAAAAATGTTGCGGCAGTTATTGTTACTGCAGAGCTTGCCGCCTTTGCCAAGCAAGGGCAAACGATTGATGTTACGGTAACTTCTATTGGTGCTGCTAAGAGTCTTCGGGGCGGGACACTAATGCAAACTATGCTCAAAGGCGTTGACGGGCAAATTTATGCCGTTGCACAGGGCAACCTTGTTGTTAGTGGCTTTAGTGCCACGGGAGCGGATGGCTCAAAAATTGTCGGAAACAACCCAACCGCAGGCATGATATCTAATGGTGCCATCGTTGAACGAGAAGTGCCTTCACCTTTTGGTCGTGGTGATTTTATTACATTCAATCTTCTCGAATCAGATTTTACTACAGCACAGCGTATGGCGGATGCCGTCAATAATTTCTTAGGACCTCAAATGGCGCAAGCGGTTGATGCTACATCGGTTAAAGTGCGAGCTCCACGCGATGTGTCACAGCGAGTTTCATTTCTTTCGGTGATTGAAAACTTAGAGTTTGATCCAGCCGAAGGTGCTGCCAAGATAATCGTTAACTCACGCACTGGAACGATAGTGGTGGGTAAACATGTGCGCTTAAAGCCTGCTGCAGTGACCCATGGCGGTATGACAGTGGCGATAAAAGAAAACTTGAACGTCAGTCAGCCTAACGCATTTGGTGGTGGGGAGACGGTAGTGACACCTGACTCAGAAATCGAAGTCACAGAAAAGCAAGGAAAGATGTTCAAATTTGAACCAGGTTTGACTCTTGATGAGCTGGTACGAGCTGTCAACGAGGTGGGTGCTGCTCCCTCGGATTTAATGGCCATCTTACAGGCATTAAAGCAAGCTGGTGCCATTGAAGGGCAACTGATCGTTATTTAGGGGGCGGTATGATTAACAGTGGTAAAGATGTTGGATTTATCCATGATATCGCAAGTCTAGACAAACTGCGCCAAAAAGCGGTTGATGGCGATGACACCAATGAAAAAGAAGCCTTGAGCGCCGCAGCAAAGCAGTTTGAGTCCATTTTTACCTCTATGCTACTCAAATCAATGAGAGACGCCAATTCTGGTTTTGAATCTGGCTTAATGGATAGCCAAAATCAGCAGTTTTATCGTCAAATGATGGATGAGCAGATGGCTAGTGAGCTAAGTTCTTCTGGGTCATTAGGCTTGGCTGACATGATTGTTGCACAGTTATCTTCGGGCTCGATTGAAAATCAAAATGCTAAAGCTAGAGAAGTCGATTTTGAAGCCATGATGAATAAAATTGATGGCATTCGCCAATCAGGAAAAGTTTCGACCCCCAGAACAATGACGAGACCTGATAGTCCTGCATCAGAACCTTTTGACTCACCGCGATCGTTTGTCCACACAATGAAACCTTACGCTGAAAAAGCAGCGCAAGCTCTTGGAGTGGATTCCTCTTTGATATTAGCTCAGGCTGCGCTCGAAACCGGATGGGGACAAAAAGTGATCGGGAATAGTCGTGGAACAAGCCATAATTTATTTAATATTAAAGCTGATAAAAAATGGCTAGGCGATAAGGTTGCCACGCAAACACTCGAATATCACCAAGGTATTCCAGTTAAGGAAAAGGCTGCATTCAGATCATATGCCAGTTTTGAAGATAGCTTTAGTGATTATGTTCGTTTCTTGAACGAAAACCCAAGATACAGCACAGCGCTTCGACATCAAGGTAGTGATGAGCGTTTTATACAAGGTATTCATCAGGCCGGCTACGCCACTGATCCTGAATATGCTGATAAAGTATTGAGAGTAAAAGCTCAGATTGATCAGATGTAAGTCATTACATGTCTCCCTTAAACTTACCCCTCATACCCCGTATCTAACCTCTTGGCATATATATTGCTGGTAATTAACTAGAACATTCAGTTGTACTGCTTTTATTAGGCTTTACTGGGGGCGATATGGCATCTGATCTACTGAACCTTGGTGCGCAAAGCGTGCTTACGGCTCAGAGACAACTTAATACCACTGGACACAATATCTCTAATGTAAATACAAAGGGATATAATCGTCAGTCGGTAATACAAGGCACGAACATGCCACACCAATATGGTGGGCAAACCTATGGTATGGGTGTCCATGTGGACAATGTTCGCCGCTCTTGGGACCAGTTTGCCGTTAATGAGCTTAACCTTTCTACAACGAATCATGCTAACAAAGTTGACGATGAAGAAAATCTAGAAATGTTGTCTAGCATGTTAGATTCCGTGGCCTCGAAAAAAATACCTGAAAATCTCAATGAGTGGTTTGATGCAGTAAAGTCGCTTGCCGATAGCCCAAATGATGTTGGTGCTCGAAAAGTGGTATTGGAAAAGGCCGATCTCATTACTCAAAATCTTAATGACTTTCATGAAACTGTGCGTCTACAGTCGGATATAGCGAATAAAAAGCTGGATCTTGCCGTTGAGCGGGTAAACCAGTTAGCGTTGGAAATCAGAGATATGCATCGTTTGATGATGCGCACTCCTGGCCCTCACAATGATCTCATGGATACCCACGAGAAGCTGATCGCTGAACTCTCCGAGTATACCAAGGTTACGGTTACGCCAAGGAAAAATGCTGAGGGCTTTAACGTTCACATCGGTAATGGCCACACTTTGGTATCTGGTACAGAGGCGAGCCAACTCACCATGATTGACGGGTACCCTGATGTTCATCAGCGTAGATTAGCCATGATCGAGGGTAAGGGGATTAAAGCAATCACGACCAGAGATATTGATGGCAAGATTGGGGCGATGCTATCAATGCGTGATGAAAAAATTCCTTACCTTATGGATGAACTAGGAAGAATGACAACGGCTTTCTCTCATGATGTTAACCAGCTTCAATCTCAAGGATTGGATTTAAGAGGCAATATTGGTGGTTTGATGTTTACCGATGTTAACTCGCAGGTTGTTGCTAAATCTCGTGTGGTAACATCATCAGATTCATCAGCAGATATCGAGGTTTACATCGAAGATCTCAGCCGCTTAATCGGAGGAGAATATTCTCTGCAATTCACGGAGGGGGATTATTACATTACGCGACCTAACGGACAGCAATCGATCGTTCCCGTGATTGGTGATTCCATTTATCTAGATGGTATTCGGATCGATATAAAGAACGGCCTTCAAGCTGGTGAAAGAGTGCTGATAAGACCGACTCGAAGTGCCGCTGCACAAATTAAAATGGAAACGAATGATCCTTCAGAAATTGCAGCACAAAGCTATGAGGCATCGACGACTTTTGCTCAAGGTAGCGCAGAATTCTTCATTGTTAACGCTGGTGATTTACGCGAGTTTGAGGTGATAATTTCACCCAATGGGCAACAGTTTGCGGTGACAGACACAGATGGCAACATTCTTTTGCCACCTCAGGCTTATCCACCGTCAGGTCCGGTCACTGTTCTTGGCACCTCGTTTGCTATTACACCAGGGGCACTGCCTAATGACAAGTTTACGGCAAACCTTGTCCCATCAGAAGGTGACAATGGCAACTTGTTAAACATGCAAGATATTCAGACCAAAAAACACTTAAATGATGGTGAATCTACGGTTTTAGATCTTTACCATAATTTGAATACCGATGTTGGCCTGCAGATGTCGACCGCATCGCGTCTTACAGATGTATCTCGGTTGGAAAAAGAGTCGGCTCAAGAACGCATCGCGTCTATTTCTGGCGTGAACCTCGACGAAGAGGCCGCCAATATGATGAAATTCCAGCAAGTATATATGGCATCGTCACGTATCATGCAAGCTGCTAATGATACTTTTAATACTATATTGGCATTGAGATAGGAGGCAGATAAATGATGACTCGAATTTCTAGCTTCCACAATTATGAAGCCGTTCAGAATGATATCCGCCGTCAGGAATCAAAAATACATCACAATCAAGCTCAACTTGCATCAGGTAAGAAACTATTAACAGCCAGTGATGAGCCTTTGGCAACGCATTATATTCAAAACATTGGTCAGCAAAGTGAGCAGCTACGTCAGTTTACGGATGCCATTACCTTGAGCCGTAATCGGCTAGAACACCATGAAGTGATCATTGCTAACGCAGAGCAATATGCTGATGAAGCTAAGCGTACGGTTATGGAAATGATAAACGGTTCCTTGTCACCTGAAGATCGCATCGCTAAGCAACGTGAATTACAGGAACTTGCCAACAATTTTCTTAATTTATCGAACGTTCAAGATGAAATAGGAAATTATATTTTCGCTGGGACTAAACCCAAGAATCAACCTTTCTTTCGTGATAGAGATGGAAATATTTCCTACGCGGGTGACGATTACCAACGCAAAATGAAAGTGTCGAATAGCTTGGAGATACCGATAAACGATCCGGGCAGCAAACTCTTTATGGAGATTGACAACCCATTAGGTGACTTTGAGCCTGAGTATGAGCTAAATGACGCATCTGAGCTGTTACTTGAACGGGCCAACAACTTTAATCGCGACGATCAATCCATTTACAAAGTCACCTTTGTTGAGATGCCTGATGGTAATTTTGGTTACCAACTCGAACGTGATGGCTCTGTGATTAGCGCAGATGTCTTTAACCCTTCGACAGGGATTAAGTTTGAAGATGTCAGTATCCAAATTAAAGGACAAATTACCAAAGGCGATGCAATAACCCTAGTCCCAAGAAAAACATACAGTCTCTTCGATACTTTTAAGCAGGCCATGTTGTTGTCGGAAGGCTCGGTATCAGACGCCTCGAATACTGCCAAATTACATCAGATTACTGAAGAGTTCCACGCTGGGTTTATTCACCTTAATGAAGCTAGAACCGATGTAGGGGCCAGACTGAATACTTTGGATATTCAAGAAGAACAGCACGAAGACTTTAAACTCACATTGGCTAAGTCGAAGAGTACTTTTGAAGATCTCGATTACGCTGATGCGGTTATTGAGTTTAATGAAAACTCTCGCGCCCTTCAGGCCTCTCACAAGGCATTTGGTAAGACAAAAGATCTCACACTATTTAACTACATCTAACTTCATTGCCATACGAGCTCTGCCGTATGTGCGAGGTAAGATGTTGCTTCTTGGTCAGAACATTGTTGGTAGACAGTGGCAACTAAGTGGCAAATAAGCGGCAAGGAGATTGCCGCTATGGGGTATCGGCAAACCACATGGGAAAATCAACTCGATGGTAAGCTGGTAAGATACTGAAAACATATATGAAAATCATTTTTCTATTGATTGTATAAAGTTGGCACACTACTTGTATTCTTGTAATCAAGAGTTTAACTAGCAGGTTTTAAGTAGGTGTGACCTACTTAGCAAGTCATCTACGGTCAGTGCTTCCAACTGAGATTAAGCTGGCCGCTTCGCAAGCACTTGCGAACTCAATAGGAGAGCAGAGTATGACCATTAATGTAAATACCAACGTGTCGGCAATGACTGCCCAGCGTTACTTAACCAAATCGACCGATGATTTGAATACCTCGATGGAAAGACTTTCATCTGGGCACAGAATAAACAGTGCAAAAGATGATGCGGCCGGCCTACAGATTTCTAACCGTTTGACGGCACAAAGTCGCGGTCTGGATGTTGCGATGCGTAACGCTAACGATGGTATTTCTATTGCTCAGACGGCAGAAGGTGCGATGAACGAGTCGACCTTGATCTTGCAACGTATTCGCGACTTGTCGCTTCAATCGGCCAATGGCACGAACTCTCGTTCAGAGCGTCAGGCTCTGAATGAAGAAGTGGTCGCGTTACAAGATGAGTTGAACCGAATCGCTGAAACCACTTCCTTTGGTGGACGTAAGCTTCTGAATGGATCATTTGGGGAGTCAGCTTTCCAAATTGGTGCTAGCTCTGGTGAGGCCATTATCATGGGATTGACCAGTGTTCGAGCAGATGAACCACGCATGGGCGGCCAATCTTTTATCTCGGAGCTGGATAAGGGGAAAAATAAAGACTGGGGTGTCCCTGCTGCTGCAAGGGATCTCAAGTTTGAATTCACCACTAAAGCGGGAGAGGTGGTTACCTTAGATATTATTGCCAAAGTGGGTGACGATATTGAAGAGTTAGCGACTTACATCAATGGTCAAACAGACAAGCTCAGTGCATCCGTTGATCAGGATGGTAGGCTGCAGATTTTTGCCGCAGAGCCGAATCTAGAAGGGAACTTAAATATTTCTGGTGGTCTTGCTAGCGAACTTGGCCTCAATGGAGGTCCAGGTGAGCTCACAACAGTAAGAGATATTGATGTAAGAACAGCTGGTGGTGCGCAAAATGCAGTAGGTATTGTCGATGCAGCTCTTAGATATATTGATTCCCAACGAGCTGATTTAGGTGCGAAGCAAAACCGTTTGAGCCATAGCATCAATAACTTGGCAAATATTCAAGAAAATGTGGCAGCATCTAATAGCCGAATCAAAGATACCGACTTTGCTAAAGAGACAACAGCATTAACCAAAGCACAAATATTGCAACAGGCAGGTACGTCAATACTTGCTCAGGCAAAACAGTTGCCAAACTCTGCAATCTCGTTATTGCAGTAGTAGTGGATATCTTCACTAGCAGTACCCAGACGTGGGTTAGTGAAGATGTTCCGGCAAGCATAGACCTCTTGGTATATAGGGCTCTCTCACACTCGCTCTTTTACTTCAAGTCTATGCATACGGAAGCCAGGCTGTGATCATTTCTCTCGATCTCCAAATGGCAACCAAAATAGCCCCGGTTCTCTCAAAGGAAAAGGGGCTTTTCTTTTTATTCAATAAGTTAAATGCATCTCAACTGGATTAGTCTCCCAATAGACATTTGGACCTACCGACCAAGAACTCAAAATCTTTAGCTCACGATTCAATATTTGCAAGCCCGATCAATCTATTTATGTTTTCCTAGCTCACATAAAGGAATTTTATATTTTGTCCTAAAGTAAATTATTTCTGCGTCGCTAATAAGGGTACTTTGAGAGAACTTGGTTTACCGAGACGTCGGAAACCTTTCGAAACTTCCGGTCTACGGAAAATCAATAGGAGTAACCACTATGGCGGTTAATGTAAACACTAACGTTGCGGCAATGACAGCACAACGCTATTTAAATAGCGCGTCGGCAGCCCAACAAACCTCGATGGAACGCTTGTCCTCAGGGTTTAAAATTAACAGCGCTAAGGATGACGCAGCGGGTATGCAGATTTCAAATCGCTTAGCTTCGCAAAGTCGGGGGCTAGATGTCGCGGTACGAAATGCCAATGATGGTATATCCATCACGCAAACAGCAGAAGGTGCAATGAATGAAACCACGAACATTCTGCAGCGGATGCGCGATCTCTCCTTACAATCTGCAAACGGTTCAAACTCTAAGTCTGAGCGTATTGCACTTCAAGAGGAGGTTACGGCACTAAATGATGAGTTGAACCGTATTGCGGAGACGACATCTTTTGGTGGCAATAAACTACTCAATGGTACCTACGCGACTCGATCTTTCCAGATCGGTGCTGATAATGGTGAAGCGGTCATGTTAACGCTTGAAAATCTACGTAGTGACAACGCGCTGATGGGCGGAAGCATGTATGTGGCGGCTGACGCAAAGGACAAAGATTGGGGAGTGGATGCTGCAGCAAATGAGCTCACTATCTCTTTTACCGACGTCTTTGGTGATGCGCAAACCATTACCATCAATGCAAAAGAAGGTGATGACATTGAAGAGCTGGCCACTTATATCAATGGTCAAAACGACATGGTCAAAGCCTCTGTAGGAGACAATGGCAATATCCAGATTTTTGCAGGTAACAATAAAGTTGATGGTAACCTTACCTTTGGAGGCTCATTGGCTGGTGAACTCAACTTTGGCGCAGCCGAGGCAGTGACTGTTGATACTATTGATATTACCTCTGTAGCTGGAGCTCAAGAAGCGGTTGCCATTGTAGATACTGCACTGCAGTTTGTAGATAGCCATCGTGCAGAGTTAGGTGCTTTCCAAAACCGTTTCGGTCATGCGATTAGTAACTTAGATAACATTAACGAAAATGTGAATGCTTCTAAGAGCCGAATCAAAGATACCGATTTTGCTAAAGAAACAACTGCACTGACCAAAGCTCAGATCCTTACTCAAGCATCGAGCTCTGTTCTTGCTCAGGCAAAGCAAGCGCCCAACTCAGCGTTGGGGCTTCTAGGCTAAGAAAGTGATGTATTAGCAAAATAGGAAGTCATGACTTTAAGTAAAAATCCAGCATTCGCTGGATTTTTTATGTTGTAAATATTTTTGCAAATGGGACGGTATTTCAGTTACTTATAAATATTATATCCAGAGGATCTGTCACTATACGAGTACGACCTATGACTAAATTATGATGATTTTTACGACGGAATGATCTCTAGTTGGCTGTTAGATAGCTTATAAAGATTTTTATCGAGAGATGAATATGGCAGGTCTACCTGGATTCGAACCAGGGAATGACGGGATCAAAACCCGTTGCCTTACCACTTGGCGATAGA